>JBEHXV010000038.1:0-46913 GCA_048498515.1 Bacteroidota bacterium | reverse complement strand
GGGTTAATATCAATGGAATTACACACATCGGCACCGGTGCCGCCGCCACTGAAAGACCAGGACCTTAAAGGAGAACCCTGCCAGTTGGAGAATTTCGCTACATATATATCCGTACTGCTACCGGAGGCGCTGTGTATGTTACTGCCAAAATTAAAGCTCAGACTGCCGCTGAAACTACCGCAAACATATACCTCATCCGACACGGGAGAGGCCAGTGTATTGCGTCTCACTTTCATATCTTTTAACGTCACCGTTGTAGCATCAGCCATATAAACGCTCCCGCTTATACCTG
Source organism: Bacteroidota bacterium (assembly GCA_048498515.1). Taxonomy (GTDB): domain Bacteria; phylum Bacteroidota; class Bacteroidia; order B-17B0; family Aurantibacillaceae; genus UBA4416. The sequence continues at coordinate 46,621 of JBEHXV010000038.1, read as the reverse complement.
TGGCCATGGCATACTTTCTAACATATACCTGGTGCTTGCCGGTTTCTTCAATCCCTACATATACGCTGCTCGAAGCATTCGACACTTCAACCGCCTTACCTGCTTCATCTCCTCCGTTCAGGTTGTCGTTAATATCGGTTACCCATAAAAAATTACCGTTGGCATCATACTTGGCCACAAACGCATCCTCGGTGCCCATTGGCGTAATGGTTTGAACCGTAGGCGCTGTGGTAAAAGTCATTAAAGCACGACAACCACCGGTAATGTAAACATTACCCGAAGCATCGTAGGTGATCCCATTACCTTCGTCAATAGCGGTACTTCCCAGGCTTTTGGCCCAAATATAATTCCCGTCGCCATCCAGTTTGGCAAAGAAAATATCTGCCGCACCCAACGATGTGAGCGTTGTGGAACCTAAGGTTAATGTGTTGGAAAATGTACCGATAATATAATGGGTCTTTGTTACAGGATCAGTTGCCAGGTCGGAAGCGATTTCGGCGCCTGTAGTCCCTGCTCCTATTGCCCATTCAAATTTTTGCGCCCCGGCTAAAAGGGTGCCCAAAAGAAATACGAAGGTTAAAAGTGTTTTCATTTAAGGTGTTTTTTAGTATTATCTGACTAAAGTATGCAGAAGAAATGTTTCAAATCGGGACGATTATCAAACGTTGAACTATTTTTACCATACGGGCTATATGGAGAAACAAACGTTTTTGAAATAAACCCTTTCGTTTAGCATTTTTTGGCAAAATTGTACCTTTTCCTGGATAACAGTGAAACGGCTGAAAATGACCATTTAGCACTTTAATTTTCCGTTTTTGCAAGCTGGTTGATCCAAGTGTTTTTTTAGTTAAATTTACCCTTGATTTTAAACAACTATGAAACCTTTCATTTATACGATCCTGTTTCTGGGATCATCCCTTTTTTCCCTTGCCCAAAGTAATGCATGGGATTTGCAACAGTGCATTGATTACGCGCAAAAAAACAACATTTCATTAAAGCAATCCGAGATTAGTACCAAAATAAACCGAAACAATGCTACCCAAAGCAAAGCCGCTGTTTTGCCAACCATAAACGCCGGCGCCCAGCACACCTATAACTTTGGTCGTACCATTGACCGTTATACCAATACCTTTGCCAATACGCAGGTATTATCGCAAAACTTTTATGTTTCTTCCAATGTAATACTGTGGTCGGGACTTGCACAGTACAATAACATTAAAGCCAATCAGTACCAATATTTGTCGAGTACCGAAACTTACCTGCAACAAAAGAACGACCTTGCTTTAAATGTTGCTACCGCTTATATCAATGTTATTTTCTCCGACGAGATCCTGCTCATCTCGAAAGCCCAATACGACATTAGCAAACAGCAACTGGAACGTACCGAAAAATTAGCGGAGGCCGGTACGCTGGCAAAGAGCGCGGTATACGACCTGAAAGCGCAATTGGCCAACGACGAAGTGAATCTTACCACAGCGGATAACAACTACCAGATCGCTCTTTTAAATTTAAAGCAAATCATGAACATCGACAGCCTGAATAATTTTTCCATCTCCAGGCCCAATATTGACATGATGAACAATGAACTGGCCAGGGCATCGGTTCAGGAAATTTATGAGATGGCGCTCAAGAACCAGCATTCGATCAAAAGCGCCGGCTATAATTTATTGGCTGCCGAAAAGAACCTTGACGTTGCCAGGGGGAGGGTTAGCCCAACCTTATCGGCCACCGGAACCATAGGTACCGGTACTTCGGGATTGGATAAGAACATTGTTTCCACAAACATTACAGGCGTTGATCCGGTGGCTGCAACGCTTGACGGATCAGTAATAGTATACCAGCCACATTACGAGATCGTGACGGAGAAAAAACCATTTGCCGACCAGTTTAAAGATAACGTGAATAAGAGCGTAGGGTTTACCTTATCGGTGCCTATTTACAACGGGCTTCAAACTTACACGGGTGTAAAAAATGCCAAATTAAATGCCCTCAATGCCAAATACAGCCAGGACCTGCTGGAACAAAATTTATACAAGACCATTGCACAAGCTTATGCCAATGCCAAAGCGGCGCTTAACAAATTCAACGCAAGCAAAGCTTCTGTCGACGCTTCGGAGCAATCTTTCTTTTATTCACAACAAAAATTCAATGTGGGTAGCATCAGCGCCTTTGATTACAATTCGGCAAAACTACGTTTACAAAATGCACAGGGAAATTTAGCGCAGGCAAAATACGATTATGTGTTTAAACTGAAAGTGCTGGATTATTACCAGGGCAAGCCCTTGACATTTTAAGAATCTTAAAAGGTTAAGAACATTAAAGTTTATCGCTTTTAAAACTTTGCAAAAAACTCCGCGGTTTCAGCGGTTAAAAATTAAAAGACATGAAAAGATTATACTGGATCATAGGAATTTGTATCGCGCTGATTGTAGTGGTGATTATTTTAAAAGTTGTGAAAGGTGAAGAACCAACGGAAGTGACCACCGAAAAAGCGGAGAACCGTAACATCATTGAAACCGTTTCGGCCAATGGAAAGATACAACCCGAAGCGGAATTGAAGATCACTTCCGATGTATCGGGCGAGATTGTGGAAATGCTGGTTAAAGAAGGCGACCAGGTAAAAAAGGGCGACCTGCTTTGCCGTATCAAGCCCGACATTTATGAGAGCGCCCTTGAACGGGTGAATGCTTCTGTAAACAGTTCGAAAGCGAATGCTAAAACAGCGCTGGCACAACTGGCACAGGCACAAGCCAGCTTAGCACAGGCCGACGCGGCTTATGCCAGGAATAAAAAGTTATTCGATCAGAATGTGATCTCACAACAGGAAATGGATGTTGCCAAAGCCTCTTACGAATCGGCCAAAGCAAACGTTGATGGATTAATGGAAAGCATCAAATCATCCGATTATAATGTAAAAGGGATGGAAGCATCGTTGAAAGAGGCCAGCTCAAACTTAGGCAAGACTTACATTTACTCGCCTGTTGATGGTACCATTTCCAAACTAAACGTGGAAAAAGGAGAACGCGTAGTAGGCGTACAAGGGCTCCAGGGAACCGAGATCCTTCGCCTGGCAAATTTAAACGAGATGGAAGCCAGTGTGGAAGTGAATGAGAATGACATTATCCGCATTCATAAAAATGACACAGCCATTATTGAAGTGGATGCTTATACCGGTAAAAAATTCAAGGGCATTGTTACAGAAGTAGCAAACTCAGCCAACACCACGGGCATTTCCATCGACCAGGTAACTAATTTTGTTGTAAAGATCAGGATGCTACGCGAATCGTACCTTGATTTGGTAAGCAACGACAACCCTGCACCATTCAGGCCGGGCATGAGCGCCAGTGTTGAGATCCAGACCATGCGGGCAAAAAGCATTGTTACAGTGCCAATACCTGCTGTTACAACGCGTAGTGGCGATACCACGAAAACAAAAGATCAGTTTGGCGATGAAGGAGAATCGGTAGTGGTTAAAGACGAGAAGGAAGAAAAGCTTAACAAGAAAAAGGAAGAAATAAAAGAATGCCTGTTTGTTAACCGGAATGGTGTAGCTAAAATGGTATACGTTACAACCGGCATACAGGATAATGATTACATAGAAATTAAAAAAGGCGTTGCCGTTGGCGATGAGATCATTTCGGGACCATATGGCGCTGTGTCGAAATTTTTGAAAGATGGTGCTAAAATAAAAGTGGTGGATAAGGACAAACTCTTTTCCGATAAAAAATAAGGAGTGGCTTATATCCTTCACATAGAAAGCACATCAACGGTTTGCTCCGTTGCTTTATCGCATAACGAAAATTTGGTTGCTATTAAGGAACTAAACAATGGCTACACCCATGCCGAAAACCTGCACCTATTCATACAGGATGTTTTAAAAGAAGCGGGCATTACCACGCAGCAACTCAATGCCATATCGGTAAGCAACGGGCCTGGCTCCTACACCGGCTTGCGCATCGGTTTTTCGGCAGCCAAAGGCCTGGCTTATGCACTCCAGGTTCCATTAATTACCATTGACACCCTGCAGGCATTAACCGTTATGGCCTTAAAAAAAACAAATGCCAATTCCTTATACTGTCCAATGCTGGATGCAAGGCGCATGGAGGTGTATTGCGCTTTATACGCCCAGGATCTGAAAGAGGTATTGCCGGTAAATGCCATGGTACTAAATGAGGAAAGCACTAAAACCTTTGCAAAACAACAAGAAGCTATTTATTTTTTTGGCGACGGTATGCCAAAAGCCAAAACTTTACTTTCAACCTTAGCAAATGCTCGCTTTATAGAAAACATCACCGCTTCGGCCGGCTCATTAATCAGTCTTTCTTGGGAGAAATACCAGAAAAAAGAATTTGCCGATACCGCTTATGCCGAACCAAATTACCTGAAAGAGTTTTTCTTTACATCCGCTAAAAAATAAATCATGCCGCAAAAGATCGCATTCGTCATTAACCCAAACGCGGGCGTAAAAAAAAAGATCAACATCATTGATTTTATCAAAACGCATTTTCCGAAAACCATTCCCTACGACTTGATCGTATGGAAAAACAGGGATGATTTTGAATCGGTAAAAAATCAAATCCTTGCCGGCGATTATTCCATTGTAGTTGCCTGCGGAGGCGATGGCACGGTGAACAGCGTATCTTCCGTAGTTGCACATACACCCATGGCACTGGGCATTTTTCCTTTAGGTTCAGGCAATGGGCTGGCAAGGAGCAACCGCATCCCACTCGACCTGAAAAAAGCGCTCCATGTAATTGAAAAAGGTACGATCAAAAAAATTGACGGCGCCACGCTTAATGGTAACCCTTTCTTTTGTACTGCCGGTATTGGTTTCGATGCGTTGATTGCCAATAAATTTGCCACCAGCACCAAACGCGGCTTCGCTACTTATTTTAAAACCAGTGTCAGCGAGTTCTTTAAATACGCTCCATCCAGCTACAAAATAACCATTGATGGCAGGATGCTGGAAACCAAAGCATTTTTAATTACCATTGCCAATGCGGGGCAATGGGGAAACGATGTGTACATTGCTCCCGAAGCCGAGCTACACGATGGCATTTTAAATGTGAGCATTTTAAAACCATTTTCACACCTGTCAATTGCCGGCATAGGAATTAAGTTGTTTTCGAAAAAAATTCATACCTCGGTTAACCTTCTTTCAGAAAAAGGAACCGACATCGACGTTGAGTTTGAGGGCGAAATGCCTGTGCATTACGACGGAGAGCCTATCCTGGTAAAGGATAAGCTCTCCATAAAAGTAATGCCTCTGGCATTGAATATTGTTTGCCCTTAATAATAAAGCTTATCTGGACACTAACACTTTGGTAAAGGTTTTGCTTTTACCATCATCAATGCTCAATGTATAAACACCTTCGGTTAGATTAGCAGTGTTTACAGTACTGTTTCCATCCATTTCCTGTTCCAGTACCAGTTTACCAAATGAATCGTACAAATGCAGGCTGACATGGCCTGGAGCTCCGTTTACCGACAGTGCATTAACTGCAGGATTAGGGTACACCATCATACCGGTTTTGCGATTATCCGCGATAGCTTGTGCCAGATCAACAGAACAAGTTTGAGAACCTAAATCGGCAGCGATGGTCATTTGAAAACAAAGACAAGTACATTGATTTAATGCAAGTTGGCATGGATATACCTGGCCTGATGTTGTTGGGGTTCCCACTAATTTTATCCTGAACTTAAACCGTACGTTTGGGTTTATCACTCCAAAGTGATGCGTGGCATCAATGATAAAAGTATCGCCAACCTGGTAAGGTGGTGTAGAGGGAACAGGATAACTTACCGAATCCATTATCAGCATAAATTGCAGTCCATCGGGATAATTATACAATGAAGGGTCTAAGCTAATATCTGCCAGGTAAGTTTGTGAACATCCCGGAGTATAGGCATAAAACCCCGAGTAAAGCGTCGTATCAAAAAGCACACCCTGCGTATAATGCTGGGCTTTTGAGAACTGGAAACTAAATAAAAGAAGCAGAGTAAAGATTTTTTTCATAGGCAATTTGGTTTTAAGGTTAATACTCATAGGGCCTTATACCAAATTTAGTAATTTTTTTGAAAGAGACAAATTAAACCGATATCGTCATCGCGATTCGTCGGCTGGCGGAGAAGCAATAACAATTAGCTAAACTTCCTATATTTCTCCGTTTGTTTAAATACATTTTCAAGGATGGCTTTTTCTTCTTCGGAAACCGAAAGGCTACGGCGCTCATACACCCTTTGGGCTGTTTCCAGCATTTTATCAAGCTTATATGTTTCCATAGCTTCTGAACCGCCCCAGCTGAACGAAGGAATATGGGTTGGCGGGAAACCACCTCCAAAGATATTGGCCCCTACCCCAACAACCGTTCCTGTATTGAACATGGTGTTGATGCCACATTTGCTATGATCGCCCATCATTAAACCGCAAAATTGCAAGCCTGTATCAATCATGGTGTCTTTTTTATAATTATACAATTTTACATTGCCGTAATTATTCTTCAGGTTACTGTTATTGGTATCGGCACCTAAATTACACCACTCCCCTATGACACTGTTACCCAAAAAGCCATCGTGCGCTTTATTGCTGTATCCAAAAATAACCGAGTTGTTAACCTCGCCGCCAACTTTGCAATGCGGACCAATGGTAGTTGGCCCGTATATTTTTGCAGCCAGCTTTAAAGCCGAATGTTCTCCTAAGGCAAATGGCCCGCGAATAACAGAGCCTTCCATTACCTCGGCATCTTTCCCAATGTAAATGGGACCTGATCTGGTATTTAAAATAGCGGCTTCTACAACGGCACCTTCTTCTAAAAATACATCAGCCTTATTTCCTATCACGGTATTGGATGCCGGTAATTCTTTTGAGGTTCTTCCTTTGGTGAGCAATTCAAAATCTTCTTTAACCGCGGCTCCGTTCTTTGAAAAAATATCCCACAAATCCTTTACCGAAATATAATTCACGTCAACCTGTGTTGCCTTTGCCAAAATACTTTCCGCATCGAAACCCGCAGTACTTCCTGTACGGTAGCCTAACAGGTCGTTGCCATGTTTTATAGCCTCATTGGTGCCAAGCTGCAAAATTAATTTTAAAAGTTCTGCATTAGGGCAAACTTTTCCGCTAATAAAAAGGTTATCGTCTGTGCTATGCAATTTATATTGCGTGCTCAAATAATCCTGTGTAAAATACGAAACCGGCGCGTTCAGGTATTTTTCCCATTTTTCCTTAATGGTTAAAATACCAATCCGGATTCCACAAACCGGTTTTGTATAAGTAAAGGGTAAAAGATTATTTCGCGAATAATCGTCAAATAAAATATAGTTCATATTATCTTGGCCTTCTTGGAGTATTGGTTGGTGTTGCTTTTAATGTATCCTGTTTTCCTTCAGCAGGTTTATTTTCTGTTGGGATATGCCTTGGATTTACCTGTATGCCTTGAGTAGTCGGGCAGGCATCCATGGTATCGCCATGCGCCTGGTGCGAAGGCCAATCCTCATAACTAATGGTAATGGTTTGTGGAGCAACATTAGGATCCGCATCATGATGACAAATAACGTATGCCCTGGTTGGAACTTCAGAAGGGCTTCCGCCGCGGCTATTGTTATAAAATACGGTTTCCGTTTTTGTACTGGTTCCGGAAGGATTTACCGCTTTTACCGATAGAACATTATTGCCAGGGATTAAGGCGGAGTTAAAACCACCCTGTCCCGATGCAAATGTATACGTAACGGCCGTACCATTGAGTGATACTTCCAGTTGGCTCTGAGTAGTATTGGTTGCATTAAATAAGAAATCATAAGAGTTCGTAGTAACAGTAGGAGTACCTGTTGGTTGAACAATGCTAACAACCGGCGGTTTTATAACGATGGTTTTTTGACGGTAAGTAACAAGACCTGTTTTTGAAGCATTGCCATCGCTGTTGTTTGCGGAAACCTGCAATACATTAGCACCCAAATTCAGGCTTGCGTCGTAGCCAAGAATAGAACCATTATAGGTAAAATTGGATACCAGGTTCCCGTTAAAGGTAACCACCAATCCGCCAGCCGTTGGTATGTTCTCAATGCTTGCTTCAAAATGGTAATTCGCATCCTGCACATTTGCCGTAGTAGCAGGACTGATAAATGTTACTGCAGGTGGGTGTTTAATTTCGGCATGTGGCGTATACGTCACATCTACCTGTTTGGAATCGCTGCCAAACACATTGGTACCTTTTACAATGAGTGTATTGTTGCCAACTATTAAGTTGGTTTGGAAATCGAGTTCCTTAGTTGTTGTATTAAAGGCAAAATTTGTTTGTGCTACGCCATTAAAAAGCACCTGGATATCAGAAGCGGCAGCCACATTGAGTACCGATAATTTAAAATTATACAAGAGGTTGTCGGTAGCGTTAAGCTGCGATGTAGGATTGATAAAGCTAACAACCGGGGGAATAGAAATTACTTTTGGCTTATAGTTCATGATCGCATTCTTGCTATCCGAACCATCGGCATTTGACGCACTCACCTCAAAGGTATTATTTCCCTGAACCAGTGTGGCGTTGTAGTTCAAATTAAAACCATCGTACGAATAGCCTGAAACAACCATGCCATTTAATTTTACGATCAGTCCGCCATTGTTAGGCACATTGCTCACGGTTGCTTTGAACGCGTAATTTGGCACCATAACGCTGGCAGGTGAAGACGTCGGTCTTGTAATGGTTACAACCGGTGGATTTTTTATGACTTGTGGCAACTGGTAGTTTACCTGGATCGTTTTTGAATCGGTTCCATAAGTATTGTTGGCTTTTACAATTAATGTATTGTTTCCAACAATCAGGTTCGATGCAAGGTCAATTTCCTTTGTTACCGGATCGTATGAGAATGCTGAAACGGGTACGCCATTAAATACAACCGAAATATCATTTTTAGAAGTGACATTTAAAATTCCCAATTTAAAATTATATGTGCTGTTAGTGGTTGAATTTAATCCAGTAGCCGGGTTAACAAGCGTTACTGCCGGTGGAAGCCCTGTGGTTGTAGCTACCCTTGTTTTCTGGTAATTCACACTGGTTGTTTTTGTGTCTTCGCCACTTGTATTATTAGCAGTAATGCTAATGGCGTTTGAACCCATGTTCAAGTTCACAACAATGGAAACCTGTTTGCTTGCAGCATCATACATAAATGGTGTGGACAATCCATTGTAATAAACCGAAATGGCGTTTTGTCCACTTACATTTAGTACCTGGGCTTTTACGGTATAACTTTGCGAAGCCGATACAATGCCCGGTTGCACCGGGTTGATATAACTTACGACAGGGAGTAGTTCTACCTGTTTTGGTGGCACATAATTGATATAGCAGTTTTTACTGGCTGTTCCAAAAGCATTGGTGGCCATAACCTCAACAGAGGTATTGCCTTCCAGCAGGTTTAAAGGAATGGTTATTTTGCCATAAGAAGCATTATAATTAAAGTTGGTAGTGCTCACATTATTAACCCTGACAGCAATCTCATTTTTTGCCGTAATGTTAGTGGCGTTAATAATCACAGTCATGTTTTTGGCCTGGGAATTTGCAGGGCAGATTGCCGGATTAACAATGGTCAATGTTGGCGGGTTGCCCGTTGCCCTTGGCAATTCATAAATAACCGAACTTGAACGGTTGTCTGTTCCACCGCCATTGGAGGCGATGATCTGGATGGAGTTGTTGCCAGCATTTAAATTGCTGTTGAATTCAAGGATGTGTGTTTGCGGATTGAATGTAAAGTTAGAGTAGCTCACACCATTAAACCTGAATTGAATTTGGCCCGCATTGTTTACATTCAAAATTTGCGCGGCAATTTTATACTGTTGTCCCTGAACAACCTGAGCGTTAGTAGCAGGAGCAATATAGGATATAACAGGAGCGGGTTCAGTTACCGGAACTGTTACTACTGTATTTTGTGGCGCAACCGATGCGGTTGGGGTAACAGGTTGTATAGGTACTACCGGTTCTACAGGAGCAACCGTATTGGTATAAACTGTTTCGTCCTTAGGTGTTGTTGTTTTCTTTTTGGCTCTTAATGTAAATAAAAAATTAATGCCGGTATAATGGTAGTAGTCATTGCTTCCGGCAATGGCATCGTGGTTCCGGCTGAGCTTCCCATCCAGCAGATCGGCATTGGTACCTTGCGGGAAAGTTACTTTATACTCGAGCAATAAAGAAAAACCGGGAGAGAACTGGTAGCCCAACCCAATGCCGGCCGATGGTGAAAAGGTGATCAAATTTCCGTTCCTGCTCCCATAAGCATAGGATTCGTATTTTTTATCAATCAGGCTTTTATAACTGCTCAAGGCCGAACGGTTGCCACTGGAATCCACTTTACTGAAATCATACATCTTCCCGTCGCCATCCAACAAATCGGATTTAGCGCGGTAGCTTGTGATACCTACTCCACCCCATAGGTTCAGGATCACATGCGTTTGCTCCCTTAAACGATTAAAGGAAACCTGGAGCTCAAGAGAGCCTTCATATAAAGTGGTTTTATAATTATCGAACACATATTGTCTTCCCACAGGAAGGCTATCTAAAAAATTCACCTTAGGATCATACGTACCATTGTAGGCAGGATTGCTCCTTAACTCATAATTACGGTTATAATCCATGCCATAGGTATTGGCAGCCAGGTAGCGGCCTCTCACAGCAAACGAAAAGAAGTTGGTGGCATTTTCGGCAAATCCTTTTTCAAGTGTTAAGCCACCGGCTATTCCCGCGCGGCTTGTGTAATCAGCAGTTTGCCAGGCACCGCCAATGTTTAATCCCAGGCGCCAGGAGTTGTAGTAGCGGGTATAATCCTTGTCTTTTTGAGCAAAGGAATGAAACGAAATTATGGTAAGGAGTAAAATGTAAAGTTTTTTCATGCGTGTTTTTTTTAAACAATAAAACATAGACGTTTAGGTCTATGTTTTAAAAATAATAATTATTGTGCCAAGATTTTAAATTTTTCCAACCTCAACGATCTTAAATTCCGTTCTCCGGTTCTTAGCGTGCTCTTCCTCGCTGCAAGGCATATCGTTTTTACAGTTATTTAACAAGTGGGTTTCGCCATAACCAATCGCTTTTAAGCGCGATTTGCTGATCCCTTTAGAAATAATGTAATCAACCGCGGCTTTCGCTCTTTTTTGCGACAAGGTCATATTATACGAATCGGAACTGCGCGAATCGGTATGGGAACTCAATTCAATGTTCAGGTTCGGGTTGGAGTTGAGTACCGTAATTACTTTATCCAGAATGTTATAACCTGCCGCGTCGATCTTATAATCGCCATAGGCATAATATAAACTCTCGATAATGGTAATGGCTTCCTGACGTTGCTTGTTCTTCATTTGCAATACTTCCAACCAAGGATCGTCTACCGAGTACTCACCCATGGCTGTACGGTCAAGTTCTATGAGGTCGAACTGGAATTTGCCATTTTTATTTCGCTTCAGTTCCCTGTAGATCCTTCCTTTGGCATCGGCGATAAATATTTTGGTTACACCGGCAAAGCGCGGGTCTGAATCGTCGATGCTGAATAAATAATTTTTCTCGGCTCCAAGGTTCTTGAACGAGAATTTACCCTTGTCATCGGTAATGATATTCTCGATCACTTCATTTTTATTGAAGAGAATGACCTTGGCATTAGGGATCGATTTTTTATCCTGGTCGTACAAGTAACCATTCAATGCCATGATTAATTCTTTATCATCCACGCTCAGATCATCAATAGCCGATTTGTCGACACTAAGGATGGAGAATTTGAATTTGCCTTTGGCGTCGGATTTGGCAAACTTAACCTCCTTACCGCTTTTGTTTGTGAGCGTGATCTTCATATCCGCCGGAAGGTCATCATCTTCTACCGACAGGCTGTAGTTTTGATCGAGTGGCAGGTTCCTGAACGCGAAGGCACCAAATTCATTGGTAGTGGTGGTTTCCAGCACATCGCCCGATTCATTCCTGATAACCACTTTTTTGTTTGCCAATGGTTTGCTTGGATTTTCGCCATACAATAAATTACCGGCCAGGCTCAGGTCATCGTCATTATACAGGTCTGGTAGTCCGTTAGGATCGACCGGCAGGTTCTTAAACACAAATTTTTGACCCGGCCCCTGGTTATGGGTAATGCGGGAGATCTTATTATTTTTATCAGCTAAATAATAGCGTGATTTATTTTTGAAAGCTGCATCGTCGTTCTCAACCTCAGCCATGTATGATTTGTCGGCTTCCAGGTTCTTAAACGCGAAATAGCCTTTTTCATTGGTCTTGGTAGAGTCGAGCACTTTACCTTTATCGTCGAGCAAATATACTTTTACATCTTTGGCCGGATCGTTATTATTTTCGGTTAACAATACTGTACCGTCAACCGTAATGTATTTGTTTGTATACACAAATGAGTACACATCGTCTTTTCCTTTTCCACCATCCCTGTTGGATGAGAAATAACCGATGCTATCGTTCACAAACACGATCCCGAAATCGTCGGCGGGACTATTCAAAAGCAAACCTTCATTTCGGTTAAGCAACCAGCGTCCTCCTTTTTGTTTTGCCGATAAAATATCCAAACCGCCAAAACCCGGCAAACCGTTGGAGGAAAAGAACAACATATCATCTTTACGAATGTATGGGAACATTTCGTCGCCGCTTGTATTTACATCCACACCCAGGTTTACTGGTTTATCCCAACCTGTACCATTCTTTTTGCACATCCAGAGATCTTTTCCGCCAAAACCTCCCGGCATGTCGGATGTAAAATACAATGTGTTGCCATCGGCACTAATGCTGGCATGTGCACAGGAATACTCATCGGAATTATACTGGAAAGGTTGCGGCTTGCTCCAGCTTTTATCATGTCCCGTTGAAATGTATAATTTAGCACGGTTCACAAAATCCTTGTTCCGTTTGTTTACAATATAGTTGACACGCGTCAGGAACATGGTCTTGCCGTCTTCGGTAAAAGCCACCGGCCCATCATGGTAATTTGAATTTACTTTACCGGATAACTGCTTAGCCTTACCCAGGTCACTACCTTTTAAGTCGGCATAAAATACATTTAAGTAGGGTTGCCCGTTCAGGTCGCTGGTGGTGTATTCAATAAAATCGTTTTGTTTTTCGCCAATAAACACCAGCTTATTATTTAGTACTACCGGCGAAAATTCGGAGTGTTTGGTATTGATGGCTTCTACATCTTTTACCTGGTATTCCTGCGGCTTGCTTTGCCAGTATTTAATTTCTTTGCATGACCTGATAGCGTATTCGGCCCTTTTATCGGTTGGTTTTGCCTCCAGGTAAACAAAGTAATTATTTAGGGCTTCGGCGTAATTGTTGTTGCTTTTTAAGACGTTGCCATAATTGTAGTTTACATCAGGGTTTACTTTTCCCAAGGCAATGGCCTGGCGGTAGCAGTCTTCCGACTTTTTGTATTCGTTCAATACCCTGTAGCAATCGGCCAGCTTTATCAGGCTTTCCTGTTTTTGTTCCGCATTACTTGTTTTGGCGGCTTTCTCGTAATACGAGATGGCTTTAATATACTGCGCTTTTTCGTACAGCTTATCCGCCTTTTTCTTTTGGGCAAGCAAGCCTAAAGACAAGGTTAAGAGCGCTATACTGATACTATTTTTTATATTGAATAACATATTGAAAATGCCTGTATTTAGTAATTATAAAAATCGTGGTGATAATGTTTTTGATTTGTATTTTCCAAAATCAAATCCAATCATGATCTCATGCGAGGAGCCCAACAAACGTTGTGATCCCAGGCCTGTATCGTACGAATAACCTATGCGTAACTTATCGGTAGCATATACCTGGATAAGGGCGCCGGCACCATAACCAAGCCTGTAATATGCTCCCAACCAGATGCGTTGCTTTATTAAAAAATTCAGGTTCACATCGGCAGAGTGTTGCATGGATACGCTTCGTATCATGATACTGGGACTGAACACAAAATTCTCATTAAAAGCAAAGGCTTTTCCAACAATAAAGAACAGGTGCGTATTTAATACATAATTAGCGGTGTAATTTTGCGCGGTGCCGTTCGATGTTAAGGAAGTGTAATCGTTGCTATATATTTTTGCCCTGTTTAAGTGCGACGCGCTGAGGCCCATAAAGAAGGAGTTGCTCTTTAAGAACAAGCCGGCATCCAGATCCAGGGTTCCTTTATTGGTATTGGCCAGGTCGGTAATGGTAGCTTCGTTGGCATCCTTGTAATTTACCTTGCTAAAGTTGAATTTATAATTGAGGTAACCAGCTCTTAAGCCAAATGAGAGCTTGAATTTGTTGCTTAATTTTAAAATATACGCAAAGTTCCCGTAAGCGCCGGTTACGCTTTTGGCGCCAATTTGGTCGGATACCACGTTAAGACCCAAACCAACTTTGTTGTTAGCTACCGGCGAATGTACCGTAAAACCCAAGGTTGTGGGAGCGCCCGGAAAACTTACCCATTGTTTTCGCGCGTCAATAACTACCGCTACGGCATCGCGTGCGCCAGCATAGGCAGGGTTTATAGCCATTTGGTTAAACTGGTACAGGCTGTATTGCGGGTCTTGCTGTGCCTGCGATGCAATGTAAAGCAGGCATCCAAAAAGCGTTATGATACTATTTTTCATGTCGTCCTTTTATAATGTGTTATTGATTACTGGTGAGCTCCAACCAGCCTTTAATGGGTTTTGTTCCGTTGCCAAGCGTAATAATGTAAAAGTAAGTTCCCGATGGTGCCAGGGTTCCCGCATCTTTTTGCGTGCCTTTCCAAACGGTGTTCACATTGTCGTAGTTATCGGCTTCAAATAATTTTTGCCCCCAGCGGTTAAATACCTCCACATGGTTGGAAGGAAACTGGTCGATATTCTCAATAAAGAACAGGTCGTTGTTCCCATCGCCGTTTGGCGAGATCCCATTAAATACGCTGATCTGGCAAGGCTCGGTACTGCCGGCCACCACCATGTTGGTAAAGCTTACGGTATCGTTTGGCACCGAAGCGGCTGAACCGATGTAATGAGAAATAACCATCACCGAATAAGTGCCTGCCGGAAGGTTATTGATGGTAGAGCATTGGCTTGAATCGGTGCAATAAGAAGAAGGACTCCAGTAATAAGAGATCTGAAAATCGCTTTGGGGCACGCCTCCCGAAATGGAAGCCGTAATGCGGATGAAACCATCTGTTTTATCGGCGCAGCTATTGGGCGATATGAAGGAGGTTGCTGTTAAACCAAATTCGCCCGCCAGGTCGGGTTGTAAAAAGCCCTGTGTTACCAGGTTAATGGCATTTACTTCGGTGGATACAATGGGCTCGCCAATGTTGTAATACACCTCCATGTTGCTTGAGCCAATTTGCCCGCCGCCACCGGCCGCGTTAAAGACCTGGTTTATATTTTGCGCCTTAAACAGCAGGCTGCAAAACAATAAACTAATGATTCCTATTCTCTTCATGTTATATCTTAATTTTTTCAATTTTTTATTCCGGGCAAAAAATTATTTCTGCGTTTTATTTTCCAAAGCGGCTTCCAGTTTTCTTAAACGCTCGTCATATTTTTGTTGCAGTTGCTCCATGGCTTTTTTCTGTTCGTCAATGGTTTTTTGCTGCGCCTCCGCTTTTGCATTCAATTCTTTAACGGCATTTGTATAAGCAATTAAAATTGCGTGAATATTGAAGCTCAGGTAACCATCAGCATCCACCTCAACCGCCTCAGGGAATATGCGCTGTACTTCCTGCGCGCTGAAACCAACCTGTTGTTTCTTCAACACCTCTTCTTTAAACTGTCTTTCGCCTACGTTTTTGTAATGGTATTGAATAGGATTTAGTTGTGTAATTTCATGAAGGCCTTTGGTGTAAGCGCCTTCAATGTTTTTCAAGCGCTCGTCGGATGTAACGGTCCAGGCCGTTGTGCCCGGTTTGCGTCCCTGGTCGAGGGCCAACTCAAACAAGCCGCCCGGGTTATTGGTACCAATACCAACGCTTCCGGTAGGAGTAATGCGCATAACCTCTGTTAAAGTTCCGGCATTAGTATAGAAACGTAATGCTCCCTGTGAAACAGAAGCGCTTGATGTAAAGGCTTCTATCCTGGCAATACTTGTTGGTGTCAACCCATTTATGAAATCAATTTTCCCTACGGTAGCACTTCCCCCATTCACATTTCCCTGCAATTCAATGGCTGTAATACTGGTGTTTGTATAGGGGCCATTATTGATAATACTTAAATACCTTCCTCCGGGTGTAGGGGTTACAACTGCCGCTTTGCTTCCTCCAATCACCACATCGGAGTTATTCCCCAATGCAATCAGGTCATTGTTATTTACTTTGGTATTAAAGCCAATAGCTGTGGCATTGGTGTATTGGATAGAAGAAGAAAGATCTGCTCCCTTACCAATAAATGTATTATTTTGCGCAGTTGTATTATTATTACCAGCAGCTGCACCAATAAAGGTGTTATTGATCCCGGTATTGTTGGCCTGCCCGGTGCCTGATCCAAAGAAGGAGTTGTTGCTTCCCACATTATTATTTGAGCCCGCCATGGTTCCCATAAATGTATTGCCAAAACCATTAACGGTATTTTCCCCCGCATAATAGCCAAAAAAGCTGTTGGAATTACCTGTTCCTGTGGCAGCCTGCTCGCCTGCATAAGCCCCAACAAAGGTATTGTAAAAGTTATTAGGCGAAACACCGCCTCCTGTATTATAACCAATCGCCGTATTGGATCCGTTACCTTCAAAAGAGATATAATTGGCTACCTGAAATGGACTATTTGGCGAGTTGGTACCAATACCAACCCAATCAGCAGCGTTTGTTAAAGTTACAGTGTTTGAAATTTTGCTCCAGGGGCCTGTAGGAATAGCCGGCATTTGCCAGCTGGCATTACCGGCAGCATCGGATGTTAATACTTTACCTGCAGCCGGCCCGCTATACGGAATAAATAATCCGTTCTTCACTTCCACTCTTCCGTCGTTCATTAAACGCATCACATCCTGGGTAGCGCTGCTTCCGTTTGGTACAGTACTAAATACCATCTCGGCACCTTGTCCCGAACCGGTAAAGTTTTCGGTGGCATTTACCACGATCCTGGAACTGTTAGGATTATAGTTAGTGGTGTTAAATCCTGAGAACACCAAACGTCCTACTTCATTACCGCTTGTTACGGCAACCCTTGTAGTAGCTGTTTGGTTATTCCTGGTTATCATAATTTGGCCGGCTTGCCCGAAACCTTCCGAAATAATACCGCCACCCGAAGTAGAAGCGCCTTCCATCACATGAAAACTTGCCAATGGAAAGTTAAGCGCATTAACGTATACCTGGCGACCGCCGCTGATGAGGAATACAGGATTGTAAACGTTTGACGCATCGTTGACATTAATGCTTAATGCCGATGTATTGAATGTAGAGGTAACCTGTGTGGCGATCTCAAAAAAGCTATTGGCGACGTTGGTGTTCGAAAATTTCATGCGGGTTAAACCGTTGGTAGCGGTTTCTTTAAAATGAGCCGTTGGAAAAGCGGCCGTCGCGTTGTGAGCAATTACAAACTTACCACTGCTTCCCGGGTCGTTTATTCCTACGTTCCCCTGGTTGTTAATGCGCATACGTTCCACATTCGCTGAACTTGCATCAGGCGTTGTATAAAACACCAATGCTGAGGGCAAATCCGATCCACCACTACTTGGAGCGTCACGTTCCCCCCTTATCCCTGCTTCGTCATACATTCCTCCTGTAGCACCAAAGTAAAGAGAGCCCAATCCGTTACTTGGAGACGTTGCTGCAACTGAACTTTGTAACGATAAATTTCCACCATGAGCGTTAAGTGCGTTGCTATTAATTACTACTCCCGGTACCGAAGAAGTAGGATTCATGATAATGCTTGATCCATTATCAATAATATTTGCATTGCCAAGCGCCGTTGCGCTGGTCCATTTGGTAATACGGTTGGCAATACCGCCTGATAAAGAAAAGGTTGGTACCGTGGCTGTAGTAATGGCCGAACCGTTGCTTAAGGTCAATGTATTTGAAGTGGACGTAATTGAATAAGCTGCCGCGCTCACGGTATATAAATTACCCGATGGCGTAACAGATATGTTACTTCCGGCTACTACAGTAGATGTTGGGATCGTCACCGTATTACCTCCGGTAATGCTTAATGAATTACTGTTTATCGCAAGCGACTGGCTTGGTGAAGATACCGTGAAATTTGGAGCTGTACCGGTAACCGAAATGTTTGTTCCCGCGCTTACTGTTGTAGTACTGCTTGCGGGAATGGTTAAGGTTTGGTTTGGATAAGCGCCTGCCAATGAGCCGCCGCCCCCGTTCACTGTTAAGGTAGGAGTTACCGAACCAACGGTGTAGGTATTACCGCTCTGGTTCAAGGTCACATTACTGCCCTGCACCAATGTGGTGCTTGGCGAAGCCGTTGATGTAAGCGTATAGTTTGGAAAAGCTCCCGTAATGGTACTTGGCCCTACATTGGTAAAGTTTGGCGTTACCGGTGTAATGGTATAAGCATTGCCCGATTGGTTCAGGACAATGTTTGAGTTACCAGCCGACAAGCTGGTGCTGGTAGCCGCTGTTAAGGTTACGGTTGCAATGGTAGTACCATTTTGTGTGAGGTTAATATTCGATCCTCCCTGCGTTAAACTGTAAGTAGGTGGTGTTTGCCAGGTACCGTTCCCTACCGCGTCGCTGGTAAGCACCTGACCATTAGTACCACCGGTGATCTTGATGTTATCGGTAAACACCTGTGGTGTGGTTACACTCGCATCAAAACGGCCAGCACCTACCACATGAAAATTCATGGCAGGGGCCAGGGTTCCAATCCCAAAATTAGTACCGTCGAAATACAGGTTCATTCTCGGAATCGTGTCCCAGGTGGTTCCGTTATTAAATAATAACTGCCCGCTGTAGCCATTCGGTAAAGCCGTGCCATTGGGTACGTTCAATGTAAAGTTTGGATAGCTTCCGGTTACGGTTGCCGCTCCTGCCGCGGTAATGGTCACCGTTTTATCTGGAGCCGTATTATCAATCACACCTCCTGTTGATATAAAGATATCGGAACCAGCTGTATACAATTGCGGAACAGGTGTGTTTACCGTAAAGGTATTACCTGCTGATGTTACCGTTGCCGATCCCGCACCCGTAATGGTTGGTGTTACCGCTACCGCGGTGTTGCTTATCACGCCTCCTGTAATATCAATACCATTACCGGCGGTGTACACAGGCGCTTCAACCGTAAAGGTATTTCCGGCCGAGGTTACGGTAGCCGAACCTGCTCCGGTAATGGTTGGAGGCACATAAGCCGGTGTGTTTACCGTGAAGGTATTACCTGCTGACGTTACCGTGGCCGAGCCGGCGCCAACAATGCTTGGAGGTGTAGCCGCCGCTACCGTTGGTGTTTCGATGCTGAAGTTAGGGTAAGTACCCGTTACCGTGGCTGAACCCAGACCAGTAACAGTCACCGTTTGGTCGGGTGCATTATTGGTAATGGTGTTTCCTGTAATGCCAATGCCGCTGCCGGCTGTGTAACTCGGTCCTGTTGGAATGGTGATGGTATTACTACCTACGGTAAGCGTATTACCTGTAACAGCAAGCGTAGGTGAAGGTGCCCAGTCGGCCGTTAAAGCATTCATGGCATAAGGCACGCTCATAAAAGGTTGGCGTGTGCCAACCTGGGATGAATTAACCCACACTTCATAGTGCACACCTGCTACTACCCAGGGAATGTTGTTAAATGTCACTAAACCACCTACAGGCGTTCCCTGCCCTATTACCAGGTTCACCATCCCAAAGTTATTGGTAGTTGCCGAATGGGTTTCATCATACAACAACACATTTGGAAGCGTGAATGTTGGACTGGAATACAATTTAAATTCCACCGTAACTGCTGTGGATGGAAGTACCACCCCACTGGTATTACGAATGATGGATTGGTAGTTGATGCCCTGTGGGAACTGCGCCTTAACGCATAAAGCCGAAATGGCAAAAAGGGTGACTAAGAGTTTTTTCATTTATCTGGTATTTAGTGACTATTCTATGATGAAGTAATTAACTACAATGTTTGAGATACTGTTTATTGTAGCTCCGGGGTTGTGTACCACGATCTGGCAATCAGTTAAACTGGTACCGCTTATGTAAACCAATAAAGGATAGGTTTGACAGCTTGCTATTACTTTTGGTTTAACCTTATATGGTTTTAAAAATGTAACCCGGAATTCCACATATTGTCCTGCACTCACATTGGTAGGGTTTGAAAAATTAATATTAACTGCACCGCTCACATCGTTGGTTTCAAAACCTGCCGCTGGTGTTCTTGTAATGGTAGGTCCTGTAATATTTGATGCCCCTGTGCCAATAGCATTCACAGCAATAGCCCTGCTTTTAACATGTCCGTCTTCTACTAATAAGCCAACATTACTTCCACCTGTCACTGTTGGTCCGTTTATGGCATGAATGGCAGCGCCTCCACCATTAGTTGTTGCTAATAACACATCAGCTGTATTGCCCGTAGCCAGGTTCGTAAGCCTTGCCACATTACCACCGACCGATGATGACGATTTTTCCGCATATAAACTGCTACCACTTCCTTCGCTGGACATAATAACCGCATCGGCCGAATTTGATGAAGATGGATTTGAAAATACGGCAGCACTACCCGCTGATGAAGCTGAACCTTTATACACAGACAAGCCGGTACCTGTTCCATTATTGGTAACCTCCAGAGCGGAGTAACCGCTGCTACTGTTATTTTGTAAATACAATGCCCTGCCCTGTGTGGCATAAAACTGCGCGGCATCTGCAATTCCACTTTGGTTAAGATTCATGGTCGGGGAAACAGAACTGGAGTTGGAAGCTGAGATGGCAGATCCCTGACCTGCATTAGCATTCAACGCATTCCCCGATGCAATATTGGTTGCTAGTAAAGCTGGGGAAGTATTAGGACTTCCTCCCGGAATATTAAAATGCCCTGCACTACCTGAGTTACCTAAGTGATTTCCTAAAATTGCATCACCCGTACCGAAAGTCGCTCCAATAAGTGCATTGTTGGTACTTGAGGTGTTGGAAACTTCAAAGTATCCTGAAGGGCCGGTACCAACCGTTTGAGCGTAAATAACCGACTGGTTATTTGAAGAACCAAAGATCCTGGCATCTATAGCGCGGGCCGTACCCATTTGCTCAACTGTAATTCCTGTACCCTGACCAGTCGTTTTTGCATAAAGCGCGGGGCTGGAATTCGAGTTGTTATTAATCTCAAAATACCCTGCTATCCCCGTGCTACCGGTATGAGTAGATGACAAGCCCGTCCCCACACCATTGGTAATGGCTTCAATGGCTTTAGCAGGATTGTTGGCATTGATGATCTGAAAAAAGCCTGCATTCCCTTTACCCATTTGAGTAATGTTAACAGCTCCTGCATTGCTGTTACTGTTGGTTAAGGACAGGGCCAGACCGATCCCTATACCGTTTGATGTCGCTGCAATAATGTTCGCATTACTCGATGCATTACCTACTTCCAGGTAAGCGGCATGTCCAATCCCAAAATGCCTTAATTGTAAGCCGTTGCTGTTGTTGGAAGTTCCGTTCATATTAAGCCCTATGCCATCAAGACTTCCTAAATTGTTATCGATTTGCAATAAAGCATTAGGTGTAGCGGTTCCAATACCCACTTTATCATTAATGTTGGTGAGTGTTACCGTGCCCACACCCTGTACCCATGGCGTTGCGCCAAATAAAGGTTTATAGGCTCCTGTATTTTCTGAGACCATAAATTTGGTACCGTTAAAAAAGATCCTCCCCTGGTTAAATGTTGAAACTCCCGGCGTAAAAGCATATCCCGTCATCATTAAAGATGAATCGAGTGTTGAGTTACCTACCACTCTTTGATTACCATCGAACTTAGCGGCTAAGGGATTTGGTGTGTAATTGGATTTGGCATACAAAGCAGCACCGGTTCCATTCGTTTGTACCTGAACACCAAAAGAGGCGCCGGTACCAGTCATTAAAAAACGACCTGCATCACCGGAAACAGATTCTCCATGCACACCCGAACCAGAGGTTGATTTACCAAAAACCCCTTTACCACTGTTACTTTGCGCGTACACGCCAATACCGCTGCTGCTGTTTTCTCCATATACACCGGCGAAGGCATCGGTTGCCCCTGAGTTAAAACCGTGGATTGTTACTGAGTTACCGGCGGTTGCCGCTACATCCAGTTTAAACTGCGGGGCAGGAATGGTTCCTATACCTACATTGTTGGAGTTGGTGGTCAATATCACCGCAGTGGTTGAAGAGGCTGACCATAAGCCGGGAAGCGTAGCTAAGTTTACCGAGTTGGTGGATACTCCCGAGCTTAAGGTGGTACCTGTTAATGATAAACTAGGCGCTACGGTGATGGATTGTGTTCCAGTACTTAATACAGCAGTAGCAGGGTTATAGGTTGGGGCCGGTACATTCACGGTAAAGTTATTAGCCGTTGTGGTAACTGTAGCCACACCCGTTCCGGTTCCGTTAATTGAAGTTGCGACGTTGCTTGGCGTCCATACGGAGCCATTCCAGGTGAGTACCTGGCTGGCAGAAGGTACCGTTACGGCTATTTGCCTTCCCTGGATACGTTGAACGGTAGTCGCATTAATGGCTCCAAAGGCATCACCCGCTAGCGTTGGTACATATTGCGAAGCGGTGGTGAGACGCCCGAAGGCATCTACCGAAAAGGTAGGCACCATGCTTGTACCATTGTTTCCATAAGTTCCTGCGGTAATACCCGTGGTCGCCAAATTAATGGTATTGCTGCTTACGGAGATATTACCTGCCGTACCCACATACGTACTTGCGGTTGGAATGGTTAAGGTTTGTGTTGGATAAGAACCCGTTAAGCTACCACCCACAACCGTCATGCTTGGTGTTGGTACGCTTACGGTAAAGTTACTGCCGGTGGTAGGCGTTACGGTTGCCAGGTCGGAACCCACAATGCTCACCGTATTGGTACCAGTGCCGTTGAGTGTAACCGATGTAGACGAAGAACCCTGGAACAAGGTGAGTACATTGGTGGGCGGCGAATAGGTTAAGATAGCGGCTGGCACATCCACATTCACCGAACTGCCGGTGCTAGGCGTTACTACAGCAATACCGGTGCCGGTAACTGTTTGAGTAACCGCCGGAGCAACATCTACCGTAAAGCTGTTGCCTGCCGATGTCACATTGGCCGCGCCTGTTCCCGTAATGGTAGGCGTTACAGCTACTGCGGTATTGGTAATCACACCACCTGTAATGTCAATGCCATTACCGGCAGTATAGGCCGGTGTATTGACGGTAAATGTATTTCCGGATGTGGTGACATTGGTTGCACCTGTTCCAACAATAACCGGGGGAGCCGGAGCCGGCACATCAACTGTAAAACTGTTGCCCGCCGAAGTGACGTTGGCGGCTCCTGTTCCTGTAATGGTTGGTGTGGCCGCGGTGGCAGTATTGCTAATCACACCGCCCGTAATGTCAATCCCGTTACCCGCCGTGTACACTTGTGGCACAGGGGTGTTTACCGTAAAGGTATTTCCTGCCGACGTTACCGTAGCCGAACCTGCGCCAATAATTGTTGGAGGTGTTGCAGCCGCCACCGTTGGTGTTTCAATACTGAAGTTAGGATAAGTACCCGTTACCGTAGCCGAACCCAAACCAGTAACAGTCACCGTTTGGTCGGGTGCATTATTGGTAATGGTGTTTCCCGAAATGCCAATGCCGCTGCCGGCGGTGTAACTCGGTCCTGTTGGAATGGTGATGGTATTACTACCTACGGTAAGCGTATTACCTGTAACAGCAAGCGTAGGCGAAGGCGCCCAGTCGGCCGTTAAAGCGTTGAAAGCGTATGGCACACTCATAAAAGGTTGTCTTGTTCCCATTTGCGAGGAATTGACCCAAACCTCGTACTCTGTACCTACTATCCAGGGAATATTGTTAAAGGTCACCACACCGCCAATAGGGCTTCCATGCCCAATCACCAGGTTTACCATTCCAAAGCTGTTGGTTGTAGCCGAATGCGTTTCGTCGTACAACAGCAACGTAGAAAGACTGGAGGTTGGGGAAGAGTAGATCTTGAACTCCACAGTAACCGCTGTGGATGGCAGCACTACGCCACTCGTATTACGAATGATGGATTGGTAGTTGATGCCCTGTGGGAATTGTGCTGAGGCGAAAAATGATGAAATGACAAAAATGGCGGATAAAAGTTTTTTCATTTGCTGGTTTGATTTTATTTGTAAAATAAGGTCGCTATTGGTTTAGAATTATTGGATTCCGGATTTTGAATAAGCATCTAATTTATAGAAATTTATCGGAAAGGGATGAACAAATTACTCACAAAATGCCTGTTTTAAATGTTAAAAGAGGTGTTTTAACAGATAAAACGGTAAAACGTCCTCTCACAAAAGTAAGAGGACGTTCCTATAAAAACTAAAAAACTGTTTTACTGCTTCACAATCTTTGAAACCTTAAGTATTTTATCCTGTGCAATGACTTTTACAAAATAGATCCCCGCAGCCTGCTGCTCAATGTTAATGACAGTTTGATTTTCAGCCACTGTTTGTTTATGGACCAATTGTCCTGCCCAGTTATACACTTCCGCTGTCATTCCTTCGCTCAATTCATTCACTAATAAACTGAATTCGCCATTGTTAGGGTTAGGAAAAACCACAATATCTTTTTCTGCTTCTTCTGCCCCATTTTCAGCAAGGGCATTTGCATTGGCCGTTCTCAACAAGGCTACACCGTTCGGTGAACCTACAGTAAAATATTGCCCGTCCGACAAGCTCACATTCGTCCAGCTAACCACATCGCAACCATCATCATAAGAATAGCCGGAAGTAATACGGGTAGCATCTGTAAACACACCGTCATTGTCTATCAATAACTCCAGATTAGCCAATGTACCAGCTGCAATGCCCGACAAATAAAAAGTAATGGTCACATCACCCGCATCGTTGGTTTTATCGGCCCGCCACACGCGCTGCATGCGTTTGCCACTGGTTGCGCCGTAGGCTGTAGGCACATCGCTGGTACTCGAAACGGTAGTAGCATTATCATGGCCCCACATTAAAAAATCGCCATTGGCTAATGAGGTTGGATTGCTCATTTCAACAATCCCTCCTCTGGCCGATGATAAGGATGTGCTGCTTTGCATACCAATACCGGCAGCCTGGAAACCATGTGTGGCATCGTAGGCATAAATGTCCGTTCCGCTAAGCGTTAAATTATATTTGGCGGCTAAATAATTTTCTACAATAATACGCTCGGCTTCGTTCAATGTTTTGGAATACACAATGGCTTCAGCTAGTTTGCCATTATAATAGGTTGCCGGGATCACGGCAGTAGACTGTGCCCCTAAACGCAGACGCACATGCCCGCCAGGAGTGGCATTAGCGCCCGATTGCGAACCTGCAGAACTCCCATTATCATAAGTGGTAATTATGTCCGTAGCCCCGTTCCATACATTTTCAATAATATGATAATTTGAATCGTAGTTACTTGCCGTGCCTAAGGAAGTACCTGTGCTGTTCTTGATTAGATTGGTGTATTTACCGCTAGTTGAACTCATGTATGATTTCCAAAATTGGTCAACACCCGAACTTGTTCCTGTGGTATAGGCATTGCACATAATATGGCCGGTGTGCATATTGTTATTGGCCTTGGTCACAAACAACCAGGTTTGGTTATCAGTATCCAAATCGGAAACAGCACCGGTAGACAGGTAATCGTTACTACCATCAAAATTAATGGCTGGTAAACTGTTTAACTGATTGGTTAAAAATATTGGTCTATTTGCTAAAGTTCCTTGTGTAGCACTTCGGCTGTTCCCCGAACGATCTGTCCAGGTTCCAACAGTTGAATTATTAGCTAATCCAAGACTGGAAGCATCGAACCACAATTCGGTATCAGCATTTGTTCCAACCCCACCCGGCCCACTGGTGGCGCCGCTTGGCAATGGCTGACCAATAGTTACATTTTGTGTGGCAGTAGCACCACACTGATTTGTTACCAAACAATTATAAGTACCTGCTGCTAATCCTGTAGCTGTAGCAGACGATCCTCCGCTTGGGCTCCAGGCATAAGTGAAGCTGGTTCCTCCTGTCGCATTTATTGTAACTGCTCCATCAGAGGAGCCATAACAGGTGACGTTGGTTTGACTTGTAATATTTGTGGTTACAATAGGACACTGACTCATTTTATGTATAAATATATCGTAACCACCGCTAGAAGTTAAATTATAAGTTCCTGCCTCTTCATTAAAATCCGTAGTCCCATTAAATAAACCTGTTGTATAAATATTATTATCTCCATCAAGTGTTATGCCCTCTGAAGTTGTATTAGTAGAAGCTCCTGCACTAATCTGTCTTACCCAAACAAAATTACCAGCATTATCTAATTTTACTGTAAACATATCCTGATTACCAACTGCAGTTAAATTACTTGTACCTGCTCCTGGATCAAAATCAATAGCTCCTCCATAAGAAAGATAACCTGTTGTATAAACATTACCATAGGTATCTAATACAATTCCATCTCCATAAGTAAAAGCA
This sequence comes from Bacteroidota bacterium, assembly GCA_048498515.1. GTDB lineage: Bacteria > Bacteroidota > Bacteroidia > B-17B0 > Aurantibacillaceae > UBA4416. Next base: position 20,096 of record JBEHXV010000038.1, on the reverse strand, counting down.
GCGCCTCCCATTTGTTTCGCCCATAAAAAATTCCCTGCTCCATCTAATTTTGAAATAAATGCATCACCACTACTTCCAGAAGTCAAATTGTTAGTGCCTGCACCTGGATCAAAGTCAACCGTCCCCTGAAAATAACCAGTAGTATAAACATTCCCAGAAGCATCTAATGCTAATGAGCTGCCGCCATCGCCCGTACTACTTCCTATTCTTTTAGCCCATACAAAATTACCTGAACCATCAAGTTTTAAAACAAATATATCCTCATTTCCTGCGGAAGCCAAATTATTTGTTCCAGCACCTGGATCAAAATCGATTGCGCCTTGAAAAGATCCTGTTACGTATGAATTTCCTGTTCCATCAAGTGAAATAGATTGACCAAAACCATAACTACTGCCGGTGCCGCCCATATTTTTTGCCCAAATAAAATTCCCCACTGAACTTAACTTCAATACAAATATGTCAGCTGCTCCAGCAGAAACGAGATTGTTTGTTCCAACACCAGGATCAAAATCAACTGTGCCTTGAAAATAACCGGTTGTGTATATATTTCCAGAGCCGTCAAATGTAATAGAGTTACCTTCATCAAAATTAGTCCCTCCTACCGAAATTGCCCATACAAAATTTCCTGATGAATTTAATTTCAAAATATAAAGGTCACCAGTTCCTGAAGAGGTTATATTATTTGTTCCTGCACCTGGATCAAAATCTGCTGTACCTTGAAAATACCCGGTAGTGTAAACATCTCCAGAACCGTCAATAGCTATTGAAAGCCCTTCGTTAGAACCTGTACCACCAAAATTTTTAGCCCATACAAAATTACCAGATGCATCAAATTTTGAAATAAAAACATCTATAGTTCCTGTAGCTATTAGATTAGTCGTTCCTGCTGACGGATCGAAATCAACAGTTCCACTAAAGAACCCTGTTGTATATACATTTCCAGAAGCATCTGTAGTAATAGCTTTTCCAAAATCATCCGAACTATTCCCTATTTGATTTGACCATTCAAAACTGGTCACTTGCGAATTCGCACCTAGTGTTGCAATAACACTACCTAAAAACAATAGTATTTTTTTCATAAAGCTTAGATTAAGGGTTAATAATTTTTAAATTTATAACTAAGCTAAATAAAAAATTGTCTCAAACAAAGATCAACTATAGATAAAACCGATTTAATCTTCTCTAAAAATTAAATTTCAATAGACGAATAGCAAGATTTTCAAAAAAGAAGAATAAACTTTTTTTATCAAAGATCCCAAACGCTTTTGCGGCGGTAATTGGTTGGCTTAAAGGCTTCCTTATGCTCCAGGATAAAAGCCATGATGAAATAAATGATGATGGGGGAACCAAAGGTGAAGAAGGATAAATAAATAAAATACATACGGATATGGGTTGTACGGATCCCCAGTTTTTTTCCCCACCACTCACAAACTCCAAAGGCTTGTTGCTCAAACCAGTATCTTATTTTATTAATCATTAGTACAAAGTTATAACAAAAATCATTCCTTGGTACTCTGTTAAGAATTTTTTAGCAAATGCCCGGCTACCTTACAGTGAATGCAGGCTTTCTTTGAGCAAAATAAATCGTAAAGCTGGATTTGCGCCTGGCTTTCGAGCGCGTTTTGAGCTTTTACCCCCAGCAGACTATATTCATTGGTTTTGGTATTCTTTTCGGGCGGCAGGCTGGCCAGCAAATCGAGAGCATATTCGGTAAGCTCAGGCTTTGCCAAATTACGGCTCATGAAAAATAAAAAAGGCACAACGGTATTAATAATGAGCAAATGAAAGGCAACCGTGCCTAATGGTTTCTCGCTTTCATCAGCCTCCACATCAAAGCGGTAATGTGTTTTCCAATACTCATGAGGGCTAACACTAAAAAAGTACTGAAGGCTTTCGATACCGGGCTTGCTTTCCAATAAATGAAACAGAGAGCTTTGTTTAAACACCAGGTGTGCCAGCTGCGAGATGCGAATGGTTGGAAAATTAGCAGGGCGTGTTTTGGAGAATTTCCAGTGTTCCTTTTTCAATGGAATAAAGTGGTGCTTGTGTTTTAAAAACTCAAATTCGTTTTGCAAAAGTTTGGGATACTCATCCTCAAACAGCTCATCCAGGAAACCCGCACAACCATACAGGATGGCTTCGATGCGGATCAATTGATTGGAATATAATTTTAACACAGAGTTTGAAACGGTTTTACCCAAAAGCTCAAACGCTTCGTTATTGATCTTAAACCCAAAATTGCGGCACAGCAGCAAATACAAAGTATCCTCATAATTGCGCCCCGAATGCTCAAACAAATGCTCTATGTAGGTTGTTTTGTCTTCCATGCGGCTTATCGCCAGCCTGTCGAGCCAGGGGATCCAGACAATGGGAGGAACTGTTGCAATGGAACGACCACAGGGTATGGTTTGTTTGGAGTGTGCAATGCGCGCATACTCTTCGAGCAATGCGGGTTTAATGAACTGCTTTAATTCCAGTACCGAAACGTTATGCTGCTTGTTTTGTTCAAGCTCCACATCGTGTTCATATACCACATGAAGTACCAGGTTATTGTAAGCATTATCGTCCTGGTGGCGGTGTTTCAGCCAATCGGATGTTTTAACATGAATCTCGACATTGCCGGCCAGAAGCTGCTCATTGACCTTTATCTTTGAGTTAAAAAAATCCGGTCCTGAATCTCGGTTATGCTCGCCTATAGAAATGACTTCAATAGACTCCTGCTTTGTACCAATGAAATCAGATCGCCCCAACAGCTTATACTTCCATATGGTATGTAGCAGGGCCTCATTCATCACAAAAATTATTTATCCGGACACACCGGAGATTAAATTATAAAGCTGAATTATTTTGCAGCAGGAGGCTGTGTTGCTTTAACAGCGAACACGTATTTGGTCAGCGCGTCTTTTTGCGCAGCCGTCAAAGACGCTTTTTGCCCCATATCATCAATAATGTGCGGCCATTTTTCCAAAGGGCGTTTGTAAATGTTTTTTGGTGAATGACAACCCGTACAAGCGGCTCCTGTATAAACGGCGTATCCTTCGGTTAATACCGGCAAAGTTGCATCGGGGTATTTGGTTAAGGCTGCTGTTAATTCTTCGTTACCGGGTGCAAAAATGCCGTTGGCAGATTTTGCAGGGGCAACAGGCTCTGCTGCTACCGTTGCTGTTGGAGCCGGGCTTGCTGCAGGCGTGGAGGAAGCGGTTGAGCTTGAGCTGGTGCTTTTTTTAGAGGAATGACAGGCAGCTGCAATGGCTACTGTTATAAAGGCAAGGGATGAGATCTTGATAAGGTTCATAGGGTAGTTTTTTAATTTTTTTTAAAAATAAATAAATTCCATTAATTGTCTTTTTCGATATCGGCAGCCTGTAATTTTTTAGCATCTTTTAACTTAGCCAGCTGATCGGTTACCGCTTTTTCATCGCCGGCAACTACCAGTTTATAAATACCCGGCGTGTAATATTTTTTAATGGCTTTCTGAACATCATCCAGCGTCAGCGCTTTCAATTCGGAAATCCTGTTCTTTCTCTTTTCAAAATTATAAATGAGCGGGTTGTAGAAACCGGAGATCTCCTCAGGACTCTCCATACGCTCAATGTTAACAATTTGCCTGTAAACGGTTTCTTTAAACGTTGCTTCGTCAAGTGGCTTTATGCTAAAATCTGTCAGGGTTTTATCGAACAATTCAATGGTGTTATACATTTCGCTGCTTCTTACCGAACAGGTTACCGAATAAAGGTTGGAGAATTTACCGGCATGGTAGGCGCTGCTAATACCATAGGTTTTACCACCTTTTTCACGGATCTCCTTAAACAGCACTTCATTGAACATGCTGTTGGCAATATGAAATGCCAGTTGGTCTTTTTCGCCAACAGCCGGTGCAGGTTTGTTCCATTGCAGGGCACATTGTGTTGCTGAATTACGATTGATAAAATAAACTTCTCTTTTTTTAATCGCAGGCTGGTCGAGGCTTACGCCATTGGTATTGCCCATGGCCGATTTCCATGAACCATAATATTTTTCCACAATGGCCTTAATAGCGGCTACATCAAAGCTACCGGTAATAATAAGGTTGGCATTCTTAGGTGTAAAATTAAAATCATAGTATTCCTTAATAATAGCCGGTGTGATCTTTTGCAACTGCGCCTTGTAAAAATAACGACCCAATGGATTTGCCAAACCATAAATGGAATAATCGCTGAACACATCGGCCAGTTCGGCAATGTCCATTTTTGTGGGACTGTTAAAGTCAATGTTCTGTGAAATAAGCAGGTCAATTTTTTCTTTAGGGAAACTCGGACTTAGTACCGCTGCCGACATGAGGTCCATGCCCGCGTCAATATCCTTGCTCAGGATATTCATCTGCAAAATGGTATTGTCCTGCGTAGCATCTGAGCTGAGCTGTGTTCCTAAAGCAAAGGCTTTGTTGGTTTGTGTTTCGGCATCGTATTTGGCATTGCCCATTAACATGGCATTGGCCACCAGGGCACTGTAATTTTGCTGACCGGGCGCTTCGTTCACCTTCCCTGTATTTAAAGCCAGCTTAACGTTAATGGCCGGAATTTTCCCATACTGGAGCAGGTATACCTTTAACCCATTCTTTAATGTATAACTTTCATAAGTTGGTACAATCTGCGCCGTAGCGCCAATCACTAGAAAAGAAAAAAGCAGGAGGATGTTTTTTTTCATGGGCTTTAAATTTCAATAAATGTCGGAATTTTAATTATTACTCTTCAATATGGTACTCATTTATTTTTCGGTAAAGGGTTCGTTCACTGATCCCTAATTCCTGCGCAGCATATTTACGTTTTCCTTTATGTTTTTTGAGCGCTTTTTTAATCATGTCAATTTCTTTATCCTGCAGCGACAACGATTCTTCAACAATAATTGGCTGGTTAAAGCCATTAGGGTCTTTTACAATAACCGGGCTGTGGATCTTCATATCACCTGAAGAAATTACCGGTAAATGTTTTTCGTTATTGCCATACAAACCCTCCATGGTTTCATGATCGTCGGAAGGAATAGTGGTTAATGCGGGGGCATTGCCACTCACAATATCATGCACCACTTTTTTAAGGTCATTCAGGTCTTTTTTCATTTCAAACAAAACCTTATACAGCAGGTCACGCTCATTCATATCTGCCACACCTGCATTACCAGACGAGGCATTGGTGAGCACAGGCAGCTTATTGGTTTGATAATTTGGAAGGTACATCAGTAAACCATCCAGCGTAATGTCGCGTTCCTTTTCGATGATGGAAATTTGTTCGGTAATATTCTTAAGCTGGCGTACATTGCCCGGCCAGTAATAATTTACCAGTGCATGTTCCGCTTCGGGTGTCAGCTTAACAGCAGGCATACGGTATTTAGTAGCAAAGTCGTTGGCAAATTTACGGAAGATCAGGAAGATGTCTTCCTTACGTTCCCTTAAAGGCGGCAAATTAATAGGCACCGTGTTTAAACGGTAAAATAAATCTTCCCTGAACTTCCCTTTTTCGATGGCTGTATTAAAATTAATGTTGGTGGCAGCTACCACACGCACATTGGTTTTTTGCACCTTGCTGCTCCCTACCCTAATGTATTCGCCGGTTTCCAGTACACGCAACAACCGCGCCTGTGTGCTTAATGGCAACTCCCCTACTTCATCCAAAAAAATAGTACCGCCATCGGCTACTTCAAAATAACCTTTGCGGGCTTCGTGCGCGCCGGTAAAGGCACCTTTTTCGTGCCCAAACAATTCACTGTCAATCGTTCCTTCGGGTATAGCACCACAGTTTACAGCAATGTATTGCCCGTGCTTGCGTGAGCTGTTTTGGTGAATAATTTGCGGGAATACTTCTTTTCCGGTTCCGCTTTCGCCGTTTATTAATACGCTCAAATCGGTTGGCGCCACCTGGCGTGCCACATCAATGGCCCTATCGAGTAAAGGATTGTTTCCTATGATGCCGAAGCGTTGTTTGATATCCTGGAGATTCATTGACTTAAGAGACTGTTTGACTTAAGGGATAAAAGGGACATAAGAGTCCTTGATCCTTAATTTTAATTATTTATCTTTTATTATTTTATCTCTAAAATTCGAGATTTGTGTTTGTAATACTTCTGCTTTATTAAGAATAGTATTTAATTCACTTTCGTTTCCATACTTTCTTCTTTCACAAATTAACAATTGTGTTTCTATTTCATAAGAAGTGGTTAAGGCAGTCGTTAAAAATTCAGCGAAATGGATGTTAGTCCTTTTTCCCGAACCTTCGGCAATATTAGATGGGATTGATACCGCACATTTTTCTAACTGATTAACCAGATTGTATTTTTCTTTATTGGGAAGCGTTTCCGTATAATTATAGGTGAGATCGCACAAGTCCATTGCATCCTGCCAGATAGTTAACTTTTTAAAATTATGCTTTATCATAAAATTTATTTTGTTTTTATCTCTTCAGTCCCCTTACGTCTCTTCGGTCCCTTTAGTCCCTCACCTCTCCAATAAGAGTGCCGCTCGTGCAACTTGTCACCATCACATTCACATAATCTCCTTTCTTCAGGTTGCCTTTAGGAAAAACAACCACGGTATTTTGCGAGTTGCGTCCGCTCATCATGTCTGCCGATTTTTTTGAGATGTTCTCTACTAATACACGATGTACTTTGCCTACACCCTGTTTTGTACGAATCTCGCTGTGCTTGCGCTGCATGTCAACTATCTCGGTAAGGCGGCGGCCTTTGACATCGGCCGGGATATCGTCTTCGTATTTACGTTCGGCCAGGGTTTTAGGACGCTCGCTGTAAGAAAACATATAGGCAAATTCGTACTGAACTTCTTCCATTAAAGACAATGTATCCTGGTGCTGCTCTTCTGTTTCGCCACAAAAACCGGTAATGATATCGGCGCTGATACCTGCATCGGGCATAATGCGGCGAATGGCGGCAATACGATCGAGGTACCACTCGCGCGTGTAGCCACGGTTCATTTTATGCAGCACATCACTGTTACCGCTTTGCACCGGCAGGTGAACGTATTTACAAATGTTCTCATATTTTGCCATCATGTGCAGCACATCATCACCCATATCTTTTGGGTGCGAGGTGGAATAACGCACACGCAGGTCGGGATGAATTAAAGCCACCATTTCCAATAATTCAGCAAAGGTTGTTGAATTGGCTTTTTGTTCTTCGGTCAGGTTTTCTTTTTTCAATCCGCCACCGCTCCATAAATAGGAGTTCACGTTTTGCCCCAACAACGTTACCTCCCTGTAGCCCTTGTCAAATGCTTCTTTGCACTCGCGTACAATGGTCTCGGGTTCGCGGCTTCGTTCACGCCCACGGGTAAAGGGCACCACACAAAAGCTGCACATGTTATCGCAGCCGCGCATAATGCTTACAAAAGCGCTCACACCATTATGATCCAAACGCACCGGCGAAATATCGGCGTAGGTTTCTTCCTTGCTTAAAATAACGTTAATGGCCTGTTGCCCGCCTTCAGCTACAGCAATTAAATTTGGCAGATCGCGGTAAGCATCGGGGCCAACTACCATATCTACCAGTTTTTCCTGTTCCAGGAACTGGTGCTTTAAGCGTTCGGCCATGCAACCTAAAACACCGATCAATAAATTTTTGTTAGTTCGCTTTACTTTCTTGTAGTCGTACAGGCGCTGGCGCACGCGCGATTCGGCATTTTCGCGAATGGCACAGGTATTTACAAAAATAAGATCTGCTTCTTTGTAATCGGTTGTAGTGGTGTATCCCTTATCAATTAAAATAGAAGCTACAATTTCGCTATCTGCAAAATTCATCTGGCAACCGTAGCTTTCCAAAAACAGTTTTTTTCCTCCTTTGTTAGGGGTTTCCCTAATTAATGCTTCACCCTGCTTAGCTTCGTCTATGACTTTGTTTTCCATGTAATTTATTTTCGTTTATTTCAGAGAGCTCTCCAAAATAAGCTTACTTAACTTCTGTTATTTTACCGTTTGGTTCAATAGTGTATTTATAATTTATGACCTCAATTTTGCTGGTACTATCTATTATCCCTTCCATAACATCTCTTTCAACAGACCAGATAGTATCTGTAATTGAAATTTGAAAATCTTTATCTAAACTCATGTAGGAAGAGCCGCCTGACTCCATACCTCCACTCCCGCCCATAAGGGTTACCAATTGTTGTTCCGAAATAATTTGTCCTTTGCTGTTGTATGTTTTTAATTCAGGATAAACAGCATCGCCGCCGTACAGGTAAATTACACCGCTAATGCTATCGTTTATGTTTATCTTCCCTAGTATTCCCTGTGTATCAACAAAAAAATCTTTAAACAAGGTATCGCTTATTTCTACTTTACCAGCCAACTCTTCATGACTATTGGTAGAGAACGGAAGTTGAATTTCCGGAATCTTACTTAAATAATCCTGGAAGCGGTTATCGACCTTCGTTTCTTTGCTACACGAGATAGCAAAAATGCACATGCAGCCTATGTAAAGCAGTTTTTTCATTCGAAGGGCAAAGATAGGGCTTTGTTATGACATTTTGACATTAAAAATTGTATTTTACTTTCTTAAAAACTCATTACAGCTGGTGGTCAGTTCGAGTAAGCGCCGCCTCTTTTACGCTATATCGAGAACCTTTCACTTCTCGATACAAATTTTGTAAGAGCCAGGCAAAATTTTACTCGAAGTGACATTCGTTTGATGCTATTTAATAATAGCCAGCCCTTTTGGCTCCAATAAAAATCCAAAGGACACAAAGCGCATGGTGTTGGTATACCTTAAATTATAATAATCGGGACCAATGTATACTTTTGCGAAAACAGCAATGTCCGATTTCCGGGGGAAAGGGCGGAAACTGATATAGGTATCGGAAGCATATTTGGGTTTAAAGCCCTCCTTGCCATACATACCCGAAAGAATGGGAACCACTGTAATGCGGTCGAACAACAAAAATCGCAGTTCAAGGCTAATGCGCTCATAATAATAACTGTCGCGCATTTGGGGCTCCCGGTTCCAGCCCACATGGTACTCAAAACCCAGGCGACCGCTCAATAAATCAACTTTTTTAGTAATGGTATCGCCCGATAAAAAACTAATGGCCGCCTCAGTATAATCGGTCGCGAAATTGCCGTCCCTTAAATTTACCTCTTTGGTTCCGGGCACATAATATGAACCGCCCGCCCCGTTGGAATGATGACCGTATTTGTACGACATAAAAAAAGTTGGCTTTACCTGCATAAATGGTTTGAACATATTGTACCTTTTTAGTATGGGGAACTTTACCCTGTGGTAAACCATAATAAAGGGCATGTAACTGGGGGTTCGCACCGTCATACTACTATCGTTAAACATACGGCAAACAATTTTGGGACTCAGGGCAAAACCAAAAGGTACTTTTTTATTGAATTGAAGCGTGAATAAGGGCGCTAATTGTGCTTCAAAAATCAACGGTTCCAGATTTTGAACCCCATTTTTGGTGATACGGTTTCCTAAACCCTGGCCAAAAGTAACATAGGTATTATCGGACGAAGAAATGATGGAAGAATTAACCGTTAAATTTTGAGATTTTGCCAAACCAAAACCGAACAAAAAAAACGTGGCCAAAATTTTAAAAATTACTTTTTTGGGGCGCATAGGTACTTTTAGCAATCAAATTAACTGCCACCCAAAATAATTTTAACTAACTGTTTTTCAGTAAATTAATTATCAGTTGGAAATTATTTCACATTTTAAAACATAAAATATCAATCAATAATTACTTCTTTTGTGCCAAAATTGGAATTTTTCTGATTTAAACTTTACACATATATATAGTATACATGGCAAAAAATTTAGTGATTGTTGAGTCCCCTGCCAAAGCAAAAACCATTGAAGGATTTTTAGGAAAAGATTTTACTGTCAAGTCAAGTTTCGGACACATTAGGGACCTTGTAAAAAAAGGTTTTGGTGTGGATATAGAGAATAATTTTACCCCTACTTACGAAGTTCAGCCCGATAAAGAAAAAGTAATTGCCGAACTGAAAAAATTAACCAAAGGAGCCGAAATGGTTTGGCTGGCATCCGATGAGGACCGTGAGGGAGAAGCCATCAGCTGGCATTTGTACGAAACCTTAGGACTCACCAAAAAGAACACCAAGCGCATTGTTTTTCACGAAATTACCAAACCGGCCATTATGAAGGCCATTGAAAATCCACGTGAAATTGATATTAATTTAGTGAACGCCCAGCAGGCACGCCGTGTATTGGACCGCCTGGTAGGCTTTGAGCTATCGCCTATTTTATGGAAAAAAGTGCGCCCAAGCTTATCGGCCGGCCGTGTACAATCGGTTGCTGTGCGTTTAATTGTAGAGAGGGAACGTGAGATCCAGAAATTCCAATCAACCTCAGCTTATAAAGTATCGGCCCTGTTTAAAGTAGGATCCGGCATTTTAAAAGCGGAATTAGACAAGCGTTATGCAACCGAAGCCGAAGCACAGGCTTTTTTAGAAAAATGCAAAGTAGCCTCTTATACCATTGAAAGCTTAGAGACCAAACCTGCCAAACGCTCGCCAGCTGCGCCTTTTACCACCTCTACCCTGCAACAGGAAGCGGCCCGTAAATTAGGGTTTTCCGTAGCACAAACCATGCAGGTAGCTCAGCGCTTATACGAGGCGGGTAAAATTACTTACATGAGAACTGACTCCGTGAATTTATCGGAAACAGCCATGGACCAGGCCAACAAAGCCATTAACCAGAACTACGGGGCAAAATATTACAGCCCGCGTCATTATAAAAATAAGAGCAAAGGCGCCCAGGAAGCCCACGAGGCCATTCGTCCAACCTATATCGATCGCACTGTGATTGATGGTGAACGTAATGAACAACGTTTGTACGACCTCATCTGGAAACGCACCATTGCCTCACAAATGAGCGATGCCGAACTGGAAAAAACAACTGCTAAAGTAAATGTAAGTGGTGCTTCCGAATTATTTGTGGCGCAAGGCGAAGTATTAAAGTTTGACGGTTTCCTTAAAGTATACATGGAAGGAACAGACGATGAAAATACCGACGAAGAGAATTCATCCATGCTGCCTCCAATGAGCGTTGGTGAAAAACTGGAGAGCCAGGAAATTACCGCTACCCAGCGTTTCACGCACCACCCGGCGCGTTATACCGAGGCAAGCCTGGTAAAAAAATTAGAAGAGCTGGGCATTGGCCGTCCGAGTACTTACGCGCCAACCATCAGTACGGTGCAAAAGCGTAATTATGTAGAGAAGACCGATAAGGAAGGCTCTCCAAGAAATTATACGCAACTCACTTTAGTAAAACAAAACCTTACCAAGGAAACAAAAACAGAAAATACAGGAGCAGAGAAATCAAAATTATTCCCAACCGATATTGGCATGGTGGTAAACGATTTCTTACTGAAATATTTTCCGAATATTTTGGATTTTCATTTTACGGCAAAAGTAGAAGAAGAGTTTGATGAGATTGCGGAAGGCCACCTGAACTGGCAAAAAATGCTGAAAGAATTTTACACGCCGTTCCATAAAACTGTTGAAAATACGGCTGAGAACAGCGAACGCGCCAGCGGCGAAAAAATATTGGGTACCGATCCTGTATCGGGCAAACCTGTATTGGTGCGTGTTGGCCGCTTTGGCCCATTGGCACAAATTGGCGAAACGGTAGAAGGATCGGATGAAAAACCAAAATTTGCCAGCTTGCGCAAAAACCAGAGTATTGAAACCATTACCCTGGAAGAGGCATTGGACTTGTTTAAATTGCCAATGACGCTTGGCGATTACAATGGCATGGAAGTAATTGTAGCGGTTGGCCGTTTTGGACCTTACATTAAATTAGGCGAAGCCTTCATTTCCATACCTCGTACCATTGACCCCTTGACGGTTGATATGGAAAAGGCTATTGAGATCATCAAAGAAAAAGAAGAAGCTGATGCACCGGTGGCGCATTATAAAGGCAAAGGCGTTACCAAAGGCAAAGGGCGTTTTGGGCCCTTCATTAAATACGAGGGCTTATTTATTAATGTGCCAAGAGCTTATAACTTCGATAATTTATCGCAGAAAGACATTGAAGAATTAATTGAAAAGAAATTAGATAAAGAAGCGAACCGTTACATACAAAACTGGCCCGAAGAAAAGATCTCGATCGAGAACGGCCGTTGGGGACCATTTGTAAAGTTTGGTAAACTGATGTTGAAATTAATTAAAAACGGAGGCGGTAAATTTGCCCCTGAAGAATTAAGCGAGCTCACGTTGGACCAGGTGAAAGAAATGATCGTGACCCAGGTACCAAAAGCCTTTGATAAAAAAGGTGGTGCCAAGAAAGCTAAGGTCGTGAAACTCGCAGGAGAAAAAGCACCGGCTAAGAAAGCCGCCGTGAAAAAAGCGGCGAGCAAAAAAGCTGCTCCGAAAAAAGTAGCCGCCAAGAAAGCTGCTCCCAAAAAGGCAGCGAAGAAAGCAGCTAAAAAGAAATGATCTTATTACTGAATAAAAGGCCTTCTAACTTTTAGGAGGCTTTTTTATGAAGAAAAATATAACCCCCAACTATTTATACTCCCCCCTTCCCATGAAAAAAGCACTTCTCATCTGTTCATTGATCTTTGTTTCGTTTTCATTTTTTTCTCAAAACAAAATAGAAAGAATCAGTGCCTTAAACGATAACAATGACGCCTTATTCTTTCAGAAAATGTTAGGCGAAGACAGTGACAGTTTTTACTCCCTGCGCTTAAGTAATAAAGGAAAAGGTTATACATTTTTTATAAAAAAATACGATAAGGAAACATTAGGACTTCTAAATTCTTTCCCCATTGGAAATTATTTATCCGAAGATGTTTTTTTTCCAAACATGCTCGCTAAATATCCTGAAAATCATGATAAAGTAATTGATAACAGCTTCATTAAAAAAACAAAATTATACCTTTTTTCAAGGCAGTTTACACCCGATCAAAAAACAATTAACTATGTGCTGGACGTATTTGATTTAACTAACGGAGACCAGATTGTAAAAGAAACGGTACTGTCGCAATTACCTTGTACAGTTGAAAACTATTACAATGCCGGTTTTCATTTATGCCTGAATGCAGACTCTTCAAAAATGGGTATTGTGAGCCGGTATGCATTACCCAAAAGCACTGAAGATCTGAATTATACACTCTACGAAGTGCCAACATTGAAAAAAATCGGTAACAAAAAGCTTCCCAACCGTTATAAAAATTTCGATACCTCATCGGAAAACTTTTTGATCGACAATTCAGGAAATCTGTTTTACTCGTTTAATTACGATATAAATTATAAAGACCATTTGGTAAACGGATTTGGGCTAGCAAAATACATCTTATCATTTGACGAATTAATGTCTTTTAATTTAAACGTAAAAGCCAACATCTCCATTTTTAATTCAAATTACAAATTAGATACAAAAAATGGTCTGGTATACTTTTATGCCATGTTTGCTGAATTGGATTTGATGGATAAAAAAAACAAAGTTAAAAATGAAGGTTTTTATATCGCTCAAATTGATGAGAAAATGTTTAGTGTAAAAAAAGAGAATTATTTGCCGTTTACTTCTGAATTAATAGGCAAGTTAACCTGTAATAAAACTCCTTTAAATGTAGATTATTATCCGGATATGCAATTAACCGACGATGGCAACTTCTATATTTTCACCAAACAAATGGCCTATAGTTATCTCAGTGAACAGCCTATAGCAGGTAGTGGCAGCATGGTAACAGGTTTCACAAGGTATTATGCGGATGGAAGAGAAATTATCATTTCAAGGATAGACCCTTCTCTTACTATGAACTGGATGAAAATGATTCCCCGTAACACTTCTTTTATTACATTTGGAAAAGCATTTAATCTGGAAGACATTTCGAAAATGACCATTATAAACAAAGACAACAAACTTGGATTTTTATTTGTGGAACACCCTGCATTTGAAGAAAAAAAATTAGACTTCCAAACCATGAATACCTGTGACATGCTGAGGATTATTAACTACAAGGAGGTAAATGCAGTTCTATACACTATCGGTAAGGATGGTGTGGTTACAAAAGAGGTAATATATAAAAATCAGGAAAACTGGCTTACACCAAATGCGGATTTAATAAATGCAGGGCCTAAAAAATACATTGTAAGATTCAGAAAAGGCAAAGAAGAAAAATACGGGAGATTAAATTTAAACTAATAAAAAGTTATAAATGAAAAAACTACTTGTCTTTATTGCCACTTCACTAAGCCTTACATTATCTTCCCAGGATTACAACTTACAAAAAGGAACTGAAATAGAGCGCCGTTCAAAGATTGATGGTACCGAAGAGTTTGCCTTTGATGCCAGCAATATTTACCGCATGGAATTTACTTACCAGGGAAAAGGAACACAGCATTATTTGAGCAAAACCAAAATAAACGATGCTACGCCCCTGTACAACATCCAGGTTCCTTTGGAATCGGATGAACGGCATGAGGCAAGCATTCTGGCAAAAAACAACATCTGGATCTTCTCAAAAAAATATGATCCTTCATTAAAAGAAATGAGCCTGTTGGTAAGGCAATACGATGCCAATACCGGAGCTGAAAAAGGATCGGTGAGGAAAATCTCATCACTGGAGTCGGATGCGTTGGGGAACAAGGGTCGGAATTTTTACATAAAACTATCTCCGGATGAATCAAAACTAATGATCGTATCGGAATTTCAATGGAAAAAGAAAGCACAAAACGTGACCATTGATGTGTATGAAGCCGTTGACCTGAAAAAAATCTCTACCTGCAAAACACTGGATACCTTCAACACTATCTTAATCGAAAATTTTGATTACCTGGTTGATAATGCAGGTGGCGTATCGTATTTATTTAAATACGTTGTTACCCGTGAACAACAAAAAACAGGAATTGGCATAGGAAAAACAATAGCTGCTAAAAGCATGGTGCTTGAACTAACAACTGACAGGGACATTGAGCTGGGCGAAACCAAATTAGAGTTAACAGAAAACAATAACCTGATTGTTGGCGGTATTTTTTATGATAAGTTGAGCGATGCAGAAAGAGATGCTGACAAAGAAGCGAAAGCCGGCATTTTTGCCTACTTCGTTAATGGTGCTGACTTAAGTTTAATGGAGAAAAACCTGGATTATTTCAACACTGATGTGTATACAAAACTAACTTACGTAAGTGGAACAATACGAAAAAAGCCCGGACAGAAATATTACAAATATTATGGCACACAAACAGTTAAGGGCTCAACTTTTATTTTGTTTACGCACCGAAACTGGACCGACCAGGGCCAATCGATTGAAAGAGAAATAGTAGTTGCCAAATATACGCAGGGCAAACAGGACTGGCTAAACATTATTCCAAGGCCTTTCAGTTCAAACGGTAGTTTTACCCGCATTTTTACCGGTAATGGCGCCTATCTTTTTTATGATGATAAAAAGGAATGCTTTGATGCAAACACCATCAACAGTTACGATGCAAAATGTTATGACTACACCATTAAATTTAAACCAACCATTGCCGTATACACCTTCATTGATAATGATGGCAATATGACAAGAAAAGAAATGAAAGAACAAACTCCCAACTGGTATATTTCGAAAAGTTTATACAATGAATTATACCACAAACCCAACGCCCTTTACATCAGAATGATTAATCCAAAGAACATGTACGTGCGTTATGATTTGCTGGAGGTGAAGTAACATTTAAATGATACTGTACATGAACCTATTGTTCATCACAAATCCTTGGCGCTGTTAAAAGCTTGTTATTAACAATATGTTAATTTTCAGGGGCCATTGAGCCAATAAATTTGCGTCTGTTGGTTTTTATTGTATTTTCACAATGATAAACAAGGTATTCTTTAATTCAAATTGTCAACCATGAAAAAAATCCTATTACTCTTAACCTGTGTCATTGCCTATGGCTCATCCATTGCTCAATGCATGAAGCCTGTTGATTTAAACAGCCGGACTGCCAACTCCGATCTTATTGTAGAAGGCAAGGTAACCGCCAAACATTCTTTCTGGAACGCGGCTCATAATATGATCTACACCGCCAATACGGTTGAAATTTACAAGGTGTTTAAAGGAAATGCCACCTCTACATCTATTGAAATTATGACCACGGGTGGAACCGTTGGCCTTGACAGGATCACGGCTGAGCCTTCGCTTTCGCTTAAAGCGGGCGACATAGGGATCTTTACCTGTGAAACGGTGAAACGTTATAACCTGGCAGGCACCAATCTGTCTTCGCTGCCAAAATATGAGGCCTATGCTTCTTCACAAGGTTTTATCAGGTACGATCTGAATGCGGAAACAGCAGCCGATCCGTTCTTTAAGTATACTGATATTGAAGCTGACCTATACAGCAAAATATTATCTCCGGCATTAAGCAACTTTATCACTGTTGCTCCTTTTGACATTCATGCCAACGCTGCCGCGCAAAGAAGCAGCGCACAAATTTTACAGGTGCAATCCATTGGTGGCTTTTCGCCTTCAACCATCACCGCAGGAACCGCTACTACCCTTACCATTACCGGTACAGGCTTTGGTGCAACACAAGGTTCGGGCTCTGTTGGTTTTAAAAATGCCGATGACGGTGGTGCTACGTACATTCACCCGCTTGCTTCGCAATACATTTCGTGGAGCAGCACACAAATTGTAGTAGAAGTTCCTTCCGGTGCTGGTACAGGAAACATCCAGGTAACACAGGGCGTTACAACAACCAGTTCAGGCCAGTTAACGGTAAGCTATGCCAACCTGAATGTGGAGTTCGACCCGGGCCCGGGAACCATTGCCTACCCTACCGATCATGTGGACGATAACGGATCGGGCGGTTACACCTGGAGAATGAATACAGGATTTGACGCCAATACCGTAGCGAGAGCATCCTTCATGCGCGCTTTCGATACCTGGAGGTGTGGTACCGGTATCAATTGGACCATTGGAGCCAATACCTCTATTAATGATGCCGTAAGCGACGGCACCAACATTATCTGCTTCGATAACACCAATCCGTTACAGGCGGGAGTTTTGGGCGTATGTTACAGCTACTGGTCGGGTTGTGCGTCGGGACCAACCATTATCTGGTACGTGAACGAGCTGGACATCATTTTTGACGAAGGCAGTAATATTTCTCCGCTCACATGGCAATATGGTCCCTCTTTACCTTCCATCAACGAGTACGATTTTGAAAGTGTAGCGGTACACGAGTTAGGCCACGGGCACCAGTTAGGACATGTTATCAACAACGGTGCTATTATGCACTATGCCTTAGCCAATGGCGATTTTAACCACACGCCAAGCGGTACCGACCTTGCCGGTGCAAACCATGTTCAAACCAACAGCGAAATTGCAAACGTTTGCGGATCAGGCGCCATGACCCACTACAACTGTGGAACCCCTCCGGTTGCTTCTTTTAGCGCCAACGCAACTACTGTTTGCGATGGCGCAACGGTGTCATTTACCGACATGAGCTCAAACATACCTACATCATGGGCATGGACATTTACAGGAGGTTCGCCTTCTTCTTCCTCAGCACAAAATCCAAGCATCGTTTACAATACTCCGGGCACTTACCCTGTAACATTGGTAGCTACAAATGCTACCGGCAGTAATACATTAACCATGAGCGGCTACATTACCGTGAATGCAAATGTAACACCGGTAGTGAACATATCATTAGCTTCAGGTTCAAACCCGATGTGTACAGGGGCTGCTGCCTCTTTCTCAGCTACCATAAGTAATGGAGGCACCACGCCTTCTTTCCAGTGGAAAGTAAATGGTTCCAATGCCGGAACCAACTCGGCTGTTTTCAGCACTTCTTCTTTAACTAACGGTCAGGCGGTTACCTGTATTTTAACCAGCAACGCTTCCTGCGCAACAACTTCTACTGTTTCCAGTTCAGCCATTACCATGACGGTGAACGGTTCGGTAACTCCTGCGGTATCAATTGCTTTAACTTCGGGTAGCAATCCATCCTGCGGCAGCTCTTCAGTAAGCTTTAGCGCAAGCCCTGTTAACGGAGGAAGCAGCCCCGATTACCAGTGGCAGGTAAATGGTGGTAATGCCGGCTCCAACAGCGCGGTGTTTAGTTCTTCATCTTTATCAAACGGTGATGATGTTACCTGCATTCTTACCAGCAACTCATCCTGTGCCAGTACTTCTACTGCAGTAAGTTCTGCTATCACCTTAACGGTGAATACAGCTGTAACCCCTATGGTTAGTATTGCACAAACAGCCGGAACGAACTCCATGTGCCTTGGTTCTTCGGCCAGCTTTAGCGCCAGCGCCGTCAATGGTGGCTCCACACCTGCTTACCAATGGAAAGTAAACGGCTCCAATGCCGGAACAAACTCTTCGGTATTCACAACCTCATCGTTAACCAACGGTCAGGCTGTTACCTGTATCTTAACCAGCAACGCTTCCTGCGTAACTACTTCTACCGCCTCAAGCTCTGCCATTACCATGACGGTTAATTCCTGCTCAACAGGTACTGCGGTAACAACCGTTCCTTGCGGATTGACCATTTCTAACCTGAGCCAGGCGGCCAGCGCGGCTAATGTAACAGGCGCTACGCAATATCGTTTAAGGTTTTACAATGCCACTACCAATGCCCTGGTAGGTAGTAAAACACAAGCATCAAGAACATTCACCTTTAATACCATCGGTGGCATTTATTATGGCAATACGTATAAATGGACCGTGGCAGTGGATAAAGGTTCGGGCTTTGGTCCTGAGAGCAACAGCTCCTGCACCATTACCTTTGCCGAACCTAAAACAACCGTGCCTTGTGGTGTGAGCTATGCCAACTTCAGCGCATACACCACTACCGGTACATTTATTTCGGGTGCAAAGAACTACCGCTTCACATTTTATAATAATACAACCAATGCCCTGGTGGCGGTAAAAACACAAACATCCAACTACATTTACTTTAACCAGGTATCGGGCCTTGCTTATGGCAACACCTACAAATGGACTGTGGAAGTAGAATACAACAACGGCACAGGCAATGTGTTTGCTCCGGCCAGCTCAAGCGTGTGCACGATCACATTTAACGCGCCTCAAACAACCGTACCTTGTGGTAATACTTACGCTAAAGCGGGCTACACGACTGTAACGCCTGTTACAGGTGGTAGCGCTTACCGCTACAATTTTTACGATGTAACAACCAATAGTTTGGTAGCCACAGTTACAAATACAAATACCTATGTGTATTTTAACCAGGTACCAGGACTGACTTTCAACAAAGCCTACAAATGGACCGTAGCTGTGCGTTATAATAATGGTACATCTTATGTATTCGGCCCTGAGAGCTCAAACAGCTGCACCATGAATTATGGCACACCTTCTTCTATTATCATGGAAGATAATTCAACAGCATCACGATTATCAGTCCAATCAAATGAAGATGGCCATGAGTTGTATGTGAATGTATTCCCTAACCCGGCCAAAGACCAGGTTAACATCGAAGCCTCGGAACCTGTTAGCGATGTGAAAATATACAATGTATCGGGCGAGTTGGTACTGACTCCTGAGAACTTCACAGAGGTTGACCTACGTGAACTAAAAGCAGGATTGTATATCATCTCGGTTAAAACAGAGAAAGAATTGAAACACATCCGCATTATTAAAGAATAAGTTTTTTACTTTAACCATTTAGGAAAGGCTTCCCGATACCGGGAAGCCTTTTTGTTTATAACTATTCTTGTCGTACGCATACATTTCTCTGTTGTTCGTCACAAGTTTAGCGAAACAAAAAAAAAGTTCGGTTTACCGCCCTTTTTTTGTTATTTGAATGCCTTATATTTATTAGCTCAAATAATTTAAGGAGATCTCATTTATTACTATTTATTTAAACCTAAAGCCAATGAAAAAACGTTTATTTCTACGATGTCTAATTCCCTTTTTGTCAGGTATACTCCTTAGTATAAACCTTAGTTCCCAAACCAACTGGAACCTGGCTATGCCAACTGATGGCGCCGGTTCGGCAAGCCCTGAAGTAACCAAAGGTATGTGTACCGATGCCTCAGGCAATGTGTACCTTGTTGGCCAGTTCAACGGCGCTACCGATTTTAACCTGAGTACAGGCGGCACCAATATTTTTACCAGTACAGGTAATGATGGTTTTGTG
>JBEHXV010000037.1:0-47516 GCA_048498515.1 Bacteroidota bacterium | reverse complement strand
GTCGTAACGCCTGTTTCTCAAACTAACATATTATGTAACGGTGGTTCCAATGGTGCTGCTTCTGTTTCTGCAAGTGGCGGAGCCGGTAGCTTTACTTACAACTGGACGCCGGGTAACCCAACCGGTGATGGCACTGCATCTGTCACCGGATTAACTGCCGGTAACTGGACTTGTACTGTAACTGATGCTAACTCTTGTACTCAAACGGCTAGTTTTAATATCACAGCGCCTCCGGCTATCGTTGTCACTCCTGTATCACAAACCAACGTTTCATGTAATGGTGGTTCTAACGGAGCGGCTTCTGTTTCTGCAAGTGGCGGAGCCGGCGGATTTACTTACAACTGGACACCTGGTAACCCAACTGGTGATGGTACTGCATCTGTTACTGGCTTAACTGCCGGTAACTGGACCTGCACAGTAACCGATGCTAACTCTTGTACTCAAACGGCTAATTTTAACATTACGGCTCCTGGTCTTTTAACAGCAAGTTCATCGGCTTCCTCTATCCTTTGTAATGGTGGTACAAGTTCTGTGACTGTTACGGCTACAGGAGGCACTGGTGCTTATACCGGAACCGGAACCTTTACTACTATGGCCGGTACCCAAACCTATACGGTAAGCGATGCAAACGGTTGTTCGGCAACCACAAGCATTACCATTACCGAACCAACTCTTTTAACCGCCAATGCAACAGCTTCTTCCATACTTTGTAACGGAGGTGTATCCACCATTACTGTAACAGCAAACGATGGAACTGCTCCTTATACAGGTGTAGGCACCTTTACAGCCATGGCAGGTACTCAAACTTATACCATAACGGATAACAATGGCTGTACCACTACTACTTCAGTTTCTATAACAGAGCCCGCAGCAATTACCGCTTCTTTATCCTATACCTTGTGCCAGGGTCAATCGGTAACGGTTGCATCAAGTACTTACAGCACAGCAGGAACCTTTACCGATGTGATCGCTTCGCTGCTTAATGGCTGCGACAGTACCATTACTACCAATATCATGATTAATACCCTGCCAAATGTGACGGCAAACAGCGGCGCTATTTGTGCCGGCGAATCGTTCACCATTGTTCCTAACGGTGCTGATACCTATACCATCACCGGTGGTTCGGATGTGGTAATGCCAACAGCTGATGCCAGCTACACGGTAACCGGAACAGATGCGAATGGATGCGAAAACACAGCGGTAAGTTCTGTTACTGTGAACGCCTTACCAAACGTATCAGTCATCTCTGCAACCATTTGCGCAGGGGCAACCGGCACTTTAACTGCCAGCGGAGCCGACACCTATACCTGGAGCACGGGTTCCAACAGCAATGAAATTACCGATAATCCGGGTTCAACTACTACTTATACCGTAACCGGAACCTCTGTAGAAGGCTGCCTGGGTTCGGCAGTAACAGCCACTATTACGGTAGGAGCAGCTCCTGCTATTGTGGTTAACTCCGAAAGCATTTGCGCGGGCGGCTCTGCAACCTTAACCGCCAGTGGTGTAACAACCTACACCTGGAGTACAGGTGAAAACACAAACACCATTGTGGTAGCACCAGGTACCAATACGGTTTATACCGTTAGTGGCGATCTGGCAGGTTGTTCGGTTCAGGCCGGCAACGCGGCAACGGTAACGGTTAACGCTTTACCTACAGTTTCGGCAACGACTAATAACACCTTATTATGTACCGGTGAAACAGCTACCTTATCGGCCAGTGGCGCTACAAGCTATACCTGGAGCACCACCGAAACAACAGCTGATATAGCAGTGAGCCCAACTTCTACCACCACTTATACTGTGGAAGGAACTGATGGCAACGGTTGTTCAAACTCCACAACCATCACCCAGGATGTGAGCACTTGTACAGGAATTACTTCTCTCAATGCAAGCGGATCATGGATAAATGTTTATCCTAACCCTAACAATGGTTTATTTACCCTTGAATTGAGTTCGGATGCCAAAGTAGCGATCACCAACGCTATTGGACAGATCATCATTAATGAGAACATGAGCTCCGGTAAACATGAGATGGATTTACATAACCAGGCAGATGGTATTTACTTCATCAACGTAACTGAAAATAATAAACATCATACAATGAAGTTTATTAAGAAATAAGTTCATATAAATCACACTAAAAATCCCATCCGTAACTGCGGATGGGATTTTTTATTGCCCTCTTGTTTGGTTTATCACACTTGTCTTTTGGATTGCTTCTCGCCATTTAGCTCATTCTGTAAAACTCCTCGCAATGACAAATAACCCTACATTATTCTAATACATGATATTTTATAATATAATTATGCCTTAGAACCCCTGAATTTTGTTCATTCCTCCTAAAAATGTACTTTTACAGGAATGCACAGGTTACTTGAATATTTCTGGAAATACAATTTACCCCGCTGGTCCATTTTAATCATCGACCTTGTTATTTGTACCTTTTCTTTGACACTGGCGTTTTTCCTGCGATTTAATTTTAAGTCCATCCCGCCCGAAGACCTTAAGAACCTGCCTTACGACTACGCTATTTTATTAGGCATAAGAGCTGTTTCCTTTTTTATTTCCAAAACCTATAAAGGTGTAGTACGCTATACAGGTTCCAACGATGCCATGCGTATTTTTAAAGTGGTGATTGTTGGCAGCGCCTGCCTGTTTGTGGTTAACCTTATTACCTATTACGCGCTGGTTGGTTATTACATTATTCCCACCGCTATTATCGTCATCGATGCTTTGGTAACCTTGTTCTTAATGATTAGTTCCCGTCTTGCCGTAAAAGCCATTTATTTCGAATCTAAAAACCCTGAAAAGCAACGTATGCAGGTCATTATTTATGGCGCCGGCGAAAGCGGCATCATTACCAAGCGCACGCTTGATAGGGACGCGGCGGTACGTTACAAAGTAGTAGGTTTTATTGACGATGATGAACGCAAGAAAGGCCGGAGCCTGGAAGGTGTATTTGTGTACCCGGCTTCCAGGTTGGAAGAACTGATTAAAGACAATTCGGTTGAGTCGGTCATTATCAGCATACAAAATTTGCCTCCGCAAAAAAAGAATGCCATTATTGATGAGTGCCTTCAGCTGGGCGTAAGGGTATTAAATGTACCACCGGTTGCCAAATGGATCAACGGAGAGTTAAGTTTTAACCAGATCAAAAGCATTAACATTGAAGAGCTGCTGGAACGTGAACCAATAAAACTGGATACGGCTTTGATAAATGAGCAGCTCAACCATAAAACCATTTTAATTACAGGCGCCGCGGGCTCCATAGGAGCGGAGCTAGCAAGGCAATGCGCTAAATTCAATCCTTCATTATTGATCTTGCTGGACCAGGCTGAAAGCCCGTTGCATGAATTGCAGCTGGAGTTTGGCGAAAGGGCTGTTGCCTGCCGCTACGAAGTTGTGATTGGAGATGTGAGGAACAAAGAGCGCATGCAAAACGTATTCAATACCTTTAAGCCGCAGGTCGTGTTTCACGCGGCGGCTTACAAGCATGTTCCCATGATGGAAAACAATCCATCCGAGTCGGTATTGACCAATATTTTGGGAACAAAAACCGTTGCCGACCTGGCTGTGGATTTTAAAGTAGAGAAATTTGTGATGATCTCGACTGATAAGGCGGTGAACCCTACCAATGTGATGGGGGCATCCAAGCGCATTGCCGAAATTTATACCCAGAGTCTTGGAAAAACCAGTAAAACAAAATTTATTACCACCCGTTTTGGAAATGTTTTGGGTTCAAACGGTTCGGTGATTCCACGCTTTAAAAAACAAATAGAGGAGGGTGGACCAATTACCATCACGCATCCCGACATTACCCGCTTTTTCATGACCATTCCCGAAGCCTGCCAGTTGGTATTGGAAGCCGGTTGTATGGGAAAAGGAGGTGAGATCTTTGTATTTGATATGGGTCAATCGGTTAAAATTGTTGACCTGGCCCGTAAAATGATCCGGCTTTCGGGATTAAAAGAAGACAAGGACATTAAAATTATTTATACAGGCCTGCGTCCGGGCGAAAAATTATTTGAGGAATTACTGGCCAGCGCCGAGAATACACAAAGCACACACCACCAGCAAATACTGGTAGGTAAAGTACGGGAGTATGAGTTTTCGGAAGTCACGCAGTTTATCAATGAGCTTATCTTGCTATTCGATACGCAGAATAATACCCGCATTGTGTCGAAAATGAAAGACATTGTTCCGGAGTTTGTAAGTAATAACTCGGTATTCGAAAATTTAGATAAAAACTAGATCAATAGAACGCAGATGGCACAGATTGAGCAGATGGACGCAGATTTTCAGAGGCAGGGATTTAATGTTTTCATAACACTATAGAGTTTTAATTCATCACATAAATAATCATATTTAATCATCACTATCTGTGTCATCAGCGTTCCATAGTTCCATAAATAAATCATCTTTAAATCATAACCATCTGCGTCATCAGCGTTCTATAAATTAATACACTATGAAAAAAATAATCGTACTTTTAATTCTCTCCAACTCACTGTTAGCTCAAACAAAACCGGCCCCTGTTACCGCGCTTAAACAGCCTAAACTGGTAGTGGGCATCGTGGTTGACCAAATGCGCCACGATTACATTTACCGTTACTGGGACAAATACGGGAATGGTGGCTTCAAAAAAATTGTGAACGAAGGTTATTTTTACCGAAACGCGCATTACAATTATGTGCCAACTTATACCGGCCCGGGCCATGCCTCCATTTATACCGGCACAAGCCCGGCCACACACGGTATCATTTCGAACGACTGGTTTGTAAAGGAAACAAAAGCGATGATCTATTGCACAGACGATAACACGGTAAAAACGGTTGGCTCTGACAGCAAATTAGGACTCATGTCGCCGAAGAATTTATTGGTTACCACCATTGGCGACGAGTTAAAATTAGCCACCAACCAACGTTCCAAAGTATTTGCCGTTTCGTTAAAGGACAGGAGTTCTATCCTGCCCGCAGGCCACAGTGCCAACGGTGCCTTTTGGTTTGACGGTACCGTAGGTAAATTTATTTCGAGCACACATTACATGACAGCTTTGCCGGCCTGGGTGAACGAATTTAACGATAAGCAACTGGCTGCAAAATATTTATCGCAAGGTTGGAATACCTTATACCCGATAAATACCTATGAGGAAAGCATTGCCGATAAAAATAATTACGAAGCCGCGCCTAATAAAAAAGATACGGCCATTTTTCCTTATGAGTACAAAGCACAACTCGAAAAAAATAATTTCGAGATCATTAAATCCACACCTTTTGGAAACACCATTACCAAAGATATAGCTTTGGCCTGCGTTAAAGCGGAGCAACTGGGAAAAGGAAAAGAAACCGACATGTTGTGCATCAGCTTCTCATCAACCGATTATGTAGGGCATTATTACGGGCCGCGAAGCGTGGAGGTGGAAGATGTATACCTGCGTTTGGATAAGGACCTGGAAGAATTAATTACTTCATTGGATGCAACGGTTGGAAAAAATAATTACGTCTTATTCTTAACCGCCGATCATGGTGCCTGCGACGTGCCGGCACATTTAAAAGATTTAAAAATTCCCGGAGGCTACATGAACGAGGACCAGTTATCGAAAGAGATCAAAACGTTTTGTACAAACCAGTACGGCGATAGTTTGGTATCGATGCTGGTAAACCAGCAAATTTTTTTAAACGAAGCAAAAATGGCGTCCATGGGACTTAATAAGTTTTCGGTTGAACACACGCTGGCCAATTATTTATTAAGCATTAAAGGTATTGCCGAAGCGTACCCGTCCGATATTTTGAAGTACGAGGATTTTTCGGAAGGGAGTTTTAAATACCTGATCCAGAAAGGCTACAACCACGTGAGAAGCGGAAACGTGGCTTTCTCTTACAATCCTGCCTGGATGGAATATCATAACAAAGGTACTACTCATGGCGCTTCGTATAGTTACGATACACATGTGCCGGTATTATTTTACGGCATGGGAATACCAAAGGGCAGCTCGGTACGTAAAGTAAACGTAGTGGATATTGCGCCTACGATATCAGAGATGCTGCACATGTCTTTCCCGAATGGAACAACAGGCAGGCCGCTGGAGGAAATGATCTCAAAATAAGATATGTTCCGGCATCCATTCTCATTCAAAGGCCGTATCAGGAGAACAGAGTACCTGTTGACTCATGTGATCTATACAGGTTTTAACATCCTGGCCGATTACCTGGCACAGTTATCGGGAAACGAATGGGTCGGATTTTTTGTCATTATCTTTACGTTTATTCCTGCGTTTTGGTTCTTAATTGCACAAACGGCAAAACGATGTCACGACAGGGGAATGAGCGGCTGGGCGCAATTAGTACCGCCTTATTCACTCATCTTATTTTTTGCCGATAGTCAGCCAGGCGAAAATGAATATGGCCCCGATCCGCATCAACCGGTAAATTGAAAAGCTTGACAATGACTTAAGATTTTTTATCTTTATAGGATGTTTCAAGCCCCCTTTTCCTCCGAAGGCCGTATCCGCCGTACCGAATATGCTCTAAGTTATCTTGCCTACATGGTGTTTGTATTTTGTGCCGAAATGCTGGCTTCTATTATGGATAGTGTCACCATAGCGCTGATACTCTATATCCCCGCGCTTTGGTTTATGTTTGTCCAGGGAGCAAAGCGTTGCCACGACAGGGGAAACAGCGGTTGGTACCAGCTCATCCCGTTTTATCAGTTGGTCATGCTGTTTGGTGATAGTGATGAATATGGAAATGAATACGGACCAAACCCTAAAACAGGTAATGCCGGGATGCAGGACATGAAAGAAAAAATAATGGAAGAATCGGCCAGTAGTATCAATGTCGGTGAGCATATCAAAGAAGTAGTAACTACCAGGTACACTTATAAATGCCAGGAAGGTGAATTGGTGATTGAACAGGAATATTATCAGCCTAACAAAGGGGAATTGGCATTTTTAAATGGCCTGAAAGCCCCTGACGGGAAATACAAGGTTGGCTTTATGAATTGCATTACCATTGAAAATGGCAGGGTAAAAGAACTGACCATGTTCTAATGGCCTCTTTTTTTATTATATCTTTGTATCATGCTGCTTCGCTTAAATTACGATAACCCGCACCCAAAAGACATTCAGTTTATTGTTGACTGTTTACACAACGATGGGGTTATTATTTATCCTACCGATACCGTTTACTCTATTGGCTGCGATATTACCAGACCTAAAGCCATTGAGCGCCTGTGCCAGCTCAAGAACATCAAACCTGAGAAGGCTAATTTTTCTTTTGTGTGCAGCGACCTGAGCCATCTTTCAAACTATGCCCGGCCAATACCTAATCCTATTTTCAGGATCATGAAAAAAGCCTTGCCCGGCCCTTACACGTTTATCCTGGAAGCCAATAACAATGTTCCCAAGCTCTTAAAGCAAAATAAAAAAACAGTGGGCATCCGTGTGCCCGATAATGCCATTTGCAACCATATTATTACCGCGCTTGGCAACCCCATCATCACAACCAGCTTGCATAATGTGGATGATGATATTGTAGATTATTTTGCCGACCCCGAAGTGATCCACCGGGAATATGAAAAAAAGGTGGACATGGTTATTGACGGTGGTTTTGGGAACCTGTATGCCTCTACCGTTATCGACTGTTCGGGCGAAGAACCTTTGGTACTAAGGGAAGGACTGGGCAGCCTGGACGTTTTAGATTAAAATCTTGTTATAAACTTGTTAATTGGGAAGTGTAAATTTAACTTACATTTAATTCCTATTACTTACACTTTATGCTCAATAAACTTGCTATTTTAACGCTGATTATTTTTTCTTCCATTACTGTTTTTTCGCAAACCACTAACACTAAAAAATGGCGTAAAACGGAGAATGATTCCATGCAAAACGCCCTGTTCCTTTTTGACGACAGTAAGTTTGCCATGGCTTTGCCTATTTATGAGAATTTGTATAAGTCGCATCCCAAAGAAGAATATTTAAAATACTGCTATGGCAAGTGCGCTTTATACAGGAGCGACAAGCACGATGTGGCCTTGGACCTCCTATCGCAAATGTATGCCAAAAACAAGAAAATAGAGGGTATAGAATACGACCTGGCAAGGGCCAACCACTACAATTATAAATTCGATGAGGCCATTGTCCTGCTGGATGGCTTGCTCGCCAAAAAGAAAATAAGTCCCGAAGAAAAAAAGAATGCCCTGCAGTTAAAACAATATTGCATCAATGCCAAGATTCTGTATGGTAACCCAACCAATGCCACCATCAACAACATTGGCGATGTGATGAATACCGAAAGCGATGAGTATGTTCCGGTGATCTCGGCTGATGAGTCGGTGATGATCTATACCTACCGCGGGCCGCAAAGCGTTGGTGGATTGCAGAATGAATTTAGGCAGCCCGATAAATACGGAACCTATTTCGAAGATATTTTTACAACCTATAAACTGGAAGGAAAATGGATGAAGCCTACACCCATTGCAAATATTAATACCAATGCGCACGACGCGGCCATAGGCTTAAGTGCCGATGGGAACTACTTATTTGTGTACAGGGATAACGGTGATGACCATGGTGATATTTACATGAGCAATTCCATAAATGGTACCTGGAGCGAGCCCAAAAAACTGAACGGACAAGTGAACTCCTATTCCTGGGAAGGAAGCTGCTCCATGACAGCCGATGGCAAATACCTTTACTTTAGTAGTGAGCGTGGTGGCGGCTTTGGAGGGAAAGATATTTACCGGGCAACATTTTTACCCGACAGCACCTGGGGCAATGTAGTGAACTTAGGCGATAGCATCAATACAGCATTGGATGATGACGCGCCTTTCATTCACCCTGATGGCGTGACTTTATTTTACAGCTCACAGGGCAAGAACAGCATGGGTGGTTACGATATTTTCCAGGCCAGGCTCAACTGGATGGATTCGACGTTTAGCAGGCCGGTCAATTTGGGTTATCCTATCAATACGCCCGATGATGATATTTACTATGTGTTATCAGCCAAAGGCGATGTGGGCTATTATGCTTCCGGAAAAAAAGGCGGACAGGGTTTAAAGGATATTTATAACGTATCTCCGGGTTATGTGGGTAAAAGACCTTCATTGTACCTGGTAAAAGGTAGAGTAACCTTGGATGGCTCATCGGTAGAAGCGCACATTGATGTGGAAATAGCAACAAAGAATAACCAGATTTTGGGTGTGTACCGCAGTAATGCGCAAACCGGGCAATACCTTATTTCACTGCCATCGGGCGGTGAATTTAAACTCATTTACAAATACAAAAAATTCCCGTATAAAACCCTTGATATCAACACCACACATATCGAAGGCTACGAGGAAAAGGTATTTGATGTGAACTTCCTGACCAATGATACAGTGAAGCCATTGGTGGTGACTGTACCAAAAAAAGATTCGGTCATTGCCGTTGCGGTGAAAGAGCCTGCTAAAAAACCGGTGAAAGAACCGGTAGTAAAAAAACAGCCTGTTGTAAAAGAGCCGGTAGTAGCTAAAGAACCTGTAGCCAAAGAACCGGTGGTAAAGGAAGAACCTGTAGCTAAAGCGCCTGATTTTAAACCAACAAGCCCCATCCAGCAAAAAACATTGGATTATAGTTTAAAATATGGCGACATCAGCGCGGAAGGCCTGATCTTTAAAGTGCAGATAGCGGCGTATAAATACCCTAAAAATTATGTCTACACACATTTAAAAGGCCTGGGCGATGTAGAGCGTTTGTTGCTGGAAGATGGCATTACACGCATTACCATAGGTGGTAATTTCCCTACTTTAAATAAGGCCTTTGAGCATAATAAAAAAGTAGTAGCCAGGGGACAGAAAGACGCTTTCGTCACCATGCTCTACAACGGCAAAAGAGTGTACCTCGAAGACCTGGAGAAGTTGGGGATCTTTGTGGAGAAGTAGGAGTGAGTTAATGATGAAGCGACAGTCAATTGAGGATATTAAAATAAGTAGTAAAAAGGTGCTCCAATCTCCCCTTTTTAGCTGTATTGGAGTGATTTTATGAGTCCTATAAGTTAGTTAGCGGTCAGGCTATGACGACACAAACAGCAAAAAACAAATAGACAACAATATGAGTTCAACATTCGACAAGAATTTATTACCAGAATTCGACAGCGTTAAAGACAATGACGAGGAAATTTTATGGACAGGAAAACCAAAGTTTATTCCTTATATATTTTCTGGACTAGGCGTTGGATTATATTTGATTGGATTTGGCATTATTTGGTTATTAATTTCACTTAATGTTAAACCTGAAAATGATTCGACTGGTGGTTATTTTTGGCTTTTCGGACTGTTCCCCTTATTGCAAGGACTTTATACGTTTTTGAAAAAATTATTTTCGTTTAGTAATACTGCATATGCATACTCAAATAAAAGAGTAATGATGCGGACAGGGTTCATTGGGACAGATTTTAAAACAATTGACTATGATAAAATATCAGACATTGAAGTAACTGTAAATGTTATTGAAAGAATGTATAATGTTGGATCGATAAGGTTTTTTAGCGGTCGAACTCAAACTGACGAAGGGAATACTACAAAGTTATATGACTGCTGGTTTGCAATTGAAAATCCTTATGAAGTATTCAAATTGGTTAAGCAGACCTCAGTTGACATTAAAACAGATTTCAATTATCCTAATGCAATGCGACCTGACACAAATCCTGGTTACAAGACAAAGTATGACAGAAAAAAGTAAATTATAGTTGACGTACGAAAAAGTCCGAAACCGCTAGCGGCAACCTTAATAGACGATATACATAATGAGACTTTTACTTTTAATATTGACAATTTCACTTACAAGTTGTTTTAATAAGTCAAATAAAGTTGACGATTTTGCGATAGACGAACTTATTTGGTACAAGCCATTTACAAAAACAGACTCGGTTATCTTCATTTCAGACAAAGGGGAAAAGGACACGATTATTTTTATAGCACCACAATCTGTTAGTGACTCGACAAGGGACTTTGAACAAGGATTTTCAAATACTAATTACTTGACTGTTGTCTACGAATTCTCAAAAGGCAGTTATCATCAGTCGGCAATAATGGGCAACGGCAAGACACGTTACGACCATTGGTTCGTAAATTCAGCTAAATCTTCATCTGGTTATGGTAGTGTTGAAATAACATTTATCGGAACATTTTTTAGTGACAACTTGCAAAATATTCAAAAAGTAAACGATACGACATATTTTTTTGACAGCAACAAAGCAGACTACTCGGGAATGAATGTTGAAAAAGGAATAAGCAGTTTTACATTTAACACTAAACTTGGAGTAACAGAATTTGTGGACGATAGAAACATCAAATGGAAGAGAAAATAAAGGCAGCTGCTAACCCAACCTAAATCCCATTCGGGCATTCGGTTTCGGCTTTTGCAAACATGGTAGACAATTAGTCGATTTTTGCTTTGCAAAAGTCCAGTAACATTTATCTTTATTTAAACATTTCGGTAGACAAAGTTTCAAAACCCAAACGGGAATTTAGCTTGCATCCGTTAGTGGTAATAGTCGCTCAGACAAAATATAATATGACAATTATCAAATACATATTAATATTCCTCATTTCGACAACAGCATTTTTCGGTCAGACAGATAAAAAGGTTAAAATGCTGAGAGTGGCGACTCCATTAAGCTATACGTGGCAAGGAACAAACAGCATAGAATTTGGACTTGGACCAAAACTGTTGCTAGATGCGAAAAAAGACCATAGTAACATTTCACTAATATTCTCTGGTAATTTAATGTATTACAATAAAGCTGTATATCTAATTCCAACAACAAAACTTAGAATAATGCCGCATAAAAGAAAAAAAACTTTACATTTAGCTTGGTTCGCATCTGTTGGGCATTCATATACCAACATTCAAAATAGATACGACCATAGAATAACTCCCGAACTTGGTATAAAATGGGAATGGTATAATTTTTCAGTAGGTTACAATATTCCAACGTCTACTTACCGTGACAATTGTACGAATTTATTTAGAGCAACATTTAGTCTTAATTTATTCTAATTTCATATGCGGACACGAAAGCTGTGTTTAAACTAAATGGCGGCTACATCCACTACACACGCTAAGGCAATAGTTTGGCTGACATCAAAGCATTTGCAATAAATGTCGCTCCGCGAAAGACAGTTATTTTCACTTTGCAAAAGTCTAAAAAACATTTAGCTTTGGCAGTAGCATTCCGGTAGACAAAGTTTCAACACGTCTGACGCAAATTGCGAAAACGTTAGGGGTAATTTTAAAGACATAACATGAATCAAAATAAATTACTATTCATTCTTATCCTTTTAATTGGAAAATTGAGTTTTTCCCAAAGCGGAACTTGGACACGATACAATACTTCAAATTCAGGTATTCCTTCTAATTATATTAGAGCAATTGCTCAGGAGAATGACAGTACTTATTGGTTTGGAACAGGAGGAGGAGTAGCAAAATTTGATGGTACAACATGGACAGTTTATAATACTTCTAACTCGCCATTACCAGCTAACAACGTTCGTTCAATTCTAATTGACGGGAATGAAAAATGGTTTGGAACACTTGGTGGTGGCATAGCAAAATTTAACGACACTACTTGGACTGTTTATAATTCTGCAAATTCTTTATTGCCAGACAATAATTTACTTAGTCTAGCCTTTGATTGTGCTAAAAATATATGGATTGGAAGTGTTTCCGGTGGAGCTATTAAATTTAACCGTTCTAATTTATGGCAAATATATAATACTAGTAATTCCGCAATATTGACTAACAATATTCGTGTAATATATCCTAGAGATACCTCTGATATATGGTTTGGTGTTTTGGGAGGCGCATCACATCTAAATAATAATATTTGGAGTAGTTTCACATCTTCCACTTCTCCTTTGCCATATGACGATGTCAGAGATATTAAAGAAGACAACATGGGTAATATATGGTTTGGAACATATAGCGGTGGTGGACCAACTGGTGGTATTGCAAAATATGACGGAGCATCATGGATTATATATGATACCTCAAACTCTTCCTTGGTGGCTAATTCCGTTGGAACAATTTTAATAGATCCTTGTAACAACGTTTGGTGTGGTAATGCCTTCTTGAATAAATTCGACGGAACAACATGGACTCTATTAGACACTTCAGCAACTGCATTACCTGATCATAATGTGGGAATTGTTATTGAAGATTGCCAAAGAGATTTGTGGGTTGGTACTTTAAATAATGGTGTGGTTCGGTTTACTAATGATTGTATTACAATGCCAAATTGTACCGCATCAACATTGTGTTCAGTTACTACAAATCTTCGAGGCAACATTGAATCAGAAAACAACATATTGTTGTATCCTAATCCTGCAACAGACAATTTAACTATAATTTTTTCTGCAAAAATTCTAAACGAAGAAATTGAAATTTATAATTTACTAAGTGAAAATGTTTTATCTAAAAAAATAAATGAACGAAAAAATAGTATCGACATTTCTAAATTGCCAAATGGAATTTATTTTGTTCAATTAACGTCAAATGACAAAACATACATCCAAAAATTTATAAAAAAATAAAAAACTACCTTAACAGAACCTAAAACTTATGCGGGCGACATTAAAGCTCCCAATAGCTATCGGGATTCAAATTTCAAGGTCGCTCCGCGAAACTTATTTTCATTTTGCAAATGCCTAGAAACATAGTATCCGTTCCGCAACATTTATAATGCTGTTTTATTATAGAAATTATAAAGCCAAAATCTGCTTCCCGTGCTCCTTACTCTTCACATCCCTGATGATCTCTGAGATTATGCCTTTCTCATCAATGATAAAAGTGGTGCGGATAATGCCATCGTAAATGCGTCCCATAAATTGCTTAATGCCCCATACATCATAAGCTTTGATGATGGTCATGTCTGTATCCGCTAATAAGGAAAAAGGCAGGTCGAATTTAGTAGCGAATTTCTTGTGCATTTTTTCATCATCGGCGCTTACGCCGAGCACCACGTAGTTTTTCTTTGCCAGGAATTTATGTTCATCTCTTAAACTGCAAGCTTCCAGTGTGCAGGTAGGCGTATTGTCTTTAGGGTAAAAATACAACACCACATTTTTACCTTTCAGGCCGGTCAGTGAAATGGTTTTTCCATCCTGGTCCTTTGCGGTAAATGCCGGTGCTTTATTACCAACTTTTAAAGAAGTAGTATGTGCAACGAATTTTCCTTCGGAAGATTTTTTTATTGCTGCTTTTTTGGTAGCACTTTTTTTCGGCGCTGTCTTTTTAGGAGCTTCGTTGGCTGATCGCGACATGTCGCGACTCGAAGCCACCTTTTTTGATTCTATCTTCACTTTAGCTTTCGTTTCTTCTTTCACTGCTTTTTTCGCGTCTTTCATATTGGTCTTTTTAGATAAGGAATGAGGCGCATCCTGTTTAATGACTTTAGTTTTAAAATACTGGCACCAGTGTGTTAAAGGACAAATCTCGCATTTAGGTGTGCGCGCAAGGCAAACATACCTGCCATGCAAAATAAGCCAATGATGGGCCGTAGCAATGTATTCCTCGGGAATATGCTTTATTAATTGCTGCTCGCTTTGTAAGGGTGTTTTTGCCTTCGTTAATCCCAGGCGGTTCGAAACCCTGAACACATGTGTGTCGACCGCCATAGCTGGTTTATCGTATATAACCGAGGCTACTACATTGGCTGTTTTGCGCCCAACACCAGGTAACTTCACCAGGTCTTCAATTTCGCTGGGTACTACACCCTTAAAATCGTTCAGGAGCATATTGGCCATGTTCACCAAATGCTTTGCTTTATTATTAGGATAACTAACGCTTCGGATGTAATTAAAGATCGTATCGGAGTTGGAAGCAGCCAGGGCTTCCACGGTCGGAAAATCATGAAATAATTTTGGGGTGACCTGGTTAATGCGCTTGTCCGTACATTGGGCCGATAAGATTACCGCTACAATGAGTTCGTAGGGATTTGAATATTGCAGCTCGGTTTCGGCAACCGGTACGTTTGTTTTAAAATAATGGATAACGCCTTCGTATCGTTCTTTTAAGGTCATTTTAATGGGATTATGCTTTGTGTAAATATACTTAAAGGTATTGTAGTAATATAGAGGAATGTATATTTTATTCGGGCAGCGCGTGGGCGTGAACGAAAAGTGCGAACTTCAATTTTTTACTCCGTTTCCTGGGCAGGCTTGTGCGCAAAAAATCGATTTGGTTTTCGTTCTTGATTTTTTTTGTTACTCTGCACACATACCGGCTCAATTGTGTGCAACACAATTGCCCTCATCAAGGAAAAAAAGTAAAAGAAACTAAAAAGCCACACACTAATGAGTGAATGGCTTTTTTAATAAAACAAGATTTAGTTATCCTTTAAAACTAAAAACCTTTTTCAAAAGGTCCGTCACACGGGCCATAGGATCTTTTCGGATCTTGGTTTCTTCGTCTTTAATTAAGGTCATTAAACCATTAATGGCTTTAGTACATACATAATCGTCCAGGTCGGGGTTTTGTTTTTTCACACCCGGTAATTTGTTATAAGCTGTTGCCAGTGGTTTCCAGTAGCTGGTCACCTTTACTTTAGCAACGGCTTCTTTAACTGTTGGCATAAATTGCTCTTTTAAAGGAGCAAATGTTTTCTCTCGCAAATAATGGGTAGCCGCTGTGTCTGATCCTTTTAAAATGGCAAAACCGTCGCCCACGCTCATGTTGGTGATCGCGTTCACGAATACCGGTGCCGCTTTTTTGGCAGCTTCTTCCGCGGCTCTGTTCAATGAGGTTTCGAACTCGGTGACTTTTTTCTGCATGCCCAGTTTAATGAGTTTCTCTCTCATGTCTTTCGCTTCGGCCGGCCATGGAATAAAGATTTGCGGGTTTTTCAAATAACCGTCTGTTTTAGCCGCCAGGCCCGATGAGTTATTGGTGCCAACGGTGAGCGCTTCTTTCAAACCCTGGATCACTTCATCGTTTGATAATGCAGGGGCGGCGGTAGAGCTGCCTCCGGTTCCCAATATGGTTTCGGCTTTATTAATAACACCGGCGGCAGTTGTATTTGTTTTTGCCGCGTCGATAATGGTTGTTGAATTGGTAATGGCTGCATCCTTGGCGGTATTCCAGATGGCATTTAAGGTTTGTGCTTTGGAAACAAAGCTGCCGGTAATGATGGCTGACAGTAAAATGAATCGAAATTTCATAATTTAATTTTTTAGTGAATCGGGATGTTTTATTAATAAGTATTTATCATTTTAAAAAGATACCTACTTCATAATTTTTAAATTTACGATTTGTTTTACAAATATATTGCCAAATAATATGAACGCAGAACTCTTAACTATAGGAGATGAGATCCTGATAGGACAAATTGTGAACACAAATTCGGTTTGGATGGCTCAGCAGTTAAACATGATGGGTGTAAGCGTAACGCACATGAGTTCAGTATCCGATCAAAAACAGGCTATTTTAGAAGCTTTTGAAGCGGCCGGCAAGCGGGCCGACCTGGTTTTGATTACCGGGGGCCTTGGTCCTACAAAAGACGATATTACTAAAACTACTTTTTGCGAATACTTTGGAACCGAATTGGTGACCGATGAAAATGTGTTAAAAGATGTTACAGGATTTTTTTCCAAGCGTAATAAAGAGGTTTCCGACATTAATAAAAAACAGGCCGAGGTTCCAAAAGGGTGTTTGGTCATCAGGAACAAGAATGGTACTGCTCCCGGTATGTGGATGGAAAAAAACAATACCATTTATGTTTCCATGCCCGGCGTACCTTATGAGATGAAAGGCATGGTGACGGATAGTGTCATTCCTGAACTGAAGAAGCGCTTCAAACTTCCGTTCATTTACCACAAAACCATTTTAACGCAGGGCATAGGCGAGAGCGTACTCTCGGAAATGGTGAGCGATTGGGAAGATGCCCTGAAAGAAAAAGAGATCGGATTAGCTTATTTGCCATCTCCCGGAATGGTTCGGCTTCGCCTGAGCAGTAAAGGTTTTGATGAGGCAGAATTAAAGCATAAAATAGATTCGGAAGTAGAAAAAGTAAAACCGCTTATCGAGAAATACATTTATGGTTATGAGAACTATGGCGAAGAACAGCCAAAGATGGAAGAAATTCTCGGGAGCTTGTTACTCGATAAAAAATTAAAGTTAGGTTTGGCCGAAAGTTGCACAGGGGGATACATCTCTCATCTCATTACCAGTGTAGCCGGCAGTTCGGCATACTACAACGGTTGCATTGTGCCTTACCATAACGAATTTAAAAATGCCTTGTTGAAAGTAGACAATGCTGTTTTTGAAAAGCATGGGGCCGTGAGCAAAGAGTGCGTTGTGGCCATGGCAAAAGAAACCATTTCAACGTTTAAGGCCGATGTGGCTATTGCTGTTTCGGGTATTGCCGGGCCGGGTGGAGGAACAGTGGAAAAACCGGTGGGCACCACCTGGATAGCGGTAGCTTATGGAGACAGGGTAATCCCAAAACAATTTGTATTTGGCGACAACCGCCAGCGCAATATTCAAATGACAGCCATGACGGCGATGAACATGTTGAGAAAATTGATATTAAAGATTGAAGATTAATATAGTTTCAAGTTTCTGGTTTCAAGTTTCTCGTTGTCTAACCAGAAACAAGGAACCAGAAACTTGAAACCAGAAACTAAAAACATGAAATTAGCATACAGGGAATTCGGCTCAGGACAACCACTCATTATTTTACACGGCTTGTTTGGCCAAAGCGATAACTGGAACACACTTGCAAAGCGTTTTGCCGAAAAAGGCTTCCATGTGTTTACCATCGACCAGCGTAACCATGGCTTATCGCCGCATAGCCCGATTTGGAATTACGAAGTAATGGCACAGGACCTGAAAGAATTTATGGATACACATCAATTGAAAGAACCGGTTTTGCTAGGCCATAGCATGGGTGGCAAAACAGTGTTGTTCTTTGAATATTTGTTTCCGGGGCTGGCCCAAAAATTAATCGTAGCCGATATTGCCCCAAGGGCTTATCCTCCGCATCATGATGCTGTATTGGATGCATTGAACGCGGTTGATTTTTCAGACATTACTACCCGCAAAGACGCGGAAGCCATCTTAAGCCAATACCTAACTGATTTCGGGACCAAACAATTTTTACTGAAAAATATTTACTGGCGCGAAGATGAAACCAAGCAAATGGCCTGGCGTTTCGACCTGGAAACCATTACCAGGGAGTACAACAATATTGGCGTAGCGGTTCCGGATTTTAAAAGTGATACGGAAACCTTGTTTTTACGGGGCGACCGGTCGGATTATATTACAGATGCGGATGAGAAAGATATTGCTTCGCGTTTTTCAAAGTATGAACTGCAAACAATACAAAATAGTGGCCACTGGGTTCATGCGGAACAACCGGAAGCCTTTTTTAAGAGCGTAATGAATTTTATTTCTTAGGTTTAAACGCTTTCTCAATTAATGTAATGGTATTTTTTAAACGTTGCTCTCCAATTCCTGTAATGATCTTATAATCTATATCCAGCTTTTGAAGTTCGTGTTTATTCCACTTGAATAAGTGTTCCCTCAGGTCTTCATTCCGGCGCTGTGGGTCTTCAACCCAGGGCACATCGTTATTGGTAATTAAAGACAGGTCGTAATCATTATCCTTAATAGATTTGGTAATGAAGCCCGGCACTTTATTGAACTTGTGGGTCGACCAGATCTTGATCGTAATTAAGGAGGTATCGCAAAACAGGAAACCATTTGCTTTGGACAAATATTCCTTCTCAAGTTCGAGTTGTTTTTTTGCAATGATCTCCAGATCTTTTGTATTATAGTTATTGATGTCGTGTTCCTCAAAATAGGTTCTGGCATATTCAGGAACAAATACGGTATTATAGTGTTTTGCCAATTGCTCACACAAAACGGTTTTACCTGTACTTTCAGGTCCAATAATTACCACTCTTTTTACACTGTTGTTAGTTGCCTTTTCCATTTAAAATAACCATAAATTACCGTTATACTAAAAAAACCGTAGAGCAGGGCATAAGCGGGCATATCTTTTATTACATACAAAACGCAATATGCACCATCAATCAGGATCCAGAACAGCCAATTCTCGATCCATTTTTTTGTCATCATAAAGGTACAAGAAAAACTACACGCTGTTAAAATTGAATCAAATAATACCTGGTCGGACTTAAAATAATGTAAAAGGTAGTAATAAATGACCGTTTGCACCACAATAGATACTGTGATGGTAAGGTACCAGTTGCGGGGCATTTGGGCTACAACAAAGGTTTCGCCCTTTTTTTTGTTCCAGTAAAACCAGCCGTATATGCCGCTAAAAAAGTAAAACACGTTCAGGCTCATATCGCCATACAGCCTTTGCTGGTAAAAGGTAACAGTTGAAATGATAACCGAGACCAGGGCCATGGGCCAGCACCAAATAGTTTCAAAAATAGTAAGGATAACGCCCAAAATACCTGTTATAACAACAAGCCAGTCCCAAACACTCCAGTCAGCAAAACCCATTAGTCTATTGGTATGTTTTTTTCTTTACAAAACCGGATGAATTCAATATACTTTGTGAATGGCGACACGTTCTTCCATAAATGCCCGTAAAGGGCGATGCCATGAAAACCCAGCTTATAGGCCAGCTCTACGCTTTTTTCGTTCACGCCACCCCGGGCATAAATCAGTTTGCCCGATTTTTTGATGGCTGCTTCCACTGTTTCGGTATAAAACCCACTGTATAACTCCCCGTTGAGGTTATGGAACATGGTGCCCAGGAAACAATAATCGGTTTTTACTTTTTGTTCAGGATACAGATCATTTGCCCGTTTATAGGAAATGGTTTTAATGAGTTTGGGTTTTCTGAGGTATATCATTCGCGTGTTCCACCAAAGCTGTAGTTTTTGTTTTAAATGCGTTGAGGTGAAATGAACGCCTTTTAAATTGTATTTCAAAGCCAGCCGGTGGTGGGAATGAATAATAATGCGGTTATGGAAATGAGCCGGAATCTCCTTTATGTATTCCTCCAGTTCTTTGGTGGAGAACCTGGTTTTTCGCACATGCAACGTTTCAAGCCCTGCTTCAAACATTTGTATCACCGATGCAATTTCATTGTCATCCCTTTTGGATGGCGTAATAACAACAATTTTCATGTTTAGATTTTATTGTTTTTTAATTGTAACATGATGTATTCATGCTGTTTTACCAGGGCCAGGGAGAGCGCATGAATAATACATTAAAATAATTTGTTTAGGGCGGTTAATAAATCAGGACTTTTTTCAAGGGCGTTGCCTATTACCATATAATCGGGGCCTGATAAAAGGATGTTCTTTGCTTTTGGAACCGAATCAATTCCACCACCAACAATTAATGGTATTGAAATATTTTTTTTGACATCTTTAATGAGGGATGATTGAAGTGTTTTTTTTGCGCCACTTCCTGCCTCCAGGTATATGAGCTGTTTTCCCAGCAATTCACCGGCTATAGCCGTTTCAATAATTTCCTTTTTGCTGGTCAGTGGTTTTGTTTTTGTTATTTTTTGTGTAGTGGATGCTTTGGCGCCATCCACTAAAATATAACCGGTAGGAATGGTTTGTAGTTTTGAGGCCCTGATCTTTGCCGCTGCTTTTACATGTTTGCCTATTAAATACTCTGCATTACGGCCCGATAGTAAGGAAAGGATCAGCATACTGTCGGCATACTTCGACACCTGGGTCTCATCGCCCGGAAAAATAATTACGGGGATACGGGTGATGGATTTGATAGACCGGATTGTCTTTTCAAATGAATTATCTTTTAGGGTGCTTCCACCCACAAAAATGCAGGCTACTTTACAACTATTGGCAAGCTTAATTAAACCAGGATTGTATTTGTCCGGGTCAACTAAGATGATGAGTTGTGTATGTGTTGTTTTTTTAAGCAAGCTTTAGTTTTGTTAAGGCATACACCAAAACATAATTGTCCAGTAATTGATAATTTAATTCAAAGGATTCGTTAAATCCGGGTAAATGAATGCTACCAATAATTGTTCCTAAATTATGTTTTGTAAATGGTTTCACCAATAAATGTTCAATAAAATCAACTTCTTTTAAGCCGTAGATCTTATACAGGCTTTCCTTAGCGGCCCAGTAGATCAATAACTTTTCAACATCTTCGCCCGCATCGGACAGTTCGGTGTCCCTTAAAAACTTATGTTTTATCCTTAACACTTTATCCCTGATGAGTTCAATGTCAATACCCGTTGCTTCCTGTTCATTAACAATAATAGCCAGCTTATCATGCGAGTGCGATACTGAAATATGCCTTGTATCGTTTGCCAGGTAAGGCTTTCCCTTATCGTCGTAGCTTATGGTGCAATCCTTGTCGAGGAGTTTCTTCATCAAAAACTCCTTGCCTTTGGTTTCCAGGTCCCGTTTGGCGGTTAAATTGCCCGCAACAGCAAATTCGTCGAGGTTCAATATCCCGAAAAAAAGCCCCTGCTTTATGTTAAAAACCTCTGTCAATTGTTCTAAATACCGGGTTAATAGTTTGAGTGTTACAAACTTATATCTTATCTTTGCATAATTATAAAAAATAAACATTTTTAATCAACAAAATAACATGTCAGCAGTAGCAACAGGAAAGTACGTAGCGTACAAAGTAAAAGACATCTCATTAGCAGAATGGGGTCGTAAAGAAATTAAATTGGCCGAAGAAGAAATGCCGGGATTAATGTCTCTTCGTAAAGAATATGGACCATCTCAGCCATTAAAAGGTGCCCGTATTGCAGGTTGCTTGCATATGACCATTCAAACAGCAGTATTAATTGAAACATTAACGGCTTTAGGTGCTGAGGTTACCTGGAGCTCTTGCAATATCTTCTCAACCCAGGACCATGCAGCGGCAGCTATCGCGGCGGCAGGTATCCAGGTGTATGCCTGGAAAGGTATGAACGCCGAAGAGTTTGACTGGTGCATTGAACAAACCTTATGGTTTGGCGAAGAGCGTAAGCCATTGAACATGATCCTGGATGATGGTGGCGATTTAACCAACATGGTGTTTGACCAGTTCCCTGAATTAGCCGCAGGCATCAAAGG
Organism: Bacteroidota bacterium; assembly: GCA_048498515.1. Lineage (GTDB taxonomy): Bacteria > Bacteroidota > Bacteroidia > B-17B0 > Aurantibacillaceae > UBA4416. The sequence goes on along the minus strand of JBEHXV010000037.1, from coordinate 25,451 downwards.
TTTATCGGAAGAAACGACAACAGGTGTTCACCGTTTATATGAGCGTATGGCAAAAGGTACTTTATTGTTACCGGCTATTAACGTCAACGATTCGGTTACCAAATCTAAATTCGATAACAAATACGGTTGCCGTGAGTCGTTGGTTGACGCGATCCGTCGTGCTACTGACGTTATGTTGGCTGGTAAAGTAGCGGTTGTAGCCGGTTATGGCGATGTGGGTAAAGGTTCAGCACAGTCATTATCGTCTCAGGGCGTTCGTGTTATGGTAACAGAAATTGACCCTATTTGCGCTTTACAGGCTGCCATGGATGGCTACCAGGTGGTGAAAATGGACAATGCCGCTAAAATTGCGGATATCCTGGTAACTACTACAGGTAACAAAGATATCATCGTGGGCCGTCATTTCGAATCCATGAAACATGGCGCTATTGTTTGTAACATTGGTCACTTCGATACAGAGATCGACATGGCATGGTTAAACAAAACCTATGGCAAAACCAAAGATGTGATTAAACCACAGGTTGATAAATACACCATCAATGGTAAAGACATTATTGTATTAGCCGAAGGACGTTTGGTTAACTTAGGTTGCGCTACAGGCCACCCAAGCTTTGTAATGAGTAACTCATTTACCAACCAAACCCTGGCTCAGTTAGAGTTATGGACAAACACAGCTGCTTATGAGAAAAAAGTATATGTGTTGCCAAAAATTTTAGATGAGAAAGTAGCCCGTTTACATTTAGCTAAAATTGGTGTAGAGTTAGATACTTTAAACCAGGAGCAGGCTGATTACATCGGTGTGAATGTAGAAGGTCCTTTCAAAAGCGACGCTTACAGGTACTAATAGCGACTAAAATAGCTCAAAAGAAATCCCATCCGCTAAATCGGGTGGGATTTTTTAATATATTTACATAAACCCTAAAAAAATAAAATGAAAAAAATTACTCTTCTGTTTGGCTTTTTTGCATTGATGATGCTTGTAGCCTGCGGCCCGGGAAGGAACGCGGCTGTAAAATACAACGATCACATTATGGATATTGTTAATAAACTGACCCTGAGCCATAATGGGTTTTTAAACCAGATTGACGGGCATAACATTGACTCATTAAAAATGGTTCATAAAATGTTCTCTGATGACTCAAAGGCTAGTTTGGCTGAGGTTAATAAAGTGGAAGCTTTTGCTGAAAAAACAGCGTACCGCGACGCGGCAGTTGCTTATTTTACGACTTTAAACTCTATTGCCGATAATGAAGGAAAGCAAATGGTAGAGATTATGGTTAAAGATAGCATGGATATAACAGAAGCCGACCTGGCAAAAATAACAGAACTGGCTACAAAATTTGATGCCGATTATGAAAAGGCATTCAATGCCATTGTAGCGGCCCAGCTGAATTTTGCCAAAGAGTGGAAATTTGAAATTGATAAAACAAAAGATGCAAAATAATTAAATGTTCCATTATTTAAGATCCCGCTCCAACAAGCGGGATTTTTTAATTTAAGAACGATGATACACGGTTCAATTTCTTACCTTTGAAGCTTTAATTTTAACTACCGCTTATGAACCTTAAACCCATTAATATTGAAGGGCATATTGAACGCTTTATTTCACTTTTAGTAGAGTATACACCGCGCGTTATTGGCGCCATCCTGGTTTTAATCATTGGCCTGTGGCTCATTAAACGCTTGTCGAAACTGGTGACAAAGTCGATGGAAAAAAGGGACCTGGATATTTCCCTTCGCACTTTTTTGCGAAGCCTGATTTCCATTGGTTTAAAAGTAGTGCTTATTGTCACCGTTGCCGGAATGATAGGCATAGGTACAACCTCTTTTGTAACCATTTTGGGAGCGGCAGGTTTGGCGGTAGGTTTGGCTTTGCAGGGTTCCTTGTCCAATTTTGCGGGTGGCGTATTGGTACTGATTTTTAAGCCCTACAGGGTAGGCGATACGGTTGAAGTACTCGGGCAAACCGGTACCGTAAAAGAGATCCAGGTATTTAACACCATTTTACTGACAGCCGATCTTAAAACCATTATCCTGCCAAACGGCGCGGTTTCAAACGGTACCATCATTAATTACACAAAATATGGAATCTTAAGAGGAGATGTACAAGTTACGGTTTTGGCAACAAACGATATTGACCATGTGAAGAATTTATTGATAAGCGAGTTATTAAAGCACGAACATGTTTTAAAGAACCCGGTTCCCGAAGTTGCCGCTGTTAAGATCATTGATGGTGGTGTTACCCTGTCTATAAAAGCATACAGCACAGCCGAAAATTATTCGCTCATCAATTCTGAAACAGTAGAGATCGCTAAAAAAGTATTTGAGAAGAATAATATTGCAGTACCGCCTCCTAAGAAGTAATTGGTTTCGTATAATGTCACTTCGAGCATGGCTGTGTGTATGAAAGAAGTATTTCTTTTATTTTCCTTCTGGTTCTCACACTTCGACTCCGCTCAGTGTGACAGATCGAACTGACAGGTAAGAATTTAATTATCCTCTTACAACTTTATCCCAATTACCAATATGTCATCTACCTGTGCATGATCGCCCATCCAGTCGGTTATTTTTTTATTCAGTTGCTCCTGTTGTGCAGGCATTGGTAATTGATGGATTTGCAGCAGGAATTCTTTAAAGGTCTTGGTCATTAATTTTTTGCCTTTCTCGCCGCCAAACTGGTCGGCATAACCATCCGTTGTCATATAAAACAAGTCGTTGGGTTTTATATCAATCACCGTTTCTGCAAAAACTGTATTCGAGTCGGTAAAGCCGCCAATGGCATTTTTAGTGGGCTTGTATTCCACCAGTTTCGCGTCTCTTATTAATAGCAGCTCCCGGTTAGCACCCGAGTAAGTTAAGGTGTTGGCTTTAGGGTCTATCATGCATAACGCCATGTCCATCCCATCCCTCGATTCGGAGGTGTTTTGTTTCAATACTTTAAAAATACTTTTGTTCAGGTTCGATAAAATGGCCGATGGACTTGTGATCTTTTTAGTGAGTACAATTTCATTTAAAAGAGAGTTGCCAATCATGCTCATAAAAGCGCCGGGTACTCCATGGCCTGTACAATCTACGCAGGCAAAAAACAACTTGCCGTCAATTTTATTGAACCAGTAAAAATCGCCACTCACCACATCCCTTGGTTTAAATAAAATGAAACTGTTGGGTAGCTGTTCTTTAATAATGGTAATGGTTGGCAGTATGGAGCTCTGGATCCGTTCGGCATAGTTTATACTGTCTTTTATCTCTTCAATGGCGCTGTTCAGGTTAGAGTTGGCATACTTCAACTCGGTGGTTCTTTCGGCAACCCTGGCTTCCAGTATTTCTTTTTCCCTGATGAGTTTTTGAGTGCGGTATTTAATGAAAAAGAAAATGCTGGCAATAATAATGATAAGGCAGGAGGTGAAGAACCACCAGCGCATGTAGAAAGGTGGTGTGATCTCAAAGGCATATTCTATCACATCACTTTCAATGTTATATTTATTAATGGCTTTTAGCTTAAAACTATATTTTCCGGGCGAAAGGTTGGTAAACACCGCTTCATTATTGGTTTGCACAGGCGACCAGTCCTTGTCATAACCCTCAAGCAGGAACTGGTAATTGGATGTTTGCGTGGACAGAGCTTTGAACTTAAAAGTAATGTCGTTTTGCCTGTAGGTAAATACGGGCTCAACCGGCAGGTCGGATTTTGAGATGCTTTTGTATTTGATCTTGGTGCTGTCAATTTTGGCATACTTTAAAAGGATGTCATTGATAATTAATTTTGGTTTTTCATGGCTGATGATATCTTCTTCCGCGTTATAAGATACCAATCCTTCACTTGTACCAAAATATAAGAAACCATTTTGCTCAAGCGACGCGTTTTGTTCTATGGCAGGTGATTTTAAACCATCTTCATCCGTATAAGCTTTAATGCTGTTTAAGCTAAGGTCTTTATTTAGCATGATCTTGTTGATCCCAAGATCGGTGCCTATCCACAAGCCATTATCTTTTGTGGTTTGTATGGCATTAATGGAATTACTTAATAAACCATTCTTTTTATTCAGGTTCATGAACCTGTCCTGGTCATAAATAAAAAGCCCTTCATCAATAGAGCCGGCTACAATATGCTGGTTCAATTGGTTAATGGAGAACACGCTTGAGCTGGTAAAACCTTTGTCTTTCCCAAAGCGCGTAATGGTATTATTGCCGGTATTTAAGCGTAGCAAACCTTCGCCAATGGTGCCTATCCATAATTCATTTCCCGACAGGTAAATGCAAAGGATGTCGTTTGTTGGAACCAGTTTGTTTTCCTTGCAATACAGCTTCGAAGCGTTATTCTCCAGTTTCACAATACCAGTTCCGTACAGGCTCAGCCATATGGTATTGCTTGCTTTATCTTTTTGAATGCAGGTAATAATGGTTTTTAACTCAACCGTGTCCAGTTGATTAATAACCCTTGAACTTTTAAAATTGTTTTCAGAAGTTTCATTTAAAATAAAGAGCCCCTGGTTCTCGGTACCAACATACAGGGTTTTGTTTTCATACAACAGGGAAGTGATGAGGTTTCCATTCAGCTCTTTTGGGATGCTCACAGGCCTGATGGTATTCTCACTAAAAAAGTTCAGTCCATTGGTAGTGCTTACTAAAAATCCTTTTTCTTTTTGGCAAAACGCGATCACCCTGTTTTCCAACAAGCCATGCTGTTTGGTATAAACCGACAGAGCTTCATTGGTTAATTTGTACACCCCGTTCCCAAAGCAGGAAACCCATATGCTTCCTTCGTAGTCGCAAAGTATGGATGAGATGTCGATGCCTGCAAGGCCGTTGTCTTTATTAAATAACTTATGGTTTAAGTTCTTGTATAATTTCAATAATCCATGTTCTGTAGCGCACCAAATATTGTGTTGCCCGTCTTCAATAATTTTCGAGATGTAATCCGTGTTAATGAGAGGGATATCTACCTGGTGAAAGACGTTGTTCTCAATATAAAAGATTCCTTTGCCGGGCGTGCCAATCCATAGCTTGCCATCAGTGGCTTCATAAAAGCAAAACGCCGAGGCAGAGTTAAAGTTCCTGGACTCTTTGATAACAGTAAAGGATTTTCCGTTGTACAGGTTTATCCCGCCTTTACTGGTACCTATCCAATAGCGGTTGCTTTTATCTTTAAATACCGAAAAAACTTTGTCGGAGCTTAGTCCATTGCTGCTGTTGAGATATGAGAACGAATTGTTTTCAAGAATGGCAATACCTCCGCCAAAGGTCGAGATCCATACTTTGGAGTCATCGCAAAAAATATGAAATACCTTATTCTCCTTTAACCCGTTCTCAGTGGTATAATTGGTGAACTTTTTGCGGTCAAATTTCGATACGCCGTCAACCGTTCCTATCCATATGTTCTTGTCTTTGTCTTCGGTTATGCAAATCACATCGTTTCCAACCAGGCCATCCTGTTTGTCGTAATTGGTAAAGGTTTTCCCGTCGAACCGGCTAATGCCGCCGCCTTGTGTGGCAAACCACATATACCCGTAGCTGTCCTGGAAAATGCATTTCACGCTGGTATTTACCAGGCCTTGTTTCTGGCCATAGTGTTTAAAGTTATAATCCTGGGCACTAAGAAGACAAAAACTAAAAACAAGGATAAATATGAGGCGTAATTTTTTTAACATTTATGCAGTATAAATGTAATAAAAAAAAGCTGTCACGATTTATCGTGACAGCCTTTTTAATTTTTAAGAAAAAAGAGATTATAATTTCGAGATGCGTTTGGTAACCATTCCCATTGGCGTTTTTATCACCACCGTATAAATACCTGTGCTGAATTCGCTGATATCCATGCTCGCTTTATCGGTATACGTATATGTTTTTGATTTTAACTGGCTTCCCAGCTGGTTGTATATTTCAACCTCAAAGCTTTCAATACCCGCTTTCAGTTCAATTTCAAACACATCTTTGGTAGGATTAGGGTATAGTGAAACAGAACTTAATAATTCATTTTGAGCTTTAATAGAAGTTGGGATGCTAATCACATAATCTTTGGTGTTTGATTTGGTAGTGTTCACAATACTTTGCGATACCCTGGCTGTTGGGTCGCAGGAGTTTAACCAGATCACATCTACCCTGTACTGAACGCTCAGTGAGCCCGGAGGGATGCCGTAATCGGTATAGCTGGTAGCGTTAGGGGCAAGGTTGTTAATGAGCACCACCCAGTTGCCGGAGTTATTGGTATCCCTTAAAACCCTGTAGTTATTCACCGGCGCGCCGGAATATAAGTTCCAGCTCAGATCCATTTTTTGTGGAGCCGGTGTGTAAATGCTTTGCAGGTGAATGGTTTGATGCTGGGTGCTTTTTGGACCTTCATTTCCGCAAAAATCAACCGCTGCAATTTTATAGGTATAGCTGGTTACATTCGGATCAGCGTTTGGATCAACCAACCTGCTTAGGTCATTGTAGCCAACAGTACCAATCAATGTATCTACCGATAAGGATTGCATCCTGTAAACCCTGAAGCTGTCAACATTTGATGCTCCATTCTTTTGCCAGATAATTTCATTGTGTGTCGATAAACTGTCAACCGTTACCACACATATTTCCTGAGTTGGTAAACCAGAAATGTTTACGATCAGCACTGCTGATGTATCACCGTTTCCACAAGCGTTCTTTCCAACAACTTTAACTACACCGTCGGTTGAACTTAATGTCGCATCCAGGAAAATAGAATTGCTGGTACCTCCACTGGCTACTGTGTAGCCTGATGGATAAAGCCATCCATAAGATGTAGCATTGTTAACAGGGCTCACCGAATAATTGATGTTGGTGGAAAGCGGACAAACCAGGTTTGAAGCTGATCCCGAAATTGTACCAGCCGCGTCCGGTAATGGATTTACGACAATAGCTGTATTTTGGCTGGCGCCATCGCCGCATCCGTTTGTTCCGTATACACTCAGAGGTCCGGAGTTTGCTGTATTGTCAAAATTTACCGTAATGGTGCGTGTATTTAAGCCGCTTACAATGTTACAGCCATTTGGTGTTGCCCAGGTATACGACAGGCCGTTGTTCAGGTTGTTGGCAATATAAACCACCGAGTTCTCGCCCTGGCAAACCGTGTTATTGCCGGTAATGCTTGTTGCCATGGTTGGTAAAGGGTTAACGGTAATGTTTTTGGTAGTCACAGAACTTGAACCGCAGGCATTCACTGCTTCAACACCCATGGTACCGCTTGTTGCCGTTGTTGAAAAGTTGGCGGTAATGGCATTGGTATTACCGCCCGTATTTTGATATACACCGCTTGGGAATGTCCAGTTATAACCGGTAGCATCGGTTACTGTGTTAATAAAGAAAGATTCAGCCGTTTGGCCCTGGCAAATAGTGGTGTTACCAAAAATAGTGGCAGGGGCCACAGGAATGGTAATAACATTGATGTAAGCGTTTTTTGTCATGGTTAAACCACCTGCACCACTGTTCATGGAAAGTGTTACCGTTTTAGTTCCTACTGTAGAGTAAGTTACGCTAATTGCAGCTGCTGATGAAGTAGAGGTTGCAGGTGTAGCGCCCGAACCAAAGTTCCAGGTATAGGTATTGGCACCAACGGCAGCAACCGATGTGTTACTGAAGGTAACGGCCGTATTCAAACAAATTTGCGTGTAATCGGCTACAAACTCGGCATAAGGCGTACAGCTTGGCGATCCGTTAATATTTGCAACCACAACGGTTGATGTGCTGGCCGGGCATACACCATTGCTGATGGTCCACACAGCTGTAACCGTTTGGTTGTTTACTACCTGCAAGTTGGCATTAGGCGTTACTGTAGAAGAAAGGTTCCCTAAGCCTGATGAACAATAGGTCCAGGCAGCTGTTCCAACCGATGGTGTATTTGCTGCCAGGGCAGTAAGGTTATTACATATTTGCTGGTTAGGGCCGGCATTGGATGTTGTTGGAACCTTATCAAAATTCACTAAGAGGTAAGACGTTGTACCATTACCGCAACCATTGGTATTACTGCCAAATAACGAAATATTGGTAGAGCTCACGCCTGTATTAAAGTTTACGGTAATGGAGTTGGTATTGGCGCCATTGGTAATGGTAGCTCCCGAAGGTAACGACCAGTTGTAGCTGGTAGCGTTGGTAATGGCAGGCACGCTGAATGTAACGCCGCTCTTAACCTGGCATAAGGTAGTGGCGGCTGTTGAAATAGAACCTGCAGGATAAGGGATTCCTAAAACGGTAACGGTAAATGTTTTGGTAGTAACGTAATTGTTAGGGCCGCCATCATTTGCATTCAGTGTAATCACTACCGTTCCTGATTGACCCGCAATAGGTTTAAAGGTGAGGATACCTGTAGAGTTTGGATGGGAATAAGTGATCGTTGGGTTCGGCATAATGCTGGTATTGCTCGAGTAGGCAGATAATGATACCGTTTGGTTTTCTACCGCGCTGCCATCACCAATACCTGACAAAGAAACCGTTGTGGTTGGGGCGTCCTGGCAAACCGTGTAGTTTGAAACGGAGCTAACGGTAGGAGGCGTATTGTAGGTTGAGAAATATACATAATCATAGTTGTTATAGTAGTTATAACTTGTATTGGTTGACGAATAGTAGACCCCATTGTAAGAGAATACAATACCATAATACGCCGTTGCCGGTGTTAAATTGGTAAGGTTCACGGTACCGTTTGCAGAAGTATTGTATACCGCGAAATTATTTGTTCCGGTTCCGCCTATTTGTGCCCCGCTGCCAAATGAGCTTGAAGGAGAATAATAAGTACCATCAACCGGCGTATAAAAGCTAGCCACATTTGGATTGAAAACACTTATTAAATTATAAGAACTTGATCCGGTGCAGCTTAAAGTTGCAGTAGTTGCACCCGGAGTTCCTACAACCGATATGGTTGGCGCCAATGTTGGTTCATTAGCTAAGGTATAATGGCTTTCGGCATTATTTGATCCGTAAGACGTGTTAATGAGGTAACCGTAAGTTGTGGTGGGAAAAATCTGTGTTTGCCCAAATTGATAGCTGTACACAATGGCCTCATAATGGTAGTTGCTCGAAAGACCTGTTACTACCACATTTCCTGAGCTCGCAGCGCCTTTAAAAACAATAAAGTTGGAGCTTCCTAAATTGGTTCCCGCCCCATAAACAGTATTGGCACTGTAACTGCTGAAGTTGGCATTTACCGGCGCAACACGCGAAGCCGATTGCGGTTTGATGACAACAATAGCGCCTGAACCACTGCCCGGCGTCCATGAAACTTTAAAAGAAGAGGTCGTAATGTTGGTGATGGTAACACCGGTACATTGCGATGGCGTAGAAATAACCTGACTGTAAATTAAAGATGTAGTCAGGATAGCTAAAATTGTAGATAAAAGTCTTTTCATTATAGATGAATTAAATATTAAGCCAAAAATAATAAAAAAAACAGGATGAAACTGTTAATTACCCGAAGGTTAATAACTTGTTGATTAATAAGGGATTAATCTTTATCCTTCCAGCGAAAACTGCTTATTTCCAGGCCTGCCAGATCCAGTACCCTGTCAACAACCGTAGCGGCCAGTTCTTCAAATGTTTGAGGCTTGCTGTAAAAGGAAGGCGAAGCAGGGCAGATGATACCGCCAGCCTGTGTTACCGTTTGCATATTATTGATATGAATGAGGCTGTAAGGCGTATCCCTAATCATCAAAATGAGCTTGCGCCTTTCTTTTAAAATTACATCCGCCGCACGGGTTGTAAGGTCGTTGCTGATGCCGGAAGCAATGCGGGCCATGGTGCCCATGCTGCATGGACAAACGATCATGATGTCGTACCTGGCCGAACCTGAAGCAAAGGGCGCAAAAAAGTTGGCTTTATCATAAAATGTAAAGCCGCTGTAGTTTTTATAATCGTCATTGCCCAGTTCTTCTTTCCACACATCTTTGGCATTATCGCTCATTACAATGCCAACCTGTTCTACCTGGTCGGATAGTTTCGATAATTTATCGAGCAATACTTTGGCGTATATGCTGCCACTGGCTCCTGAAATGGAAACGACTATTTTATGTTTACGGCTCACTTTTCTTTTTTGATTTAATTCTGTAACCTAATGTAAATTCTAAAATATTGTTGTAGTAGCCCTTATTAAACGTACGGGCAATAATGTTGTTGTAATAAATAGCCTGTCTTATCCTGTTTGGTCGTGTGGTAATAAAGGAATTACTGCTGCGAAAATTGACAAACCATTTTGGTGTGAGGTTAACACCGAGACCAATCTTTACCGAATAATCAAATTTCTGAAAAGGGTACATCCCGGTGTATACAATGTTCTGGTCGGCCTCGTAATAATTAATTAAATAAGCGGCCGAGACACCCACATCGAACAAAAATTTTTTCTGGGTGTAAGTAAACAGCAAAGGTACTTCCAGGTAATTCAAATTCAGGTAATAGGCCGAAAGATCTCCTTTGCTTGGATTCGGATTTTTTTTAGCGCCTTTCTGAATGAACAGGAATGATAAACTGGCACTTGCTTTTTCAGAAAAGAACGATTCAACGCCAATGCCACCCATAGCGCCAAGCTTGTGAAAACCGCTATAGGAATCGCCATGCACCTGCGATGGCGACACACCTGCCATTAATAATAAATTAAACCTGTTTTGTTTTTCCTGGCTGTAAACAGAAAGGGCAAGACATGAAAATATGAGGAAGAGTGTTTTCAACGCCTCAAAGATACGGAATTACTTCATAAATTTTTGCAACCAGTTGAGCCCGTCTTCTTTTGTATTAAAGAATTTTGTCGGCCGTTGGGGTCTTACGATCATGATGTAAAAATTAGCGATGATCCTTTGTGGAACGGAATTAATAACAAACGCGTCGGCTGCCGAATAAGGAACATTTTCGTTTTTTGAAAGATGGTTCATGAAATCCACATCCGTAGTGGTATAATCGCCGCAAAGCACAATAACCGGTAAATGCTGGCCACCCATTTCCTTTTGTGCCTCCAGCTGCAGCCTCAGGTCTTCGAAACCAAATTCTCCATTTTCAGATATTTCAATCTCATAGTACTTATCATGTTTTATGATACTGAAATTTTTGAATGAACGTTTAGTAGAAGAAGACACGATAATACAGAAACTAAATTAATATGCCGGCAATATAGATGATGAATATTATAAAACAAAAAAATAGAGGTAAGTGCCCTATATTGTTATGCACATGTAAGAAATAATGTTAAAATGAAATTATTTTAATCATGCAGCATTACGGTGTTGTGTCACAAAAAAAGGTCCACCTTTTTGGGTGGACCTTTGTATTATTTTAATACCTGCAAACTTAGTCGGCCTGCAAAAACGGGTACCTGTAATCGGTTGGAGGCGTAAAGGTTTCTTTAATGGTGCGTGGCGAAACCCAACGCAACAAATTAATTTTAGCGCCTGCTTTATCGTTTGTTCCACTGCCACGTGCGCCGCCAAAAGGTTGCTGCCCCACTACCGCGCCGGTACACTTATCATTGATGTAAAAATTACCGGCTGCGTTGCTCAGTTTTTTTGTTGCCAGTTCAATGGCATAACGGTCCTGTGCTAAAACAGCGCCGGTTAAGGCGTAAGGTGATGTTGAATCAACCAGCTCAAGGGTTTCTTCAAATTTATTTTCATCGTATACATAAATAGTGAGTACAGGCCCAAACAATTCTTCACACATGGTTACATAGTTAGGGTCTTTTGTAAGGATAATGGTTGGCTCAATGAAATACCCTTTTGTTTTGTCGTAATTTCCGCCGGCAATAATTTCAACGCTGCTGTCCTTTTTCGCATTGTCAATATACTTAGCCAGTTTGTCAAAACTTTTCTCGTCAATCACGGCGTTAATAAAATTGGTGAAATCTTCCGTAGGGCCCATTTTCATGGTTTTCAAATCGGCCAGGATATAAGCTTTCACTTCTTCCCATATGTTTGACGGAACGTAAGCCCTTGATGCCGCCGAACATTTTTGGCCCTGGTACTCAAATGCCCCGCGCGAAATAGCCACCGCCAACGATTTGGTTTCGGCCGATTTATGCGCTATGATAAAATCCTTACCGCCGGTTTCACCCACAATGCGTGGGTATGAGCGGTATTTGTGAATGTTGTTGCCAATGGTTTGCCAGATGTTCTGGAACACTTCGGTACTTCCGGTAAAATGAATTCCTGCAAAGTCACGGTGATTAAAAATGACTTCAGCCGCATCGGGCCCGCTAGGGTAAATTAAATTAATAACACCGGCAGGCACTCCTGCTTTCTGGAAAATTTCCATCAGCACGTTGGCGCTGTATACCTGCGTGTTGCTTGGTTTCCACACAACCGTATTTCCCATCATGGCACAGCTGGTTGGTAAGTTACCGGCAATGGCAGTAAAGTTAAACGGCGTTAAGGCGTAAATAAATCCTTCAAGCGGCCTCCATTCCAGTCGGTTCCACACACCCGGTGAAGAGATCGGTTGCTCGGCATAAATCTCGGTCATGTATTGCACATTGAACCTTAAGAAGTCAATGATCTCGCAGGCGCTGTCAATCTCGGCCTGGAACGCATTTTTACTTTGCCCAAGCATGGTAGCCGCGTTTAACCTGGCGCGGTAAGGCCCTGCAATTAATTCGGCAGCGCGTAAAAAGATGCTGGCCCTGTGTTCCCAGCTTAAATTGGCCCATTGTTCCCTGGCAGCCAAAGCCGCCTTAATGGCCATTTCAATATGGTTTTTATCACTTTTATGAAAATGACCCAAATTGTGCTTATGGTCGTGTGGTGGGTGCAAACGTACTAATACATTACTCTCCACTTCTTTACCACCAATGTACATGGGAATGTTTGTTTCCTTGCTGCGCAGTTCGGCCAGCATGGCTTGCAGTTCTTTACGTTCAGGGCTACCCGGAGCATAGCTTTTTATAGGTTCGTTGGCCGCAACGGGCACTTTAAAAATTCCTTTAGGCATAATATTAAATTTTTGAGCAACGAAGGTACTTTTTTTTTAGATATAAGATATGAGTTATGAGATAAAAGAGATAGTATTTTATACTTTTTGAGGGTTTTAAATCTCATATCTCATAACTCAAATCTCATATCTTTTTGGTATCTTTGCCGCCTAATTTTTAAGAGAATGATTTCTGTTTCCAATGTGAGTTTGCAATATGGCAAACGTGTTTTGTTCGACGAAGTAAATGTAAAGTTTACCCCTGGTAACTGCTATGGCTTAATTGGCGCTAATGGCGCGGGTAAATCCACCTTTATGAAAATTTTGGCGGGCGATATTGATCCTACCAAAGGCCAGGTGAGCATTTTGCCGGGGCTGCGCATGAGTGTGCTTAAACAGAACCACTTTGAGTTTGATGAGTTTACGGTACTGGATACCGTTATGATGGGGAATAAACGCCTGTACGCGATCATGAAAGAAAAAGATGCTATTTACGCGAAACCTGATTTTAGCGATGCAGACGGTAACAAAGCGGCCGAACTGGAAGCCGAATTTGGCGAGATGAACGGTTGGAACGCGGAAAGCGATGCCTCCAGTTTGTTAACTAACCTTGGAATTCCGGTTGAAGCGCATTATAAGTTAATGAAGGATATGACCGGTAAGGATAAGGTAAAGATCTTATTATGCCAGGCTTTATTTGGCAATCCCGATATTTTGTTACTGGATGAGCCTACCAACGATTTGGATGTGGAAACCATTTCATGGCTCGAAAACTTTTTAGCCGATTTTGAAAATACGGTGATCGTTATCAGCCACGACCGTCACTTCCTGGATGCGGTTTGCACCCATACCTGCGATATTGATTACGGGAAGCTCAAAACCTATACCGGTAACTACAGCTTCTGGTACCACATGAGCCAGTTGGCTTTAAAACAACGTGCCGACCAGAATAAAAAGGTTGAAGACAAACGTGCCGAATTGCAGGAGTTTGTTCGCCGTTTTAGCGCCAATGCCAGCAAATCGAGCCAGGCAACATCCCGTAAAAAATTACTCGATAAATTGGTGGTAGATGAAATTCCGCCAAGTACACGTAAATACCCTGGCATTATTTTTAAACAGGAGCGTGAGGCCGGCGACCAGATCCTTCACATCGAAAATCTTTCCAAATCAAATGCCGACGGGATTTTATTTAAAAATGTGAACATCAATGTTTCCAAGGGAGATAAGATCGCTTTTATTGCCAAGAACCACCTGGCCATTACGGCCTTGTTCGATATCATTAACGAAGAGGATAAGACCGATGCCGGTGAGTATAAGTTTGGCACCACTATTCACAAGGCGTATTTGCCAAACGATAACGCCAAATATTTTACCGGTGATATGAATTTGATGGATTGGTTGCGCCAGTATTCAACCAATAAGGACGAGAGTTATGTGCGTGGCTTCCTGGGCAAAATGTTGTTCAGTGGCGAAGAGGTGTTGAAAAAATGTTCTGTATTATCAGGTGGAGAAAAAGTGCGTTGCATGACCAGCCGCATGATGCAGTTCAATCCCAACATGCTCATCCTGGATGAGCCAACCAATCACCTTGACCTGGAAAGCATTATTTCCTATAACGATGCCTTAAAGGATTTCACCGGTGTGATATTGTTTACCAGCCATGACCATGAGTTGATGCAAACGGTTGCCAACCGCATTATCGAATTAACGCCAAACGGTATCATTGATAAAAAAATGACTTATGATGAATACCTGGCTAATGATAATGTGAAGGAGCAGCGCATGAAATTATACGGTTCATTAGCTTAATTAACTTTTATTTTGACAAGACTTGCCAGGTTTTTGAAACCCTGGCAGGGCTGACATGATTTTTTTCTGTAACTTTCCACTCATAAAACAGTTATAAAGCCATGCGAATACTCATTTCCGTATTTTTTATCCTGAGCTTAACAGGAAGGGCTTTAGCGCAATTACCCGAAGCGGATCTCAAATACTTCTCGGAAATGGAAGACTCCCTAAAGCGCGTTAAGGAAAGAGTGTTTTACAGTAAAAAGGAAGCCAGACGCTTTGATGCCAATAAAGAGTTTCTTACCCTGTGGAATGTGATTTTGGCTAATGAAAAATCCATGTATTACCCCTTCGATAGTTTGAGAAAGGATGTTTCCATTCTCCTGTCGCCCGATGAAAAGTTCAGGATCATTACCTGGGACATGAGAAAGGATGACCAGACCTTTTTTTATTTCGGTTTTATCCAGATCAACAATTCAAAAACCACCAAAAAAGGCCTGTTCAAAAAAGAAACGGTTACTCAGTACGAATTTTTTCCTTTACTCGATAGATCGGCCGGGGTAAAAACACCCGAGAATTATGTGGCCGATCCAACCAAATGGTTTGGCATGTTGTATACCGATGTCATTAAATCCGACGATGAGTTTTATACCTTGATTGGCTGGGATGGCAACGATAAATTAACACAGCGCAAATTCATTGATATTCTTTCCTTTAAACCTGATGGAACTCCTGTGTTTGGTAAGGATGTGTTTAAGTTTCCGGGTAAATTTGCCAAGCGGGTCATGTTTGAGTATGCCAGCGAAGTAGCGATGTCTTTAAAATATAACACAGGTCGCAAGCAAATTATTTTCAGCCACCTGGCGCCAAACACGCCCGACCCTTTACTCGAAGGGCAGTACCAGTACTATGGTCCCGATGGGAGTTTTGACGCCCTGGCCATGAAAAAAGGTAAATGGGTTTATGAACCGGCCATTGATATTCGTAAGGATAAGGACAAGAATGATAATGCCAGGAAGCCGGAACCCGCCAGGCAAACCCCTGTTTATAAACCTAAGTAAATTAAGAATTGAAAGTTAGAAAGTTTAAAAAGATCACCGGATTACAATAAACCCATTTCTTAAATTCAAACTTTACAAACCTTTAATTGTATGATAAAAAAACTCATATTACCTTTTTTCCTGCTTTGTTCGGTGTCTTTCTTTGCACAGGATGAAGAAGAAGGAACTTCAAAATTTTGCAGCGAGATAGAGAACAAAAAAGCGCTGAAACTTTATGAGAAAGCCATTGACAAAAAGAAATATAAAAAGCCGGAGCGTTTGGGTTTTTTAAGGGAGTGCCTGGCCGAAGAACCTGATTTTCCGGAAGCCAACCTGGCCATGGCAAGAGAAATTGTAGTACACAGCAAATTAGAGAATAAACCATTCGGGGCAGCGGTTCCTTTTTTTTACAAAGCCATCGCCGTTTGTCCGCAAATACATTCCGAGCCATACTATTACATCGGCTTTCATTATTATGAGGAAGTGAAGAATGATTCGGCGATCAAGTACCTCGAAAAATTCATCAAATTCAAGGATGATGATGAGAAAAAATTCTCGAAGGATTATGCCGGCGAAATATACCAGGCCAAGGAAATGGTGAAGTACGCTAAAAAAGAAGGAGAACTTAAAAAGAAGATCGTGCCTTTTGATCCTAAGGTAGTGAAAGGAATTTCAACCAAAACAGACGAGTACCTGGCATATATTTCTCCCGATGATAAGTTGTGTTTTTTTACCCGTAAAATGCCTTTGAAATCAATGAACACCGTTAAGGCACTTGATGGGGAAAAAGAAGTGTTCATGGTGGCCCAGCGCGATAAAACAGGACTGTTCAATATAGGAGAGCCTATGTCGCCACCCTTTAATACAACCGATGATAACCAGGGAGGTTGCACCATTTCCATCGATAATAAACTCCTGTACTTTGCCATGCAGCGCATGGAAGGCGGCCTGCAACCCAATTGCGACATTTATGTAAGTCATAATGAGGGCGATTACTGGAGCGATATACAAAAGCTGGCCAATGTCAACGATCCTGTTCGCTGGGATTCGCAGCCCAGCTTAAGTGCCGATGGCAACTCCATTTATTTTGCCAGCGACAGGCCGGGCGGTTATGGTGGCATTGATATTTACATTACTAAAAGAGACCCAAAGACAGGAGTGTGGGGCGTGCCGCAAAACGCAGGGCCAAAGATCAATACCTCAGGCGATGAAAAAACACCTTTTATTCATTCCGATAGCGAAACGCTTTATTTCAGCAGCGGCCCTAATGTCAAGACTGGTGGTGGCCACTTTGGTTTTGGCGGCTACGATATTTTTTATATCCGCAAAAACGATAAAGGCGAATGGATGGAAGCGGAGAACATTGGTTATCCAATCAACACCGAAGCCGACGATGTAGGTTTTTTGGTAAGCACCGATAGCAGGACCGGCTATTTCTTTTCATACGACGAAGGGAAGATGCGAGGCAAAGGGATAGGACGTTACGACTTGTATTCTTTCGATCTGTATAAGGAAGCGCGCCCGCAGGAAACTACTTTCCTGAGCGGCGAAGCAAAAGATAAGGAAGGCAATGGAATTATTGGCGCGCAGGTTGAGGTGATAAATACCGTAACCAAGGAAAAAACAAAAGCTGTCGTGGATTCGAGTACCGGTAAATTTATGGTAGCGGTAAATTTAAAAAAGAAAGATGATCTCCTCATCACGGTAAAAAAAGATGACTACGCCTTTAACTCTAAAATAGTGAGTGTAAAAGAAGCCACTTTTGAAAAGCAACCCGCGCCCGTCACAATGAATGTGAATGAGGCTAAGGAAGGAAGTTCTTTTGTGATCGAGAATTTATATTACAATACCAATTCAGCCGATATTAAAAAAGAATCCTTCATTGTACTCGAGGCCTTTGCCGAGTATTTGAAAGATAACACCATTTCTGTCGAGATCCAGGGTTATACCGATAATGTGGGCGCGGCGGCGGCTAACGAAGCCTTGTCGGCCAACAGGGCATATACCGTGAAAGCTTATTTAGAGGAAAAAGGCATTGATGGTAAACGCATTACCGCCAAGGGCTTCGGTCCAAAAAATCCAATTGCCGATAACGGAACAGAAGAGGGCAGGGCTAAGAACAGGCGGACCGAATTTTTAATTACAGGTAAATAAGGTATATTTAATAACACAAACTTCTTCCCATGAAAAAACAAATTACATTGTTTATAACGCTTGCCTGTTTTGTAACTATAAAGGCTCAAACACTTGTTAATGAAAATACAGGTCTTGTGGCTGTTGGTAAAGCCGCAAGCCATAAACACTACATGCCATCAGGCTTTAAACCTTCGTTTTATACAACAGAAGCATCGGAAAAAAGTTTTCAGAAAGGGACCAATGTTGTCGCTTTTGGCCTTGACCTGGGTTTGTACAGTTACACTTCAAGAATTGCCTCCAATTCCACATCCGATAACAGTGCCGCTGCAAATAAAATGCTGAGCCTGCAATACGAAAGAGGATTAATAAACTGGTTGGGTGTTGGCGCAAAGGTGCAGCTCTCGGATTATTTTACCGAAACGGATTCGGTTACTCATACAAAACCATCAGTGCGGGCCATTGACGCTACTGTTTTGGTGAACGCCCATTTTGTAAGGGCAAAATATGTGGATATGATGGGAGGTTTTAATATAGGCTATTCCTACATGAACTGGGAAGCACGCGACGCCTATATTTCGGGTGCTACCGGTGGCGGTTTGGTGTTCGATATTCATGTGCAGCCGCGTTTTTATTTTGGAAAACATGTGGGTATGTTCATTAACCTGGCCTATGTTAATTATTCGTACAACAACCTGGATTTTAAAAACACCTATACCAATTACATTGATGTGTTAAGCCTTAAAGGCGGCGGAGTCAATTTCGGCTTTGGTTTTCAGGGAAGATTTTAAATATGCAGCACCCCGGTGACTGAGGTTCTCAAAGTCACCGCATTTACTTATCTGTTTTCTCCGAGCACCAGTCAATAGCTTGTTGTAGTTGACTATGCTCAAAACATTTAAATTCCCCGGGCATTAATACGCTGAAGATCTCTGTAAATGTTTTGATGCCTTCCACATCGCTAATAATAGCGGCCCTGTTCCATTTGGTAATGTGTTTTATGCCCATCACGGCGTCCTTAAACCAGGCGCCCATGCTGAAGTTTTTAATGGAGGTGTCCAATATCAGCATGTAGTTTAATTTACCTATACGTTCAATCGCTTCTTTTACCTTAGGCATTACCACCTCTGTAAAATCCGTTTCGTTTACCTCTCCCGTTGCTTTAAAGCCAACCATGTTATCCGGTAACTGTTCAATGTGTGTGATCATATTCTCTGTTTACAGATCATCCACAAATTTTAATGCCAATAAGAAACATCGTGTATTGGAATAATGTACATTATTCTACGACATAAATAAAAAGTAACATTATTCAACTTCAGGGTCACAAGGCTTTCACCAATTCATTCCATACCACATCTTTGGTCGATGGCATGCAGGTAACACTCTGTGGCTCCTGTTTTACCGGGTGCATGAATTCCGCTTTATAAGAGTGCAGGTGAATGGACGCGTCGGGATTGGAACGGTCGAAACCGTATTTCAAATCGCCTTTAATAGGGCAGCCAATGGCCGACAACTGGGCCCTGATCTGATGATGACGGCCGGTAAATAAATTAATTTCCAGCAAATGGTAATTGGAAATGGAAGCGAGCAGGGTGTATTCCAACTCAGCTTTCAGGGCGCCATTTCGCGGTTCGTTGTACGCTTTCGATTTGTTGGTCTGTTCGTTCTTAACAAGGTAATGGGTTAAACGCTGTTTGGCATGGGGAGGCTTATTTTTCACCACAGCCCAATAGGTTTTCTGAATGGTCTTGTCTCTGAAAATTTCGTTCATGCGCGACAAGGCTTTGCTTGTTTTCGCAAAGATCACGATGCCCGAAACGGGGCGGTCTAAACGGTGGCACACCCCGCAAAACACATTGCCGGGTTTATTGTCGCGCTCTTTAATGAAATTTTTAACCTTGTCGGATAAAGGAATGTCACCGGTTTTATCGCCCTGTACAATTTCCGATGCTTTTTTATGGATGATGATCAGGTGATTATCTTCGTAAAGAATTTGTGAGCTGTCAATCACTTCAGAGGGCTGGAACATTGGCGGGATCAGTTAAAGGTCAGTTTAAATTCCAGGCGCCTGTTCACCGCATGTTCATCTTCGCTGCAAATGGCGCCGTTGCCGCAGTTGTTCAGGAGTTTAGTTTCGCCGTAGCCTTTTGCCGAAATGCGTTCGGCGGCTATGCCTTTGCTGATAATGTAAGCCTTGGCACTGGCCGCGCGTTGCTCGCTCAGTTTTAAGTTGTAGGCATCGCTACCTTTACTGTCGCTGTGCGCGCTTAGTTCGATCTTAAAATCTTTGTTCGCCGTCATGGCTAAAATAACCTTGTCGAGCGTTTGCTGGGACTGTGGCAAAAGAGCGGCTTTGTTGAACTCAAATAAAATATTTTCCACAATGGTTTCGCTCGCGCTTGCTTTCGAATTCTTTTCGCGTTCCATTACCGAGAGCCATGGATCATCCACGTATACTTCCGAAAGCAGGCTTTGCTCAGTTGATAAGGGTTTGTAATTGAAGCGGTGGCCTTTCACCAGTGATACCAGTTTGATGAGGTTATCTTCATTGTCAAATACCAGGATGTTGTTAAAGGACTCTAAAATATTCTTTTCATTTTCGGCGGTAAACAGGATTTGTTTTGTGTATGGCAGGTGTTTAAATGTAAAATCACCGTCCTTGGTGGTCATGGCCGAATCAATGGTTTCAAACTTGTCGTTCAGCAACATCACTTTCATGCCTGCCAGGGGATTGTTTTTGTTGTCGCCAAACAAACGCCCCTTCACATTCATTTTCAGGTCGGCATCGTCTATCACCAGGTCGGTAAAGCCCGAACCGGTAGAAACCGACAGAAACTTATAAATGAATTTTTTGTTGGAAACGGAATCAATGCGCCTGATGAATTTATCTTTGGTGCTAAACAGGTTCATAATAAAATTGGCCTCCGCGTCGGCGCTGTCGTAAGCAATTGTGTATTCCTGGCCCGGTACAATTTTGGTGAACAGGAAATTGCCCAGGGCATTTGTTTTTACTTTCTGTATCACGGAGTGTTTATTGTTTAAAAGATATACGGCTTTATCGGACATTACTTTTTTTATACTGCCATTTGTTGATACCAGCTTGCCTGCAATATTATACTTGAAGTCGTTATCAACCAGTTTTTCAATCATGTTGTTATTCACGTCCTTGCTAAAACTGTAAACGTTGTTAATGTTGCTGGTGGACAGTACTACTGTTTCATTGCTGCTGTTCTGTAGTTTTATTTTTGAATTGGTTGGATTGTCTTCGGCATTCAGGGTTACGTTTATACCTTCCGCCATTTCCGAATCAATGTTCTGAAAAACAAACACCCCATTATTACCGGTTTGAGTAGAGGCAATGACCTCGCCTTTTTTATTGACAATGTTCACCGGCTTGTTCTTTACAGGCGTTTGCTTGTCGTTGTCCAGTTTTAAAACACCGGCCAGCTGAACATACTCTTTTAATTTTTCGGTGGTTATAAAAGGAACAGTGGTATCTGTTTTAACAGGAACGGCTTGTATCACAGGTTCTTTTTCTTTTTTGTATACCCGTTTCAGGAAATTGTTCATGTAAGTGGTGTCGTCCACAAACTTCGATTTGCCATCGAAAACGATCTGGTGAAAGGGGTTCACAAATTGCGTAGTATCTATCTTCGACGCGTCTTTAGGAAAGAAAGGAATGTCCAGGGCATAAGTGATCCGGTAGTGGCGTTTGTTTTCAGGTATACCATCGGCATACACTCTTATGAACATGGGTTGGCACCTTGGGTTGCTAAAATAAATGTCGTATACCTTGCCGTAATCCAGCGTGGTTTTAAAGTCGTTATCGTCTTTGGTGAAAATTTCGGTAACGGTGTTTGTACCGGTCACCACTTTTATTTTGGTGAACGTAAGCGGTTTTTGGTTGGCAAAGTTCCTGCCCACAAATGTCAATTCCCCATCATATTGCTGCGCTTTTGAAAAAAGGCTCAACAGGATGAATACTATACTATACAATAGCCGGGTATAAAACATACTCAAATGTAAATTTATTTTTTATTTGTAGATAGAATGTCCATAATTTCTTTACAACAATTCTCAATGGTATCGGCTGTATACTCCTTTATGGCTAAAATAAGCACCAGGGTATTTACCTTGCCGTTTTTCATATAATACCTGTCGAGCGATTTTTTTAGTTTTTCAAGGTATTCCTTTTTGAGATCCTTTTCAATTTCACGCCCGCGTTTGGCAATGTTCTTTACCAAATGATGGGTAGCAGTGTCAATATAAACAACAAGGTCGGGTGTGGGAATTGTTTTTTTTAAGGGCTTAAAATGCTTTTTAAAGAACGAAAAATCAGTTGCGGACAAGTTTACTTTGGCAAAGCACAGGCATTTGTCAAAATGAAAATCGCTCACGGTATGGCTGTTCTTTTTTAAACCCGCAAAATAGGTAGCCAATTGCTTTTGCCGGTCAATTAAAAACGAGTATTCTGTTGGAAAAGCATAAGTTTTTCGGTCGCGGTAAAACAAAGGAAGCAAGGTGTTCTCCTCAAACTGTTCGGGAAGGTACTGTGCCTTTAATTTTTTTGCCAGGGCTTTGGCCAGGGTGCTTTTACCCGATCCTATATTTCCTTCAATGCAAATGAACATACATTATTTATAAAGTATAACCTGGGACGTATCGGGACATTGGTTTAATAAACTAAAGATAGTTTTATTTAAAACAGGATGCAAATAATTTGGCGCAATATCGGCCAGGGGCACCAGTACAAATTTTCGTAAATGCAATCTTGGATGCGGAACGATGAGTTGCTCCCGGGCGATGACGCTATCGTTAAAAAAAAGAATGTCAATGTCAATGGTCCTTGGCTCGTAGCCAGTTGAACTGCCGCGCTTCCGACCAAGTTCTTTTTCAATGGATAAGAGGCTCTCAAGGAGCTCTTGTGCCTGCAGGGTTGTGCTTATGCTCACGCAAATGTTTAAATAAGCCTGCTGGTCTGTTACGCCCCAGGCTTCGGTTTCATAGAGAGCCGAACGGGCTGTTACCCGGCCCGCTTTTGTGTTAATAAGCGTTAAGGCCTGCTCCAGGGATTTTTCCCTGTCGCCAATATTACCGCCCAAACACAAATACGAAACATTCATAAAAATACCGGTAAAAATAGCAGAAAGATTGGTAACTTGGCCTGATAAATTTTAACAATAACGACTCCTGTTTTTGCATAAACAGGACTAGAAAAGGAATGATATGAAACAATTTTTCGGAGCATTTTTCGGCTCATTATTGGGGGTGTTATTAACAGGGTTCATTGCCATTTTAATTGTCATGGGAATGGTGATGAGCGCGTTTAGCGATGCGATGAGCGGGGTGATTGACTTTGACAAAAAGCACATGTATGTTGCCAAGAACAACTCGGTTTTAAAACTTAACTTAAACGACGAGATCGATGAACGGGGTTCTGAAAACCCATTAGGAAGCCTTAACCTGGGGCCTTTGGCGCCAAAAACCAGCATTGGGTTAAATGATATTATTGCCAGTCTTAAAAAAGCAAAAACCGATTCTCATATTAAAGGCATTTACCTGGAGATCAGTAATCCGGTAGCAGGCTTTGCCACGTTGGAAGAAATACGAAACGCCCTGCTGGATTTTAAAACATCCGGAAAATTTATCTACGCTTATTCCGAGGGCTATTCCCAAAAAGGCTATTACCTGGCAAGCACAGCCGGTAAAGTATATTTAAACCCCGAGGGCGGGATGGAGCTAAAAGGCTTAAGCTCGCAAATGATGTTTTATAAGAACATGCTTGAGAAGCTGAATGTAGAAGTACAGATTTACCGTCACGGTAAATTTAAAAGCGCCATCGAACCTTTTATGCTCGATAAAATGAGCGCGGCCAACAGGGCGCAAATTGAAACCTACCTTGGTTCTTTATGGGGACACATGATCGAGGAGATCAGTAAAAGCCGTTCTGTTTCAGTTACAGAGATCAATGCCATAGCCGATGGCCTGCTGATAAGAAGCACGGACGACGCTTTAAAATACAAATTGGTGGATGAACTAAAATATGAGGATGAAGTGCATGAGCTCATGAAAAAAAACCTTGGATTGAAAGGAAAAGATAAGATCCATTTTGTATCCCTCAGCGATTACAGGGATGCCGCGGGTGAATTAAGCGTAAGTAGTTCGAAAAATAAAATAGCCATCATTTACGCGGTGGGCGAGATTGAAAGCGGTGAAGGAAAAGAGGGCAACATTGGCAGCGCAAGCCTGGTCAGGGCTATCCGTGAGGCCAGGGTGGATTCCAGCATTAAAGCCATCGTTTTGCGTGTAAACTCACCGGGCGGCAGCGCCCTGGCCAGCGATGTGATTTGGCGCGAAACCATACTGGCCAAAAAAGCAAAACCGTTTATCGTATCAATGGGCGATGTAGCCGCCAGTGGCGGGTATTACATCAGTTGCGGGGCCGACCGTATTTTTGCTCAACCCAATACCATTACCGGTTCCATAGGTGTGTTTGGCATGGTACCTAATTTACAAAAAGCCCTGTCAGAAAAGTTGGGAATTACCATTGATACGGTTAATACCAATAAACACAGTGATGTGGGAACTGTATTGCGGGGCGCTACTGCTTATGAACATGAGTACATTCAGCAAAGTGTGGAGCATATTTATGACGTGTTTATTACTAAAGTGGCCGACGGACGACATATGCAAAAAAATGATGTGGACAGCATAGGGCAGGGCAGGGTATGGAGCGGTGCCGATGCCATTCAAATTAATTTGGTAGATGAACTTGGTGGTATTAAAGCGGCTGTTGCTTACGCTGCCAGGCAAGCCAAATTAAGCAGTTATAAAACGGTTGATTACCCTAAGAAAAAAGATCTGCTGGATGAGTTGTTCGGCACCAGCAGCGAGGAGATAGAAGCCCGTGCCATGAAAGCGGAACTGGGAGAACAATACATTTATATGAAACAACTTAAACAGGTACTGAACAAAAAAGGAGTACAGGCGCGCTTGCCTTATGAGATGATTATTGAGTAAGCAATAATATTACACTTAAATATAAAGGGCAATTTACAAAAGTAAATTGCCCTTTATATTTAAGTCCACCAGTTTTATTTTCCTGATTCAAACCTCACAGTTCTGTTCTTGCTTTGCAACTCCGAGTTGTTGTCATAAAGCGGGCTGTCGGCTCCTACGCCTTTGCTCTCTTTAATATTTGCAGGTTTCACACCACGCCTTACCAATTGGTTTTTCACGTAGGCAGAACGACGAACAGAAAGTTTATCATTAAGCTCATCAGTTCCTTTATTACAGGTATGGCCAATAATGTTAACGATAACCTCAGGGTTCTTTTTCATAATATCTGCCAGTTTATCCAGTTTATCCATTCCTTCTTTATTCAGTGTCGCTTTGTTCAAATCAAACACCACTTCGTCAGCAATCGCGTTCAGTTCAGGAATAATATCTCTTTTTGGTTCTTCTTTCTTAGGCTCTGGTTGTTTTGGTTCTTCTTTAACCGGTTCGGCAACTGCTACCGGTTCCTCTTTCACTGGCTCAACGGTTGGTTGTACAGTTGGCGTTGTGGCTACAGGCTCTTCGGCAGGCTTAGGTGTTTTA
>JBEHXV010000036.1:0-47973 GCA_048498515.1 Bacteroidota bacterium | reverse complement strand
AGAATAGGAGAAAGGCTTCCCGACGGGAAGCCTTGTTTTTGTTATGTTTGCCGCGCTTTTTTACAGATGTTCATGTTAAGTTTTTATCAGCATCTGGTCCTGAAAAAGGGGGAATTTGTAGAATTTGATATAAAAAAGCAAGTATTCTTCAAATTTTATCAACATTTTTTTTGTTGATGAAAAAATTAATCCTATCTTTGCCGTCCCCAAAATGGGGAGAACGCGTAAATTATAGTAAAATCAAGTAATACAGAGGATTTAAGATGCCTACAATATCGCAATTAGTAAGAAAAGGTCGCTTTAAAGCGCCTAACAAAAGTAAATCGGCCGCTTTGGACTCTTGTCCACAACGCCGTGGTGTTTGTACCCGTGTGTACACAACAACCCCTAAAAAACCTAACTCAGCTATGCGTAAAGTAGCTAAGGTGCGTTTAACGAATAAGCAAGAGATCATTGCTTATATCCCGGGAGAAGGTCATAACCTGCAGGAGCACAGTATCGTATTGGTACGTGGTGGTCGTGTAAAGGATTTACCAGGGGTTCGTTACCACATCGTTCGTGGATCTTTGGATACCGCGGGTGTTGAAGGAAGAAAACAACAACGTTCTAAATACGGAACTAAGCGTCCTAAAGCAGGTGCTGCTGCAGCTCCGGCAAAAGGCGCTAAGAAAAAATAATAATAAGAAAATTTAAGTAGATTTTATACAATGAGGAAATCAACCGCTAAAAAAAGAATTCTGTTACCAGATCCAATTTACAACGATATTTTGGTAACTCGTTTTTTAAACAGTTTAATGTACGATGGTAAGAAAAATACCGCGTCAAAAATATTCCACGAGTGCATCGAGATCGTGGCAAAACGTACTAATGAAGATGGACTGGAAGTTTTCAAAAAAGGATTGGCTAACGTAACTCCTCAGGTTGAGGTTCGTTCACGTCGTGTTGGTGGAGCTACTTTCCAAATTCCTTCTGAGGTTCGCCCGGAAAGAAAACTGGCTTTAGCTATCAAATGGATGATTACTTACGCACGTAAACGTAACGAAAAATCAATGGCTCAAAAATTAGCCGGAGAGATCGTTTCTGCTTCTAAAGAAGAAGGAGCTGCTTTCAAAAAGAAAGAAGACGTTCACAAAATGGCAGAAGCCAACAAAGCATTTTCACACTTTAGATTCTAATTAACAAAATGGCTGACTTAAGATATACAAGAAATATTGGTATTGCTGCGCACATTGATGCTGGTAAAACAACAACAACCGAGCGTATCCTTTACTACACAGGTGTGAACCACAAAATTGGTGAGGTGCACGAAGGTGCTGCAACAATGGACTGGATGGCACAGGAGCAAGAGCGTGGTATCACCATTACTTCTGCGGCTACTACCTGTTTCTGGAAATACCGTGACAATAACTACAAAATTAACATCATTGATACCCCGGGCCACGTTGACTTTACAGTTGAGGTGAACCGTTCGTTACGTGTATTGGATGGTTTAGTGTTCTTATTCTCTGCCGTTGATGGTGTTGAGCCTCAATCGGAGACTAACTGGCGCTTAGCTGATAACTATAACGTAACCCGTTTAGGTTTCGTAAACAAAATGGACCGCCAGGGTGCTGACTTCTTAAAAGTAGTTAAGCAAACAAGAGATATTTTAGGTGGTAACGCTGTTCCATTACAGTTACCAATTGGTGCTGAAGAAAACTTTAAAGGTGTTGTTGATTTGATTAACAACCGTGGAATGGTTTGGAATGAGCATGATAAAGGAATGACTTACGAGATCGTAGATATTCCTGAAGACATGAAAGAGGAAGTTGCTGAGTGGAGAGAGAAAATGTTAGAGGCTGTTTCTGAGTTCGATGACCAGATCATGGAAAAATTCTTCGAAGCTCCTGAAACAATTACCGAAAGAGAAGTATTAGACGCATTACGTAAAGCTTGCGTTGCCAATAAAATTGTTCCAATGGTTTGCGGTTCATCTTTCAAAAACAAAGGTGTACAAACCATGTTGGATTTGGTTATGGAATTAATGCCATCGCCATTAGACAAACCTGAAACTAAAGGTACTAATCCTGATACTGAACAAGAAGTTAGTCGTAAACCGGATGTTAAAGAACCGTTTACTGCTTTAGCATTTAAAATTGCAACCGATCCGTTCGTAGGTCGTCTGTGCTTTTTCCGGGCTTATTCAGGTCGTTTAGATGCCGGTTCTTATGTACTGAACACCCGTTCAGGTAACAAAGAGCGTATCTCCCGTATTTTCCAAATGCACGCTAACAAACAAAACCCAATCGAATTTATCGAGGCAGGTGATATTGGAGCTGCAGTAGGTTTCAAAGACATCCGTACAGGTGATACCTTATGCGATGAGAAACACCCGATCGTATTAGAAGCAATGAACTTCCCTGAGCCGGTAATTGGTTTAGCCATTGAGCCTAAAACTCAGGGCGACTTAGACCGCTTAGGAGTAGGCTTAAATAAATTAGCTGAGGAAGATCCAACTTTCCGTGTGCATACTGATGAAGATTCTGGTCAAACCATTATCTCTGGTATGGGTGAGTTACACCTGGAGATCATCATCGACCGTTTGAAACGTGAGTTCAAGGTTGAAGTTAACCAGGGTGAGCCTCAGGTATCTTACAAAGAATCTATCTCCGCAACCTATGAGCACCGCGAGGTTTACAAAAAACAAACCGGTGGTCGTGGTAAATTTGCCGATATTAAAATCGTATTGGGTCCTGTTGATGCTGATTTCGACAGAACTAAATCAGATCTACAGTTCGTTAACGAAATTACAGGTGGTTCAATTCCTCGTGAGTTCATTCCTTCTGTTGAAAAAGGATTCAAAGCATCAATGGCAAACGGTGTATTAGCCGGTTACCCATTAGATAACTTAAAAGTTCGTTTAATTGACGGATCTTTCCACGCGGTCGATTCAGATTCTTTATCATTCGAGATCTGTGCACGCTCTGCATACCGCGAAGCATTAGGAAAATGTAAGCCGGTATTATTGGAGCCGATCATGAAAGTTGAGGTGTTGACACCTGAGCAAAACATGGGTGACGTTGTAGGTGACTTAAACCGTCGTCGTGGGCAAATTGAAGGTATGGACTCTAAAAATAACTCACAGGTTATTAAAGCTAAAGTTCCATTGTCGGAAATGTTTGGTTATGTAACCCAGTTACGTACTTTAACTTCGGGCCGTGCAACTTCAACCATGGAGTTCTCTCATTACGCTGATGCTCCGGCAAACGTTGCAGCAGATGTAATTGCTAAATCAAAAGGTAACAAAGCAGAAAAAGTTTAATAATAACAAACAACATAAACCGTTCTTTATATGAGCCAAAGAATTAGAATAAAACTGAAATCTTACGATTACAACCTGGTAGATAAATCTGCTGAGAAGATCGTGAAAACTGTGAAAATGACAGGAGCAGTGGTTAACGGACCAATTCCATTGCCTACAAACAAACGTATCTTCACAGTATTACGTTCGCCACACGTAAACAAAAAAGCACGTGAGCAGTTCCAGGTTTGCGACTACAAACGCTTACTGGATATTTACAGCTCTTCATCAAAAACAGTTGATGCTTTGATGAAGTTGGAATTACCTAGCGGTGTTGAAGTAGAGATCAAAGTTTAACCCTCTGTTTTTGTATAACTGGAAAATGATAAAAAACATCATAGTT
Source organism: Bacteroidota bacterium (assembly GCA_048498515.1). GTDB lineage: Bacteria > Bacteroidota > Bacteroidia > B-17B0 > Aurantibacillaceae > UBA4416. Next base: position 44,290 of record JBEHXV010000036.1, on the reverse strand, counting down.
TTTGGAGTCGCATTACTAACCGTTTTTACTTCCTGTAAAAAATCTTATCAATGTGATTGTAATCAGTCAAAATCGGTTACCTACAAAGAAAGAAAAAGGTCGGATGCAATCGCTGCCTGTGAGGCAAAAGCAAAAAGTTCCAGCGGCGAAGAATGCAACATCATCAATTAATAAAATAAATAAGTAAAATAACAAATAACAAAAGTAAAAATGTCTGGAATTATTGGTAAAAAAATAGGAATGACCAGTTTCTTCGATGCCAATGGTAAATATGTACCATGCACAGTTATTGAAGCGGGTCCTTGCGTTGTTACGCAAGTAAAAACCAATGAAAAAGACGGTTATACAGCTTTACAGTTAGCTTACGACGATAAAAAAGAAAAACACACATCGTCGGCTATGAAAGGCCATTTTGCAGTAGCAAAAACAGCCCCAAAACGTAAGCTTGTTGAGTTCCGTTCTTTTGAGGAAGCAAAAAATTTAGGTGATGTAGTAACATTGGATATGTTTACAGAAGGTGACTTCGTGGATGTAGTTGGTACAACCAAAGGTAAAGGTTTCCAGGGGGTAGTTAAACGTCACGGATTTGGTGGTGTTGGTGGTTCAACTCACGGTCAGCACGATCGTCAGAGAGCTCCGGGTTCATTAGGTGCGTCTTCCGATCCATCTCGTGTATTCAAAGGAATGCGCATGGCCGGAAGAACAGGTGGTGACAGGAAAAAAATCCAAAACCTGGTAGTAGTTAAAATATTAGCGGAAAAGAATGTTTTATTGTTAAAAGGTTCTATTCCGGGTGCTAAAGGGTCTTACGTTATAATTGAGAAGTAATCATGCAAGTAGAAGTATTAAACATAAGCGGGAAAAAGACTGCTAAGAAAGTAGATTTAACCGATGCGATCTTTGGCTCAGAGCCATCTGATCACAGCATATACCTGGATGTGAAGCACTATTTAGCTGCTCAGCGTCAGGGAACTCACAAAGCAAAAGAGCGTGCAGAAATTGCAAGAACGACTAAAAAGCTTAAACGTCAAAAAGGTACAGGTGGAGCCCGTGCGGGTTCTATGAAATCGCCTGTGTTTGTTGGTGGTGGCCGTGCATTTGGTCCTCGCCCTCGTAACTACGACTTTAAATTAAACAAAAAGGTAAAAACATTGGCCCGTATCTCTGCTTTATCATACAAAGCAAAAGAAAACGCCATCACTGTGCTGGAAGACTTCTCTTTTGAGGCTCCAAAAACCAAAAATTACGTTGATTTAATGAAAAACCTGAACCTGGCAGACAAAAAAACCCTGTTGGTGTTGGGCGATCAAAATAAAAACGTATATTTGTCGTCCCGAAATTTAGAAGGTGCTAAAGTTGTAACTGCATCTGATCTAAATACTTACGATATCGTTAATGCGCAAACATTAATCTTATCAGAGTCATCGGTAAAAGCATTAGAGTCATTGTTAAATAAATAAGATTTAAGTAAATCAAAAAAATGGAAATATTAGTAAAACCAATCATCACCGAAAAGATGACTTCTTTGGCAGAGAAGTTGAATCGCTATGGTTTTGTGGTTGATAGAAACGCCAACAAAGTACAAATAAAACAAGCTGTTGAAAAAATGTACGGTGTAAAAGTTGAATCTGTTAACACTCAACAATACGTAGGAAAGGTGAAAACCCGCAATACCACCCGTGGTCTTGCAGTAGGCCGCGTAAACCGTTCAAAACGAGCTTTTGTCACATTAAAGGCAGGCGAAGTAATTGATTTTTACGCTAATATTTAATCTGATAAAAGTTTAAGAAAAAATGGCATTAAAAAAATTCAGACCGTTAACTCCAAGTCAACGTTTCAAAATAGCAAGTGATAATTCCGACATCACTACAAACGTTCCTGAAAAAAGCTTATTAACTCCGGTTAAAAACAGCGGTGGACGTGATAATACAGGTAAAATGACCATCCGTAACATCGGTGGCGGTCATAAAAAACAATACCGTATCATTGATTTCAAACGTAATAAAGATGGTATCGAAGGAACTGTAGTTTCTATCGAATACGATCCAAACCGTACTTCACGTATCGCGTTGGTTCACTATAAAGATGGTGAAAAACGTTACATCTTAGCTCCACAAGGCTTAGAAGTTGGTAAAAAAATCATGTCGGGTGCAACTGCTACTCCTGAAGTAGGAAACGCAATGTTCCTATCCGATATTCCATTGGGTACCGTAATTTCAAACATCGAATTACGCCCTGGGCAAGGTGGTGCTATGGCTCGTTCTGCCGGTACTTTTGCACAGTTAACTGCCCGTGATGGTAAATACGCTGTATTGCGTATGCCTTCAGGCGAGGTTCGTATGATCCTTATTACCTGCAAAGCTACTATTGGTGCTACATCAAATCCTGATCACAGTTTAGAGATCTCTGGTAAAGCAGGTCGTAGCCGTTGGTTAGGCCGTCGTTCACGTACCCGTCCGGTTGCAATGAACCCGGTTGATCACCCAATGGGTGGTGGTGAAGGTCGCGCTTCAGGTGGACACCCGCGCTCACGCAAAGGTTTACCTGCTAAAGGATTCAAAACCCGCTACAAGGCAAAATCGTCTAACCAGCACATCATTAAGAGAAGAGATAAATAGTAATTAAATAATAACGTTTAATGGTCCCGACGTGAGTCGGGATTTCAAAACAAAAAACAAAAAATGGCAAGATCATTAAAAAAAGGTCCTTTTATTGACCACAACTTAGAGAAAAAAGTTACTCAAATGAATGAGAGTAACAAAAAAGTAGTCCTGAAAACATGGGCTCGTCGTTCTGTTATTTACCCTGAAATGGTTGGACATACCTTCGCAGTACATAACGGAAATAAATTCATCCCGGTATATGTAACGGAGAACATGGTAGGCCACAAATTAGGAGAATTTGCAGCTACCAGATCATTCAAAGGTCACTCAGGTAATAACAAGAAGTAATTAAGTTGATAAAGAATTTCAGTCATGGGTAAAAGAAAAAGATTAGTAGCAGAGGCACGCAAAGAAGCAAATAAGAGCACTTATTTCGCTAAATTAAACAGCTGCCCTACATCACCTCGTAAAATGCGCCAGGTTGCGGATTTAGTAAGAGGTATGGAAGCATATAAAGCATTGAACGTGTTAAAATTCAACACACGCGAAGCTTCAGGACGTCTGGAGAAATTATTAAAATCAGCCATTGCTAATTACGAAGCAAAAACAGGAACTCGTCCTGAGGAAAACACCTTATTTGTTACTTCGATAATGGTAGATAGCGCTATTATGGCAAAACGTTTGCGTACTGCGCCTCAGGGCCGTGGATACAGAATCCGCAAACGTTCAAACCACGTAACGTTGGAAGTAGGTCCTGCAGTAGCAAGTACCAAAAAAGCTAAAGTAGCTAAAACAAATTCAGAAGAAACAAAAAATTAAGAAAAGGAAATGGGACAAAAAGCAAATCCAATAGGTTTACGTTTAGGAGTTATCAAAGGCTGGGACTCTAACTGGTTTGGCGGAAGAGATTACGCTGACAAATTAGTAGAAGATCAGCAAATCCGCGAATATTTAAAAGCCCGCTTACCAAAAGGTAGCATTTCAAAAATTGTTATTGAAAGAACATTGAAATTAATCACTGTTACGATCAATACAGCTCGTCCGGGTATTATCATCGGTAAAGGTGGTAAGGAAGTTGATAAACTGAAGGAAGAGTTGAAAAAAATCACTAAAAAAGAAATCCAGATCAATATATTTGAGATCAAACGTCCTGAGTTAGATGCCCGTTTAGTTGCAGACAGCATCGCTCGTCAAATTGAAGGACGTATCTCATTCCGTAGAGCGGCAAAGATGTCAATTGCTTCTACTATGCGTATGGGAGCCGAAGGAATTAAAATCTTAGTATCGGGCCGTTTAGGTGGTGCTGAGATGGCAAGATCCGAAGGTTACAAAGAAGGCCGTACTCCATTACAGACCTTACGTGCCGATATTGATTATGCGATTGGTGAAGCCCATACCACTTACGGCCGTATTGGCGTAAAAGTATGGATATGCAAAGGTGAGGTTTACGGAAAACGCGACTTATCTCCAAACTTTGGTTTAGACAAAGAGAAAAAAGGTGGTAACGCTGCTCCGGCTCCAAAATTTGCAGGTCGTGGCCCTAAAAGAGACGGTGCCAAAAGAAACGACAAATAATTAATAATTGTAGAACAAGATTAGAACATAAGTTATCATGTTACAACCAAAAAGAACGAAATACAGAAAAATGCATAAAATGAAGATGAGAGGTGATGCCAAACGTGGCGATCAGTTAGCTTTCGGTTCATTTGGAATTAAAGCATTAGACGAGAGCTGGATCACAGCCCGTCAAATCGAATCTGCCCGTATTGCCTTAACCCGTTTTATGAAACGTGAAGGCCAGGTATGGATCCGCATTTTCCCTGACAAACCAATTACCAAAAAACCGGCAGAGGTTCGTATGGGTAAAGGTAAAGGTGCACCTGAATATTGGGTTGCCCCTGTAAAAAGAGGCCGTATGTTATTTGAAGCTGAAGGCGTTCCATTGGAAGTTGCAAAAGAAGCTTTGCGTTTAGCAGCTCAAAAATTACCAATTGTTACCAAATTTGTGGTTCGCAGAGATTACGTAGAAGAAGTAGCAGTTAAATAATAAAACGATTTAAGAAAATGAAAAATAAAGATATCGTTGCATTGTCAACAGCAGAACTGGAAGCAAAAGTAAGAGAAGAAAAAGCGGGTTTAAATAAATTAAAATTAAACCACATGACCTCTCCAATTGAGAATCCGATCAAAATCCGCGATAGCCGCAAAGTAGTTGCACGCTTGGCTACTGAATTAACTAAAAGAAACAACGCTTCTAAATAATCAGGAAATGGAAGAAAGAAATTTAAGAAAAGAAAAAGTAGGCATTGTAAAAAGTAACAAGATGGAAAAATCCATCGTAGTTGCGGTAATGCGTAAGGTAAAACACCCTAAATACGGTAAATTCGTTAACAAAACGTCTACTTTCGTAGCTCACGACGAGAAAAACGAATGCAGCATTGGTGATACTGTTAAAATAGCTGAAACACGCCCTTTAAGCAAAACTAAAAACTGGCGTTTGGTTGAAGTTTTAGAAAAAGTGAAATAATACTTAAAAAGTTTAAGAAATAATGGTACAAAACGAATCAAGATTAGCAGTAGCAGACAATAGCGGAGCAAAAGAAGTGCTTGTTATACGTGTGTTAGGTGGTACAAGAAAACGCTACGCATCTATTGGAGATAAAATAGTGGTTACAGTAAAACACGCTTTGCCTTCAGGTAACGTGAAAAAAGGAACAGTGCACAAAGCTGTTGTGGTTAGAACAAAAAAAGAAATTCGTCGCCAGGATGGTTCATACATCCGCTTTGATGACAACGCTTGCGTGTTATTAAACCAGGGAGATGAAATTCGTGGTACTCGTATCTTCGGGCCTGTTGCCCGTGAATTACGTGATAAATCATATATGAAAATCATTTCATTAGCACCAGAAGTGCTTTAATAAACAACACTGAAAGAAATGTCAAAGTTAAAATTAAAAAAAGGCGACACTGTAAAAGTGATTTCTGGCGAATCCAGAGGCCAAGAAGGTAAAATCGTGTCTATCGACACGGCAAAAAATAGAGCTACTGTTGAAGGTGTTAACATGATTAGTAAACACACTAAGCCAAGCGCAAAAAACGCTAACGGTGGTATTGTTAAACAAGAAGGTACTATCCATATCTCAAACTTAATGTTTGTTGAAGGTGGCAAAACAGTTAGAATTGGTCGTGTAGTAAACGAAAAATCTGGCAAAATTGAACGTATCTCTAAAAAAACCAAAGCGGTAATTAAATAATAATGGCAACAACTTATTCTCCTCGTTTAAAGGACAAATACAAAGCGGAAATTGTAGACAATTTAAAGAAACAATTCCAGTACACTTCAGTAATGCAAGTGCCTAAATTAGAGAAAATCTGCATTAACCAAGGTATTGGCGATGCGGTTTCTGATAAAAAAATGATCGAATCGGCTGTGAAAGAAATGACTACCATTTCTGGTCAAAAAGCGGTTCCGACCTACTCTACCAAAGATATCTCGAACTTTAAATTACGTAAAGGCGTAGCCATTGGTGTTCGTGTAACACTGCGCGGCGATAAAATGTATGAGTTCTTAGATCGTTTGATCGCCTCTTCATTACCACGTATCCGTGATTTTAAAGGCGTGAACGATAAAGGATTTGATGGCCGCGGTAACTATACCTTAGGTATTACCGAGCAAATCATTTTCCCTGAAATTGATATCGATAAAGTGAGCAAAATCCAGGGTATGGACATTACTTTTGTGACTTCTGCCCCTACCGATAAAGAAGCTCATGCTTTATTAACTGAATTTGGTATTCCTTTCAAGAAAAAATAGTATATTTACAGCCCTGAAAAAAAGATAAAATGGCAAAAGAATCAATGATAGCACGCGATGCTAAAAGAAAAAAGTTAGTTGACACTTACGCAGCTAAACGTGCAGAGCTTAAAAAAGCAGGTGATTATACTGCTTTGCAGAAATTACCTAAAAACTCATGCAAAGTACGTATGCGTAACCGTTGCAAGTTAACCGGCCGTCCTCGTGGTTACATGAGGGATTTCGGTATCAGCCGTGTAACGTTCCGCGAAATGGTATTATTCGGATTGATCCCGGGTGTTACCAAATCAAGCTTCTAAGCTTACCAAAAAGAGTATTAATGTATAATTATCCTGAGGTCGGGATAACATATAAAAACAAATAAAATGACAGATACAGTATCAGATTACCTAACACGCGTTAGAAACGCCATTAGTGCAAACCACAGGATCGTTGAGATTCCTGCTTCAAACCTGAAAAAAGAGATCACCAAGATCCTTTTCGATAAAGGTTACATCCTAAACTATAAGTTTGAGGAAAACGAAAAAAAACAAGGGACCATCAAAATCGCCCTTAAGTATAATCCAGTAAACAAGCTATCGGCTATCCGTACTTTAGACAGGGTTTCCACTCCAGGCTTACGTAAGTATGCCGGTGTTGGTACTATGCCAAAAGTATTAAACGGATTAGGTATCGCTATTATCTCTACATCTAAAGGTGTAATGACAGATAAAGAAGCCCGCAAATTAAATGTAGGTGGCGAAGTTTTATGTTACATTTCATAATTTTAGAGGGAGGAAAAACACATGTCACGTATAGGAAAATTACCAATCACAGTTCCAGCAGGCGTTGAAGTAAACGTAAAAGGAACAACAGTTTCAGTAAAAGGCAAATTAGGCACTTTAACCGAAACGATTGACGCAGATATTAACGTTGCAGTTGAAAACGGTGTAATTAACGTTACCCGCCCAACTGACCAAAAACGTCACAGATCATTACACGGTTTATACCGTTCTTTAATCGCCAACATGGTTAAAGGTGTATCTGAAGGATATAAAACAGAACAGGAATTAGTAGGTGTAGGTTACCGTGCATCTAACAAAGGCCAGTTATTAGAATTAGCTTTAGGTTTCTCGCACAACGTTGTGTTTGAATTACCAAGCGAAATTAAAATAACCACTGCTTCTGAAAAAGGACAAAACCCAAAAATCACGTTAGAAAGCTCTGACAAACAATTATTGGGAATGGTTGCAGCAAAGATCCGCTCATTACGTAAACCTGAGCCGTACAAAGGAAAAGGTATCAAATTCAGCGGTGAGATCTTACGTCGTAAAGCCGGTAAATCTGCAAGCAAAAAATAACATAATTCAATTAGTATTAATCATCTTTAAAAAACTGGAAAGATGGCACTCAATAAAAAACAAAGAAGAGAAAGAATTAAACATAAGATCCGTAAAACCATTAACGGAACTGCTGCTACACCACGCTTAAGCGTTTTCAGAAGCAACACCGGCATTTTTGCACAATTGGTTGATGACCTGGCTGGAAAAACAATTGCAGCTGCGGGCTCTGATGACAAAACCATCAAAGGATCAAAAGCAACCAAAATTGACCAGGCAAAAGCAGTAGGTAAATTAATTGCTGAAAAAGCGACAGCTGCAGGAATTACCGCAGTAGCGTTCGACAGGAATGGTTACCTATACCACGGTCGTATCAAATCATTGGCTGAAGGAGCCCGTGAAGCAGGTTTAAAATTTTAATTAGTATAAAAAGAACATACATAACATGTCAAAAGAAGTTGTAAAAAAAGTAAAGTCTACAGACATCGAACTAAAAGATAAATTAGTAGCGATACAACGTGTAACCAAAGTTACAAAAGGTGGTCGTCACTTTAGTTTCGCTGCTATCGTTGTGGTAGGTGACGAAAAAGGTGTTGTAGGATACGGTTTAGGAAAAGCGAATGAGGTTACCGACGCTATTACTAAAGGTATTGATGATGCAAAGAAAAACTTAGTGAAAGTTTCTGTGTTGAAAGGAACTGTTCCACACCCTGAAAATGGTAAATTTGGTGGTTCACGTGTATTCTTAAAACCAGCTGCTCACGGTACAGGTGTAATTGCCGGTGGTGCGATGCGTGCAGTGTTGGAAAGCGTTGGTATTACCGATGTATTAGCTAAATCAAAAGGTTCTTCAAACCCACACAACGTGGTAAAAGCAACAATTGATGCTTTAGCTAAAATGCGTGACCCATTGGCGATTTCCCGTCAAAGAGGTATTACATTAGACAGAGTATTTAACGGATAATAATTAAGAGAAGATATGGCACAGGTTAAAATCACATTATCTAAAAGTTTCATCAAAAGAAACGTTAGAACTCGCGCAACAGTTCAGGCTTTAGGCCTGAGAAAAACTCAGCAAACGGTTACTAAAGAAGTTACCCCTCAAATTCAGGGAATGATCGATGCAGTAGCTCATTTATTGACAGTAGAAAAAATTTAATTAATAAAAGCTATTCAACGAAAATGAAATTAAATTCATTAAAACCTGCAGAAGGTTCAGTAAAAAATAATTTTAGAAGAGGTCGCGGACAAGGTTCAGGCGGTGGCGGTACTGCTACCCAGGGTCACAAAGGTGCCCAGTCGCGTTCAGGTAATAAAAGAAAACGTGGTTTTGAAGGTGGTCAAATGCCTTTACAACGTCGCGTTCCTAAATTCGGTTTCAAAAACATTAACCGCGTTGAGTACAAAGGTGTAAACCTTGACGTTATCCAAAAAATTGCCGATTCTAAAAACATTACCGATATCACTAAAGAAGTATTGATCGCTAATGGCGTAGCTTCTAAAAATGATGTTATTAAAATTTTAGGAAGAGGCGAATTAAAATCAAAAGTTAATATCACAGTTCACGCGTTTACAGCAACTGCTAAAGCAGCAATTGAATCAAAAGGCGGAGTAGCAACCGAAATCTAATACTATATGAAGCGTTTTTTAGAAACACTCCAAAACATCTGGAAGATAGAAGAACTAAAGCAAAGGATTTTAACAACCCTTGGGCTTATTCTTATCTATCGTTTGGGTTCTTTTGTTGTATTGCCGGGTATCAATACCGATGTGTTGGCTGAAGCCAACGCCAATGCCAATGATGGCGGTATCGTTGCCTTAATTAATGCCTTTGCCGGTGGTGCGTTCTCAAGAGCATCCATCTTTGGTTTGGGTATTATGCCTTACATCACTGCATCCATTATTATCCAGTTATTGGGAATGGCAGTACCTTATTTCCAAAAAATGCAGAAAGAAGGAGAAAGCGGACGTAAAAAGATCAATCAGTACACCCGTTTCTTAACCGTAGCAGTTACTGCCGTTCAGGCTCCCGGATATTTGGCTACACAGGTTTATACAAAACCAGGCGTAGTTGGTATCGATCCTACCTGGTTTGGTATCCAGTCAACCATTATCCTGGTTGCAGGTACCATGTTTATTATGTGGTTAGGCGAACGTATTACTGATAAAGGTATTGGTAACGGTATTTCTTTACTCATTATGATCGGGATCATCTCCCGCCTACCCTTCGCTATCACGTCCGAGTTCGGTTCACGTTTACAAAGCGCAGGCGGTGGTTTAATCATGTTCCTGTTAGAGATCGTTTTCTTACTGTTTGTGATCGTAAGCTGCATCCTGTTAGTGCAAGGTACCAGGAGAATTCCGGTGCAATACGCTAAAAAAATTGTTGGTAATAAGCAATACGGCGGCGTTCGTCAGTACTTACCTTTAAAAGTAAACGCTGCGGGTGTAATGCCAATCATCTTTGCCCAGGCCTTAATGTTCATCCCTCAGGTAGTATCTAGCATGTCGGGTGGTACAGGTGGTGTGTTTGCCGACAGGTACGGTTTCTGGTACAACTTCATTTTTGCAACCCTTATCATTGCCTTTACATACTTTTACACGGCTATTATGATTAATCCAAATCAATTGGCCGATGATATGAAACGTAACGGAGGATTTGTACCGGGTGTAAAACCAGGAAAAACAACTTCTGACTTTATTGACCAGGTAATGAGCCGTATTACTTTACCGGGAGCTATTTTCCTGGCATTTGTGGCAATTTTACCAGCTTTCGCTATTAAATTGGGAATTAACAGCGCTTTTGCCGATTTCTTCGGTGGAACTTCCCTGTTGATCCTAGTTGGGGTTGTTTTAGATACCTTGCAGCAAATTGAAACCTTCCTGTTAAACCGTCATTATGATGGCTTAATGCAAAGCGGAAGAATAAAAGGACGTAGTACTAACCAAATGACAATGCAACAGGCTTAATATGGCAAAACAGGCAAATATTGAGTTAGATGGGATTATTCTGGAATCGTTGAGTAATGCCATGTTCCGGGTCGAACTGGAAAACGGGCACACCTTAATTGCCCATATTTCAGGTAAAATGCGGATGCATTACATCAAAATTCTGACCGGCGACAAGGTAAAGCTTGAAATGAGCCCTTACGACCTGACAAAAGGCAGAATAACATACAGATATAAGTAACAGATAAGAAAAATTATAAAATTAACCTAAGGAAATGAAAGTTAGAGCATCCATAAAAAAAAGAAGCGTTGATTGCAAAATTGTACGCCGTAAAGGAAAGTTGTACATAATCAACAAAAAAAACCCGAAATTTAAACAAAGACAAAAATAATTGCGTATCTTCGCAAACTTTTAAAAACCAAGTATATAAATAATGGCACGTATTGCAGGTATAGATTTACCAAAAAATAAAAGAGGAGAAATAGGATTAACCTATATTTTTGGTATTGGACGTAGCAGAGCTCAGCGCATTTTAACAGAAGCTGGCGTAAACTTTGACAAAAAAGTGTCAGAGTGGTCGGATGATGAACAAAATGCTATCCGCTCTATCGTTAACAACAACTTTAAAGTGGAAGGCGGACTTCGTTCAGAAGTAGCCCTGAATATCAAACGTTTAACTGATATTGGATCTTACCGTGGTATCCGTCACCGTAACGGTTTACCGGTTCGTGGACAACGTACTAAAACCAATGCACGTATCCGTAAAGGAAAACGTAAGACGGTTGCAAACAAGAAAAAAGTTACTAAATAAAAACTAATTATAGATTTAAAGAGTTAGAGAATTGGAGAGTTAACCAATCAACAACTCAACAAATCAATAACTCATTAATTAATAAAAAATGGCTAAACAACAATCATCAGTAGCAGCTGCAAAAGCTAATGCTAAGAAAAGAGTAGTAAAGGTAGAGGCAGTTGGAGAAGCTCACATTAACGCTACATTCAATAACCTTATCATCTCTTTAACAAACACTAGCGGACAAGTTATCTCTTGGGCAAGTGCTGGTAAAATGGGCTTCCGTGGTTCTAAAAAGAACACACCGTACGCAGCACAATTAGCTGCTGCAGATTGCTCAAAAGTAGCAGCCGACTTAGGTTTACGTAAAGTAAAAGTATACGTAAAAGGTCCGGGTGCAGGAAGAGAATCAGCTATCAGAACAATTGCGACTTCAGGAATTGAAGTGACCGAGATCGTGGATATTACTCCAATGCCACACAACGGTTGCCGTCCTCCAAAAAGACGTCGTTGCTAAGAGTGATCTTACACGCACAACGATAAATTAAACCAGTAAATAACAGAAATTAATAAATAGAAATGGCAAGATATACAGGTCCTAAATCCAAGATCGCAAGAAAATTCAGAGAGCCAATTTTTGGTCCGGATAAAGCATTAGAGAAAAAAAATTACCCTCCGGGACAACACGGAAATACTAAGAAAAAAGGTAAAAAATCAGAATACGCTATCCAGTTACAGGAAAAGCAAAAAGCTAAATATACTTACGGTATCCTCGAAAAACAATTCGCTAGAACGTTTGACAGAGCTGCCCGTTCTCACGGTATTACAGGTGAAGTATTGTTACAATTGATCGAAGCACGTTTAGATAACGTTGTTTACCGTTTAGGCGTTGCTCCTTCACGTCGTGCTGCCCGTCAGTTAGTATCTCACGCCCACATCACTGTAAACGGTGAAGTGGTAAACATCCCATCTTACACCCTGAAAGCAGGTGATGTAGTTGGTGTTCGCGAAAAATCTCAGTCTTTAGAGGCAATTACAGCATCTTTAACAGGATCAGTAAATAAATACTCTTGGTTGGATTTTGATAAATCTACCTTCACCGGTAAATTTATTTCAGTTCCTGAACGTTCTCAGATTCCTGAGAATATTAAAGAGCAACTGATCGTCGAGTTGTACTCTAAATAATAATTAAGCATTAGTTTTTAACCTATATAAATTAATAGATATGGCAATATTAAATTTCGTAAAACCAGATAAGGTTGTTATGATTAACTCTACTGAAACTGAAGGACAGTTCGAATTCCGTCCTTTGGAACCAGGTTTCGGTATCACTATAGGTAACTCATTGCGTCGTATCATGCTTTCTTCTTTAGAAGGGCATGCTATTACCAGCGTTAGAATTGAAGGCGTTGATCACGAATTTTCTACAATCAAAGGTGTTGTGGAAGATGTTACTGAAATTATCTTAAACTTAAAACAAGTACGTTTTAAAAAACAATTAGATAATCACGATGCAGAAAAAATAGTTATTCATTTCGCCGGTAACGAAAAATTTACTGCTGCCGAAATTGGTAAATTTGCTAACGGTTTCCAGATTTTAAATCCTGAATTAGTGATCTTCAATTGCGAAAGTTCAGTAAAATTAAAAATTGAATTAACTGTTGACAAAGGCCGTGGATATGTGCCTGCAGAAGAAAACAAAACAAACTCTGCACCTCAGGGAACTATCTTCATCGATTCTATCTACACCCCTATTAAAAACGTAAAATACACGATTGAGAACTACCGTGTTGAGCAAAAAACCGACTACGAAAAACTCATCGTTGATATCGTTTCCGATGGCTCTATCCATCCGAAAGAAGCTTTGAAAGAAGCGGCTAAAATTTTGATCTATCACTTCATGTTGTTCTCTGATGAGAAAATTACATTGGATTCTGAAGAGAAAAAATCTGAAGAAGAATTTGATGAAACATCGTTACACATGCGTCAATTATTAAAAACTAAATTAGTTGACATGGATCTTTCTGTACGTGCCCTGAACTGCTTAAAAGCAGCTGACGTAGAGACTTTAGGAGAACTTGTATCATTCAACAAAAACGACCTTTTAAAATTCCGTAATTTTGGTAAGAAATCTTTAACTGAGCTCGAAGATTTAGTATCAACAAAAGGGTTGCAGTTTGGAATGAATGTAGTGAAATATAAATTAGATAAAGACTAAAATTGAGTGACAATTGAAGGATTTACAATGTACAATTTGTAAATCGTAAATTGTAAATCACAAAATCGTAAATTAAAATGAGACACGGAGATAAAATAAATAATTTAGGTAGAACACATTCTCACCGTAAAGCATTAATGAACAACATGGCTTGTTCTTTAATTGAGCACAAACGTATTTTCACCACTTTAGCCAAAGCTAAAGCTTTAAGAACTTATGTTGAGCCAATCATTACCAAATCAAAAGAAGATACCACACACAGCCGCAGAACTGTATTCGCTTCATTAAGAAGCAAAGAAGCAGTATCTATCCTGTTTAAGGATATTGCTGTAAAAGTAGCTGAACGTAACGGTGGTTACACCCGTATCATCAAAACCGGCAACCGCCAGGGCGATGCTGCTGAAATGGCACTGATTGAATTAGTTGATTTTAACGAAATTTACTCAAACGGTAAAGCCGCTAAAACCGAAAAAGCTAAAACAACCCGTCGTAGCCGCGCTAAAAAAACAACCGACGCTAAAGCTACAGGTACTGCAGAAACCAAAGCGGAAGACGCAGAATAATATTCCCCATTTTAAGTTTTATAAGGTCCCCGGTTATGCAAATTGCCGGGGATTTTTGTTTATATGCTATTGAAAGGAAGTTCATCGTCATCGCGAGGAGGAACGACGAAACGATCTCATACAAAGCTTTATAAACACTAAGTGTGAGATTGCTTCGCTCGCAATGACATTCACAAGCATACCTTAATCCAAATCAGCCCTCTTACTAACACCTCATTGTTATTACTTAAGCTTAAAATAAGCCAAAACAGCCCTCCCCTGCCCTAAATTTGGATAAACCAAAACATAAACATCATGAATATTAATTTTTTAGCAGTATTAGTAGCGGCCTTAGTGCCAATGGTAATGGGTTTTATATGGTATAACCCAAAAGTACTAGGAAATGCCTGGATGCAGGCAGCAGGCTTAAATGAAGAAAAGATGAAAGGCGCCAACATGGCTGTTATTTTCATTGTAAGCTTCATCCTGAGCTTCTTACTGGCCTTTTTCACCCAATCATTGGTTATCCACCAGTTTCACATTGGAGCTGCCTTCTTCGACTATCGCGACCATATAGAAGATCCTTCTACACCCGAAGGCGCTCTTTTTAAACAGGTAATGGATTTGGTAGGCTCTGGCCATCGTACATTTGGACATGGGGCATTTCATGGCGTATTAAGCGGTCTGTTTTTGGTAACGCCAATTATAGCAACCGGTGCAATGTTTGAGCGCAAAAGCTTTAAATACATTGCCATTAATTGTGGTTACTGGATCATTTGCCTTGCCATTATGGGAGGTATTGTTTGCGGTTGGGTATAATCTTAAAAATTCAATTTAACGCCATTAGGAAGCTCCTGATGGCGTTTTTTATTGCTCAATGGGATCTAAGCCCACTTTCTTTCTTCTGTCGTTCAGCGTCCCCGGATCGGCAACCGGGTACAGGATCAATTTAAAGTTCTTGTCATATTCTCCCTGGGTACCATAAATCTGTTTTTCGCCTTTAGCCACCTTTACCTTATCCATAAAATGCGCCAGCGAGGTCCAGCTGATGGTTCCCCGGTCGGCCGCCAGTATAAATTCATTCATGTATTTCTCTTTTATGCTTACCGGTGCATATCCCATAATATAAAAGGGAATGTCTGCCGCCTCTCCCACAAGCTGCTTCGAAGGATAGCCATAACGCTGAATAATATTTTCAATGGCAACAAAGGACAAACTATCCTTGTAACGCATCTCGGTTTTAAATAGGGCCAATTTCACATTATCTTTTGAATAGGCGTTAATGCTATCCGTAAGCGAACGGTTATGACTTGTAAACTCTACGTCGATTTGCCTCAATCGGGTCATAAGCGTATCATTAAGGCCGTTTCCTGAACTTATATAGGTAGAATTAACGAAAGTTCCTTTTTCATAAAAATCGTATCGTATTAATGCGCCACTGTCATTATACGCCTTCCATTTTCCGTAAAAGTAATAATGGATCCTGTCGGGCAGGTTTTCCATTCTCGCCTGTCCTTGCAATTTAACAACTCCATTAGGATAATAGAACCTTGTTTTGAGCTTCCTGAACCGGCTTACCTCTGTCCGGTCGAGCACTCCTGCATTGTTGTAGAAATAGCTTTTCCCAACCGGTTTTCCGTTCCTGAATTTACCCTCAAACGATTTCACTTTTTTATCCTCGTCCAGGTAAGTAACCCATTTGCCAACACGATTGCCATGTTTATTCAAGCGATTAAGTGATTGCGAAAACAGATGAGAAGAAAAGAATACCAAAACAATCAGAAAAAGCGGGTTATGACTTCTGAATTGTTTCATAGGGCAAACTAAAATTACAGTAAATCCTCTCTAACGTTTATGATCGTTTTAAAAACAAAGTTTGCCGGGCCCTCAAGCCAAATATTGTAAAAAGTATTTTCAAGCACCTTGTCAAATTTCACATTCAGGTTCCCACCCAATGTTTTAATTACACAGTTATTTTTATCGGTACTCACACCTTTTAAGGCTGCCACCAGGGCTGCAGCGGTTACACCTGTGCCACACGATAAGGTTTCATCCTCTACCCCACGCTCATAGGTACGCACAAATAATTCGTTTTCTTTTCGTTCAATAAAGTTTACATTGGTGCCCTCTATAATAAAGCGATCGTTGTAGCGAACTTTCTGTCCTTCGGTAAACACATCAGTGTCCTCAATGTTAGTCACAAACTTTACATAGTGTGGCGAACCCGTGTTCAGGTAAAAATAATCCTCACCACTTTCAACCTGCCTTACATCATTCATTTTCAGCGACACGTAATCATCTTTTATTTTTGCTTCGTGCAAACCATCAATCGCTAAAAATTTTGCTTCCGATGAAATGAGGCCCAAACGTTTTGCAAAAGCGGTAATACATCTACCCCCGTTTCCACACATACTGCTCTCATTACCATCGCTGTTAAAATACACCATCTTAAAATCAATGCCCGGTTCCAG
This sequence comes from Bacteroidota bacterium, assembly GCA_048498515.1. GTDB lineage: Bacteria > Bacteroidota > Bacteroidia > B-17B0 > Aurantibacillaceae > UBA4416. The sequence goes on along the minus strand of JBEHXV010000036.1, from coordinate 27,580 downwards.
CTCCAGTAACATGAGCCCATCCGCGCCAATGCCAAAACGCCTGTCGCACAACCATTTTATTTGTTCGGTAGTTAATGATAGTGTTTTATCACGATTATCAATGAGCACAAAATCATTTCCTGTACCCTGGTATTTATAACACTCTAATGTCATATAACTTTAATTGATTCTTGCCAATAACTCCGAGTCGTTCACCAGTTCCATAGGCTTAAACTCCGTTCCTGATGAGATCTTATATACCACATCATCGTCTTTCAGGTAAAAATTATCCTCCACTTTATAAATGGTAATACTGCTAAAATCCGACAAACCATAAAGAATGACACGGTTGCGCGTCATGCGGTATCCTTTTGAATTTAAGGGTGTTTTCCAGAACTCAACAAAGAACATGTTCGGGTAATCGCTGCTTGTAACGCCTGCCAGTTGGCCCGTTAAGGTATCGCGCTTAGCGCTTCCGTCAAGATCAATCACCTTAATATTTTTAACGGATAGAAGCTCTTCCTGCGCTACAGTGATGGTTTCTTCTTCCTTTAGCAAGGCATCCACCTCGCTGTAGTTTATAGTGGGAGAGTTCTTAGTATTGATCGATGATTTCTTTTCCGATTTGTTCTCTTTTTTATGCTCCTTGTCAGTATCTTCAGAAACCGATTGTTCAACGATCTTTATATTATCAATACTCGGCTTGTTGAATTTTTTCAGGTAATCATCAATCTTAAAAATAAAAAACGCAACACCTGCCAATAATCCAATCGATACTCCAAAAACAAAAGAAGGTATTTTGCGTTTAAATCTCATCATAATTTAGCACACTAAATTTACATATATTTTCGAAACTGTTTTCAACTATTTTATAAAGTTTTGAATAAGGCAAAAATGTCAGGCAGAGACAAAATATCAGTTCCCATTTGTTAAAATTTTTAGCAATTGACAGGCCAAAACCCCCTAAAACACTGGCTATGGTTAAGTATTGTTAAAACAAAAAGTAATGCATAACTTAAGCCCTAATTTTGCGTTATGAGGTTTGTAAATAAAAAAACAACTCACTTAAAACAAAAAATAAAGCATATGAAAAGATCAATCTCATCGTTATTTGTAGGCGCACTTGGCGGCGCATGTGTATTGGTTGCCAACTATTTTATTACCCCAACCAATTCGCAACTAAATTACAATCCTTACGCTACACCGGTTCATTTAACCAATTACAGCGAACTAGCTGCTGCGGCTAATTCTCCTGATTTTGTAGCCTCAGCCGAAAAGTCGGTTAATTCGGTTGTGCATATTACCACCATTGTCGAAAATCAAAACAACCTGGCTTACGACCCATTCCAGGATTTATTTTTTGGCGGACGTCAACGCAAGCCAAATGTTATGCAGGGAAGCGGCAGTGGTGTTATCATTAGCCAGGATGGTTACATTGTTACAAACAATCACGTAGTAAACGGCGCTACAAAAATCGACGTTATCTTAAACGATAAACGTACATACAATGCCGAAGTAATTGGAACCGATCCGGCTACTGACCTTGCCCTTTTAAAAATAAAAGAAAGTGCCCTCCCATTTATTAATTATGGTAACTCCGATGATGTAAAAGTTGGCGAGTGGGTTTTGGCAGTTGGTAATCCTTTCAACTTAAACTCAACCGTAACAGCCGGTATTGTAAGTGCCAAAGGACGTAACATTAATATTTTGGAACATAACCCGCACGGCGGAATTTCTCCAATCGAGTCGTTTATACAAACCGACGCGGCTGTGAACCCTGGCAACAGTGGTGGCGCACTGGTGAGCACTACCGGCGAGCTGGTTGGGATTAACACAGCCATTGCATCAAACAACGGTTCGTACCAGGGCTACTCCTTTGCCGTACCGGTTAACATTGTGAAGAAGGTGGTATCAGATTTGATTGAATACGGTAACGTGCAACGTGCATTCATTGGCTTAAGCATTAACGACATTGATTCGAAATTTGCCAGCGAAAAACGCATCAAGCAATTAAAAGGTGTGTATGTGAATGGCCTTGCCGAAAATGGAGCCGGAGAAGAAAGCGGCATTAAAGTAGGCGACGTAGTGACTAAAATTGAAAGTGTAAATGTAAAAAGTACTTCGGAGCTGCTTGAACAAATTGGTAAATACAGGCCAAGCGACAAGATCAATGTAACAGTAATCAGGGACGAAAAAGAAGTTATTGTACCTGTTGTTTTAAAGAACCAGGAAAACAGTTTGGGTATTATTAAAAAACCTGAAATTGTAAGAACTTCTGTCAACTCTTTAGGCGCTGTTTTTGAAGAAATAGGAAACGAAGACATGGAACGTTTTAAAATTACTGCCGGTGTAAAAATTGCAAAACTGGAACCGGGCAAATTAGCCAATGCAGGAATTAAAGAAGGTTTTATCATTACATCGGTTGACAAGAAAAAAGTGGCAACTATAAAAGACATACAAGACCTTTTAGAAAAAAAATCGGGCGGTGTTTTAATAGAAGGAATGTACCCTAACGGTATGAGAGCATACTATGGATTTGGTTTATAGCCAACGGCATAATATCCTGCTTTATCTTTGAAAACTTGTACTATAACTTTTACAAGCCTGTGTAGGTCTAAAAAGCGAAAACAAAATTGTTAAAAACATCACAATTATCTAATTATTTAATAATCAAAAAGATACATAGTTGGGAAAACGCCCTTTTTTTTCTATCTTTGTTCTCTTATAAACCCATCTATAAACCATGAGACAACTTAAAATAACCAAATCCATCACCAATCGCGAAAGTGCTTCCTTAGATAAATACCTACAGGAAATTGGGAGAGAAGAATTAATTACTGCAGAAGAAGAAGTTGTTTTAGCGAAGAAGATCAAGGATGGTGATCAGGATGCGTTGGAAAAGCTAACCCGTGCCAACCTGCGTTTCGTTGTATCAGTAGCCAAACAATATCAAAACCAGGGATTAAGCTTGCCTGATTTAATTAATGAAGGTAACTTAGGTTTGATTAAAGCAGCACGCCGTTTTGATGAAACACGTGGTTTTAAATTTATCTCTTATGCCGTATGGTGGATTCGTCAATCAATTTTACAGGCATTGGCAGAACAATCCCGTATCGTTCGTTTACCATTGAACCAGGTTGGTTCTTTAAATAAAATAAACAAAGCCTACTCAAAATTAGAGCAGGAATTTGAGCGTGAACCAAGCGCCGAAGAGTTAGCAGAATTACTTGACCTGCCAATTGATAAAGTATCGGATACCATGAAAGTTTCGGGCCGCCATGTAAGTATGGATGCGCCGTTTGCCAATGGCGAAGAAAGCTCTTTATTGGATGTATTGGTAAACCATGATTCATTAAAAGCGGATGCCGGTTTAATTATGGAATCCTTATCAAAGGAAATCGATAGGGCTTTATCTACATTAACCGAAAGAGAACGCGACGTGGTAAAATTATTCTTTGGCATTGGCTTAAACCATGGCTTAACTTTAGAGGAAATTGGCGATAAGTTTGACCTTACCCGTGAGCGTGTTCGTCAGATCAAAGAAAAAGCCATTCGTCGTTTACGCCACAGCTCAAGAAGCAAATTGTTACAACAATACTTAGGATAATTTTATCTTATTCATTCAAAAAAAGCATCGCCGGTTTGGCGATGCTTTTTTTTATGCCCTATCGTTTCATTTTGCCAAAACACTCCGTGATTTTGTATAAAGACTGTAAAACAGAAAATAATTAAAAAAAACGACCGGTTTATTTCGGTTTAATCTGATAATAAATATAAATCCATCTATATTTATACTAACTAAACAATAACACATGAAATTAAACATTACCATTTCATTAGGATTAGTGTTGCTTATGCAATTTACGATCCTTGCGCAGGGCCAACTATCACAGCCCCTAAAAGCGCGCAAACAATTTGTACTGGCTTCCAACCTGGGACCAAATGATTACACGCAAAATACCATTATTTTTAAATTAAAACCGCAATACAGGGGCATTGCCGGTGACCATAAAATTAACAGTGTCCTGCTCGACCAGGTGCTTGCTTATGTTGGTGTAAATACATTTGGCAAAAAATTCCCCAAGCATTCGCCACCCGAAAAAGAGCGCAATGAATTAGGACAAGCTTACGCTGATCTTTCTTTGATCTATGAATTAAAATACACCAATAACGTTAAATTGGAAGATGCCATTAACCAGGTATTGGCGACTAACCTTGTGGAGTTTGCTGAGCCGCATTACAATTTTAAACTACATAATGTAACTCCAAACGATCCATCTATTTCAAACCAAAGTGGCTTCCTTACCCGAATCAGGGCGTATGCTGCCTGGGACCTGGCACTTAACGGCTCACAAGGCAGTTCATCCATGGTGATCGCTATTGTGGATTCGGGTACCGACATCGATCATCCGGATCTGGCAAGTCAGTTTGTGCACAATGCCGCCGACCCTGTAAATGGAGCCGACGACGATGGCGATGGCTATGTTGACAATTACACCGGCTACGACCTGGGTGGAGCAGATTATAATAATGTTGTAGGAGACAACAACGCAAACATTATGGGATCAAACAATTCTCATGGCTCACACGTATCAGGTTGCGCATCGGCTGCTACTAACAATAATGTGGGCGTTGCAGGCATAGGCTGGAATTGTAAATTATTACCCGTAAAATGTGCGGCTGACAATGATACCAGGGGCACTGGCGGCGAAGGTTATATTATTTCGGGTTACGAAGGCATTACTTACGCAGCCGACCATGGTGCTAAGATCATAAACTGTTCATGGGGCGGAACAGCCAGCGGATCTTTTGGTCAGGTGATTATTGATTATGCTACCATTAATAAAAACTGCCTTGTAATTGCATCGGCAGGGAACTCGGGGCTTGATGAAAGAATGTACCCTTCATCTTACAATTATGTTCTTTCGGTAGCAGCTACCAGTTCTACTTCTGATACGAAGACAAGCTTTACCACTTATAATTATGATGTGGACATCAGTACACCCGGAAACAACATTTACTCTACCTACTACAACAATACTTACAGCAGCCTTAGCGGAACATCCATGTCATCACCAATTACAGCGGGTGGTGCGGGCCTGGTACAATCAAAATTTAATTACACCAATGCTTTACAAATTGGCCAGCGCTTGAAGCAAACATCGGACAATCATTACACCACCGGACCAAATATTACCGGTGCTCCCAATACAGGATTCAATCTTCAAAACAAGCTTGGCAAAGGCCGCATGAACCTGCAACGCGCTTTAACCGACGCCGCCGTACCATCGGTTGTTTTTGCCAACCAGATAGTAGCCGATCATAATGACAACGCCATTGTTATTGGTGACAGTTTATTCATTACAGGTGATTTTGTAAACTACCTTGCTCCTACTACAAACCTTACGGCAAGCATTACCGCTGTTGTTGGCGCATCGTATGTTAGCAGCATTGATAATAACACAACACTTGGGGTCATCAATACCCTTTCCATGGTTACCAATAATTCCGATCCGTTTAAGTTTAAGGTAAATGCAGGCACCCCTGATAACTCAGTCATCAGGTTTAAAGTGACATTAACCGACGGAACGTATAACGACAGCTACTTTTTTGATGTGATCGTGAATGTGGATTACGTTAACATTGCCATTAACGATGTAGCGACCACCATTACAAGTAAAGGCAAAATTGGCTACAACCTGGATGCACAATCACAGGGATTGGGTTTTACTTACATGAGTACGCCGTTATTGTATGAAGGTGGTTTTATGGTTGGCACTTCTTCCACAAAGGTGTCGGATTGTGTGAGGGGAGCTACAGCCGGAACATCCGATGCCGATTTTCAAACAGTGGTTAAAGCCAGCAAAACCATTCCACCAACATTCTCTGAATTTGATGTGCATGGCCGTTTTAATGATGCCCTCGCTTCGCCTGTACAAAACATTCGGGTATCGCATAGCGCTTATGCATGGACAACACCGGGTAACCGAAAATATGTGATTGTTGAATATGTGATGAAAAATACAGGATCAACTACCTTAAGTAATTTATATGCCGGTATTTTTGCCGATTGGGATATCGACGCCACAAGCGCTTCCATGAACAAATCGAACTACGACGCGGCAACAAAAATGGGCTATGTCTATTCGACCCAAGCGGGTGGAAAATATGCCGGCATAAAACTATTGACTAGCACAGCAGCTCCCTTATGCTATAATGTTGACAATATAGCTGGGGGCGCAGGTGGAGTGGATATTGCCGATGCTACCGATTATTATTCAACTGCCGATAAGTATACTACCATGTCAACAAACCGTTATGTTGCAGGTGCAGCCGATGCCGATGGCGAAGATGTGGTTGAAGTCATGAGTTCTGGTCCGTTTACCATTAGTGCCGGCGACAGTGCTAAAGTAGCCTTTGCTCTTATTGCCGGCGATGATTTAACCGACATTAAGAAAAGTGCCGACAGCGCTCAGGCGCATTATACGCCTCCTGTAGTAACCCGTATCAGCGAAATAGCTGGTGCAGAATTAACCGCGTTGGTTTTTCCTAATCCGGCAAATACTGACTTAAACTTTGTTGTTAAAACAACCAAATCAGAAAACGTTGAAATTGTATTGGTAAATACCTTAGGACAAACGGTTAAACAAATTACACGCGATAACCTGCCCGCAGGTTATAATCAAATAAGCACAAGTGTTAACGATCTTCCGAATGGCACTTATTTTTACCAGGTTAAAACCAGCGAGGGCCTTACAAAAGGAAAGGTTGTGATAAGTAAATAACCATTTTGTAACCATAAAAAAAGCGTCTGTGGTTACGGACGCTTTTTTTATTGTTTCTCCTTTAACAAGATTTTACACCCTGTTTCCCAATTCTATAACTGCCAGGTCTTTTATCTCTTCCTTATCAATCACAAAACGCAATACCGTTTTTACCTGGTGAAATCCATGAATGCCACAAGCGCCGGGGTTCATGTGAAGTACATCATACTGCTGCTGGTACATGACCTTTAAAATATGGGAATGACCACAGATGAAGAGTTTTGGTTTTTCCTCTCGTATCATATCTTTTACTTCTTTTGTATAGTTTGTTGGTTGTCCGCAAATATGTGTCATAAATACTTTTACCTGTTCGCACATAAAAACCAGGTTTTTCGGAAATTCTTTACGTGTGTTTGTATCGTCTATATTCCCATACACCGCGCGAAGAGGTTTAATACGTTTGATGGTATCGGTTACAATAGGACTTCCTATGTCGCCCGCATGCCATACTTCATCTGCCGCTTCAATGTGCTTTACTAAACCCTGGTCGAGGTAACTGTGCGTATCGGATATCAGTAATATGTGTTTCAAAACAGGTAATTAAAGGTATAAATTTAATTTCTTTAATAATTCGTTTTTATTGGCCCTTGATACCGGTAAATTTGACGAATCTTTAAGAATAACAATCCCTCCGTCGCCTTTTATATAACGTTCAACTTCATTCAAATTAATTAAATGGGCGCTGTGAATCCGGCAAAAATTGGAAGAGTTCAACTGCTCCTCAAAGCTTTTCAACGTTTTGGCAACTATGAATTTTTTCCGGTTCCTGATATAAACATGTGTATAATTAGATTCGGCTTCAAGACGGATAATGTCATCCAGGTCAACCCAAAATACACCCTCTTGTGAGGGAATGGAAATTTTTTTGTTTTTATTCATCGTGCTTAGCAGCAGCGACTCGATCTGGCTTGTTTGGCTTTTTCCTAAAACCGAGATCCGTTTCTCGGCATTGTTAACTGCAAATACAAGTTCATCAATATCAATCGGTTTCAGCAAATAATCAACCGCGTTTGTTTTAAAGGCTTTAATGGCATAATGTTCGTAGGCAGTAATAAAAATAATCTGGTAGTCCAGGTCTTTTGTGGCTTGTACTACATCAAAGCCTGTTCCTGTGGGCATTTCTATATCCAAAAATATCAGGTCAGGTTTTAAATTTTTAATCGATAGAATGGCTCCTGTAACAGAATGATCTACAGATACTATGTTAATGGCCGGACAGTTTTGCCGTATCAGGATCTCTAATACCTCTGCCCCATCTTTTTCGTCATCTATAATGATAGCGTTAATCATTTTGTGATTTTTTTATATTAATACTTATTTCAACAGTAGTTCCCATGGCTATGCCCTCAACAACTTTATCCAATACAACAACGCTGGCAAGCATATTGTGGGTTTGCTGGTTCAGAATTGTGATCCGGTCCTGTGTTACGTTCATTCCCATGGACTGGTGGGACTGTTGTTTCCTTAATTTTATTTCATTGGCAAGTATCCTTCCTATCCCATTATCATCAACTATGCATTTTAAGGCAGAACCTTCCAGCGAAAATTTAACCATTAGTTTACCCCTTCTCTCCGTTAAAGGAACAATGCCATGTAAAATGGCATTCTCTATATAAGGCTGTATAATCATGGGAGGGATAAACAAATCAGTTGCGTTTAAACTATCGTCGATAATAACCTCATAATCAAAACTAAACGACGCTCTCAGGGCCTCCAGCTCAATATACAGTTCAAGGGCTTCAACTTCTTTACTTAACCATACCAGTTCGTGCTTTGAGTTTTCGAGCACCGAACGGATAAGACGGGCAAATTTAGTGAGGTATTTTTGAGCCGAACGCGAATCGTTTTTTAAAACAAAATTTTGTATGGAATTAATGGCATTGAACATGAAGTGTGGATTCATTTGCGCCCTCAGGGCTTTAAGCTCCGACTCTGTTATTTTTTTGTTATACTCTGTTTTCTCTTTTTCTTTTTGCCTGATCGAATTAATTCTTTGCCTGTAAAAATAGTACGCTAATACAAAAACCGACCCTATAACAGTTAAAATAAACCACCATGTTTTCCAATAAGGTTGCCCAATAATAAATGATACGGTAGCCGGGTCCGAGGATGTCTTGCCATCCTCATCAATAACATAAACTACAAACTTGTAATTTCCGGGAGGAAGTGTTGTATACTGAACATAAATATTTTTAGTGTAGGTCCATTTATTATCAAGGCCTTCGAGCCGGTATTTATATTTAAGCTGTCCTTCGCTCCTTACACTAATTCCTTTATAGGAAATACTTACATAATTCTGGTTGTGCTCAAGGGCATATATATTCTGAGGAGAAAATACATCTCCGTTAATCCGGAACTCTTCAATATAAATATCAATTTTTTTGCCTGAGCCGTAAAAATCTTCAACATCAATAACCTCGAGTCCGCCGTTGGTAGCTATATACAAGCTTTTTTCATGCTCCACGATCTGGTTGACTTCATTGGAAACCAAACCGGTTAAAACACTCAGTGTGCTCAACACATAATTTTTCCCTGTTTTTTTTAGCCGCGAAATCCCCCTGTTTGTCCCTACCCAAATATTACCATTCTTACCAATGGTAACACAACGTGTCATGTTGCTTGCCAAACCATCGGCCTCTGTATATTGTTTTATTATTTTGTTATGATACACTGATATTAAGCCGTAGCCGCGTGTAGCAAAAAAAAGCGTATCGCCGTTCGATGCAATGTCTTCAATACGTGAGGCAAACAACGGATGCTCTTTTCCTAAAAAATGGATTTTATTGTTTTTCCAATTATATAAGCCATTTTTAGTTCCTATCCACATCTCATTATTCTTTAAATGAACAGAAAATATCCGGGGCAAGTCCCTGACTATATGCTGGTCGTCCGTAACTTCGCCTGTATTTTTGTTAACAAGAAAAATATCGCCATTGGTAAAGCCAAGAAAAAATTTATCATTGTAATTTTGCCCCCTTTTTAGTCTTACGTTAAAATATTTACCATTTATCATTTCATAAAAAAACACTTTCTTGTTTCCATGCATGATAAAAGACCATCCCTGGCATACTATAAGCGATGTATCGGCCACGGCAATATAAGAACCTGCCAATATCAGTTTTTCATTACCTTTTATTTTTTGCGTTTTAATGTCGAATGAAGCAAGTGTAAAATCCGACGATAGAAAATGAAGGTTATTCTTTAATAACGCAATAGAAAAGATCTTATTCGCCGAACCGTTCTGAATTTGATTTATGTAATGAAATTTTATAGAAGGAATGTAGAATAACCCGTCTTCAAGGGTAGTGAGCCAATAACCGTGATCCCTGTCCTCGGTTACTGAAGTTACAGAAAGGCCGTCTAAAAAATGATATAAAGGTTGAGCTAAATTTAATCCTACATATACACAAGAGCCGCTGCCTTTTTTATTTACCCATAAATAATTCTGATGATCTTTGTACATGGAAAAAATACGATTGGAATAGGTGGGATCAAATAAACGGCGGTACAAAAATTTCTGGCTATGATCTGTAACCGATACCAATTCATTTTCTGAAGAAAACAACACCGTTGAGTCATTATATTGAATGACATGAAAATGAAATGTCAATGCAAAAATGAGTAGCGGGGCCTGCTTTAAATGCTTTGTATTTTCTGTGATTAAAGGAAAACTGATTGGCCGGGGATTTTTTTTCTCGAATCCGTTAATTGTCAGAATGGCCTCTGGCATAATCGACCCATATATAATACCATTTTTTCCTACTTTTTTTATATAATAGTTTGTATCAGCTGGATAGTAATGCTCATCTACTTTATAGCGTGGATAATTTGCCCTTATGTAGCCTTTATTAAAAATCGATACATAGAGATTATCTTTTTCATCAAACGTAAAGTCTACCGGGAAATGATGAGTTATGACATCTAATTTATCATTCGCTTCTATACCATAAATAGAATCGGTATCATAAGAGTAGTAAGCCATTCTGCCCGAAAAGCCGGCAAACCAAATTCTTCCATGATGGTCCTCATGTATTTTAAACACCGTGTTGTCTGGCAAACCCTTTGCGCTGTTGTAGGTAGTAAATTTGTACCCATCGTATTTCACCACACCGGCATCGGTAGCAACCCACAAATACCCTTTACTATCCTGTATTGTCCAGTAACATTCCGAGCTTGGTAAGCCCTGGTTAACGCTGTAATGTTTTATAATGGGATTTTGAGCATACCCTGAAAAATCAAGAAATGCAAAAAGAAAAATTTTACATATGTAATAATTATATTTTTTCAACTATTCAGTGCACAAAAAACTTTTAATACAAAAATACAAATCACTTGCAGTAAAAACATACCAGATACTAATTAAGGCATGTCAGATACTAATTGGTGGTGGCGGTTATCATGATAATTAATTTGTTTTGCGAATATAAATCATAAAGCGAATACCGAAAAGCTTAAACAGAGTAGGTAAACATTAAAAATATACATGAAATGAAACTAATGACGAAAATCTTAACCGGCTTGCTGATTAGTTCAGCTACATTCCTTCATGCGCAAAAAATGCATTTTGGAAGTGGGGGTGGATTAAATATTACTCCTACTTCAACATTATTGTTACCGGGCTCTCCCATAAATACGACTGCGGGCTGTGCAGAAGTAATTGATCAGGCAACCGGCCAGATTATTTTTTACACCGATGGCGTAAATATCTGGAATACGAGTCATGTGTTACAATCAAATGCTTTATTAAATACCAATTGGAACTCTTCGCAGCTCGCGGGACTTAAAAAATCTACACACGCAGCTTTAATTGCCCCTATTCCAAAATCCAATCCTAAAAGTTATTTTGTATTTACAACTACCGCAGGTACTGCTACAACATCCATAAGCAGTGGGAGTGGATATGGTCCGTTAAGGGTATCCATTGTAAGAGAACAATCGGGAGCATTGCCAAACATTACCTTTACTGTTGATCCGGCAGAAAAAAACGTACAATTAACCCCGGGTGGTGTTTTAGTAGGCGAAAAACTGGCTATCACTTCAGATGGCACCACTTGCGGATATTGGGTAATTACTGACGGAGTTGGCACCTATGGTGGCAATGCCAGCAGCGAACCGCCATCTTATATAGCGCCCCCGGGAAGTTCGCCTGCTGTTAACACAAACGGATTAGGGAGATTCTACGCATATCATATTACTGAAACAACTACAACAATCAGCCAATTAGGTGCTACAAGAGTAGATAGCTATTTCAGCACAGGTGGTCATAAGTCATGGGGACACTCATATGGAGCAAGTTATATGACCCCTGGTGATTATACAATAAGCAGAGGCCAGATGAAATTTAGTCAAGACGGGAAAAAGCTCGCTTGTGCTTTAACAAATATGCAGGAAGTACAGCTTTACGACTTCGATAAAACAACTGGCTTGCTTTCCAGCCAGATCTTATTAAACGACCTGTGTTTTGGTGGCTATGGCCATGCTGGCAGTGGGTGTTATTCAGAGGCTATGCCTTATGGATTGGAATTTTCGCCAAACGGAACGTATTTATATGTTAGTACAATGGGAAATGTAACAAACCAAGGCTTGTACCAGTTTGATATTACAGGGGGAACCGAGCAACTGATTGGTCAATCCCGAAATGTGCTGGAATATATAAGTAATCAAAATTCTCCATATTATGGAGGGATTCATTTGGGGGATAATGGTAAATTATATGTTGCAACATATTCATCTAATAATATTGGGCGCATTAATTTCCCCGATCATTCCTGGGGAACTGCCAATGGGCAGGATTCCATACCTATAGGAGGATATGCGGCCGCTCCTCTTTATCCCACAAGTATTTCCGGCTACTGCAAACTAACCTTTCCCAGCATCACCAAAGTTTATCCGGAAGCCGTGTTAACAGCAAGCATTTCAGGGCCTACAAGCATATGCAGCCACGATGCGATTACAGTTACCGGCTCTAATGGCGGAAATGTTCCTGTTGAATACCACGGCTGGGCCCTGGAAGAATGTACCTATACAGGTGCAACTGTTGTTAATGGCTACAGTTCAGGTGTCCTTTGGGATTCACTTCCATTAGGAACACCATTTACTTTTCCCGGCAGCAATCAATTGGCCTGTAACAAATACTATAAAGCTACTTATGTGATACAAAATTTAACCAATTGCCTTACATGGGTTTTATCAGCGTCCAAAATTATTAAAGTAAATTGTACACCTAGCACCATCGTTTCCGACGATACAACCATATGCCAGGGCAGTTGCGTAATTCTTGAGGGTGAGATACCATTTGGTGGTGAAGTGGGAATAGCAAGTACCTGGGTAACTTCGCTTCCAGGCTCTATCATGACAAGTCCAACATCAAATTCAATTCAGGTTTGCCCTGGTTCAACCGCAACTTATACCTTAACCAAGAAAATCAAAGCCGGTTGTTCATCATGGGATGCAGTAACTGTTACTGTTGTAAATCCACCGGTAGCTAACTTCAGTTATACTGTCAATACAAGTAATTCAAGCTATAATGTAATTACAGCAGTTGCAAATGATCTTTCAGGAAGTTCAGCAAATGGGTTTGAAGAAAAATGGCAGGTAGAGTTGCTTGATGCTTCCGGAAATCCCATCAGTAACACAGGCGATGAAACCGTACCAAATCCTCCATGCTGGTTAACCACATTAGGTACAACTAATTTTCCCAGCTATGTAGGTGGAAACAGCGTAAGCTGTTTAAATTCTAATCCGGGACAATTTGCAAAGAACCAAGTTTATAGAATCACACGCTATGTCAGAAATGCAAACTGTGACTGGCAATCATATAGCCCAAATATTACATCCCCGTACCGATTATTAAATCATCAATCAGTAAACAATGGAAAAAAAACTGATGGGGCAGAAACACTTACCATCTTTCCTAACCCATCAAAAGGTTTGTTAAATCTTAATGTTGAAAATGCCGTAGATAAATCCTATGCTGTTGAAATATTTGACCTGTTCGGAAAATTGGTTTATAAAAATGGATTAACGAATACCCAAGGCCTTCAATTTAAAACAGACATTAACTTATCAGGTTTAAATTTACCAAATGGCTTATATATGGTCAATCTAACTACCGATACAAAAACATTTTCACATCGCATTATCATCGAAAAATGAGATTTCGCTTAATGGAATTAAAAAGGCTTCTCACTTGAGAAGCCTTTTTTGATTATTCCTTCACCAGTTTCCTACACAACTCCTTACCGTCATAGCTGAGCTTAACCCAGTAAACACCATTGTTTAAGCCCAAAGACGAAGCATTGATGGTTTTAGAATAGAGCCCGGCGCTTTCTTTGGTGCGACAAGAGTAAACTTCTTTTCCCAGGGCATCGACCAATATCATGTTCACCTCACTGTCATTTTGAAGTTCAAGCGACACAATAAAACTTTGCTCAAAAGGGTTAGGATAAACTTTTACCAGGTCGCTTTCTATTAACTCTTTAACTCCTGTTGGAATGGTTACTGTTTGACCATTGGTACTGATAACACTGCTGAACAAGCCGGCACCGTTCTCCGATTTCACATTAAAGTAATAGGTTGTACCGGTAGTTAATACCAGATTCTTCGCCGTTACGGTTGTATCGCCCCAGTTGCTGGTCCATGTTAAGGTATTAACCGCGCCCGGGCTTGTACCAATGGAGTACCAATAGCGTGCAATGGCCGAATGCGGATCGATGGAAGAAGACCAGTTGGCCGACAAGGAATCGCTGGTTAGCACCACATTAATATCACTTGCTTTACCATCGTTAATAGTAGCGATATTGGATGGATCGGTCCAGTCAACATTTAAGTCCTCATAATCAATCGTAGAAAGATTACCTGCCACATCATTCACAATGGATTTTACTTTAGCTGCAAAGGTGGTTGGATTTGGGTTCTGGTAACGGATATCATTCGCGTTTCCACTACCAATAGAAACCGAAACCGAAGCCGTTGGACGTGAGCGGTACACTTTTATTTCATCAAGGCTCCATTTGCAATCGCCACTACGGAACGAAATATAACTGCCATTTGGCAAAGGCGCCACATCGCCTGCAATCAACGGTGTGTTATCCGTCCAGGTAGCTACAAAATTATTATCCTGGTACACATCTATCTTACCGGTTGTACGATCAAAAATAACTTTATAATCATACCATTGACCTGCGACAATGGATACGTTAGCCGAATCGGCTTTCAGGTAAAAAACGTCATTCACTGTTTTATAGATCTGCACTTTGGGCGCATCGAGCCTGAAATAAACAAAATAAGAATTGCCCCTGTTTGGCAAAGCCGGGTTATCAATAAAAAAATGAAATCCGGCGCGGCGGTTAGTGCCTGTACCTTCTATCTTTCCCTTAAAGTTGTAAAGGTACCTGTTTGACAAGGTTTGTGTGAGCGCCGCGTAAATACTTGTATTGGATGCTGTAGTTGTTGTTTGCAACGATTGCTCGAGCGCGTTATTTACAATTGACCATGTTCCCGGGCCCTGCGTCCATTCAGGATGAATAGCTACGTCAAAGTTATCCGAAAAAAATCCGTGCGTGTAATTTCCACGCCACTCGGTTCCATCAAAATCAATTACCTGGTAGTAACTTTTATCAAGCCCCGATCCTCCTACGTTATCCGCGTCGGTAAAAGAAGCGTTAAAGTTTGCCGTTTTCCATGCACCGGGAGTTGAAATAGACGTTGTGGGAACAATATTATCTGCGCTTGGTGTTGTTGGTGTTACAATGGCATTGGTGGTATAAGTTGCCGCCCAGCCCGCCGCGGTTGTCGCGCAGTCCGACCTGAACTCTACCAACAAGCTCGAGCCCGTGGAATTAATGTTGCCGGGCGAAACCGTACTCGTGTATTTTCCAATGAGCGGCGAATTAACGGTGGCACCATCGTAAATGAACATATAGTCATAATTGTTCTCCAGGTTAAAGGAAGTAAAATTCATGCTCACCGAGGTGGCACCTCCCGAAGGTTGAAATAACCAGAGTTTGCGTTCATCGTTTGCATAGGCACCCGCTGCACCCCCGGTATCGTAAAATGTACCGCTGCTTGCGGTAACCGTTGTTATAACCGGTGTATTATTCAGTAATTTATAAAACTTGTCCCAGTTCCAGTATGGTCCGGGGTCGCTGTGTGTTTGGTTGGGATACATTTGGTGGCCTTTCACTTTAACGCAAGTGCCTTGCTGGCATTGTTGCGTGGTTCCACTGCAGCCGGGTCCAAAATAACAGCGTAGAGGATTGATCGCATTGTCGGTGCACATATCCCTCACCAGGGCGGCACTCGACGTGAGCATTGCCGTAGTGTACCAGGTATTGCCGCTACTTGCATACCCTTCATGCTCTATGCCCAGGGTATAAGGATTTTCAGAGCCAATGTGCCATGCCTTGTTACTTTCCAAAACCATTTGTGTAATTTGTCCATCCGAACTCCTTACCACATAATGTGCCGAAGCCTGAGCACTGCAATTCTTAAACCATGAAATACAACCGGCATAAGTTCCTTCCACATCATGAATGGCAACCATGGTAATAGCTGTACCCGAACGCGAACTGTAATTACAGGTTGTAAAATCCGATAAAGCCGGGCCATAATCAACCGATGCTACTGCAAAACCTCCACCTGAGCGATACTGGGCGCCTGACTGGCTTGTGATTCCCGAAGAACTAATCTGCACAGAGGACGCACTCAAAATATCGTAATTGGTTCCAAACACTGTTTTAAGATCGATTCCGTGATCAGGAAAACTATAAAAATCCTGGAAATCGCCTTTGGATAAAAACCAATATAATTGATACAGATGGGCATTCATGGCAAAATCATTCTGAATGTCATTCGTCAGGGGCAATTCGCTTAGGGCTATAAAAATGGATTTATAAAGCGAAAGGTCTTCCCCATAAATGCCATATTGTTGCTGCAATGCAGCAAATGCTTTAGCATAAGCCAAAATACTTTTTTCAGGGTCCGATTTTATATCATCGGCTGAGTAACCTGAGAGTTGCGCTACTGCCAATAAATTATTCCTGAAATAACCCTTTCCATCTTCGGTTAATCCCATGACGCTGTACGCTTTTGGATAAGCAATGCAACTTTGCTCCTGAGTATCGTTTAAATGATTGAAACGGCTTTGGGTAAAGGCAATGGATTCTAAAACTCCTTTTGGTACGGAAGGGTTTAAGCTATAGGCTTTACGGAAAAACGCGCTGTAAGGATTTTGTACCAGGAGCTCATTCAGCGAATTTGAAAAGGTTTGAAGGGAGAAGAGAACGGAGAAAAGGAATAAGGTTTTTTTCATAGCATATTTTAAGTATCCTAATCTATACAAAATCAGATAGACTAAAAAGTTAAAACTTTGCTAAACAGGTTTAGGGTTTTAAAATGAGCTGAACTATTTTCAAAACAAAAGCAAGATATTCAACCCCTTCGGGATTATTATTATCATGCAATGTGCCAGAATCCCGGAGGGATTCAACATGAATAGAAAAAATGTTCCATATTATAACAACCCTGAAGGGGTTGAATATGAGCCCTGAATTATTTTAAGCGAGCTCCAGCATCTTGCGATAAACCCCATCCACTTTCCCCGATAATTCTTTGGTACTTCCCTGCTCTATGATCTCGCCTTTATCCAACACAATTACTTTATTGGCATGATGGATCGTAGATAAACGATGCGCGATGATGATCGACGTTCGGTTCTTTGCCAGCTCCAGGGATGCTTTTTGAATTAGTTTTTCAGTTTCCAGGTCAATGGAAGAAGTCGCTTCGTCTAACACAAAAACAGGTGGATTGTATACATAGGCCCTCACAAAAGCGATCAGCTGCCGTTGGCCAGCCGAGAGCATGGTTCCCCGTTCTTTTACATTATAATGATACCCGTTTGGCAACTCAGCTATAAACTCATGAATACCGATCTGTTTAGCGGCGGTTATTACCTGCTCCTGTGTAATGGCAGGATTATGAAGGGTAATGTTATTTAAAATGGTATCGCTGAATAAAAACACATCCTGCAGCACTACGCCAACCGCCTCGCGTAATTCGCTTAGCTGGTAGTTATCAATTTCCACATCATCAATCAGGATCTTTCCTTTATTGATCTCGTAAAAGCGGCTGAGCAAATTAATAATGCTGGATTTACCGGCTCCCGTAGCGCCAATAATAGCTACGGTTTCGCCCCTATTAATGGTAAACGACACATTTTTAAGAATATAATTTTCGTCTTTATAGGCAAACCACACATCCTTAAACTCTACCTTACCTGTTATGTTCTTAGCGCTAACTGTTCCTGTTTCAGAAATGATCTCATTGGTATCTATTACTTTAAACACACGTTCTGCTGCTACCACACCCATTTGCAAGGTGTTCAGCCGATCAGCCAACATTCGTATGGGCCTGAACACCATGTTAATAAGCATGATAAAAAACGTAATATCGCCCAGCTGTATGTTGTATGTATTGGCTTTTAATCCTGCCGCCCACATAAACAAGGCGATGGAAATGGCTGATAAGATCTCGACCACCGGAAAAAAAACAGAGTAGTACCAGATAGAGCGTATGTTGGCGTCTTTATGTTTTTTATTGATGTCTTTAAATTTTTCGTATTCCCGTTTTTCCCTGTTAAACAATTGTACGATTCGCATGCCTGAAATATGCTCATTGGTAAATGTGTTTAATGCCGCTACCGCGTTGCGCACTTCGGTAAAGGTTTTCTTTACCCCATTCTTAAACAGGTTGGTGGCTATTAGCAATAGCGGCAGGGTACTTAAGGTTACCAAAGCCAATACCCAATTGGTATATATCATAACCGAGATGAATAAAATAATGGTGAGAATATCGCCGCAAATAACAATAAAGCCTTGCGAAAACACATCGCTCAGGCTTTCAATATCTGAAATGGCCCTTGTGACCAGCATACCCACCGGTGTATTATCGAAATAGGTGTTCTTTAATTTAAGAATGTGTTTATAAACCTGCAAGCGCAAATCCCTGATAATATTTTGCCCCAATAAATTGGTGACATAAATATTAGTGAATTGCAACAGGGCTTCCGTTAGTAAAATACCCAATAACAATAAACCCATTGTATTGATAAAACTTAACTTATCCGCTGATGATAAAAACCCCGGGGCATTAACATTTTCAATAGCAATGGTATTAAGCGTTCGCTTAATCAACAAAGGCCTCACAATAGTGAGGAAAGAAAGCGTAAGGGTTAATACTATGGCCGCGGCAAATAACTTCTTGTAGGGTTTGCTATAAGACAGGATCCGTTTTAATAGCTGAATGCTAAAGGTTTTATTTTTTTTCGGTTCAGTCATTAAAGATAACTTCAGGGTATTGAATGTGGGTTAAATATAAAGCGTGGCCGGGGGCCGACATGCCGGCATCCGACCTGTTCTTGTTTTGTATAATGGTTTTAAATTCTTCCAGGTTCATTTTTCCTTTTCCTACTTCCAGCAAGGTGCCTACAATAGCACGCACCATGTTTCTTAAAAATCGGTTGGCTGTTATCCTGAAAACATACTCATTATCGTTTTGCCTAAGCCACTGTGCATACGTTACGTTGCAGTTATTGGTATGCGTTTGCGTGTTTACCTTACTGAAGCTTGTAAAATCCTGTGTTCCCAGGAGGCAAGCCGCAGCTTCGTTCATTGCTTCAACATTTATCTCCCCAAAAACATACAACGATCTGTCAAACAAAAAGGGATTTTTGAAACGGTGCACCAAATAATCATAAGTTCTTAGCTCTGCATCAAATCGTGCGCTCGCCTCATCTTTTACCCATCGTATTTTTGAAACGGAAATTTGAAAGGGCAGTACTTTATTGAGTTTATAAACGTAGTTGGTACCCGGCAAATGCAAATCGGTTTTAATGGAATCAAAATGCGCGTAATAGTCTTTGGCGTGCACCCCTGCATCTGTTCTGCCACAACCTACCACCTCAATAGGTTCGCCAATAATCATGGTCATTTTTTCCTGCAGAATTTGCTGAACGGTTTCCGTGGTATTGTCCTGAACCTGCCAGCCGTTGTAGTTGGTCCCATTATAAGCTAACTGAATAAAATAGCGCGGCATGGGGGCAAAGATACGTATTTTAACTCATCACAGAGACACAGAGAAAGTTTATTTAACCACCACAAATCTTGTAACTGCCCTCATGCTGTTTTTTTCCATGACCTTTAAAAAATAGATCCCATTCTTCAGCTCCGAAATATTTAACTGCTCATTAAATGGAAGCGTCATGACACTTTCTCCCAACTGATCCGTTATCTGCACGCTGGTTCCAGGTGAAAGTTTAAGTTCTTTGGTTCCCAGGTATATAAGATCGGTTGCAGGGTTGGGGAAAACAGATAAAGAGTTATTTGTTTTCATCATTTCCTTTACAGGAACCGCGTCTACATACTTCCAGGTTTCCTTTACCCGTGTTTGGTTAACATTTAAGCCTGTGGTAATATAAAATGAGTTATTAAGCAAAAAAGCCATGCCTCCTTTTCTGCCTGCTGTAGGCACACCGGTTAAGTTTACCAGGCTACTGTCGGAAGGATCAAACACATACATATCGTTCGTAATTATATTTAAAGAATCCTGCCCGCCATATAAACAAGCTTTGCCATTTCCTGCTGCCGTGCCAATATAATTGCGTGATGGCAAGGTTATGTTTGGAATGAGCGACCAGCTATCGTTTACATAATCATAGCGATAAAGAGAATGGTTGAACCCGGCATTTAAATTCATCCCATAACAGGTATAGCCTACCGTATCGATAGCGAAGCCCGATCCACGCCAAAAGCCCGAAACGGGCAAGTTGTTCTTTTGCGTCCAGTTTGTCGTCACAAAATCATATTCCCACACCTCATTCAAGGTTGTTCCGTCAAATACTCTTCCTCCCAGGATATAGGCTTTGTCTTTTATCACAAAGCAACTCATGCCCTGCCTGCCCGCAACCGGAAAATTGGGCAGAGCCATCCAGGTGTTGGTTGCAGGCGTATATTCCCAAAAATCATTCAGGCAAATGTTACCAGGGGCCAGGCCGCCAAACACATAGCCTTTGCCATTGTGTGAAAAGCCAACGGCATATTCTCTTTCCTTACCTGTGGGCAAAGAAGCCATTGGATACCATGTTTCCGAAAAGCCATCAAATACAAAACCATTTCCTGTACATTGCCATCCAACTTCCAAACCACTCAGGCAATAGGCCTTGTTGTTAATTACAAACGATACTCCGTCATCGCGCTCTGTTCCCGGAAAATCAGGCAATTGTGCCCATGGCTGAGCAGCCAGGTTAAAGGTTAAGAATGCAAAAAGTATAAAGGTCACTATTTTCATAAAGCCTCAATGGAACCTGTTAAACGAAAAAAAGAAGTTTATATTGCCTTTACGTATCGTTAACGGATCCTGACCTCAAGATACAGGCGCTCCTTGTATTTACCATTCTTATCGTGCAAATGCTCATTACTTCGCCTGTACACCCGGTGTTTTGAAACGCCAATGTCCATAAGGTATTTGCCGATCTCTTTTTTCAAAGAGCTGTTCTCGTCCGAATTAACCTCCTTTCGCGAATACATATCCGTTAAAGAAATTTCCACAATGTTCTTTGTCCCCGTACGTTTAATGTAAGAGTTAATAAGCAGTTTTTGCCGGCTTAAAATGCTGTCATTCAGATTGGCGTAATAAATTCGAATGACAGTATCTTCTTGGCCAAACCTTTTCTTAGCTTCGATCGCAATAATGGAATCTGTTTCAGTTGCATTTTTCTTAGGCTTTAAATCCGGGGAATTGTAAACCTTCTTATCGCTTTTTTGAGAAGATGATTTCCGGCGCTTCTTACCCAATGAAGCCTGCATCCTTTTTTTAAAGGGTTTCAGGCTAAACTGCTGTTTAACACATTGCGGATAGAAACAAATATAGGGGAACTTATCATGTATGGCACATGAACACAGAAATGTTCCAATCAATATAAAAACAATGAGGCGCACTAAAAAAGATTCCGGATGTGTTATTACTAATATAACACATTCGGGTAACAATTTATTGTGTTTGTAAAATATCGGGCCTATTGGTAATGATCCCATCTACTCCCCTTGTAACAAATTTACGGGCAAGCCGTGGTTTATTTACAGTCCAAACATATACCGTTTTGCCAAGCCGGTGTAGTTTTTTAATAACTCGTTTACTGCAAAAGCGGTAATATACATTGACACCCTGCCAGCTTTCAAAATTATCCTTGTTGAATTTTTTATCAAAATTAAAACTAACCAAAGGGAATTTAAATACGATCAGTTTTTGCAGGTTGATATTACTATCGCGCTTGGCAACATTAATCAGGGCCTTTTTATCAAACGAATGAATGGTGGATATCCAACTATGCGCATTGTATTTATTGATGAGATCAACAATATGCTTTTCGATATTGGGATAGTAATCACTTCCTTTTTTTAATTCAATTAATAATTTGCAACGGCCGTTAATGCGCTTTATGGCTTCTTCCAGCGTTGGCGGGTGCTCCGCCGGTAGATGGACAGGTTGCTTAATGGGACGCTTATCTTTTTTCTTAATTTGAAGCGCTTTAAATTGTTCGGCAGAAAGCTCTTTGATGAGTCCTTTACCATTGGTAGTTCTGTCAACCGAAAGGTCGTGCATAATCACCACAACGCTATCCTTTGTTTGGTGCACATCGGTTTCAATAACCAACACATCCATTTGTATAGCCTTTTCAAAAGCGGACAAGGTGTTTTCGGGGGCATAAGCACTGGCGCCACGGTGCGCTATGATGATTGGATTTTGGGACCAAACGATTGTTTGAACAAAAAGAATGATTATGAGAAGTTGTTTTTTCAATATCTAAACTTATTTTGAAATGCAAAGCGCTTCGACTCTCACGACACGTCGTGACAGCGTGACAAAGCTATTACTACCATAACTGCCTACTGCCCTCTAAAAACCGCCAACTGTTTATTCCCTGACAAGCTCAAGATTATGAATATTAACTGTCATTTTCATGCCGCCAAAAGTTACCGCCACTTTCTCGTCCTTTATCGCTTCAATAACGCCCACATTGCTTCCATTGAGTACTTTTACCTTGCTTCCAACTTTTAACAACGGTTTTAAGCGCGCTATTTTCTTTTCCGCAAAGCTGTCCAGCTTATTTTGTTTTTCCAGTTCCTTCCGCTTTTTCGTTTCGGCTGTAATACCATCAATAAACCGCTTAATGACTAATTTACGGTCTTCATTTTTATTCCATTCCTCCATCAAGCGCAGGTATTTCTGCCCAAAATCGGCCAGCCGTGCCAGCTCGATCTTTCGGTCACGGTCGCGCTCCATTTTTTCGCGAAGGTTTTGGGAAAGCATTTCGTATTTTTCTTTGGAGATCTTTTTTAAGAACTCCTCATGTTCCGAACGTTCAATGGTTTCGTGCAATACCGTTTTTTGTTGTTGCACTTCAGCCAACAAGGCATTCAAATCGACCTTATCGGTATCTATTTTTTTCTTGGCGCGGTTAATCAATTCTTTTGAAAAACCAACCCGTTCCGCTACTTCAAAGGTATAACTGCTGCCGGGCTCACCAATGGTTAAGGTATATTTAGGCTCCAGTGTTTCCAGGTCGAACAACATACTGCCATTACGCACACCCTCCAGCTTGCTGGCCAGCAGCTTTACGTTGGAGTAATGCGTGGTAATGACACCAAAGGTTTTTGAAGCCACCAGTTCTTCCAGCACTACTTCGGCCATGGCGCCACCCAGTTCAGGATCGGTGCCACTCCCAAACTCATCCATGAGCACCAATGTTTTAGGGCTTACAATTTCAAGAATGGAGATCATTTTTTTTAAACGCGCACTGTAAGTACTTAGTTCGTGTTCTATACTTTGTGTATCGCCAATATCAATTAAAATGTGGTCGAAAAAACTCATTATCGAGTTTTCGGACACAGGAACCAACAAGCCACTTTGCAGCATGGTTTGCAGCAAGCCAACGGTT
This sequence comes from Bacteroidota bacterium, assembly GCA_048498515.1. Taxonomy (GTDB): domain Bacteria; phylum Bacteroidota; class Bacteroidia; order B-17B0; family Aurantibacillaceae; genus UBA4416. The sequence goes on along the minus strand of JBEHXV010000036.1, from coordinate 3,784 downwards.
TTAAGGGTAATGGATTTTCCTCCAGCGTTTGGCCCCGAAATAATGAGTAAATGTTCCCTGGGATCCAAATGAATGTTAAGCGGAACAGTTGTTTTTTTAAGCTCAAGGTTTTGTAAAAACAAAACAGGATGCACCGCTTTAGCTAATTTGAGCTCGGGTTTTTCGGAAATGGTGGGCAGAACGGCTTTGATAATGGCCGCGAATTTTGCCTTTGCTTTTAAAAAATCCAGCTCAATCAATAATGCGTTGTACTGTTTCAGCTGAGCAGCAAAAGGCCTGAGTGTATCGGTGAGTTCCCTCAAAATACGGTTTATTTCCCTGCGCTCATCAATCTCCAGTTCCGCAATATCATTATTAATACTAATGGTGGCACCGGGTTCAATAAAAATAGTTTTCCCGGTTTCGCTTTTGTTATGCACAAAACCGTTTACTTCCGATTTGTATTCAACTAACACGGCCAGTGTTCTTCGCCCGTTAAAAAAACCTTCTTCATTATCGCGGATATAGCCCAGTTTTCTTAACTCGTTTACCTGCCGGTCGAATTTAACATCGCTCTCACGGCGTTTCTCCGACAGGTCTTTCCTGATCTTTTGCAATTCTTTAGAGGCCGAGTTTTTTACGGTCGCGTCAAAATCAATGATGCGATCTATTTCTTCAATGATCGTTTTATTATCTTCCAGTCCTTCCGACAACTGTGCCAGGTAAGGCAGCGCCAACTTTCTGTTCTTTAAAAAACGAATGGCAGTATTGCTGATCTCAGTAGAAAGCTTCAGTAACAGGAACTGTTCTTCCGTAAGCATACTCCCGTCTAGCGCCAATAGGGAGGCTTCTTTGCTAAAATCATCGAACTGGATATCGGGGAAAAAAGAATCGGAACTAATGATGGTTTGTAATTCTGAAACGCGGTTTAGTTCTGTTCGGAGTTCCTGGTGGTTTGTATAAACTGAAATTTGAGAAGCCTTTTGTTTAGCGTTATTACTGTAGCAAAAACCGGAGATGTATTTTTTGATCTTATAAAATTCTAATAATTCAAGGGCTTCAGATTCTATAATATTCATTGCAGCCTAAAATTAAACTTTTTTTCATTTAAAAAAACTGTTTCAAGGTTTTGTAAACTAAAATTTTCCGCTATTTTTGATAGGTTAATTAAATAAAAAAACCCTTATTAAAGGTTTAGAACGAATGAAACAAGAGATTATTACAAAACTGGAAGAAATGCTTCAGCAACCTGAAGCTAGTGCTGTTGCTCACCAAATGCGCACTCTGCAAAAAGAGTATCAAAAACTGTGGACAGCCGAATTTGAAAAAGCAAAACAGGAATTTGTTGAAGAAGGTGGCAAGGCAAAAGAATTTGAATATGCCAAATCGCCTGAGGATGTCAAAATTTCGGAGCTGATCGACAAAATTGAAAAACGAAAAAAAGAGGAGGATAAGAACCTTGCTGTTGAACAATCGAAGAACCTGGCCATTCGCCAGGAGATCATTGCCAAAATAAACGACCTGAGCCAGGTAAGCGATAACATTGGCGCAGCCATTAAAAAACTGGTGGAATTGCAGGCACAATGGAAAGTAACTGGTTCTGTTTCCCCACATAAATACAAAGAGATCCAGGCCGACTACAGTAAGGCTATCGAGGAATTTAATTACAAACTAAGCCTCTCGAAACAATTGCAGGAGCATGACCTGAAACGCAATTATGAACTAAAAACAGAGTTGCTTGAAAAAATAAAAGGCCTTAAGGACCAAAGCAATATTAAAGAAGCGGAGCGCCTGATTAAAGTTTACCGTAACGATTGGGAAGACATTGGCCCGGTTCCAAATGATAAATGGGACGAGCTTAAAGGCAGTTTCAGGGCTGCCTTGGAAGAAGCCTATTCAAAATTAAAAGCGCATTACAATTCGGTTGAAGAAGAAAAAGAAGCGAACCTGAACCAGAAAAAAATACTGTTGGATAAGATCAGGGAGATCATTACCAAATCGGAAAGCGCTAGCGGACCGGGCTGGAACAACCTAACCAATGAGCTGGTAGCCCTGCAGGGCGAATGGAAAGGGATTGGACGCGCCAATCAAAAAGAGAACGATAAAGTGTGGACAGAATTCAGGGGGCTTTGCGATGAGTTTTTTGAAAAGAAAAAAGCTTTCTTTCATACCGTTCATGAAAAAATGGGCGTTATCAAGTCGCAAAAACAGGAACTCATTGCCAAGGCAAATGCCCTGAAAGAGAGTACCGACTGGCAAAAGACCGGCCTTGCCCTTATTAAATTACAGGATGCCTGGAAAAAAGTGCCTCATGCCGGTGGCGATGAAACTAAATTATTTAACCAGTTCAGGGCAGCCTGCAATCATTTTTTCGATGCCAAAAAAGCGCATTTTGGTGCGGTTGACGCGAGTTACGATGCCAACCTGGTTGCTAAGGAAGAATTGCTTAAAAAGATCGCTGAATTTGTTCCATCGGACGACCATGCTGCTAACCATGCAACGCTGAAACAATTCTCGGCCGACTGGAACGCTGCCGGCATGGTGCCCATGAAAGATAAAAAACGCGTAAACGACGCTTTTTATAACCGTTTGGATGAGCTGTATGATAAAATGAATGTGAGCAGCGCCGAAAAATTCATGATGCAGTTTAAAACCAAACTCGATCGTTTTGTGAATGGTGAAAACCCGGAGCAAACCCTGCGCAAAGAAGCCGAGTACCTGAAAAAACAAATTGACGAGATCAATGGCCGCATTAAAACCTATGATAACAATTTAGGATTCTTTAAATCGAGCAGTAAGGGCGTCAATCCTTTCATGAAGGAAATTGAAGATAAGATCAACGCTGAAAAGCAGAAGATTGCCGACTTTAATGAAAAACGCAAAATGGTGATGGCTGAACTCAATAAACTAAAACCGGCCGAAATGGCCCCGACAAAATCATAACGACAAATAAAAAGCTACCTGTAGTTAAGAGGTAGCTTTTTTATTTCAATTAAGTTTGTTACGCAATAATGGTTGGTTTCATTATCCTCTCAGTTGTTTTATCGTTCCTGTTTATCGGGCTGATCCTGTTCCTGCTTATTTACGGTTTTATTAAAAAGAAAAAGAGCTTTTGGATAAGCGGCCTGGCCCTGGCGCTTGCTTCCATCCTGTTGTATTTCTTTTTATATCACAACAGGTATAACGAAGCTGTTTCTAAAACTACAGAAAGTACTTACTAGCCTGTTTTTCATCAAAGCTTATCCCTTAAATTCATCATGGGTTTTTCAAAGAACCTGTAGATGATTCCTGAAAGCGTTATGACCGCAAACCAATAGATAACATATTTGATGATTCCATCGCCTGTATCTTTTACAGGAAAGTGAAGTCGCATGATGCTGGCAACAATGCCAAGATTTACCAGGTACATGGAGTAAGAGATCTTGCTGATATAAGTAACGGCTTTTGCAAGCCTACCTTTTACCGATCCTATGCTGTGGGCAAAAGGCAGGTATAACATAGCGGCAAACGATGACAATGAGAAATAAAAAACCTGCAGGTACAAGGCATTGGTCACTGTATTGTATTGGTCCATGATGAAATGCAGGGCAAGCCCCAGGCCCAGGAACCAGAAACGGCATTTCTTCCAAAAGCCGGCATAATAAAATGCCAGCCATGCCGCCAGTAATCCATAGCCAATGGCGTCCAAACGCATGATGACCACTTTCCTGATCTCCTCATCCGTCCAATACCATTGCATATTTCCGGGATCGCATTTTAAATACCTGGACAGTACAGGAACAACAATTAACAGCAGTATAGTGAT
>JBEHXV010000035.1:0-49425 GCA_048498515.1 Bacteroidota bacterium | reverse complement strand
AATTAATGATGGTAAATAGTATAATAGCTGTGTTGAGTAATGTGACGATGAGTCAATGAGCCAATTAGATAATTAAAAATTACACATGGAATCTAAACTATTGAAAAATAAACTTGAGCTACGAGCCATGTATATGGCAATGTGGGCCAGTTAATGGGGCAATGCGACGATGAGTCGATAAGCCAATTACAGGTAATAAATAAAAATAGTATAAACATCGTCAATTGACTCATTGTCTAATTGATACATTAACTAATTAAAAATATGTCAACTAAAGAAATTAAAAACGTAGAATACGGACTTGAAAAAATATTTGAAGGCGCACAGGACTTCTTACCATTATTGGGAACTGATTATGTAGAATTTTATGTAGGCAACGCCAAACAGGCTGCGCACTATTACAAAACAGCTTTCGGTTATCAATCCTATGCTTATGCCGGATTGGAAACCGGTGTAACCGACCGCACATCGTATGTATTGAAGCAGGATAAAATTCGCATTGTATTAACCACTGCTTTAAAAAGCGATTCAGCTATTGGCGAGCATGTCAAAAAACATGGCGATGGGGTAAAAGTAATTGCTCTTTGGGTGGAAGATGCCCGCAAGGCTTATGAAGAAACAACCAAACGTGGCGCCAAATCGTACATGGAACCTGTGGTTGAAAAAGATGAGAACGGTGAGGTGGTGCGCGCGGGTATTTATACCTATGGCGAAACCGTGCACATGTTCGTAGAGCGTAAAAATTACAAAGGCGATTTTTTACCGGGCTACAAACCATGGAAAAGCGACTACAACCCAACAGCGGTTGGTTTAAAATTCATTGACCACATGGTTGGTAATGTGGGTTGGAACCAGATGAACGCTACCGTGAAATGGTATGAGGAAGTGATGGGCTTTGTAAACTTCTTGTCGTTTGACGACAAGCAAATTACCACGGAGTACTCTGCCTTAATGAGTAAGGTAATGAGCAACGGCAATGGCCGCATTAAATTCCCTATTAACGAACCGGCCGAAGGGAAAAAGAAATCACAGATTGAAGAGTATATTGATTTTTATGAAGGGGCTGGTGTGCAACACCTGGCTTTGGCTACCGACGACATTATTAAAACAGTAGGAGAATTAAAAGCACGTGGTGTGGAGTTCTTGCCACCGCCGCCGCAAGCTTACTACGATGATATTCCAAGAAGGTTAGGTGTACACATGGATATTATGAAAGAAGACATTAAAGAGCTTCAGCGCTTATCTATTTTAGTGGATGCCGATGAGGAAGGATATTTATTGCAGATCTTCACCAAACCGGTGGAAGACCGCCCTACTCTGTTTTATGAGATCATTCAGCGCATGGGTGCCAAAGGTTTTGGTGCCGGTAACTTCAAAGCCTTATTCGAATCGATTGAGAGAGAACAGGCCTTAAGAGGCACTTTGTAATAAGAGACGTGGCTTCGGCTCCGTCCAGTCACCTGAAAAATTGCAAAACAAAAAAATCCCAAAGTGATCTTTTGGGATTTTTTGTTTTTTGTTCAATACAATGTTGAAGTTTATAAGCTCCTACCTGAGTAGAAATCCGTTTTTTACATTAGATTTGACAGAGCTAAGCTTTAATATCGTTTGTTTTTTGCAATAACATGAAACATATCCTGCTATTCATACTTTTCACAACAAAATTGTTTTCGCAAATTAACTACAGCGTAGCGGCACAAATAGATTCGATGGCAAAAAAAGATCAATACTATTGTGCTATCGTCAGGAGGGTGGAAAACAAGGAGCTGGACTCTATTAAACTGAGCCAGGCAATTGAATTAAGGCAAGCGTGCTTTACAGACAATTACACATTAGCTAATAAACTATTATTAAAATATGGCTATCCGGATAATAGCAAAGTTGGGAACATACCGGCATTCAATTATTGGTTAATTGTTCAGCACATGGACAACAATAAAGAATTTCAAAGGCAGGTATTAGACTCAATGACACCTCGCCTGGATAAAGAATTAATTAGCAAACAAAACTGGGCGTATTTGTATGATAGGGTAAAAATAAATTATAATGACCTACAAGTTTATGGCACTCAAACAATGTTAAACGCCGACAGTACAAGTTATATCATTAAGCCAACGGCTAACATCATTAATTTAAACAAAAGAAGAGCCTCCGTCGGGCTACCGCCAATTGCAGAATATATTGCTCTAATGAATAAACGATACTTTGGAAATATAAAAAAAACTGTTGTAACAGAATAGTGCCGTGATATTGCCAATTCGCTACACCATATCATCGGAACAAAAGTAAATAAAGGAACGCCTCCGGACAGCAATAAGCTAAAGATTCCGGAATATCTTCTGGGATCTTTAATTTTGTAAAAAAAGTTTGCGGATTCTGTCACTTCGAGTAGTTCTGACGGTAGAAAGGACGTATCGAGAAGTGAATTGAAGTTCATCAGTTTTCGATACGCTACGCTACTTGAACTGACATGACAACTAAAAGGAAAACAATACTGTAATAGCATGAAAAGAACCGATGCCATAGCCAAACGTTTCAGGGAAGTGATCCTGAATGGGACCTGGATCGCGAATACCAATTTTAAAGATCAACTGTCGGGTATGGATTGGAAAATAGCGACGGTACAATGTGGTTCGTTGAATACCATTGCTGTTTTGGCACAGCACATTCATTATTACATCAATGGCATTAACCAGGTGTTTAAAGGCGGAAGCCTCGACATTAAAGATCAGTTTAGTTTTGATTTCCCTGCGATTCAGTCGCAGCAGGAATGGGAAACTTTCCTTGCAAAATTTTGGAAAGATGCTGAGGAGTTTGCTGCACACATTGAACAATTGCCCGAAGAAAAACTGGAACAGCATTTTGTGGACGAGAAATACGGAACCTGGCAGCGTAATATAGATGGAATGATAGAACACAGTTATTATCATTTGGGACAGATCGTCCTGATTAAAAAGATGGTACTGTAAATTATGTTTTCTTTTACTTTTTTCCTTGATGAGGGCAATTGTGTAGCACACAATTGAGCCGGCATGTGAGTAGAGGAACAAAAAAATCAAGAACGAAAACCAACCACCATTTTTTACCCACCAGCCTACCCAGGAAACGGAGTAAAAAAATGGCGGTTCGCACTTTTCGTTCACATCCACGCGCTGTACTTATAAAATATTTCGGACTATAAAACGGCATCGTTTTTTGATTATATTTATATAAATCAAAAGATCATGAGACCAAAAAAAGTATGGGCCAATCTTGGCGTAGCAGATGTCAAGCGGACACGACAATTTTATGAAACCCTGGGTATTAAACCCAATAAAGGATACGACCGAACGGATGAGCTCACCAGTTTTTTATTTGGTGATGACGAGTTCATCATTCACTTTTTCCAAAATGAATCTCTAAAGCCGGCGATGAAAGGCGACATGGCTGACCTTACAAAAGGTAATGAGATCATCTTTACACTTTGGGCCGATAGCCGCGAAGAAGCCGATACCTGGGCCAAAGAAATACAGGCTGCCGGGGGCAAAGTATTTGACAAACCCGAAGAATTTGGCGAGGGCTATTACGGCTTTGTGTTTGCCGACCCTGATGGACATAAGTGGAACGTGTTTCAGATGTAGCTTCGGGAGCCTCAGCTACCTGTTTTAAGAACCGGGGATTTCGAGAGCCTCAGCCACGGGGTAAGACGTCATTGCGATCCGCCAACTGGTGGAGAAGCGATCTCAAACTTAGTATGCTTTGTTTGAGATCGCTTCGTCGTATCTCCTCGCGATGGCGATGCTCAAAACTGTAGAATCATTTGTACAGTAAAATCAAAATTCTCAGGCACCGGTTTTGAATCCCTGTTTCAAAATCAAAATCATGAAAAACTTAATCTTCATAATATCAGCAGCACTTTTATTAAGCTTACTCATTACAAGCTGTAACAGTGACGGCAATACAGGAAACGGTGGCAACGATCCCACCTCGAAATACGAACCAAATAACATCAAGGATCCAAAAGATGTACGGTTGCAGGAAAGCAACGATTCAACAGGAAGCACAGTGGATACAACTGTGAGAGAAAACAGGTATTAAATTATTCTTAATCTTATTAAGCAAATCCCGGTATGTCCGGGATTTTTTGTTTTAATGGAAAAGAGTAAATTTGAGTTATTCTGAACTCTTCCATTACATGACGAAAATCTCTCTGAATATCATTTTGCTGATTCTGGCTGTATTGCTGTCATGTAAAACAACACAGCCAAGTCATGAATTAAAACTCTCGGAATACCTTATTCCTCCCGGAACCGTAAAAATTGCCGATAATAGTTATATCGATGAAACCGAAATTTCAAACTTCTCTTACCTGGAATTTATCTGGTGGACCTCGCGCGTTTATGGCAAAACGGAAATGCAATCCATTTTGCCTGATACGCTTTGCTGGATGCGCTTACCGGAAGTAAAATGCCCTATATGCCGAGTCGATTATTATTTAAGACATCCTGCTTACCGCGACCATCCGTTGGTTGGTGTTTCCTATGAACAGGCGCTTAAATTCAGTAAATGGCGCTCAGACAGGGTGATGGAATTTATCCTTATTAGCCGTGGGCTAATTCCTCATATTCCTAATCCTCAAAACGATTCCATATTTTCCATTGAAGCCTATTTTACAGGTAAGTACTTTATCAAACCAAATCCATACATCCAATACTATCCTGAATATTCCCTGCCCGATTCCATGACCTATATGAAATCCTTGAAGTTTGCCGACTCCTTAAATCAAATAACGATACAACACCGCGGGAACAAAGGCTGCGATTCCAGGCATTCCTTACTAAAAGTAAAAGAAATAACAGAAATCCGCTGCCTCGAAACCATTCCAGAAAGAAATGACACCTTGCCTTATGGAGTAGAGCCCACCAAAATTGTTTATTGCAAAAACTGCAAACGCTCGTTAATGACAGACCTGCTCGGCAATGTAAGAGAAATGACTAAGGTAAAAGGCGTGACCTTTGGCGGCTCCTATTACGATTCCTGCAAGGTGGTAAACACCAAATACTTTTACCGCATCGCACATGAGCCGGGTACCTATACCGATCACCTGCATAAAACAACTTATTTCAATGATGAAAATAGGGAAGCCAACTCGTATACAGGTTTTAGAAATGTGTGTACTTGGAAAAAGTGGTCGGAGTAAATTGATTTTTCATTCAAAACTCGATTTATTACTATACTGTAGCGTATTCATCTCCTGTTTGACACCTGTCAGGTTTTAAAAACCTGACGGGTGTTGTTGCCGATCTTAAACCGGATCCGCATCCACCTGCAACCGGTACAAACTCGATTTATTATTATACTGAAGCGTATCCATTTCCTGTTTTAGCAAATTACGCACCTGGGTTGGAGAATATTCCCGGTTTATTTTAAGCAGGATGCGTTTGTGGTACTGGTCTTTTATTTTGGCTACCAAAGGAAATTCAGGTCCCAACAACATGCCGCCAAATAAAGGCTTGAGTTGGTTGGCCAATTGCTGGGCAATGTCGTTCACCACCATCACATCTTTTGAGATCACCGTCAGTTCAATGACACGGGTAAAAGGCGGGTAATGAAACTGCTCCCGCTCATTGATCTGCGATTGGTAGAACTGCAAATAATTATCCGCCAGGATGTGGTTGATGACCTCATGCTCCGGCTGGTTCGTTTGTATGTATACCCTTCCTTTTTTATCCTTACGTCCTGCCCTGCCGCTCACCTGAACGATCAATTGATAGGCTTTTTCATAGGAACGAAAATCGGGGAAATTCAGTACGCTGTCTACATTCAATACACCTACCACGCTTACATTGTCAAAATCCAAACCTTTGGTCACCATTTGGGTGCCGACTAAGATATCAATGTTTCCCAGTTCAAATTCATCAATGAGTTGTTTATAGGCATATTTACTGCGGGTGGTGTCAAGGTCCATGCGCGCTACCTTAGCGGTAGGAAACAGGATCTCGATCTCTTCTTCAATTTTTTCAGTTCCAAAGCCACGGTATTTTAAATTGTTGTTCCCACAGGCGTGGCAGCTGGTGGGCGGTGCTATGGTATAGCCGCAGTAATGGCAGCTCAGCTTGTTGGTTTGCTTATGATAGATCAACGCCACGTCGCAATGCGTGCAATGCGGGATCCAGTTGCAATTGCTGCATTCGGTATAAGGTGCAAAGCCTCGGCGGTTCTGAAACAAAATGACCTGCTCTTTTTTTAAGAGGGCTTGCGTCACCGCATTGACCAATTGGTGGGAGAAAATGGATTTGTTCTGTTGCTGCTGTGTTTCTTTTTTCAAATCACAAATAATCATTTCGGGCAAAGCGGCATTTCCAAAACGCTGCGCAATACGCACCAAACCAAATTTCTGATGCAGTGCATTGTAATAACTCTCAAAGGATGGCGTAGCAGTTCCCAGCAATACTTTTGCTTTATGCAAGCCGGCCAGGTACATGGCCGCGTCGCGGGCGTGGTAGCGCGGCGCCGGATCGTGTTGCTTGTAGGAATTATCATGCTCTTCGTCAATAATAATTAAGCCCAAATTATTAAAAGGCAGGAACAAAGCCGAACGTGTGCCTAATACAATGTCAAAATGCTTGGCATCCAGTTTATCATCTCCTTCATGCAAAATGGAATTCCAGATCTCCACCCTTTCGTTCTCACTGAATTTGGAATGGTAAATGCCTACGGAGTTTCCAAACGTCGACCGGATACGTGTAATCAATTGTGTGGTGAGTGCAATTTCAGGAACAAGGTACAACACCTGCTTTCCGGCAGCAATAACTTTGTTGATGAGCTCCGAGTAAATCTCTGTTTTACCGCTACCGGTAACGCCATGCAACAACACACTTTGTTTTGTTTCAAACTGTTCTTCAATCTCTTCGACTGCCTTTAGCTGAACAGCATTCAACGTTTTGTTTGTCCGTTCTTTATGATCAAATAACAGGCGGCTGGTTTCCAACTCTGTTTCAGTTAAAATGTTCTTTTTTACCAATGCCTTAATTACTGCTGTATCAACTGTTTTTAATAGTACTGATTTTTTAACCAATCCCAATTGCCGGGCCGTTTCGTCTGCTTTTAATAAGTGTAGCACCAGTAAAACAGCTTCGGCTTGCTTGAAGGCTTTTTTTTCTAATGTATCTAAAACTTCTTTTAACTGTGATTCATTGTTCAGTAAATCCGGATTCACGCCAACATAATCCACCAATTTTGGCTTGTACTTGTCTTTTATTTCTTCGTAAATAACAATGGCGCCTTTTTTAATGAGTTTATTAATGAAAACCTGGATAGTTTTAATCCCCAGCATGACACTCACATCTTCAAAACTTAATGAAGCGTTTACCTGCAATGCCTCCAGCACCTGGTGTTCCTTATCGGTAAAATAATCGTAAGGCATCTCATCGAGACTGAAGTTTGGATTGATGGTAATGTGGGAAGTGCTGCTCAGCTTTAAACCGCTTGGCAAAGCCGCGTTCATGACATCGCCGGGATTACACACATAATAGTGCGAGATCCAGTCCCAGAGCTGCAACTGCGAAGCGGTAACAATGGGTTCCTCGTCGAGGATGGTCTCAATGTATTTTGCCGTGTACTCTTTTGGTGGATCCTGGTGTAGTTTATATACAACAGCGGTGTAAAATTTTGAACGCCCGAATTGAACGATCACCCGTTTACCAACCGCTATCAGCTCGTTCATGTCTTTGGGAACACGATAGGTGAATTTGTTGGCCACCGACAGCGGCACAATCACATCTACAAATATCGTATCGTTGTTCTCCATTTATTTTTTCAACACAGAGTGAAAAGAGTTATGAGTGCACAGAAAAAATTTATGTTTTGCTTCATTGTCAAATTGACTCATCGTCACATTAGCTCAGTAGCGCCGCCAAAAACACGCCGGCAATCATCGACATGATTTTAGCGAGGTTATACTTATGGTTCTCACTGGTTTCGAACATAATGGCGGTGGAGATGTGCAGGAAGATCCCAATCACAATACCAAATGACAGTTTCAGGAAACCATCGTAATTTTCAACGCCTACCGAATTGAGCACATAGCTGATAAGGCAGCCCAATGGCGCCATTAACGCAAAACCAAACAGCAGCAAAACAGTCTTTAACTTCGATGCCTGGTGTTCCAGCAATAAGGTCACAAAAGCAATGGCAATGGGAATGTTGTGCAGGGTGATTCCAAAAATAAGCGATTGCTGAGTGGTTAACAATGTTGATGGCATCGATTCCACAATGATCCCGCTCTGGTAAATTGGCAAGCCTTCGAGCAGGGAATGCAGGTACAAGCCAACGATCATCCCCAGCGGTAAATGCTTGTGGCAACTGTCAGAATGCGCATGCACATGCCCATGCTCAATGCCGGCGCTGAAGTACTCAATAATGATCTGGATAAAGAACCCGATTAAAATAAAAATTCCGATGGTTTTCCCATTCGCTCCTTCATAGCATTCAGGCAATAAATGGGTCACTGAAATGGCAAAGAGGTAAGCCGCGCTAAAGGCCAGTAAAAAGCGCAGGTTCTTTGTTTTTATTTTTAAGGATAAAAACACAAAGCCTGTCAGTAAAACCGGCAGTGACAGTAATATCGTTAATAACCAAAGGCTCATTGTTTTTGCAATACTAAAATTAAACGGGGCGATGCTTTCAGTTCGAAGTCCTGTAACTGGTAATTTCCAAACGTATTTAAGATACGCAGGTTACACTCTTTTGCCAGGCTTTCAAAATAGGTTTTATCAAACAACTTCACACGCTCCTCGTAATGAAAATCGTTTCCTTTATCGGTAAAATCAATGCTTTTGATGATGGTGTTATCTTCTATTTTTTTGGAGATCCTGAAAGTGATCCCGTCCACCGTCTTTACGTCCTTAGCCACAATAATTTTTTTAATGTATTCGGAATTAAGGTAATCAAATACAAAAATACCATTTGGCTTCAGCGCTTTTTCAACCGCGCTAAATACATTAAGATCGTCCTGCCGCTTTTCGAAATAACCAAAGCTGGTAAATAAATTAAATACCACATCAAAATAATTGGTACGAAACAGCTTGCGCATATCGTGCTGGTAAAACTCCAGGGTATCATTAGCGCTTTCGCTGGCTTCGCAAATGCTGTGTTTGGAAAGGTCGGTGCCAATAACCCGGTAGCCTTTGCTATTGAGGTAAATGCTGTGACGGCCTTTGCCACAACACAGGTCCCAGCACACAGCCTCCTGTTTTAAATTTAAAAAACCGGTGAGCTTGTCAATAAATAAAGAGGCTTCGGTATAATCCCTGTTCTTGTAGAGAATATGATAATAGGGCGTATCGAACCAGGAAGAAAACCATTCTTTTTGCATAGCCTACAAAGGTATTAAAACAAAAACACCGAACGATGAAGCCCGGTGTTTTTTTAGGGTGTTTTATCTAAATTTTACTTGCAAATAACTTTTACATATTGGTACGGGGTATATTTTGCCGTATTCTGGTAATCTGCTTCATAGGCAGGTCCTCGTACAGCCCATACTTTGGTAAAGGTAAGCTTGCTTACATCGCCACCTTTTGCTGCAACCGCCGCTTTGATCTTCTCTTCCAGCTTATCGGCCCTTGACTGTGCCAGCTCGTTATTGTTTGCATAGGTACGGGTTGGCACCTGCGACGCGCTCGACAGGATCTTAACGGTTGCGTTGCATTCTTTTGATTTGGTTACCAAACCATTCACCAGGCGGTTCCAGTCGTCAGCTTCTTCCGGATCGTTGGCATTATAGGAGAAATTGTGGTGGTACCTTAAGCTTGTTTCGCAGGTAACCACTTGCTCAGAAGAGTTTGACGAAGATGCGTTTGAATTATTGGAAGAAGAGGTGCCCATGTCAACCACTAATGTTTTGTCATAGGTTTTTTTAGCGGTTACGTTCATGGTAGTAAACAACGTCTTATCTGATGTATTACCGTCTTTTTCACCAATCAGGTCGTAGTTCACATCTTTTTGGAGTTCAACACCTTTCAGTCGGCCTTTGGCATCGGTTGTACCGGTGTATTTGCTGCCATCGTTACCGGTTAAGGTAACATTGGCATTAGCCAGGGCTTTGCGTTTTTTGTTAACTACTGATACGTTTAAGAACAGATCGAATGTTTTGGCCGGTTTGCCATCAATGTACAATATCTGCGTAATGGATTTGCCACCTTTTATACCAACTGTATTAAAAGAGTTAACAGCCGATTTTTTTCCGTTTGCTTCGGCATAAACAGTGTACAATTTATCCACAGCCAGTTTAGTGCCATCTTTTTTGCCTTTGGCATCTACATCAAAATTAGTATCCGAGCCTCCTTTTTCTGTCAGGGTAACTTTTGCGTTGGCAACCGGAGTTTTATCTTTAGGGTTGTTAAGCACAATGGTATTGAGTATAATGCCTTTGTCTTTCACCTTTACTTTACCTAATAACGAAACCGGCTCCAGGTTGATCTCTTTTTTAATTTCCTGGTACGCTAAGTCATCCGATACATAAATGTCTTCGTTGTAAAACTCCTCGCCTTTTGCCTGGTAAGAGAAGTTGTAATTTTTGTTAGGAGGTAAAATGGTAGCGAAGGTTCCATTCTCTTTTGGCCTGTATTTACCTACAATCTCGCCTGTTTCCTTGTTGGTTACAATGATCTCGAGCTCATCAGGCAATTTTTCGCCATCGGCCGGTAAAATGCTTCCTTTAAATAATACCAATGGTTTTTCCTTGGCATCGGGAATGAACATGGTGTAAATATCTTTTTCACCAAAACCACCTTCTTTAGCCGAAGAGAAATAACCGCGTTTTCCATCGGGCGATGTAATAAAGAATACATCATCATCCGGCGTGTTAATAGGGCAACGCATGTTCTCAGGTTCAGAGAATTTTTTATCCTCTTCCATAATGGAAACAAAAATATCAAAACCTCCCATCGACTTATGACCTCTTGAAGCGAAGATCAACGTGATGCCATCAGGGTGAATGAAAGGACCATCCTCATCGTATTTGGTGTTGATGGTAGGACCTACATTCAGGGCCTTACTCCATGCACCGTTAGGCAATTTTACACAACGGTAAATATCGCGTCCACCATATCCGCCCGGACGATCGGATACGAAGTACAAGGTGTTTTTATCGGCGCTTAAACAAGCGTGTGTTTCCCAGTATTTGGTATTTACATCAGAACCAAACTGCTGTAACGAGCTCCAGTCCTTACCATCCCAGTTACTATAATATACGTTACCATCTCCGTTATCATCGCGGAAAGTAACTAATGTTTGCTCATCGGGTGTTAAGAAAACAGCCGCATCGTGCCCGTTGGTATTAATAAAAGGACTGATTGATTTTGGTGATGACCAGATGCCGTTCTCATTTTTGTAAGCCACTACGATGTCTTCAAAAAATTGTCCGTCCGGTGTTTTCTCGCCACCTGTAGAGGTGTTGCGGCGTGTTGTGTAAATCATCATGCGCTCATCGGCGCTCATTACAGGGCTAAAATCAGGGTACTCGCTGTTTATGCTATCGCCCATGTTTTGTACCGTTACATTAATTGGCGCTGCTACCAGCTCCTTAGCGTAAACCGATTGCATTTTGTAATATTCCACTTCCTCTTTATTAGCCTTATCCTTTACATAGTTCTTCACAAAGTTATCGTACTGCGCAATGGCCTCATCAAATTTATAGTTAATGTGCAATGCTTTTCCATAATCGAACAAAGCCAGTGGCGACGCGGATTTTTCGGAAGGATCGTCAGACCTGTAATTCTTGCTGATGTCGGTTACCGCTTTGGCAAGGAACCTTTCGGCCAGGGCTTTTTTTGTAGCTGAATGCAGGTAACAGTAACCTACATTAAAATTGATGTTTGCCGAAGAGGAATCTTGCTTGTAAGCTTCCAAAAAATTCTTCAAAGCAAGATCATAATTCTCTTCCAGCATCAAAAAGCTTCCTTCCTTAAAATAAGATGCGTAAGAACCGGAAGGCAATTGTGCGTTTAGGATAGTGGCTCCGAAAATGAGGGCTATGATGAGCAGGAAATGTTTTTTCATATGTATTTTTTAAAACAGGTGAGCAAAAATAGCATTATTTGGATATAAATCACTATTTAAGCGATAAAAAAAGGCCTTTTATGGGTGGGATTTAACATAACACGGGTAAAAAAACGAGATCATTTATACCAAAAAAATGGTATTTAATAATCACCAAAATTCGACTGTTTTTGGACTTAAAATTTCGGAAATCGAATTTAACTTTTTGTTTATCAATACGTTAAATTAAATCTTTGTTTTTGGTAAAAATTTGTAGTTCTAAAAAATTTAGTATTCCAAAACAAAAAAGCTCCCCGAAATAATCGGGAAGCTTTTTCTGATGAATTTAAACATAAAAAATCTACTCCGGTTTTACGGATAATAAATTCGAGCTAATCTTTTTGCTGGTGTTTTTTGCAGCCTAAGATTCTTAGAACTCTCAAAAGGCACAGTTAGAAATAAAAATATTTCTTTTAGTGTTGTATGTGTTTAGCAACAGGTTGCATTTGTAAAGAATATTCATTATAAAAGCGCACTACTTCTTTCCTGGGAAAAAAAGTTGCTGAAATTATTGCATGCAATATGTTGTGAAGCTTTAAGTGTTTCATGGTGTCAGTTATTAATTTTCAATACCGTAAAAATCCATCTATTTTCGCTAACAACTTTTAGTTTTCGGTGACCAGGGTAAAAATCCTGTTCAAACATGAAATAAAAAAACCCGTCATGATAATCACAACGGGTTTAATTTAGAAATTATTTATCATTAAGATGTTCTAGTAACATCCCACTGTTCCATATAATCAGCTACTTTTCTTAAGAAGCTTCCGCCTAAAGAGCCATCCACTACCCTATGGTCGTAAGATAAAGACAGGAACATGAAATGACGGATCGCAATTACATCGCCCTGTGGTGTTTCAATAACTGCCGGTTTCTTTTTAATGGTACCAACCGCTAATATAGCTACCTGCGGTTGTGCAATGATAGGCGTGCCCATCACGTTTCCAAAACCACCAACGTTGGTCAGGGTAAATGTACCTCCTTGTATCTCATCCGGTGCCAGCTTATTAGCGCGTGCACGGGTTGCCAGGTCATTTACATTTTTAGTGATCCCAACTAAATTTTTCTCATCGGCATTTTTAATCACCGGTACAATCAGGTTACCACTTGGTAAAGCCGCGGCCATACCAATATTAATGTTTTTACGTTTGATGATCTTTGTTCCTGTCTGGTCAACCGATACATTTATCATTGGGAAATCCTTGATGGCTTTAGCCACGCACTCAATAAATAAAGGAGTGAACGTAATTTTTTCGCCTTCGCGTTTTTCAAAATCTTTTTTCACTTTATCTCTCCACATCACCATATTGGTTACATCCGCTTCTACAAACGAGGTAACGTGTGGCGACACGTGCTTGCTCATCACCATGTTATCGGCAATGATCTTGCGCATACGGTCCATTTCAATGATCTCGTCGCCTGCGCCAACCGACACGGCAGGACGCTGAACCAATACGGTATTATCAGGTACACCAACAGTTGATTTATTGGCAGCCGGTGCTGATTTCTCTTCTGTTTTTGCAACGGTAGTTTGTGTGGCAGCCGCTTGCTTATTACGATTCGGTAAGTACGCTAAAATATCGGCTTTGGTTACCCGTCCATCCTGGCCGGTACCTTTTATCGAATCCAGTTCAGCCATTGAAATTCCTTCTTCCTTGGCAATGCTTTTTACTAAAGGCGAGTAGAATTTATCGGAACCTGAATAATCATTGCTTTCGGCTTTTGCTTCTGCTACCGGTGTTGATGTAGAAGCCGCAGTAGTTTGCTGCGCAGGTGCGGTTGTTTTTGGTGTTTCGGCTACCGACGCATTGGCGTCGGAAGAAATAATGGCAATAACAGCGCCAACCTGCACTACATCATTTTCGTTAAATAATTTCTTAATTAACTTTCCTTCAAATGGCGAAGGGATCTCAGAGTCAACTTTATCAGTCGCGATCTCAAGAACGGTTTCATCTATCTTAATGGAATCACCTTCGTTTTTAGTCCATTTAATAATGGTTGCCTCGGCAACACTTTCGCCCATTTTGGGCATTGTTAATTCAAATTGAGCCATTGTAGTAATAATGTAGAACGCAAAAATAACGTAATATCGCTACTACACAAATTTTATTCGACAACAATTTGTTCAAAAAAGCTGCACGAATTTAAAACCCGGAAAAAAGAGGCGCCTAACTGGCTACAACCTCAATAAATCCAACCGAATTGGACTTTTTGATGGTTAAGGACTTGGAGTAGTTAAGGATGTTTTGAACCAGGTTCTCAGAAGGTTCTGGCGTTTCGTCAACACGCGTTTCAGCCTGTTGCTTGTTTTTAGTGGTTTTTAAAGAAGTAGAAACAAGAGTAGAAGTTTGTTGCATAGGCAGGTTTAAGTAGTTTAGTTTGTAGTGTAACGGGTAAAAAAGTGCTTTATTGTGTGCGGGCAAAAATTATCTTGTTTTACTCCTTTTTTTGGTGAAGGTTACCAAAAAATGAAGAAAAATTAACTTTTAGTAAAATTTGCTTTTGACGGTGTTTTTTGCTTAATTTTGAGTAAAATTTCACCCATTTATGTCGATAAAATCCATTTTAGCTGTGTTTTTCATCACGGCTTTGGCCTTTTTTGGCCTTACGTATTATTCCTCCACCTCGGCCAAAAACGACCAGGCTTTTATCAATCCTGCCTATAAAGAATACATAGCCGCCTATACCGCCGGTTATGTGTCGGTTGAAAGCAAGATCCTGATCGTGCTGCAGGAAGAAACCATTGCCGATATTGAGGAAGGAAAAGAGGTGGACAATACCTTTTTTGATTTTAGCCCCGGAATTGAAGGAAAACTGACCTGGATCGACAAAAAAACGGTTGAATTTAAGCCTTCGGCCCGTTTAAAGAACAACCAGACTTACAAAGCCAGTTTTCACCTGGGGAAAGCCCTTGAAGTAAGCGATGACCTGAAAGAGTTTGAGTTCGAATTCTCTACCCTGAAACAGGCTATGGAAATTACGGTAGATGAGTACAAAGCCGGTGATAACAATTCATTGCAGGTAGAAGGCACCTTAACTACCGCCGATTATGCCGATAATTTACTGGTTGAAAAAACCACACAGGCCTCACAGGCTGGCACTTCCCTTTCTATAAAATGGCTGCACGAAAATTCAACCACCCACCATTTTGTGATTGAAAATGTACAAAAAGGAAAAGGAAACCTTATTCTTAATTACGATGGTGAACCCATTGGCGCCAGCGAAAAAGACACGAAGGAAATTACCGTTCCAAACACCGGCGAATTTACTTTATTGAATGTATTGATTACCAATGAACCCGATCAATTTGTGACGCTACAGTTCTCCGACAAAATAGATCCCAATCAAAACCTCGAAGGTTTAATTTCTATTACAAATCCTAACGGCGCCACCAATGTGAGTACTGAATACGATGAGGAAGGCAATGAAAAAATACCTGTAACAAAAGAATCGCAGCTTACTTACCTCATTGAAAACAACTCCATTAAGATTTACACCAATGAACACTATGCCGAGAGCAGGGAACTGAACATTAGCAATGGCGTTAAGAACAGCGATGGTAAGCACTTAAAAGAAGCCATTGTTTACAGCTTACTGTTTGAAGACCTGAAACCTGCCGTGCGGCTGATTGGTAAAGGAACCATCCTGCCAAATTCCAACGGGCTCATCTTTCCGTTTGAAGCCGTGAACTTAAATGCGGTAGATGTGAGGATTACCCGCATTTATGAAAGCAACATGCTGCAGTTCCTGCAGGTAAACAGCCTGGAGGGCAGCCAGGAATTACGTCGCGTGGGTAAATTAATTATTAAGAAAAAAATTGCCCTGCAGGCTACCGGCAATCCAACACGTAACAAATGGAACCGATATTCCATCGACCTGTCTTCTTTAATTAAAGCCGAACCAGGCGCTTTGTACAATATACGCTTAAGCTTTAACCGTAATTACTCCACCTACAATTGCCAGAACGATACTTCCTTAAAAGAGAGTGACGACTATGTAGACACAGAAGCGGATAAAGATGAAAAAGACTGGGACTATTATAATTCGTACGACGATTATTATGATGATTACTATTATTACGATTACTCTGAAAGAAATAATCCTTGCTCAAGGGCTTATTACAATAACAAATCGGTAAACCGCAACATCCTGGCAACCAACATTGGTTTAATTGCCAAGCGTGGTAATAACGGACAGATCAACATTTTTACTTCCGATCTTATCTCGGCCAAACCATTGGGAAACATCAGTATTGAAGCTTACGATTACCAGCAGCAAAAAATAAAACAGCTCAGCACCAACTCCGAAGGTATGGCGGTTTTAGAAACCAAGTTCAAACCATTTGTATTGATTGCCAAGCGTGGACAGGAACGTACGTATTTAAAACTGGATGATGGAAATTCATTGTCCTTAAGTTCTTTTGAAGTGGATGGCGATGTGGTACAAAAAGGCATTAAAGGTTTTATTTATGGCGAGCGCGGTGTTTGGCGTCCGGGCGACAGTTTATTCCTGTCGTTTATTTTAGAGAATAAAACCAAAGAGTTTCCGGAGAATTATCCGGCTTCACTGGAATTACTAAATCCGCAGGGACAAGTGGTTCAAAAAATTACCCGTACCAGGCATGTGGATGGTTTCTATAATTTTTCAACGCGCACAGAAAACTCTGCGCCAACAGGCGTTTACCTGGCCAAAGTAAAAGTGGGCGGGGCGGTGTTCACTAAAAATATCCGTATTGAAACCATTATGCCTAACCGCTTAAAAATAAATTTAGATTATAAAAAAGATAAAATTTACAGCGGCGACCTAACCTTAAGCAGCGACCTTTACATCAATTGGCTCCACGGTGCACCTGGTAGGAACCTGGAAACAAAGATTGATGTTTCCTTAGCGCAAATGGAAACAGAGTTTAAAGGCTACAAAGGTTTTATCTTTGATAACCCGGCACAAAATTTTTATTCGGAAACACAAACCATTTTTACCGGGCGCACCGATGAGAACGGAAAAACCCTGGTTAACGCACAGTTAAGCAATACCAAGGACGCGCCGGGATTTTTGGCGGCAAACTTTACCATCAGGGCTTTTGAAGAGGGCGGATCTTTCAGTACCGACCGTTTTACCATTCCGGTTTCACCATTCACCAACTATGTCGGCATTAAAATTCCCGATACAAAAGACGGCGAGCAATACCTGGAAACAGATACAGACCATAACATACAAATAGCTACTGTTGATGAGTTTGGCAAAGCCACCTCACGCTCCAACATCGAAGTAAAAGTATATAAGCTCGACTGGCGCTGGTGGTGGGATAATTACAACCAGGATCTTTCATCCTATATTGGAAGTAATTACCATGAACCGATCTACTCTGAACAAATTTCTTCCTCCAACGGAAAAGCCAATTTCAAATTACGTGTCAACCAGCCAAGCTGGGGGCGTTACCTGGTGTATGTAAAAGATGTGGAAAGCGGTCATGCCTGCGGCAAGGTAGTGTTTATTGACTGGCCAAGCTGGGCAGGCAAATCGCCTAAAGGCAATGAAGGCAGCAATGTATTAACCGTTAATACCGATAAGAGCGAGTATAAAGTTGGCGAGAAAGCCAAGATTATTATTCCAAGCTCTGCAGGTGCCAAAGTGCTCATTAATATTGAGAACGGAAGCCGCACCTTATTGAGCAAATGGATCTCTACCGAAGCCGGTAATACCGAATATGAGTTTACAGTAACCAAAGAAATGACACCGAACATTTATGTGTTTGTGCATTTAATTCAGCCACACGCGCAAACAGTCAACGATTTGCCAATTCGCTTATACGGTGTGGCTTCGCTGATGGTGAAAGACGAGAATACCATTTTAAAACCGGTGATTAAAACAGAAGCCGTGTGGAAACCGGAGAGCCAGGAAATTGTAAAAGTAAGCGAAGCCGATGGAAAAGAAATGGCCTACACATTAGCCATAGTTGATGAGGGCTTGCTGGACATTACCCGCTTTAAAACGCCTGATCCATGGAAAGCATTTTATGCCAAAGAAGCCTTAGGTGTAAAAACATGGGATGTTTATGATAATGTGATTGGCGCTTTTGGCAATGCCATGAGCCGCATTTTATCTATTGGAGGCGATGATGATTTGAACAACAAACCTGAGAACAGCGCCTTGCGTTTTAAACCCATGGTGCGTTTTGTAGGTCCTTTCCACTTAAAGAAAGGAGAAACAGCCACACATAAGATCGACATTCCTCAATATGTGGGATCGGTACGTGTAATGGTAGTAGCCGGTTACCAGGGCGCCTATGGTAATGCGGAAAAAGCAATGCCGGTGCGAAAACCATTAATGATTTTGTCAACGCTTCCAAGAGTATTAGGTCCAGGCGAAGAAGTGGACTTGCCGGTAACAGTGTTTGCCATGGAGAAAAAAGTGAAAAATGCCATCGTAACTATTACAACCGATAAATTTGCGGAAGTTATTGGCGGTAATACGCAAAACGTTAGCTTCAACTCCATTGGCGATAAAGTCATTAATTTTAAACTCAAGGTCAAAGACGCGCTTGGTGTTTCAAAAATTAAAATTACCGCCAAAGGAGCCGGTGAAACCGCAGGCGAAACCATTGAAATTGCAGTAAGAGCAAACAATCCAAGCATTACCGATGCTGATGAGTTTGTACTCTCTTCTTCTAAAAACCTGTCGATGAATTATTCGCCAATAGGCCTGAGCGGCACCAACAAAGCCTACCTGGAATTGTCAACGCTTCCTTCTATTAACTTATCGCAGCGTTTGGAATACCTGGTGCAATATCCTCACGGTTGTGTAGAACAAACTACCTCATCGGTATTTGCCGGCTTGTATTTAAATGATATTTCAGAACTAAGTGCTAGCCAAAAAGCCTTTATTGACAATGCCACCAAGGCTGCCATTAACCGCTTAAAGGGTTTCCAAACTTCGAGCGGCGGCTTATCGTACTGGCCTGGATTAAATACTCCGGATGAGTGGGGAAGCAATTATGCCGGACATTTTTTACTGGAGGCCAAAGCAAAAGGTTATTCTATTCCTTATGGTTTATTAGACAATTGGAAACGTTACCAGAAACAAAGGGCTCAGAATTTCAGCGGCAATAAAAATACCGCTTACTATGGCGAAGACCTTACGCAAGCTTATCGTTTATATACGCTTGCTTTAGCGGGTGCTCCCGAACTGGGTGCCATGAACCGATTGAAAGAACGCGCCAATCTATCCAACGAAGTAAAATGGCGTTTAGCTGCTGCTTACTCTTTGGTTGGACAAGCTGATGTGGCTAAAAGAATGATTGCCAATGTATCTTACACACCTAAACCATATGCCGATTATTATTACACCTACGGAAGCCTGGAGCGGGATGATGCGATGATCCTTGAAACCATGGTGTTATTGAACGATAATAGCAATGCATTCTTAAAAGTAAAAGCACTGGCCGCCAAATTAGGCGACAGTCAATACTGGTTCAGCACCCAATCAACGGCCTATTGCTTAATGGCTATCAGTAAATATGCCAAAGCAAACGGCGCCAACTCCAACTTAAGCGCGGAAGTGAAAATTGGTAATGAAACCATAGCCGTAACTGATTTTACCAAAACGAAATTCAAGATGATCGAATTTAAGAACGCGAACAATTCATCTTCAGTAAAAGTAACCGTAAAAGGTAGCGGCACATTATTTACCCGTGTCATCAAACAAGGAATCCCAAAAGCCGGAAATGAAACCGATAAATTCAGTAACCTTGAATTATTGGTGAATTACAAAACACTCAACGGCAACCCTATTGATGTAACTAATCTTGAACAGGGAACCGATTTTATGGCCGAAGTAACCATTAAAAACCCGGGCGTGAGAGGCATGTACCGCAACCTGGCTTTATCGCAGATCTTTGCCAGCGGTTGGGAAATTCGTAATCAACGTTTGGATAACATTACCTATTTAAAAGGTGATGTACCTACTTACCAGGACATCAGGGATGACCGTGTGTATTCTTATTTTGACCTGGGTGCAGGTGCGGTAAAAACCTTTAAAGTATTATTGAACGCCTCTTATAACGGAACATTCTATTTACCGGGTGTAAGCTGTGAAGCCATGTATGATAACAGTGTCACGGCACACATTTCGGGTAAATGGGTAAATGTAAGAAGACAAGGAGAGATACAGTAGAACTTAAAACAGACCTGTCAGGTTTTAAAAACCTGACAGGTCTGACAAAAAACGATAACAAAAAAATGAAACTAGACATATTAGCCATAGGCGTTCACCCTGACGATGTAGAACTATCAGTCTCCGGAACCATTTTAAAACACATTGCCCTCGGCAAAAAAGTTGGCATCCTGGACTTGACCCGTGGTGAATTGGGAACACGGGGAAGCGCCGAACTAAGAACGGTTGAAGCTACCAAAGCGGCCAAAATTTTAGGTGTAACAGTACGTGAACAACTGAACATGGCTGATGGTTTTTTTGAGAATAATGAAGCGCATCAGCGTCAAATCATTCAAATGATCCGCAAATACCAGCCCGAAATAGTCTTATGCAATGCCATTACTGACAGGCATCCCGATCATGGGCGTGCTGCCAAACTAACCGCTGATGCCTGTTTTTACAGTGGCCTCATAAAAATTGAAACAACTGATAATAAGATCCCACAAAAAGCATGGCGTCCAAAAGCGATGTATCATTATATCCAGGATCATTTTATTGAGCCTGACTTTGTGATTGATATTACAGCTCATATGGATAAAAAAATGGCATCCATCATGGCTTACTCCTCGCAGTTCTTTGACCCCAATTCCAAGGAACCGGAAACCCCTATCTCCACCAAAAATTTTATGGAAAATGTAAAAGCCAAAGCCGCGTTATTTGGTCGTGCCATTAATGCCGATTTTGCGGAAGGCTTTACCGTGAACCGTTACATTGGCGTGGAGAATTTATTTGATCTGCGTTGATATTCACCACAGAGACACGGAGGACACAGAGAAGACGATGAGATTGTTTATTTTAAAGAGACAAGTAGACAAAAAACTCTCTGTTTCTCCGTGCCTCTGTGGTGAGAAAATCAATCCCTCTCCCACTTCCTGCTTTTCCGGCCTTCTATCTTCACCACCTGCCAGTGTTCTTTTTTGGCACGTCGCAATAATTTTACACGCAGGCGTTTAGGATAAAAGTTTCTGGAAATAATGCCAAAGCGCGATTTACGTTTACACACTTCCGCCTTGCTCAGCATATCGTATGCACCGGCGGCGCAACGCATACCAAAGAAAGCATAGTCGTATGGTGTTTCAGCAAAATATTTTTTTTCAGCTTCGGTTAATTTATCAAGTTGTTCTTTGGAAACAGGGATCACAATGGTGGTAATTTTTTTGGCAGCTGTATCGCCATGCCAGGTAAGGTCTTTATCAACGCGGTATTTACCGGCACTTTTACTTTTATGCGGAAAGATGTGCCATTTGCCTTTATTGGTTCCAAAGCTGATAATTTGATTATTCACTTCCAGGTAAACATGGCCACCATGAATGCCGCCAAACTGTTTTACCTCCGTTTGCTTGTAAGCAGGCAAAGGCTTAGAACCGTAAACAAAATGAAGTTTGAGGTATAAAGAATCGTTTGCCTGAAGAATTGCAGAAAAAAGAAGAAGAGAAAAAAGGGCCAGGCGAAACATTTGAATTACATAACGTGCAGATTATCTAAAGTATCTTTTGTATAAAAGAAATTGATGAAATTTAAAACGCTGAAATGAGGAATGGAACTTCCACCTCGTGAAGGAATGGGGGCGGCTTTAACCAGCCTTTCTGCCGGTTTTGGTTTTTCAACCGGGTGAGGCTTAACAATTTGAGGATGTTTTACACAGTCTTTAGGAGGCTGCTGGTTAGCTTTAGGTTGTGGCTGCGGATTTGTCGCATGCATTTTAAATAAAAATGCAAATGTGAAAATATAAATAAAAACAGCTGTCTTCATTTTGTTTATTTTTAGCTATACCAAAAATAAGGTATTTTTTATAATAAACAAATACCCATCGCAGGGTATAAATAAGACCTTTATGAACTGGGGTTTACCCTATTTTGCTCCAGGAGCTCCTCATTTTCCCCTGGTATTGAAGCTGTTGAAGGAGCAATTGGTTCCCCGGAGCAGCTAAATTGGGGTCTTCATTTAAAATGGCTTGCGCTGCCGAGCGTGCCAGCTGCAAAATTTGTCCGTCCTGGGCCAGATCGGCTATTTTAAGGTCCAATACCCCACTTTGTTGTGTTCCATCAAGGTCTCCGGGTCCTCGTAGTCGCAAATCCACCTCGCTGATTTCAAAACCGTCGTTAGTCCTTACCATTGTTTCCATCCTAAGCTTACTATCCGCCCCCAGTTTATAGGAGGTCATTAAAATACAATACGACTTATCGGCCCCGCGCCCTACCCTGCCTCTTAGCTGGTGCAATTGCGACAGGCCAAAACGTTCGGCACTTTCAATTACCATTACACTGGCATTCGGAATATTGACCCCCACTTCAATAACGGTAGTGGCTACCATGATCTGCGTTTCGCGTTTGATGAAGCGCTGCATTTCAAATTCCTTTTCGGCAGGTTTTAATTTACCATGCACAATGCTAATCTGGTAGTGAGGAACCGGGAAATCATTTAACAAAGCATCGTAGCCATTTTGCAGGTTCTGATAATCCATTTTCTCGCTTTCCTGAATCAGCGGGTAAACAATATACACCTGCCTGCCAAGGGCAATTTCCTGTTTCATAAAGCCAATCAAACGCAAGCGCTGACTTTCCATAAAGTGCATGGTGGTAATGGGCTTACGGCCCGGTGGCAACTCATCAATTACCGATGTATCCAGGTCGCCATACAAGGTCATGGCCAAGGTTCTCGGGATTGGCGTGGCTGTCATAATGAGTACATGGGGCGGTTGCGTATTCTTCTTATGCATCTTACCGCGCTGCGCTACTCCAAAACGATGCTGCTCGTCAATAACCACCAAACCTAAATTTTTAAACACCACTGCATCTTCAATCAGGGCATGGGTCCCGATTAAAATGTGAATGGTCCCATTCTCCAATCCTTCATGTAACTCTCTGCGTGCTTTTGTTTTCGATGAGCCTGTTAACAGAGCAACGTTTAAACCCATTGGTTTCAGCAAGTCAGAAATTGTTTCGAAATGCTGTTTTGCAAGAATCTCTGTCGGTGCCATTAAACAAGCCTGAAATCCGTTATCAATAGCCAACAACATACTCAATAAAGCCACTAATGTTTTTCCGCTTCCCACATCGCCCTGCACCAAACGGCTCATTTGTTTACCCGAACCCATGTCAACACGAATTTCCTTTACCACGCGCTTTTGCGCATTGGTTAATTGAAAAGGCAAATGATGGTTATAAAAGGTATTAAAAACATCGCCTACTTTGTTGAACACAAATCCCTGAACAAGCTGGTGTCTTACTAAATTACTCCGCAATAATTTCAGTTGCACATAAAACAACTCTTCAAATTTTAAACGAAACCTTGCTTTGTCCAATAACGTTTTTGAATCGGGAAAATGAATTTGCTTTAAGGCATCGAGGCGCGATAGTAAGTTAAAATCCTGGATAACGGTACCGTTCAGCGTTTCCGGGATATTTTGTTCATTGAGCTGTATGTTTAGCAAACGCTGGCATTTGCGAATGCCGTCGCTATCCAGGTTACGGTACTTTAATTTTTCGGTGCTATTATATACCGATTGAAAAGAGGATTGTATAGCCAGCAATTCAGGCGTTACCACATCAATTTCGGGATGCGGTATATTAAAGCGTCCCATAAAGGAAGTAGCTTTTCCATAAACAATGTATTCTGTATTCGCCTTTAGCTTTTCAGCCATCCATTTAGCCCCCTGGAACCACACCAGGTCAATCATGCCGGTACCATCCCTGAATTTTGCCACCAGGCGTTTGGTGCGCTTGTCGCCTGCAAAATCAATTTCCATAATGTGGCCACGCAATTGGTAATAAGCCGAATCCTCCGTCACCTCGCGCACGCTCTGAAAATGCGTTCGGTCAACATACCGGAAGGGGTAATGCTGTATCAGGTCCTTGTAAGTAAAGATCATCAGCTCTTTTTGCAATACCTCCGCGCGCTGCGGACCAATACCCTTGAGGTAACTGATGGAAGTATCTAAAAAGGAGCTCATTCGCACAAAATTACTACACACCGGCTGTTAATACAATTCTAATACGCCGATTTATAAACAATCATTCTCCGTTATTTTTGTACTGTGCGTATTGGGGCTTTTATCATATGCTTTATTGTTTGCCTTTCAGCAAAAGGACAATTCCTTGACACGTTTAAAGTATTCCTCAAATCACGACCCAGTATCGATGCCCGTTTAGAATCGCGTTATTCCTTTATGAATAACTCCCCAACCAAAGTAAGCGGCGTGCGCCTGGGCTTAAGTTTCAGAAGGAAATTGCGTGTGGGCATTGGCTACAGCTGGCTGGCTACCGACGTAAGCGATAAAAAACTGATTACCGATGCCTTTGGCGAAACACGCTATGCCGACGAGTATTTTAAGTTTAGCTACTTTTGCTATTATGCCGATTTTGTGTTTCACAAAACCAAGCGCTGGCAGTTGAGTGTTCCCATACAACTTGGTACAGGCATGTATTGGCGCCAGTACAACGATGGTATGCAGATGGTCCGTTCGCAAAAAAGACTGCTGTTGTTTTATGAACCCGGCATCACCGTTCAGTTCAAAGTATTTAAATGGCTGGGCCTGGGTATTGATGTGTGTGGAAGACTGGCTTTAAGAAACACCAATTATGTGGGCGAAAAATTAAATTCTTTTGTACTGGCACCAAAGCTCCTTATTTGGTTCGACCAGATCTTTTATTCGGTAGCACCAAAATCAAAGATCACCAAAAAGTACGGGCCAGCATATTGGTAAGGTTTTAATAATGGGAACACAGATTTAACGGATCGAACGGATTACACAAATAAAAATATCCGTGAAAATCTGCCCAATCCGTGTCATCTGCGTTCCAATAAATGCTACAATTTGTAGCACGATAGTCTATCTTTAATTTGTACTTTTACCACAATGAACGAGAACCTGGACGCTAATAACGAAAAACTAACCAACAGCGATAAGGACTATGAAAAGGCCTTGCGACCTGTGGAGTTTAACGACTTTAGCGGGCAGGAATCGGTTGTGGACAACCTGCGCATCTTTGTTCAGGCCGCCAAACAACGCGAGGAAGCGCTTGACCATGTGCTCTTACACGGTCCTCCGGGTTTGGGGAAAACCACGCTCGCTCATATCATTTCAAACGATCTGGGTGTTAATTTAAAAGTAACCAGCGGCCCTGTGCTGGATAAGCCGGGCGACCTGGCTGGCTTGCTTACCAACCTGGAGCCTTTTGATGTATTGTTTGTGGATGAGATCCACCGTCTGAGTCCCATTGTGGAAGAGTATTTATACTCGGCCATGGAAGATTATAAAATTGATATTATGATCGACAGCGGTCCAAATGCCAGAACGGTTCAAATCAAATTAAATCCTTTTACACTGGTAGGCGCAACTACCCGCAGCGGTTTGCTAACAGCGCCTTTACGTGCTCGTTTTGGCATTACCTCCCGTTTAAATTACTACGACAGTAAAGTATTAACAGGTATTGTGCAACGCAGCTCCGACATTTTAGGTGTTGAGATTGCGGATGAAGCTGCATACGAAATTGCCCGCCGCAGTCGTGGTACACCACGTATAGCCAATGCTTTGTTAAGGCGTGTGCGTGATTTTGCCCAGATAAAAGGCGATGGCACCATTAACATTGATATTGCCACTTACGGCTTAAAAGCATTGAATGTGGATAAGAACGGCCTGGATGAAATGGATATCCGCATCCTGTCGGCTATCATTGATAAATTTAAAGGCGGACCTGTAGGGATTACGACCATTAGCACAGCCGTGGGCGAAGAGGCCGGTACCATTGAGGAGGTATACGAACCATTTTTGATCCAGGAAGGTTACATGAGCCGCACCCCGCGCGGACGCGAAGCCACTGAAAAAGCCTACAAGCATTTGGGCAAATCGTACAGGGGAAGAATGGGTGGATTGTTTGAAGAATAGCCAATGCTCATATGACATTAGTCATTTTCCGTGTTTTCTTTTTTGATCTTATAAAAGAAGCTGCTGGCAATTATAGCCATTGAATACATTACAGCGACTGATGTTGTCATTGCCGTACCTCCAAGTAATTTGATTGTAATGAAAACGCCAATAACTGCTATAAGATTAAGTGTCATTTTAATCAGAAATGTACTTTTCGCCGTTCTCATCAGCAAGTTAAATATCAACAGGTATGCAATAAATACCGGCAAAGAAAAAAACAGGCCAAAGGCAACATAAAGCATATAGAGACCTATTGTATCTGAATTGATTTGGAGATTCTGGCTGAAAACCACTGCTTCACTAAGTATAATCAAAGGGCTTAAAGCCAGGGAGGTCATCCAATGCTTAAAAGGATAGGTATTATTTGTAAATAATATTCCCATGAATCACGATCAGGTTCTTTGGATCTTATTTTTTCTTATTTCCTCCCGTCTTAAACTTACGTGTATACAACAAAGGCACGCCCAGCTCAAGAACCGTTTCTTTTTCTTTTACAAGTTTCGTCGGCGCATTCTGGTAATCGGCATAATAAATTTTCAGCAGAATGCCGAAGTAGGAAATAATTAAAGGACCGAAGATCAAACCGGTAATTCCTAAATACTCCAATCCTAAAATAATTCCTAGTACCGTAATTACCGGGTGCACATCGGCCATGCGTTTTGCCAGTAAAAAGCGAATCACATTATCCATGCTGCCCATCACCAAAATGCTCCACAGGGTAACGGCTACTCCCTGCCAGGTATGGCCAATGGCAAAGAGGTACACACATACCGGTGCCCATATAATTCCTGTTCCTACAATGGGTATTACCGAGGCAAAACCGGTGAGTATGGCCCAGAATCCCGATTCGGGAACACCGGCAATTAAATAAATAATGTAGGCAAACAATCCCTGCGCCACAGCAATTAAAGGAATGCCGATGGCGTTGCTGAACGTTTGCGCTTTGAGTTCTTCGCCAAACATTTTGATCTTGCTTTTCCTGAAGGGGAGCGACAACACAATGGAGGCTTCCATGCGGTTAAAATTGGTGAGCATAAAATACAGGAAGAAATACAACATCACAATGGAAGAGAAAAAAGCAAGGCCCTGGTTCAACGCGCCTGATGCTACTGTTTTGCCGACCTCCTGCAAGGCCTCTATGTTTTTTGGCGTCACGATCTGAATGCCAAATTTTTCCTGGAAGGTAGAATCCATTTGGTTCACATAAGGTAAAATGGCCGTGGGATTGGAAGCAATAGGAACCACTTTGTTGTACACCATGGTTACAAAAAAGGTAATGGGCAAAAACACAATAAAAAAGGAAACAACAATGATAAGAATAGCCGCACGGCCTTTTTTCCATTTTTTCCGGCGAACCAGCAATTCCATCCAACCTTTAAAAAGCACATAAAACATCACGCTGCCCAAAAAAGCGGGAAAATATTCCCGTAACGAATAGGCCAGGAATAAACCAAAAATGATGAGGATAATAAGAAACACATTTTTATTGGCTCTAAAGTCGCGTGTGGGCTCCATGTTAACTTAAATCTGTTTTGAAATATTTTAGTAAATTAGTATAAATATTCAACACCTCAAAATCATGAACGACAAAACAAAGATAATTGGTGCCCTTGCACTGGGAGCTATAGCAGGCATTGCCCTGGTTAAATTGCTGGAGTCGGAAAAAGGACAGGAATTTATAGCCAGCGCTAAGGAAAAAGCCAAATCCACGGCCGACGATATCAAAGCCCGCATTGCCGAGCTTGAGACTGAGCTGGCGCTCTTGGTAAAAAACGACGAACCTTTAGATGATAAAGCCTGATTTTATGGAAAACAATTCGGATAATTATTTTGATGAAACCTATGAGCTGGTAAAAAAATATACCGACGACAGGTTGCTGTTGTTAAAAATACAATCGGCAAAAAAAACAGCAAAAATAACCAGTAAGGTCATTTTTATTTTCATTGCCGCCATCCTGGCCTTTTTTGTAATGATGTTCCTGGGCTTTATGCTGGCCTATTATTTTGCCGAAAAAATGAACAGCAATTTCTATGGTTTCAGTACCGTGGCCGGAATTTACCTGCTAAGCCTCATTTTGTTTATCGTTATTTACCGGAACTATTTTTCGGTAAAGATCATGAACATGGTTACCGGAATATTTTTTGAGAACGATTCTAATAACATTGACGACGATGAAGAGTAATTATACCATTAGCTGCTATGCCGACCTGGAACGAGAAGAGCTTCGCGTAAGGAAGCGTTTGAAAAAACAGGAAGAGGCATTGAAGCTGAAACTGAAAACCCTGCCCGAAGAAATTGTTACTACCGGAATTACCAAACTGGTAACCGGACTTATTAACGGAAACATTTTTAAATCCATTGGCTCTATTCTTAAAGTGGTGGTCTCGGCTTTTTCCTCTAAAAAAGAAGAAGGCGAAAGCAGCAGTGGTTTTATGGATATTGTAAAAGCGGTGATTAAAAACAAGGTGGCTAATTCGTAGCTTGCTAGGGTTTTTCACCACAGAGACGCAGAGAACACAGAGTTTTTTATAACCGTTACGTTAAAAAATCTCTTTTAACCAATTCATATGACCCCAACGGGGTCAAACATGAATAGAAAACATTAATTGATAAAGCACCACGACCCTGAAGGGGTCGAATATAAATGAATAAAAAACATTCATTTAATTCCAGTAACTTTGTATTGAAATGCAAATTCAACCTCTTTCGTAATTATTATTTTGAAAATAAACAGCCAGCAATATTCATCCATCATTAAAGCCGAGGCCAAACGCCTGGGCTTTGATTTTTGCGGAATTTCGAAAGCCGGATTTTTGGAAGGAGAAGCGCCCCGATTGGAAGCATGGCTCAAAGCAAACATGCATGGCAAAATGGAATACATGGAAAACCATTTCGACAAGCGCCTCGATCCTACCCTTTTGGTAGAGGGCGCCAAATCGGTGGTATCCTTATTATATAATTATTATCCCGAACAAAACCAGAGCAGCAATGTGCCTAAAATTTCGAAATATGCATTTGGCAAGGATTACCACGAGGTAATTAAGGATAAGCTGAAAGAATTTTTAAATACCCTGAAAGAACAAATTGGTGATGTGAACGGGCGTGCCTTTGTTGACAGTGCACCGGTACTGGATAAAGCCTGGGCAAAAAAAAGCGGGCTTGGATGGATTGGAAAAAATGCCAACCTCATCAACAAACAACAAGGCTCATTCTTTTTTATAGCCGAACTCATTATTGACCTTGAACTGGAATACGATGGACCAATAACGGATTATTGCGGTACATGCACCCGCTGCATTGATGCCTGCCCAACCGAAGCCATTGTAGAGCCTTTTATTGTAGATGGCAGTAAATGCATCAGCTACCTTACCATTGAGTTAAAAGATGCCATTCCGCAAGAGTTTAAACATAAAATGGATAACTGGGCCTTTGGCTGTGATGTATGCCAGGATGTATGCCCCTGGAACCGCTTTAGCATGCCAAACCAGGAACCACAGTTTACCAATCAAACAGGCCTGTTGAATTTAAGCAGCGACGAGTGGTTTGAATTAACCGAAGAAACCTTCAATACCGTATTTAAACACAGTGCCGTGAAACGTACCAAATACAAAGGCTTAAAACGAAACCTTGAATTCATTAAACCACAAAGACATTAGGCCTCTTTCTTCTCTGTTTTTTTCTGGACAATATTTTTCGGAATGGTGAATGAGAACTTGCTTCCGAGTCCGGGTATAGACTCTACCGAGATGGTGCCGCCATGCATTTCGATTATTTTTTTGCAATGCGCCAATCCTATTCCTGTACCCGGGTATTGTTTCTGGTTGTGCAACCTTTGAAAAATAACAAAAATCCTGTCGAAATATTCTTTCTCTATCCCAATTCCATTATCCTTAATAGAAAATACCCATTCCGTTCCTTTATCTTCCGCATTGATCTCTATGATCGTTTGTAGATCCTTGTTCCTGAATTTAATGGCATTGGTTGTAAGGTTTTGAAACACCAGCTTCAACTCCGAATAGGAATTAATAACCGGCAGTTTTCCCAGCACCACTTTTGTATTGGTTTCAGTGATTAAAGCCGAAAGGTCATTCAGCATGGCCTTCACCATGTGTTCGGAGCTTATGGAAGTGATCTCATCATCGTGCCCTATTCGCGAATACTCCAGCATGTCTTTAATGAGCGACTGCATGCGCGATGTGGAACGTGTAATGGCATTCAAATATTGGTCGGCATCCTCATCAATTTGATTATGGTATTTCTTTTGAAACAGCTCCACATAAATGGAAATGCTTCGCAACGGCTCCTGCAAATCGTGCGAGGTAATGTAAGCAAACTGTTCCAGTTCCTTGTTGGAATTGACGAGCCGTTCTGTCATTTGATTAATGGCCACTGCCACCTGCCCTATCTCATCTTTCGAATACACTTCCGAACGCTCACTCAGGTCGCCCTCTGCAATGCGGTTAGTGGCCCTGTTTATTTCTTTTAATCCTTTACTGATGGCCCTGCTTACCGATATGGTAATGAGTAAACCCGTGATCTCAACTGTTAATGCAACGGCAAACAACAGTTTCAACACCAGGTTTTCCAGCCAGCGCGACCCAGCTCCCAGTGTAAAAGAAAACTCATCCTCCAGGTGTGTCAACTCAAGATTGATGGGATCGAGCTGATCGATCAGTTTTTGCAGTTTTTCGGGCGAGGGCGCCACTGAATTTATTTCGGCATGCATCTCTTCGCCAAGCGGAATGAATTTTTCACCAATGATCGTGTCAGCCTTTGCCCAAATAACAATCGCTTTATTGATATAAGAGATCTTATGGAACCTTCTGAAAAGGTGGATCATGCCTTCAATGTCATTCTGGTTAACCCTGCCTTCTGTTAGGCCCTGTCGTGCCAATGGCAAATCGGGTTCAGCTTTCAAAAGCTCCATCCGTGTTTTATGGTCGCCGGCCTGAACAGATAAGAAATTTTTAAAGGTTTTATAATCATTCTCATCATGCGTGCGGTAATATTTATGCAGGTAATAAATCGCGTCTTTTTGCGCTTTCGACCACAAGCCTTCCGCCCCAACAAAAGCCCTTACCGAAGACAAGGTGTGTATGGAAAACCAAAGTGTAACCAGCTCCACAATAATGAGCACGGCCATTAGTCCCACAGTAAAATAGAGTTTCTTGGTAATAGAAACATCTTTTAGTTTTTGAATGAACGAAGATCTCTTCATTTGCTTCGGGCTTTAAAGTTAAAAAATACGTCGGGGGTATTTAATACTTACTGTGAACCAAAGCGGAAACCCAAAGTAGGTTTCGATGCTTCTTCTTCCTCAATCACCAGGTGTTTCACGTCGTCCATGGTCAGGGTTACAAGGTCGGCCGGTTTACGCTCTGCAGAAGGGATGGAAGCCATTCTCAGGTTTTGTTTCATCACACATTCGCCAACGGTTTGCCGCACTGTTCTGGCATTTCCAAAGAATTTATCTTTTTTAGATAATAAGGTGTTAAAGTAATGTCCCAGATGAGCCAGTGCTTCAGGCGTTGCCGTGAGATCTTCTTTTTTAAATAAGTTTTGTGCTATTACCAACAATTGCTCACCGGTATAATCCAGGAACGAATACGTTTTATCAAACCGCGATTTCAGTCCCGGGTTCATTTCAATAAAGCGGTGCATGTTATCAGGGTAACCTGCTACAATCACACCGAATTTTCCACGCTGGTCTTCCATTCGTTTCAAGATCACTTCAATGGCCTCTTTGCCAAAGCCATTTTGTCCGTCCTCTGCCAATGCATAGGCTTCATCAATAAATAAAACCCCACCCATGGCAGCCTCTACTTTCTCCTGTGTTTTAAGAGCGGTTTGTCCAACGTATCCTGCTATCAGCCCTTCCCTGTCAACTTCCACCACATGGCCACGTTCCAGCAATCCCAATGCCTTGTAAATTTTAGCAATGATACGGGCCAGGGTTGTTTTACCGGTTCCTGGATTACCGGTGAATACCGAGTGCAGCGAAAATTTATTCACCACATCTTTTCCGGTCTCGTTATAAAAACGGATCAGCTTCACCAATTCATTCACATCCTGTTTAATGTTATCCATGCCCACCAGCTCATTCAATTCCATTAAAGCAAGGCTCAGCTCTTTTTCATTGACTGATAATTTCAGTTTTTTCTTTTCGCCCGATGCAAACACGTTTTTAAGATCGGCCAAAGTAAGTGTCGACAGGTCTTCTTTGGTCAACGCATCCATGTTCTCTGATTTCATGAGGCGAAGCCCCATATCCTGCTTGGCCTCTTCTATTACCGCGTTCACAAAACGCGCGTTGCCAAAACTATTGTCCCTACGGCGATACGCTTCGGTTAACTGCTCCTGCAAATAAAACTGAGCATCAGCCGCAATGGTTAATTGTTTTTGCGCCGAGGTATAAAGCGCTATCTGGTATAATTCCTCCGGCAAATAATCCTCGAAATGAAAATACTGCGAAAAGCGAGATTTAAGGCCAGGGTTGCTATCAATAAAGGTTCCCATCTCTTTTGGGTAACCAGCCACAATAATGGCAATATCGCCTTTGCCATCACTCATTTCTTTCAGCAGGATCTCAATCACTTCTTTCCCAAAATCCTTGCTATCTTCGCCCGAGCGAGCCAGTGAATAAGCTTCATCAATAAACAAAATACCGCCTCGCGCTTCATCAATGGCCTTTTTCACCTTAGGTGCCGTTTGCCCGATGTACTCTCCCACCAAAACAGAACGGTCTACTTCATACACATGGCCTTTAGACAACATGCCCATTTTTTTGTAGATCATCCCCAGTTTTTTAACCACCGTTGTTTTTCCTGTACCCGGGTTACCGGTAAATACAGAGTGTAGTGAAATAGCCGAACCATCATCAAAGCCTTTCTCTTTGCGGAGCTTGTTAAAGTTTAAATAGGTGATGTTTTCGTGAATGCTTTTTTTCACATTGTCCAGGCCTATCAGCGAATCTACTTCCAGTAATAATTCTTCCAGTGTTTTTTCAGGCGCTTCTGTCACACCCGTATTGCTGGTTTTAGTGGTTCCGGCATTAAGGGCAATGGTTTGGTCGATGGTGCTTATCAACGCAAGCTCACCTTCTTCCTCTTCCTCTTTGCATTCAAACGTTACAGCTCCAATCAGCACATCCATAAATACCACTTCCAAAGCGTATTTATCATCTTTCCATGAACCTGCTATGTCATTTCCCCAGCCAAGGTCGAGCGTATAGGTATAATCTTTTTTATTGGCATCAATATAACCTGTTTTTAACTGGTGCGCTTTGGGTTGCCCAGCATCGTCAATATAGTTTAAGAACAATTCGTAATTAAAAGATTCATTGGTAATGACCTTTATTTTTATTTCTGTCCACACATACTGCGTTGTTTCTTTGGCAAAGGTTTTAAGGTATTTACGCTGGCGCTGGTTCCAGCCTTCTACATTTCCGTGAAACAATTTAATGTATTCGATGTTAAAATACGGGTTAGTGAGCTTAGTTACCAATCCAATGTCTTCTACATGAAAACGTTGCGTACCAACCACTTCATTATCAATAGAAGCAACCCACTGGTAAGTTCCTTTTTTCCAGAAAGTGCCCGCATTGGGTGTTCCCCAGCCATCCCTAATGTACGCAATGTTATCCTCCTTGCTCACCTTCAGTTCAGAATCGAGGGTGCAGATAGTAGTATTGCCAGAAACCGCAATATGCTCGCAGCGTACTGATACTTTTGTTTCCCAGTCTTCCTCATCAAACAATTTATTATACAGGGCCAGCTCAAACCTTAAATAAGTAGTTTCCGCTTTATCAAATACGGTCCTGTATCGTTTTGTAGAGTTAGCCATCCATTCGTCTGACGAATAAACGGAGAGGCTTTTAAATTTGAAGCGTTTTTCCATCGTCCGGTATTTAAATGTTTTCTTTTAACTGAAGTTGCCATTTCCAGGCACTCAGCATCATGTCATCCAGGTTATACTTTGGGTCCCAATTGAGTTGTTGTGTAGCAAAGTTATTATTGGCATAAATGCTTATCACATCGCCTGCCCTACGGCCTCCAACTTCATAATTCAACTTCTGGCCGCTTACTTTTTCAAAAGAGTTAATGGCCTCAAACACACTTACGCCTTTACCCGTTCCCAGGTTGAAAACAGATACCGCTTGCAATTGCTTATTCTCCATTAAATAGTTAAGTGCTTTCACATGGGCGTCGGCAATATCGCTTACATGAATGTAATCCCTTATGCAGGAACCATCTCTTGTATCATAATCATTGCCAAACACAGTTAGTTTTTGAAGAATGCCCGCGGCTGTTTGTGTAATGTAAGGCACCAGGTTATCGGGCCTGCCACGCGGGTACTCCCCATTAAGGCCGCTCATGTGCGCACCCACCGGGTTGAAATACCTTAGCAATACCGATTTGAAACCAGTTTCACTTTTGGTAAAATTAGATACTATGCTTTCGCCCATTTGTTTTGTCTCCGCATAAGGCGACTCGGCACGGGTAAAAGGTGTTTCTTCTGTTACCGGCAGTTTGGCTACATTGCCATACACCGAGCAGGAAGAAGAAAAAATAAAATTAGAGATGGTTAATTTCTTACATATCCTGAGCATGTTAATGAGCGACTCCAGGTTGTTGTGGTAATAGGCCAGTGGATCGTGCACCGATTGCGGCACAGACTTATGCGCCGCGAAATGAATAACACCTACGGGGTTTTTAACCGAACTGATTGCATGGTCCAGTGCTTCAAAATTACAGATATCAACATTTAAATTCTTTACTCTTTTGCCTGTAATGGTTTCTATCCTGTCAAACGTATCAGCGTTTGAATTTGAAAAATTATCTATCGAAACGACGTTAAAATTTGTTTGGGTCAACAATTCGATAATGGTATGAGAACCTATATATCCCGCCCCTCCTGTAACTATTATTGTTTGCATTATGATCAAAATAAAATGTAAATAAATATAGATAAAATTGCAGAAATTTCAATTAAACTTCTTACATTTAATTTTACTATATGGGATTTTTAAGGGATACGTGTTTTAAAGTGCTGTATAAGTTTGGCCCTGGTAAGTATTTATTGTTTGCGAACAGGAATAAGCTGCAGGTACCTGTTCTGGTCTTTCACAAGGTCATTCCGGAATATGACCAGATATGGCCGGGTATACACCCCAGGTTATTTGAAGAGATCATTATCCTTTTAAAAAAACATTATACCATATTGCCCATAAGCGACCTGTACAAAAAAAATGAACAGGAATTAAAGAATGCCTGTTTTATTACGTTTGACGATGGGTATAAGGATTTCCTGGATTATGCTTACCCAATCCTTAAAAAACACCATATCCATTCTACCTTGTTTGTTCTTCCTAACGACATTACCAACAAGGGCCACATATGGACCTCAACCATTATTTTTTTAGTAAAACATTATTCTTTTAACGAGATTGACGAATTTTTAACTCAACGCAATATACAGATCGATTATTCCGACATATTTGATGGTTTTAAACTAAACCTTGATATTACGGCTCATTTGTGTGAGATGCAGCAAACAGACAGAGCTGTACTCATTAAGGAATTACAGGACAAATTTGTGACCGATAACCGCATTGTACAAAATGAGCTCCTGAGTTTTGATGAACTGAGGAAACTGGATCCGGCATTGGTAAGTGTTGCTTCGCACAGTTTAACCCATCCAAGTTTCAGGCAAGAGCTCGATGAGAACTTTATTAACTATGAATTAAAGGAATCAAAAGCCATCATTGAGAAAGAATTGAATACTGAAGTGGATGCCTTTGCTTTTCCTTTCGCCAAGTACAATGGCATTTCATACAATATCGTTAAGAAAGTTTACCGTCTTTGCTTTACCCGCATTAATGACCTTGTAAAACTGAAACGGCTTAAAGCGGACAAAGATTATCTGTACGACCTGCCTCGCTTTAACATTCACCACGACAGCGCCGAGGAAGTTTTCTTTTTAATTAATGGTCTGCATAAAAAATTAGGGAAGTAATTTT
The DNA here is from genome assembly GCA_048498515.1 of Bacteroidota bacterium. Lineage (GTDB taxonomy): Bacteria > Bacteroidota > Bacteroidia > B-17B0 > Aurantibacillaceae > UBA4416. The sequence continues at coordinate 13,191 of JBEHXV010000035.1, read as the reverse complement.
CGTGTAGTTGCAAAAATCCAATCACCCAGTTCTCCGTTTTCTGAATAAAGAACCGTATCAGAAAAGCCATTCTCATTTAGCTGTTCTTTTAAAAAGGCCGGTGAGGTATAAAATGTCAGCAAACCATAGTTATGTGCACTATCGTTAATAATAGCATATTCTTTTTGAATATGTTCGTTTTTTTGCTGCCGGAAGTGTGTTGGCAACCAGGGCAGTAATTTCACAAAGGTCTTAATGTTTGTCCAAAGGCTGTTTGCCGGGTTAATCCATGCCGGTTTATTAAACGTAGCATGGTTTTTATTGTGCGTAGAGAAAAAGAAAATGCCACCGGGTTTCAATATCCTGTAAATTTCAGCGAGAATTTTTTTACGACCCTCGAGATCTACGTAATCTATGCCGTTAAAGGAGAAATTCACCAGATCAAAACTGCTGTTTTCAAAAGCGTCCAAATCTCGTGCATCCATCTGCCTTATATCGGCAGCGGGATACTTTTGGCTAACCAGTTCCACAAAACCTTTTGAATAATCAATGCCGGTGTAAGAAGTGCATTTATTCAACAGGTAAGCGGTGGTTCTGCCTCCTCCTATTCCAATATCCAATACATTCTCCAAAGCAGAGGCATGCTGTTCAAACACCTTTTTTTCTATAGATGTAAGCCCGGTAATGGTATCGTACCATTTTAAAACCGATCTGTCATTGTAGGTATTTAAATTCAGGTTACTCATTTTTTAAGCCGCTTCAGCAATTTCAGCAATTTATTTTTATAGATAACGCCACTGTACTCTTTCACTTTAAAGGAGCTGAACTGTTCTTTAAATTGATTAATGTTCAGAAGATCGGTATTCTCTGTGCCCGGATACCAACCACAAAAATCGTAAAATTCAACGCCGGCTGGTTTAAAGGCTTTGATGTCGAGCCAGTGCAAAGCCCTATGCGCGCGGCCAAAATGAGAGCCCGAAAAAAAATGAGGCAACTCATGCTTGCGGTGAAATGAATACAGGTTCGTGGCCCTTTGTTGTGTGATCCTGTAAAAGTTAATGCAAATAAACTCGTTGAGCTGTTTGATATAAGATATCGCAAGTATGCCATGAGCATTATAAGCATTCAACCTGTAAAATTCAGCTGGCCGTATTTTTTTATGCCCTGCAAAATTATTGTACAGTTTCGCAAACTCTTTCAGTTGAGCAGGAGGCAGATTAAAAAGAATCTTGTGTTCGAAATCTTGGTTGGTTAAAAAGGAAGAGATCTCTGTTTGTGCACGCGGATAAATGGCATTCCATATTAATTCCTCCGGCAATTTCAGATCAATGAGCAAGGTATGAAACTCTTCCAACTCCCCATCAATATTTTGGGGGCATTGAATGCAATAATTAATATCCGCGTCCAGCCTCACATCATGGGTCAGAAAATAATCGTTTACCCTAAATAGGAAACGCTTATAGCTTACATGGGTGAGTTTGAGCAATTGCATTATACCGTAAGTGAGTTGTAAATAGAAGTGTATTTTGCAACTGCCATGGTAGTATCAAAATGTTCAAGGGCTATGGTCCTGTAATTAACCTTCTTCTGCATAAGGGCCAGGTATTTTTCACAGGCGGCATGATATTCAGTTGCATTAAAATCATTAATAAGGATCCCTCCATGGTGTTTATTAAAATACAGGTCGTTATCACCAATGCCGGCATTGGTAATAATGGGCAGGTTCATAGCCCAGCATTCGGCCATTTTGGTTGGCGAAGACGCTATTTTAGAATAGGATGGCTTGATAAAGAACATGGCTGCCTTTGCCATGGCCAGGTATGCGGGCACCAGGTTGTAAGACGCGCTTGCTGTTACAACCAGCGACCTCACATCTACAGGATAATTTTCCAATATGGTGTTGAGTTCTTTTACATCCTTTGTAAGCACCAGCAATTTTATAGTGGGGATCTGTTTTCGCCACTCACTGATGCAATCAATCATTTCCCTGGTAAAATACCAGGTACCAATAGACCCTGTATAAATAATCAGGTGATCGGAGTCATGAATACCTGGCAGGCTTATTTTTTCGGCTGTATGATCCAGGCTGAATAAACCGGTGTTCGTGCAACAGGGTATAACCGTTACCTTATCTTTTATGGATGGGGAGTGTGTCCTGCTCAGCTCCGTTACCGCCGCGTTGGTTAACGATACAATAGCGCTGGCAGAGGACAGGAATTGTTTTTCCTTTCGTTTAAAATAAGTATAGAACAAGCGGTGCAATATGTTTTCTTTCCTCCATATCCCGCCATCAATGCGTTCGTCGGCCCAAAAACCACGCATATCAAATACAAAAGGAATGTGATGCCTTACTTTAAATTTTAACCCGATCAAAGAGGCCAGGTAGCTTCTGCAATGGATGAGGCTGATGTTCTTTTGCTCCCGTATTTTATTGGCCATGGCTTCCAGCTGCCTGATATAGGAAAAACGCGATAAAAAATTTCCGGTTTCATCGTAAATAATGTACTGCCAGGTAATGGAAAATTGAGTTGTTAACGCAAGGATCTTTGCTTTTTCCTTTTCCAGGCGCTCCTTTTTTTCGCAGGACAGAATTGTAATGTTATACCCATTCTTTGCAATTCCACACAGGTATGGCAATATCTGCGATTGGCCCAGGGGATCGCTTAAACCATCAAAAGTAATGTATAAAGTATCTTTGTTCAATGAGTTTTATTGCTTAATTTTATGGTAATTCATGGATATTTTTGATTTATTACTACCTCCTATTTATCTGATAATAATTTTATTTATTGCTTATAAATATAAGAGAAAACATCAACACAAACATGATGCTTACCGGTATTTTTTGCCCGGCTTGTTTGCAAAAATGGTTGGCGCTATTGCCCTGGGCTTTATTTATTTTTTTTATTACAAAGGCGGCGATACAACCAATTACCACTTTACGGCCAACGCCCTCATCAATGTATTGTTCGACAAGCCCCAGGATTTTTTTTACATTTATTTCGGTTCGCCTAACGTTTCTGAATTTTACCTGATGAATTCGCGGGGCGATTTTACCTTTTGGGTAAACGATCCTTATGCTTATTTCGTATCGAAGTGCTTTGTACCGGTTGTGATACTGGCTGGCAGGAGCTACATGGCTTCCGCCATTATTGTGGCCTCCGTTTGTTACATCAGTGTGTGGAAAATGTACATGATCTTTATTGCCGAATTTCCCACCATCTATAAACAACTGGCCATTCCTGTACTCTTTGTTCCTTCTGTTATATTCTGGGGAAGCGGCCTTTTAAAAGACAGTATCACATTTTCAGCCACCTGTTTGTACTTGCATGGCTTTTATTGGTTCATTATCAAAAAGAAATTTAACATTAACTATGTTTTGGCAGTTGTTCTTGCCGCCTGGCTGTTACTTTCCATTAAACCCTACATTTTGTTTGCCTTGCTCCCAGGTTCCATTGTATGGTTTGTAGCCTTAAGGGTTAATAAAATAAACAACGGCTTCATTAAGGCCATGATCGCGCCGTTTATTATAGTTGTAGGTGCCGGTATTGGCGGTTTTGCCATGCAAAAATTAAGTTCGGAACTGGGACAATACTCTTTGGACAAGGTATTGAATACGGCTTCGGAAGCGCAACAGGATCTAAAACAAAGTTATTATGGTGGCAACACGTTCGACATTGGCAATTATGAGCCAACCATACCAGGCGTACTATCTGTATCACACAAAGCCATTTTTGCGGCATTGTTCAGGCCAACTATTTTCGATGTCAGGAATATCGTCATGTTTATTTCAGCCCTCGAAAATACGTTCATACTCTTGTTCTGCATCTTTCTTTTAGTAAAACTAAAGTTCTTTGGGTTCTTTCGCTTAATCAAATCCCATCCCTTGGTTCTCTTTTCGTTTCTCTTCTCCATTTTCTTTGCTTTTTCGGTAGGCGTATCCATTTCTAACTTCGGGACCTTAGTGCGTTTAAAAATTCCCTGCATTCCTTTTTTCCTCGCCAGCCTGGTAGTGGTAAATAACATGTTGAAAATTGAAACGGAGAGTAAGTTTAAACTCTCTAAAAAGCAAAATGCAGTTAACAACAGAAAGCAGAACGTATCATTTAAAGTGTAGGGAAAGGATCAGCGCATCCACTTCTCATACCACATCTGGAACATGAGCATGTACCATAACTTCAGCGCCAATTCTTTCCGGCCCGAGAAAAATTCCGATACGAGTTGTTTAACAAACACGGGGTTAAAGATGTCCTGTTCTTTGATCTTGTCCTCATTTAAATAATGGAGCACCTGTTGTTTCAAATCTTTCATCAACCAGTTCTCAATAGGGATTGCAAAACCCATTTTTGGCCTGTCCATTAATTCCCTGGGAATGTAACCGTGAACTATTTCTTTAAGGATATACTTTTTATTTCCGTTATGGTATTTGAAATTATCGGGCAAGCGGGCGGCCCATTCAATAACACGGTGGTCCAGGAAGGGTTCTCTGCCTTCCAGGCTCACGGTCATAGAGGCTCGGTCAACCTTTTGTAAAATATCATCCGCCAGGTAGGTTTGGTAATCAATCGCCATCATGTAGGCCAGGGGCGAGTGAAACTGAGCCTTCAACCCATCATATGAATAAGCGGTTTCAGGCTCTTCGAACGATCTGGAAAACAGTTCTTTTAATTGTTTTTCATTGTACTGCCTGCTTAAGCTCAGCATCATGTTCTTTGGCGATGGGTCGTTAAGCAAGGCTTTTAATTTTTCGTAACGGTTGTGAAAATTATATTTGTTCCTAAGAACAGGAATCTTATCGGATGGAACAACACCCATTAAGCCTACCGCCCCTTTCCTGGCAAATGCCGGCAGGCGGTTGAGCAATGCCCCGTGTTTCATCAGGTAGTCATAGCGGTTATAACCTGCAAAGATCTCGTCACCGGCATCGGCGCTTAATACCACTGTAACCTGCTGCCGTGCAATTTTACATACCAGTGTGGTAGGAATGGCGCTGCTATCGGCAAAGGGCTCGTCGTAATAATAAGGGAGTCCCGGAATCAGCTCTAAAGCATCTTTTTCGGTACATGTAAATTCATAATGCTCTGTTCCCAGGTGCCGGGCCACATCCCTGGCATATGGCGCTTCATTTAGCCCAATATCATTAACACCAATGGTGAATGTTTTTAATTTTTCAGTGCTGTCTTTTTGTAATAAAGCCGTTACACAGGCGCTATCATAACCCCCGCTTAAAAAAACACCTACCGGCACATCGGCTACCATTCGGTAATTAAATGCCGATGTCAATATTTTTTCGGTACCGGCTTTTGCCTCTTCAAAAGATATGTCGAGCTTTGGTTTGTTATAGGCATCATACACATCCCAATATTTGCACGTTTCAAAACTTCTTCCTTTTATTTTGAAATGCATATAATGTCCGGGCTTTAGCTTATAACAATGGTTAAAAATACAATGCGGGTTAGGCACATTTCCAAATTGCATAAAGGCAGCCACCGCGTTGATATTGATTTCTTTTTTAAAAGCCGGGTGCTGATGAAACGCTTTTAACTCAGAGGCGAATAAAAACAAACCGTTGTGCCAGTAATAATAAAAAGGCTTGATCCCGGCACGGTCGCGCACACAAAATACTTCTTCAAGGCTTGTATCGTACAACACAAAGGAGAACATCCCGATAAATTTTTCAATACAGCCAATACCCCATTGCTTATAGGCGTGTAATATTACTTCGGTATCGGAGTGGCCCGTAAACGTGTGACCCAGTTGCAACAATTCCTGCCTTATTTCAGCGTAATTATAAACCTCGCCGTTATAGGTAATCCACACATCATTAAACTGCATGGGTTGTTTGCCGGCATTGCTGAGATCGATAATGGATAGCCTGCGGTGTCCAAGGCCAACCGTTACTTTATCCTGTAAAAAATATTGGTAGCCTCCCCCATCAGGTCCCCTGTGCTGCAATACATCAGTCATCTTTTGCAGCACCGCATCCGAAGTGTTTTGATTCAGATCAAGAAAACCGGCAATACCACACATGCTTAAATATATTAATTAAAGGCTTAGAGAACCAATTCTGTTTCTCTTTGTTTTTGAGAAACAGGAGTTACAGGGGCAATTTTTGTTTTTTTATTTTTTGCCCTGGAAAGCCTGATGCCTATTACCAGGAAAAGTAAAGGAAGAACATAGGTAAAAACCGCCGTTACATTTTGAAAGATAAACATACTTTTTGCCGGAAATTCGTTGACCTTACCCAGGCTTACTTTTTCCGTAATTTTATCGAACAAGGGTTTTTCCATCCTGTTCTTGTAAACATTATATAACGAATCCTTATGTACAACATAGTAATCCATACTTTCATGGTTGGCCGTTATATTATTTTTCCATTGTGGTTCCACAGTCACATCATGCAAGCGCCATGAACCCAGATAATGCACTTCACACAAAAAATGTCCCGGTCCCTCTTTATACCCCAGGCCTACCGACCTTACGTTGATATTTTTGCGCCTCAATATTTCCATAAACACAATGGTTTGCTGACTGCATAATCCTTCGGAGTGTTTTAAAATATCGTTTGGAATAACAATGGCCGAAAGATGCGACCAGAATAATTTTCCCGACACCCAGGCAATCCAATTCTCAGGAAGGGTATACTGGGATAAACCATGATAAAACCGTTCTCTTACAGTACGGCTTACAATGTGAACATACACTGCTGTATCGAAACCCTGGACATTTTTTACCGCATATAAGCTATCGGTATAATGAACCACTTTATCAACCGAATTGAGGGAACTTAATTCAGGCGTATATAACTCATTTGTAACAGTTACCTGTTTCTCCTGCTGAAAAAGCCTTCCAAAAAAGGGCAAAATACTTATAAAAAAAAGGAATAAAAACAGAATGGATCCTTTCTCTTTAAAAAATTTAGTCACTGGCAATAATCTTAATAGTTCAATACATCAGGGGTTGCAATGATATACTCAAACATCACTACCTGTTTCCTATAAAACGCCCTAAAAATACGCCTTTTTTTTGAAATAGTTGTTAAACAGAACTATCTGTTAATAGAAGGTTAATATTCTAAAAATTTAGAAATTACCATTTAAGGGCCAAATGCTTCATAATAGCCAGCGATCTCATGGTGAAAAATTCGTTAAAATTCTGGCTAAGCGCCAAAAACCAGTATTTGAGGGCCTTGATTTTGCTTTTTCGTACCGCAAAATTTACCGCGATCAACGAATTCATATGTGCCGTAACGATCTTTGTTTTAGGAAGGTATTTTTTGGCAACTACCGGGTCTTCCTTCAAACTTTTTAAAATGGCATCCCGTTTAATGACCCACTTTTCCTCATTAAAATTACGCATGTTCCGGTCCTCATGGTCAATGAGGTAAGCTGTTGTAATATCCCTTGTGTGAATGGGGAACCTGACAGCCAGCTTGATGAAAAAGTCCCAGTCCTCGGCAAACATCAACTCACGCGATTCATTAAACAAATTATCCTGTAATAACTCATTTTTAATAAAAATGCAGTTCACATGCAGGGAACAGTTCTTAAAAATATCGTCGGGCAAATGCCGGGGCAGATAATTTTTATGGGTGTTCAATTTATCTTCGGTACCCCATAAAAAATTAAGGTGAATGACTTCCGGGTTGTTTTTAAGGCGGATAAAATCGTAAGCGGTTTGCAGATGGACAGTTTCCATAAGGTCGTCCGAGTCCAAAAAGCCAATATACCTTCCTTTTGCTTGCTGTATGCCATAATTCCTGGCATGGGCCACACCAAAATTAGCGGTTTTGAAATACCTGACAGATGCGTTATTAAACGAAGAAACAACAACTTCCGTATCATCAACACTCCCGTCATCAACAACCAGTATTTCAAAATCAGTAAAGCTTTGCTGCAAGATACTGTTTATAGCCCTTGAGATAATTTTATCCCTATTATAAGTTGGTATAACTATGCTAAAAAACATACGCTAATATACTTTAATTTGAGCAATACATATCATGGTTTGCATAAATGCTAAGCAACGGGCGCATAAGCTGTCTTTTTGAATTTTTGCCTGACAAACCGGTTGCAGGGCTGTTCTATAACACGAAAAGAGATGTAACTCCCGGTGAGGGTAATGATAAAAATAACCAGCATCAGCAGCCAGTCATTGCCTAATAAGCCGTATTTAGTATGGATGGCAGTAACATACAGAATGACCAGCTGATGAATCATGTAAAAGCCAAAGCTTATTTCACCTAATAATACGAACAGATCTTTCGATAAAAAATCGGAAATGTAACCTGCCTGGTAAGCAAAGGCCATAATCATGCACGACATTGGAACCCAGTAATAACAGGAAAAGCGGTACCCCTGGGGAACAGCATTATGCCCGATAAAAAAAAGAGCGAACAGGCTTATGGCAAAAACCTCGATGAATGTTGCCGTTTTTTTGTTGAGCATAAATGCCTTTAAACTATTTTTTTCGTAAAGCTCATACAACATAATCCCAATCATAAAATCAACGATCCTGAAAAAGGGATTGATATAAAAGAGCCGGTGTACCACCATTTGCGACGACACCATAATGCCCAGGGGAATGGCGGCAATTAAAAACAAGAACGCATACAAGCCTATTGTTTTTTGATATTTAAAGGCAAAAGAAATAATGAAGGGCAGCATAAAATAAAAAAAGAACTCGTCGGAAATGCTCCATGAAGCCCCGTTAAAAGAAAAATAAATATCGGGCAGTGGCACAAAGCTTTGAAGTAAGAATGCATTGAGAACCAATTTACCAAACCATAAAAATGGGTCAGCTGTAAGACCACCCAGACAAATGGGAAGCGCTACCAAAAGTGTAACGAGGTGCAAAGGATAGATACGGGCTATTCGCGCGATCCAAAAATCCCTGTAGGTAATTTCGTTTTTTAAAAATTTATTTTTGTAGTTAAGCGCTAAAACAAAACCGCTCAAAATAAAAAAAAAGCTTACGCCCAAATACCCTTCCTGGAAAACAGCCTTATTCAATTTCTCAAATAAGGGATCATGACTATTCGTAAGACTTAAATGACTTAAGAATACTATTAACGCAAAGAAAAACCGGAAAGATGTTAAAGGTTTTATCATGCTTATTCCTATGAATGTTTATTACTGAATAATTAAATAAACTATAGTTTCTGAATAATGGCCTCGCATAGTTCGCCTACGTTATTAAAATCAACAATTTCGGCGGCCGTAAATTTTATTTTAAAATACTTTTCAATGGCCACGATCAATTGAATATGATTTAAAGAATCCCATTCTTCAATATCGTCACTGGTGGTTTGGGGCTTAAGGTCAATACCGGGCTTGTCCAGTATCTCTATAAAAATAGGATTTATCTGTTTGATGATGTCTTCTATGCTCATAAATTTAATTAGCTTTCTGAATGTATGTTTTTCGGTTGCTGTATTCTTTGGTTACCAGTTCCCACTGCCCGTTTACGTTCTTAAATCCAAGGTCATGGTAATGGTTGGCAACAATGGCGTTCTTAGGTGTTGGGATATACTCACCTACTACCTTATGGGCGCCCAGTTCGGCAGCTTTTTCCATAATGCAGTTTAAAACGAAGTTTTCCATACCCCGCTTCAATACCCTGCAACTCATCAGCCAGGTATCAATAAACAATTCGCCGGATTGTTTGAGTTCCAGTATCACCACACAAATGAGTCCGTTCTCGCCAAACTTATCGTTTAATGTAAACGACAGGGGCACATGATTTTTGGACATGCCAATTTCCGCGGTTTCCTTTTCGGAATAGCGCTTGGTCCGAAGGTTAAACTGGTTGGAGCGCTGTGTTAATTGGGCAATACGCGGTATATTAAATTTGTTGAAACCTTCCACTTTCGATACCATTTCGAGGCGGCTTAAATAGTCGCCCTCGTTGGCGAAGGATTTTTGATAAACGGTGCGTTTGGCTTCTTCCTGGTACAGGCTGGTGCGGGTGGCATCTTCTTCGGTAAAAGAGGCTGTTTCGAACAAGTTGAGGCTTTTGAGATAGGTCAAATAATCGGCCGGGTCTTCCGGAAGATCGGGAACGGTAATCCCTTCTATGTTCTCGGTAATGATATTACGTTCAAAAGGATTATCATCGATGAATACAATGGAATCGAAACCTATGTTCAATACCGATTGTATGTGTTTGATATTATCTACTTTTGTTTCCCAGTTCGCTACAAATACTGCAATATCTTCCAATTGCAAAACCATATCGGGATGAGATTGGAAAGGTTCTTTGGCAATTTCTTCAGAGTTTTTACTGCATACGGCTAAAATAATTCCTCTTTCTTTGAGCTGTTTTGCCCATAGCTGCAATTCTGTATAGGCCTTGCCAATGCCAAGGTCGCCAACCTGGATCCCCTCTACACCATCATCGCCAATAATGCCTCCCCACAAGGTATTGTCAAGGTCCATAATGAGGCATTTTTTTAGTTTACCATCAATGGTTTTTATAATATCCAATAAATTCTTGGCCAGGTGTGGTAAAAAATCAATGCTGAAGGTGATATCTGAATTAATGTAAAATTTATTGTCGATGATAAAGGGCAAACCGAATTGGTTTTGCAAAGCAAGCACATCATTTACATACACATTGGGATGCTTTTGGGCAAGTTCCATGAGTTTAAAATTGATCTTGCGAAGCTGAAAAGGGAATGAACTGTCAACTTTGGAGGCGTAATTACCAAACACGGCATCGTTAAGCTCCAGGTAATTGCATACAATGAGTTTGGCGCCCGATCGCTCATTCAACACATTAACAAGCTCTTCAAGGTAATTTAAATGTGCATCGGCAAACGTATGCCTTTGCGCAGCCGGGAGGGAATAAAATTTCTTTTGTAATTTTTGAACGGAGGGAACCAGTATAATGTAATCGGACGGGAAGCTGTGCAGCTGCGACTGAGGTTCAAAAACCTGGAGATCAACCTCGTTGTACCCGCATTCGTTTACCTCCATGTTGTACCCCAGTTCAATACCATACCCTTTAATGGCCTGAGTTAGCAACTGCGCCGAATTTTCTGCTAAAACCGAAACTTTAATTGTCTTAAAAAGGCTGGTATCTTTTTTTAAGTTTCTTTTTAACTGGTTGAATGAGAGCATTATTTTATATTAAATTTGCTTACAAAACGAAAGTAGCAAATTAATATTAATTTTATGATATAATACCCCGATTTTTGCTGCTTCTTAACCCACACTTTACCATCGCATGTTAAACATAAGGCCTTATTTTCCTGATGATTATTTGAAACTGCTGCCTTTTTTGCAAAAATTTGATCCTGCCATCAGTAATGATACCTGGAACAAATTATTGGGCTATGAGTGGGAGAACAAACTGGCTTATAAGGGTATGTTGCTGGAGAATGACGATGAGATTGTTGGCTTCTTGTGTTATATACTAAGTACAAAAGAGATCGGTGGAACCGAAGTGACTTTTTGTAACATCTCTTCCTGGGTGGTTAACCCTGAGTTCCGTTCAAAAAGCCTGAAACTGTTATCAAGCTTATTTAAAATAAAAAACATAGTACTGGTAAACCTGTCGCCGCACGAAAACATCCTATCCATTTTTCAGGCCCTGCGGTTTGATACGCTGGCAGAATATGAGTACAGGATAAACCCCATTAAATTAAAATTTTCAGCTCCCAAAGCAGCCCAAAAAGTAAGTTGCAAGAAGGTTACTGAACATACTTCGGGTATTGACGCGAAGACAAAAAAAATGATGCATGAACACCGTGTATACCCAAATGTGCATTTTTATGAATTCAGTATTTCAAAAAATGGGGAGCAACATGCCTGCATGCTGGCCTTCAACCAAAAAAAAGCGGTTATTGAAGGCGTAAAAAACAAGCTTAAAGAACTGCCTTATCAATTGCTGAATAACATCATGCAGGTTGAACTGTTGTATTGTAGTTCAACTGATTTTTTAAAGAATTATTTTGGCGAGATCATGGCCCTGCTAGTACCTATGACGCACGCTCGCAGCATAAACATCAGCGAACACTTTCTTAATAAAAAAGACCTTGTGGGCGACCAATATCCTCAATGCTGCGAACGAAATCGCGGTGGCGGCCTACCTGGCCGGCACCATCGGCTTCCTCGATATCGCCAAGATCGTGGAGCAAGCCATTGAGCGGGCTGCAATCCATGGGCTCGACGAAGCCCCCGGCTCGATCAGGGATGCGCTGGCGCTCGACCGCGAGGGGCGCCGGATCGCCACCGGACTGATCGGCGGGCGGCAGGCGCGCTAGGGAAGCGGATTATCGGCTACCGGGCTGAGGCCCCAAAAGGGAAGACGCGATGGAATTTCTGACCAGCATCCAGAACCTCGGCTCGTCGGCCGCCAGCTATATTCTGCCGTTCGTCTTCGTCCTTACCATCGTCGTCTTCTTTCATGAGCTCGGCCACTTCCTGATGGCCCGCTGGTGCGGGGTCTCGGTCCGCACCTTTTCGATCGGGTTCGGGCCGGAGCTCTTCGGCTTCACCGACCGCAAGGGCACGCGCTGGCGCCTCTCGCTTATCCCGCTCGGCGGCTATGTGAAATTTTTCGGCGACGAGAACGAGACGAGCCTCACGAGCCGCGAAGCGTTGAATGCGCTCTCGCCCGAGGAGCGCGCGCGCACTTTCGCCGGCAAGAGCGTCGGTCGCCGGGCGGCGATCGTCGCGGCCGGGCCGCTCGCCAATTTCCTGCTCTCGATCGTCATCTTCACCCTCGTCTTCACGGTCTATGGCCGCCAGGAGATGACGCCGCGGGTCGACTCGGTGATCGCCGGAAGCGCCGCTGCCAAGGCCGGGCTGCAGCCGGGCGATGAGATCATCGCGATCGACGGCACCCCCATCGCCAATTTCGGCGACATGCAGCGGATCATCGACCCGAATGCCGGCATCCAGCTCGAGGTGACGCTGCTGCGCGCCGGCAAGCAGCTCGTCATCCCGGTCACACCCGAGGCAAAGGAGAATCCGCCGGGCTCGGGACACACCGGGGGAGTCCTCGGCATCCAGCGGGCGGTAGCTGCCGCCGACCGGGCCACCAAGGTCTACCCGCTGCCGCAGGCGGTCGGGCTTGCCGTCTCGGAGACCTGGTTCGTGGTCGCCCGGACAGTGACCTATCTGTTCGGCGTCGCCGAAGGACGCGAGTCGGCGCAGGAACTGGGCGGGCCGATCCGCGTGGCTCAGATCGCCAGCCAGGCTGCCGCGA
>JBEHXV010000034.1:0-52983 GCA_048498515.1 Bacteroidota bacterium | reverse complement strand
CGGATATGAATCCGATGCTCTAACCAACCAGTTCTAAATGTGACAAAAAAGGCCGTTCAACTATTGAACGGCCTTAGTAGTGAGGAGGAGATTTGAACTCCCGACCTTCGGGTTATGAATCCGATGCTCTAACCAACTGAGCTACCTCACCAAGTATTTTAAAGAACTTTGAACTCCCGTCCGCCAGCTGGCGGATATGAATCCGATTCCGCCAACAGACGGATGCTTTCATCACTATTTTATTTTAAAGAACTTTGAACTCCCGTCCGCCAGCTGGCGGATATGAATCCGATTCCGCCAACAGACGGATGCTTTCATCACTATTTTACTTTAAAGAACTTTGAACTCCCGTCCGCCAGCTGGCGGATATGAATCCGATTCCGCCAACAGACGGATGCTCTCACCATTTTTTAAAAACAAAACCCTCTGATACCAAAGGGTTTTGCTTTGTGATCGTGTAGGGATTCGAACCCCAAACCTTCTCATCCGTAGTGAGATGCTCTATCCAGTTGAGCTACACAACCAATCCAAAAAATTGGAGTGCAAATATACTTATTTTCATTAAATTGCAAACAATTTTAAACGATTTTTATGCAATCCACCATCGAATCCATCTGGGATAATCGCGAACTCCTGAAAGACCCTTCTAATCAAAGCCTTATCCGCCAAATTATTGAGGAACTCGATAAAGGAAAATTACGGGTTGCCGAGCCAAAAGCAGACGGAACATGGCAGGTGAACGATTGGGTAAAAAAAGCAGTCATACTTTATTTTCCGATACAACAAATGGAAACCATGGAAGTTGGCCCTTTTGAATTTCATGATAAAATGAAACTAAAAACCAATTTTGCCGAAGCAGGTGTAAGAACCGTTCCGGGTTCCATTGCCCGTTACGGAAGTTATATCTCCAAAGGTGTGATTATGATGCCCGGATTTGTAAATATTGGCGCTTATGTAGATGAAGGCACTATGGTTGATACCTGGGCTACTGTGGGAAGCTGCGCGCAAATAGGCAAGCATGTCCATTTGAGTGGTGGTGTTGGCATTGGCGGCGTTTTGGAACCCGTGCAGGCGGCGCCGGTAATTATTGAAGATAATTGTTTTATAGGCTCACGCTGCATTGTGGTGGAAGGTGTACACGTTGGTAAAGAAGCCGTGTTGGGTGCCAACGTTTGCTTAACCATGTCGACAAAAATTATTGATGTAACAGGTCCTGAGCCGGTGGAAACAAAAGGCTATGTTCCCGAAAGGAGCGTGGTAATCCCGGGATCATATACCAAACAATTCCCTGCCGGCGAATACCAGGTGTCTTGCGCTTTAATTATAGGTAAGCGCAAAGCCAGTACTGATCTAAAAACCTCTCTTAACGACGCCTTAAGAGAACATAATGTAGCTGTATAAAAGCGTTTTCAACATATTCGGCTAAACAGCGTAATCTGTTAGTGCTGGTGTTACTTTCAATCAGCTTCCTGTATTATATTAGTTCCTGTTACATTAACACTTCCAACGACGGAAGTCATTTTGCATTGGTAAGCTCGCTGGTTAACAAACACAGCGTTTGCATTAGCGGTTACGAGAGCTATACAGGGATGGTGGACTACGCTGAAAAAGACGGAAAGCTGTATTCGGACCGTTTGCCGGGCAATGCCTTTTTACTAATACCATTTTTTCTATTCGGCAATTTTTTACAACTCATCCATTTGGATAACCTGAGCGCTCATTTACCAATCCAGGAAGTAACGGTTATTTTATTACCAAATATATGCGGTGTGCTGGGCGCCTTGTTCTTATTCCTGTTATTCATGCAGTTTGAATTTTCATTTAAACGCTCTCTCATCTTATCACTCCTGTTTGCAACATGTACCCTGAATTGGCAGGAAGCTACACATATATTCTCCCATGCGCCTTCTATGTGTTTTGTGTTAATGGCCATTTATTTTTTAATCAAAACACCCGGGCTTAATCACAACCATTTTTATGCCTTCGTTTTTTTAATGGCTTATAGTTCTATTATTGAGTTGCAGAATTGCCTCCTGTTTGCGCCGGCCTTGGTTTATTTAATACAAACAAAAAAACTGATCCTGTTCCCCTTTTCAAAAAACAGGAAAGCTATTGGCATTTCCATGCTCATTATTACGCTTACTTTTTCGGTCCTGTTGACTTATAACTATGCCGCCTTTGGAGAGCTAACTTTAAAATCAAACAAATACAACCCGGCTTTTCCCGAAGAAAAAGAATTTATCACGTCATTGTCTGGCAATTTTTTAAACGGTCTTGATCGTTTGTTCACTAATTTCAGTAATCCTGAGTTTTGGTTTAACCTTGAACTGGGAGTAAAAAACGACATTCCCGGTTTGTTTGTCTCCACCCCTATCCTACTGTTATCTTTTGTTGGTTTTACGATCTTCTTTTCACGGAAACCAAAAGAGGCTCTTCTCTTTGCATCCATCATTATCATTAATGTGTTGATCGCCGCTTTTCATAAAACGGTTTTAATACGGCATATTTTTACCATTACTCCCTTCTTCTTTTTTCCACTTATTTATACCGTTCAATATGTGTATGAAAAAAGATCGGCATTGTTTTCGGGTTTATTTTATGTCGTAACAGCTCTTCTTGGTATTATAAGTTGTTACAGGGTATATTATGTAACTCATTCTTATTGGGGAAGAGAACTCACAAATCCCTTTCCGTTTACAAAAGAATTGGGCGTATATTTTAGTTTTATTGTATTCATAAGTATCTTAACTTTGCTGTACGTTAAATTAAGACCACGTTTTCTTAAAAATTAATTTGGGACTTCCGCACAAACATATCCTGGTTATTCAAACCGCTTTTATTGGCGATGCCATTTTAGCGTCTTCAGTGCTCGAAAAATTACATTTGTTTTTTCCCCAGGCTAAGATCTCGCTATTGGTTCGTAAAGGCAATGAATCCCTGTATGCCGAACACCCTTTCCTACACCAGTTGTTGGTTTGGAACAAGCAGGAAGGCAAATACAAAAGTCTTTTTAGTTTATTAAAGATCATTCGCAAACAAAAATTCGATACGGTAATTAATTTACACCGCTTCGCCAGTTCCGGTTTTTTAACGGCATTTTCAAAAGCGCCATACACGGCAGGCTACGATAAGAACCCTTTTTCTTTTTTATTCAACGTAAAAGCCCGTCATAAGATTGGCGATGGCAGGCACGAGGTAGAACGCTATAACGACCTCATTGAACCCATTACCGATAAAACAGTTGCCAAACCAAAATTATATCCCAGCTATAAACAGTTCACCAAAGTAGAACCCTATGTGCAACAACCTTTTGTGTGCATGGCGCCCACATCGGTATGGTTTACCAAGCAATTGCCAAAAGAAAAATGGATAGAACTATGCAATTCCATTCCCGAAGATAAAACCATTTATTTACTGGGTGCACCTGCCGACCGTGTTGTATGTGAAGAGATCAAACAAAAAAGCACGCATAGCAACGTGCAGGTTTTAGCCGGAGAATTGTCCTTGCTCGAATCCTGTGAATTAATGAAGCATTCCAAAATGAATTATGTGAACGATAGCGGACCTCTTCATTTGTCATCTTCGGTCAACGCGCCCACAACCGCGTTCTTTTGCTCCACGGTTCCTTCCTATGGCTTTTTTCCCTTGTCAACCAATTCACAGGTTATAGAGGTTGCAAACCTTTACTGCAAACCTTGCGGCCTACATGGCTACAAAAGCTGTCCCGAAGGACATTTTAAATGTGGAAAAGATATTGAGCTGCCTTTATTTAAATAAAGTAACCGTTCCCTGTTTCTTTAGTTTTACTTCGTCGGTACCCGTAGCGTCAATTAAATAATAATAAACGCCATCGCATATCGCGTTTCCGTTTACTTTACCATCCCAACCTGTATCAATATCCGATGATTCAAACAGTTTCAGCCCCCAACGGTCAAAAATGGTCATATTGAACTGAATGATATTGGTGTAACCTACCCTGAAAATGTCATTAATACTATCACCATTAGGTGTAAAGGCGTTTGGGACATAAAGCGTTGGTTCTTCTTCCAAAACAACTATCACAACCGAATCCACATCCATGCAGCTTCCGTTGGTAACCGTTAAATAAGCGGTATAACTTCCGCTATTGGTATAAACCTGGTTAGCGACATTTTGTGTATTAGCAATAGTGCCATTTCCAAAATCCCATAACCAGGTGCTGGCATTGCTGCTGTTATTGGTAAAGGTAACCACTAAAGGACTTGT
Source organism: Bacteroidota bacterium (assembly GCA_048498515.1). Lineage (GTDB taxonomy): Bacteria > Bacteroidota > Bacteroidia > B-17B0 > Aurantibacillaceae > UBA4416. Next base: position 48,738 of record JBEHXV010000034.1, on the reverse strand, counting down.
TCCGCTAACGGGGTTGGCAACAATGTCGGCCGTTACAGGATTAATTCCAACAACTATGGAAGTAGTATACGTACCACATAAGTTTGTGTTGGAAACGGTGACTGTTCCTCCGGGTGCAGTAACAACAGAACCTGTTGACGAACTATTTGACCAATCATAGGTAGTAGTTCCCGATGGGGAAAAACCTCCGCCTGTAACCATATAGGTCACCAGTTCGTTTGGACACACCGTAGGAGAACTTGGCGTTAATACTAATGGCGAAAAGTTAAGTGGTGTTGCATTAACCGACGCTGTTTTTATGCCACAGGTATTGCTTACGCTTACTGTTCTTACACCAGGAGTATTTACAAAAATGGTACTGCTTGTAGCGCCCGTGCTCCAAGTATAATTAGTTGCGCTGCCGGTTGCTGTAAGAGTAGCGGTAACTCCCGGGCATAAAAGGACGTTACCCGGGCTAATAGTTAACGTTGGCAACGAAGCAAAAACTAATGTTTGAGTGGCTGAAGCACTGCCACAACTGTTGGTTGTTGTTACTGTAACATTGGGAAAGTTGGCACTGATGGTTTGTGTGGTAGCGCCATTGCTCCACAAATAATTTCCCTCGCTTGAATTAGCGGTCAATATAACGTGTGAGCCAGGACAAATAGAAGTAGTTGGCGCGGAAATAGAAATAGTTGGCGATGGTAAAGCGCCAACAACTACCGAGGCAGTAGCGGTTCCACAACCACTTGTTGTTACCGTAGCGGTATATACATCGGGAATGCTCACCGAGGTAGTAGCGGTTGTTGCCCCATTGCTCCATAAATACGTTCCGGTGCTTCCAGTTAGCGATAAGATCGACGATTGTCCGCTATTGCAAATAGCAGTTTGTGAAGCGGTTGCAGTTAGTGATGGAACGCTTGACAACGAAACATCCACAGTGGCAGATGCCACGCCACAAATATTGGAAACATCAACCGTATAAATTCCGGCGGCATTCAAAGAAACGCTATTGGTATTAACACCAGTACTCCAGCTATAAGTAACAGTTGTGTTAGCATTTGCCTGCACAGTAACACTTTGCCCCAAACATAACGAAACAGTGTTAGGAGTAACTGTTACAGTAGGTAAAGGTATTACATTGATTGTTTGGCTTGCCTGTGCACTACCGCAGGAATTAGTAGTTGTTACAACAACCGTGGTTGTGGTATTCACACTAACGGTTGGCGTAGTACTGCCATCGCTCCATAAATAATTGGTTTCGCTCGAATTGGCCGTTAACACAACGCTGTTACCACTACAAATTTGTGTTGGCCCACTGGTCGAAATAGATACCGTTGGATTTGGGAGCGCGGCGATAGTGACAGAGGCGGCAGCATTGCCGCAACCTGCTGTAGCAACAGTAGCAGTATAAACACCAGGAGAGTTAACTGATGTCGTCAATGTGGTAGCGCCATTGCTCCAGGAATAAGTTCCTGTACTACCTGATAAGGTTAAAGTTGCTGATTGCCCACTTGAACATAAAGACGAGTTGGAAGAGGTAACAGATACGGTTGGCGAAGTATTGATAGCTACTGTAGATACTGCCGTTGCACTACAGCCACTAACCGAATAAGCCACTGTGTAAATTGTTTGTGCCGAAGGGCTCACCGAAATGCTTTGCGTGGTTTGTCCTCCCGGTGTCCAGCTATAGCTACCGCCAGCGGAGGAGGCTGTGGCTGTTAATACCGCCGAGTTCCCCGAACAAATAGTTGCCGAGTTAACGGCAAGTGTTACCGCCGCTCCGGTAGAACCTATGGTTACAGTAGTTGTATCGGAACAACCAATATGCGAGGTAGCAATTACTTTATACACACCGGCACATAATCCTGTTGCTGCTGAACCCGTTTGCCCTGTTGGCGTAAAACTGTTATCGTACCATACATAAGTATAAGGACCAATAGAACCGGAAGCCGTTACCGTTGCCGAACCGTTACAGGTGCAACCAGCGTTTGCTGTAATTGGAGTACTCATGGCAATTGGTGTTATGGGCATGCAGTTGTTATTGAACTGCCCTATATAAGCCGCGTTAGCAGCATTGTTGGGCGCACCGGGTGTTTGCGCTCCGGGAGTTGAAGCGGCGCTTCCGCTTGTCCAGTTAGCCTGGTTGGCAGGATTAGTTCCATTAAAATAAAAAACCTTTTGACCTGCTGCTCCTGCAAAATAAATCTGGTTATTGGTATTGGCAGTTCCATAGCATACCGAGAACACTTCACACCCCGAAAGGTTAACAACCCTTGCACAGTCTCCTCCATTAGCCAAAAGTGTGGTGCTCCAGCTTCCCACTGCGGTCCATCCCGATGCAGGATAGGAACAGGCAACAGCTCCAGGAGTAGTAGCATTGGTTTCAAAAAGACCGGGAGAATTAACAGGCGCAATAATTGTACAGTTGTTGTCTGCCATCGTTAAATCGTCGGGAGGAATAGCAGGGTTTCTGTCGGCATTATTATAAATTAAAATAATGCTGCCCAAAGGAACACAGGACCAAAGCGCATTTTGAGAGAAACGAATGGCTCCCGAAGCTACTCCGGTTCCGCTTGTTCCACCGTGGTAACCACTGTTATCATCAAAGATCCAACCTCTTATGTCAATGCAAGGCGGTGTTGTGTTGTTGCAACTGTATGTTACCGTATTGCTGGCCACCACAAATTCAACGTATTCCTGGTTGCCTGAGGGGCCATTGGAAACTTCGTTCATAATTAATGTTTGCGAAGAGACGTGAATTGACAGAAGGACAAAAAAGAAGAGAATAAAATTTTTCATTGCTTGGGCATATTTCAATGTAAAAGTAATGGGCGAAATGATCGAAGGGGTTACCACAATATTATTTTTGGATTACGATTTTAAAATTTTTGGTTTTATAGGGCGTTGTAATCCTCACAAAATAAATACCATTCGCCAGGTCGTTCATATTCATTTTCATATGCGACTGATCAATGTTTTTGGAGGCCAGCAGTTTTCCTGACAGATCGAACAGATCCATCGTACAATTTTTTGGAACTGTGTTTTTAAATTCAACGATCAGATCAGCATCCTGCTGATAATGACTGTACTCCCACTCTTTCGAATTTTCATCAACCGATATGGTCTTGTAATTGATGCGTGAGCCATCGGCTTCCGTTGTTCCAAGCCTGTAATAACTTATTCCTTTAAACGGCAGGTCATCGGTGAGGTTATACGTTTTAACGCCACCGCCTGTTTTATTATGGTTTAACGAAACGGTACCCAGTGGTGTAAAATGAATAGCGTCCTCGCTTTTTTCTACAATATAGTTTATAATATTCTCTTCTTCCGCTACTTTCCAAACCAGTTCATTCACTTCTCCATTGCGGGTACCGTAAAAATCAATTAAGCTGATTGGCAAAATGGTTACCGGCGGAACGCAATTGCCGCCACCACTTACATAACTTGCGGTTGTACCGCTAAACGTAACAGAAGATCCATCGCCATTGCTTCCAAAATCAAACTGGCCGCTACCATTATAATCATACACCGTTGTGCCGCATCCTGCATTTATAGAGCTAAAATCGGTTTTAAAATAACGGTGCGCATTGCTATTGGTAAAAAAACCGGTTGAGCTCCAGGTGGCATCGGTTGAAAATGCCACATAAATAGTTCCTACTCCGCAATAAGCCGAAAAGCTACCACTGTTGAAACAGGAGCCCTGGTTCATTACAAAAAAAGTACTGTTTGGTGGGATAGTGCCGGTTGATGCATCCACAAACAAGGTTCCGCAACCAGCCAACGTATTAAGATTGGAAATAATACCTGGTTGAGCCGCATAACTTTGTGTAAAAAACTGATCGCTGCCATTATTGTACACAAGATTAAGATTGGTTCCATTTACAGGAATTGAATAAGAACCCGAATTCATAACTACAAATTCGTTATTTCCTTCACCGCTGCATGAACCTGCACAACCATTTATCACAGCAGCCACAAGATAAGGGCAGGTATTCACACAATTCCATTGTGCATACAAGGTTAAGTCGGCAGCAAAGCTGTAAGCCTGCCCATCGCTGTAAATTGTACCACTGCCATCGGCAGCCGTATTCCAACCGGCAAAGGTGCAACCGGTTTTGGTAAAGGCATTGTTTGTTAAGTTAGTAGTAGTGCTGGCTGTTTGAGCTGCCATTGTACCTGTACCAGTATTCGCATCAAACGTTACGGTATGATTGGTTGCGGCACAGCTCCATTGCGCGTATAAGGTTAAATCGGCAGCAAAGCTGTAAGCCTGTCCATCGCTGTATGATGTGCCGCTGCCATTGGCTGCCGTGTTCCAACCCGTAAATGTGCAACCCGTTTTGGTAAAGGCATTGCTTGTTAAGTTAGTGGTAGTGCTGGCGGTTTGGGCTGCCATTGTACCTGTACCCGTATTGGCGTTAAACGTTACGGTATGAGTAGAACTTGCGCTGCAGCCACAACTGCTCGTATGACTCCCTATGTGCGAAACGTCATCAATAGTGTAAATGTCCCATTCTGTGGATAATGTAGGGAAAGAGCCCACACCACAAGCTGCACCGGGATTAGTTGTAATACCGCTACATACTCCCACCTTTCTTACCAGTGTTTTATCCAGGGTGCTATAGCCCGTTGCTGTCCAGGCTGTACCCGGATCACAACCAATTTGCCCGATGATATCCACAATGGAATTTGTAGATACTTTAAATAACACCATGGCATCATCACCATTATAATTCACCGCTGCATTTACCGCGGACGTTACCCCCCCCGGCAAGGTTAAAGCTGCTCCCGTGTTTTTATATACCACCACGCTGCAGGTTGCCAGCGAACCCGAAAGGGCAACATCGTTTGTAGGAGAAGATGCGCCGTTGGCATACAAGCGAAGCTTATAATCGGCCAGGTTTACAGTAGCTCCTGTTCCATTGTATATTTCTATGTACTTGTTATTGGAACTCCCTTCAACATATTCAGAAAAAATTAAGTCAGTTGTTTGTCCCCAACTTTTTGAAAAAGCAAAAACCAATAAAAACAATAGCACTGCTTTTACAGAACCCGGTATTTTATTTTTTTTTGATATTAACTCACCCATTTTTAAATAAATAAATTTTTATTCAAGCGGTTTCGGATCGTTTTTATGAACATAAAAACTCCTGTAGGGTGTTCACTTAGAATGCAATAAAATTAAAGCGGTTTCGGTCTACTTTTACCAGGAAGGGACTGGGGTAAAAAATCCTCTAGGGTGTTCACTTAATGTCACAAAGTTAGGGTATTAATTAGCTGACTGCGTATCTTTTTCATTAACAAAGTGTTAAATTTCATCTAAAAAATCAACAGGATATGAACTTTCCAGCAATCCTACAGACAAATTACAAAAATTCGATTTCTAAAAAATTTAGCCATTTCGACGAACAGGAGCCATTGTTAGAGTAATAAAATTGGCAGGCACGTATATTTGTCTACTTTTAATGTTGATTTAATGTAACCTAAAATTAATTTTAAAAATGAAAAAGGGTTTTATATTTTTTGTGCTTCTGGTAGCTTGCGGTTTTTTATTATCGTTCATTAATACCTCTATTGGCCAGGAATTAGGCTTAAATGCCCCCGTGCCTATGGCCGAAGAAAAAATGAAAGATGTAAGCGGCAAAGACGTTTCCTTAAATGGATCCAAAACATCAAAAGGCCTGCTGGTTATTTTTTCGTGCAATACCTGCCCTTATGTAAAATTAAGCGAAAGCAGGATAAAAGAAATTTCAGATAACTGCGTAAAACAGGGCATTGGTTGTGTGATTATAAATAGTAACGAAGCGCAACGCGCTGACGAAGACAGCTTTGACGCGATGGTAAAACATGCCGCTGCTCAAAACTACACAGTTCCGTATGTAATGGATGCCAATTCCAAAATGGCTGATGCCTTTGGCGCTACCCGCACCCCTCAATGCTTCTTATTCAACAGCAAAGGCCTTATTTATAAGGGTGCCATTGACGATAACGTAAAAGACCCTGCCGCAGTAAAAGCGCATTACTTAATGGATGCCATTGATGCTTTGGCAAAAAACGAAACACCTAAATTGCAGGAAACCAAATCCATTGGCTGCACCATTAAACGTGTAGAATAATTTTTTTAAATAAACAACAACGAGAAGCCATCTGTTAATCGCAGGTGGTTTTTTGTTTACAGGCATCCTATTAGGACGCTAATTACTTCTCAATTAAGGGTTTGCTTTCCTGTACCGGCGGATTTGCTTTTAACTCAATACAACAGCGCTTGCCTTCAATGCTTACCGTTTGGTTCAGTTGTTTAACTTTTACTGTCCGGGCCGGGAAACAATAACACTCAAAATGATAATTTATTGACACAGTATCAGACTTTGATTGCTGTAACAGATAGAGCGGGATTTTTAATTTATAATTTCCATTAACATCCGATTCCGTTTCATATAAAAACCATTTTACCTTTACAAAAGGCATGTCTTCGCCGGTTTTATTCTCCGCGATGTGGCCTCTCACTATCAGTGAAAGACTGTCCGCCGTAAGATTTTGCCAGTACTCATTCCGGCTAATGGTTTGTGAAAAAGCCTTTACATAACAACATGCTATGAGTATAAATATCCCTGCCTTTTTAAACATTATTATCGCCAGATGGAATAGTCGAAATTCATGATCGCCGGTTTTTTGGTGTTCAATATGATAGCGAATTTATACGACTTGCTGTTATTGATCCTATAATAAATATCATAATTATCATTACGAGCCAGTTCCACATTCTCCATTTTCTTTCCGAATATTCGTTTAATCATTTCCTGCCTGGAAGTTAAGAGTATAGTCTCATTATTGTCGGAATAAGCCTCCATATTCGAATAGCCATCAAGGCTTAACCAATAATCATTATAACTCATAATAAGTTCCGCATTCACCGACACTTCCTTCACACTATTGTCTATTTCCTTTAACATGGAAATATATTTCGCCTTGAGCTCGGAATAAGCTTTTTCATTGGTGGCTCCCAGCGGCGAATAGGGCGACATTTGAATCCTCCGGTAGGTTTGGTTATTGAAAACATCATAATCCAGTGTATCCTCGTAATTAATCTTATCAATGGTTTTACAAAGTTCCGATAGGTTGCTGTTTGTGGCATACGTTTTAATAAAACTATCCACCCTCTCATCTTGCACATGCTTATCCCAAAACTTAAACCCAACAATCAATAAGCCTATTCCGCAAATCAGCACCAGCGTAAAACGCTTTGCGTTTTTCCCCAGGTTTACCTCGGTTCGCTCCCCATCTTTTATTCCTTTTTTATCATCCACTATCCTTTCAAGGTTAATGGATAATAAACTTAAATTTATGAGCAGGCTTATGACAACCGAAATAAATACAACGCCTCCTATAGAAGTAATTAAAAATCTTTCGATAAACCTTTGCAGATCGTTAGGGATGATGTCCCATTGAAAGTAATCATCAGCACGGTATAAAACCCAAAGAATTAATAGGAGCAATAACAAATAGGTTGCAATGAATGTTGCAATAGACTCAATTTGTCTTCGGTTGAATTTATATTTCATTTTGATACAGGTTTTAATTAGCCTCAGATAAGATCAGTAAAACGGCATTATCCTTAGCTGCATTCAGGGGATGAATTGCATAGATTTATAACAAATATAATAAAAAAAGCCCGTACATTTTCATGAACGGGCTCTTCTATTTAATAAGCAACTGTTACACAGTTAAGATCTCTTTTTCTTTTTGTTCCAAATGCTTATCGCATTTTGTAGAAAACTCATCCACCAAAGTCTGCATTTTTGTTTCGCCGCCTTTGGCTTCATCTTCAGGCAAGCCTGCTTTTTGCAAGGCCTTGATTTTATCAATGGATTCTTTACGGGTGTTTCTTAAACCCACTTTTGCGTCTTCGCCGCAGGCCTTGGCTGTTTTTACCAGGTCTTTACGACGCTCTTCGGTCAATGGTGGCACAATGATGCGGATGAGCACACCATCATTTTGCGGGTTAAACCCAAGATTAGCAGCCTGTATGGCTTTTTCAATGGGGGTTAACATCGATTTTTCCCAGGGTTGGATCAGGATGGTCCTCGAATCCTGGGTATTAACGCTGGCCACATTGTTTAATGGGGTTCTCGATCCGTAATAATCAACCGCTACATTATCCAGCATGGCAGGGTTTGCTTTTCCTGCACGTATCTTTGCCAGCTCAACTTCCAGATGTGAAATGGTTTTTTCCATTTGTTGCCTGGCTCCTTCAAGTATTGTTTTAATATCGCTCATAAATTAATCTTTGTACAAATTTAAAATTATTTGGTTTTGTCCGTCATTTTTATTTTCCTAAACAGCCACTTCCGCTTTAATGTGCGGATGCGGGTCATAATTTTCCAGCGTAAAATCTTCTATTTTAAAATCAAAGATCGACTTCACTTCAGGATTTATTCTCATGGTTGGCAATGGCCTGCAATCTCTTGTCAGTTGCAATTGCGCCTGCTCCATATGATTGGAGTACAAGTGAGCATCGCCCAGGGTGTGTACAAAATCGCCCAGGCCTAAACCACACACCTGCGCTACCATCATGGTTAGTATGGCGTAAGAAGCTATGTTAAAAGGCACGCCTAAAAATATATCGGCGCTACGCTGGTACAATTGGCAGCTTAGCTTGCCATTGGCCACATAAAATTGAAAGAAAGCATGGCAAGGCGGCAATTTCATGTTATTAATATCGGCCACATTCCAGGCGCTTACAATTAAACGTCTTGAATCAGGATTTTTTTTAATCATCTCCACTACCTGGGAGATCTGGTCAATGTGCTTACCATCGGGTGTTGGCCAGCTGCGCCATTGGTAACCATATACTGGGCCAAGGTTTCCGTTCTCATCTGCCCACTCATCCCAAATGCGAACACCATTATCTTTTAAGTATTTAATGTTCGTATCGCCTTTCAGGAACCAAAGCAGCTCATGAATAATGGATTTGGTGTGAAGCTTTTTAGTCGTAAGCAAAGGAAAACCCTCTTCCAGGTTAAAACGCATTTGGTAACCAAATACACTCACAGTTCCGGTTCCGGTCCTGTCTTCCTTCTTTACCCCATGCTCTAAAACATGGCGCATTAAATCGTGGTATTGTTTCATATGTGATCGAAATTCGTTGCTAAAATAAAAAATCCTTTCCGGTTGAAAGGAAAGGATTTTTGAGACTTATTAAAAGTTTTAAAGCATTACAGCAGGCTCACATGGCCAACAAATTCTTTTTCCCTGTGCTTGGTATCCTGTATCAGGATCTTGTAAACATACACACCTTCTTTACCAAGGGCTCCGCCTTTAATTTTTCCATCCCAGCCTATGGCAATATCATTGGTTTTAAATACTACTTCTCCCCAACGGTCGTAAATAGTCATTTCAAAACCATCCGGAATAAAGCCCATTCCCTGTACATGGAACACATCATTTTTTCCTTCGGCTTTTATTGGTGTAAAGGCATTGGGGATGTATAGTACAAATTCATCCTCAACCACCACAATCCTTGAAACATTGTCCACGCATCCAAAAGAGTTGGTTACTTCCAGGTTCACAGTATATGTTCCAGGATAATCATACACATGCGAAGGGTTTTGAACATTGGACGTATCGTTTTGCTCACTTACATTATAATCACCAAAGCTCCAGTGCCAGTTTTGCATTGGCGTGCCTACAGTCGATAGGTCGTTGTAGTTTACCTCATTAATCAATATGGTTGGATTTGCTGGGAAATAATCAAAAGAAGGTTCCGGTTTTGGATCCACGATAATAAATGAATCCTGTCTTACAGAATCCACACACCCATTTATATCTGTCACAGTTAATGACGCGCCATAAGCACCATGATCAGGGAAACAGAAGTTAGGAGTACCGCAAGCATTCATCCCTGTGTTATTACTGAACTGCCATGTGCAGCCAGCTGAAGGAGGTATGCTGCTGCCAATGAGGTCGGTGCAGAAAGGCTCGCAACCACGGTTAGCGGTAGTTGTCATGGTAATAACCGGTATAGGGTTTACAGTAACCCTTACAACTGTTGTTGGAGCAACGGTTACCGGGCAATTGGCATCCGACAGCGTTAAGGTATAATCGGTAGTGGTAACTCCCGTTACACCGGTAGCTGCCGCATTTGGTATTGATAAACCTGTGGTTGGCGACCATGAATAATGGTAAGAGCCGCTACCGCCTGTACCGCCGCTTGAAGCTAAATAACCTGTTTTACCGGCACATAAAGTGGTACCTGTTGGAAGACTCAAAAAGTTTAAGACAGGGAATACCGTGATGGTAATGTTTCCTGTGTTAACGCAACCACTGCTGGTAATGGTCAATGAATAAGTTCCCGCATTGGCAACCGATGCATTTGGAATAACAGGGTTCTGGCTGGTTGACGTATAAGAGTTTGGACCTGTCCATAAATAAGACGAGCCCCCGTTTGGTGCCACCAGGTTGATATTACCATTATTACATACTGTAGGAATAGGGATTAAATTAACTACCGGAGCCGCAATGATTGTAACCGTGCTTGTATTAGCCATGGTACAAACCACAGTACCCGATGTAAAGCTTGCCGTAACAGTGTATATGCCACTTTGCGACGGCATTACATTATTAAGTACAGGATTAGGGGAATTAGAAATATAAGCAGAAGGTCCTGTCCAGTCATAGCTACTGGCTGCCGGGCTTGAAGAAGCTGTTAAGTTAATCACACCACCCTGGCAAGCTGTAAAAGAAGGAGTAACCGTAACACTGCCGGTTTGTATCACCTCAACGCTGGCAGTTGCCGTTGCCGTACAACCCTCTGCCGATTGGGCCAACACAGTATAATTTCCCTGCATGCTCACATCGGCATTTGTTAGTATTAAAGAATCAGCTGTAGTAGTTTGATTCAGGCCGGCAGGACCAGTCCATGTATATCCGGCGCTTCCCGGCGCGCTGTTCAGTTTTATATCGCTGCCCTGGCAAACAGGCCCGTTACCGGTTAAGCTAACAGCAGGCAAGGCAAATACAGTAACATCAGATACCGCCGACATGGTGCAGGTTTTACCTCCCATTGTAAAATCAGCTACTACCGTATAAGTTCCGCTTTGCGATGGAACAGCGCTGGTTAATGTTGGGTTTTGAACCGTTGTTGTAAAGCCATTAGGACCTGTCCAGTTATAAACCGTTGCTACAGGAGTAGAATTAGCCGTCAGAAAAACAGTTTCGTTTTCACACACCGTTGTGGTAGGCACAATTGATATAGTTCCGGTAGCAATAATTCCAACAGACGTGGTAGCGGATGATGTACAACCCTGTGCCGTTTTTGCGGTAACAGTGTAGTTCCCCGCCATGGTTGTTGGTTCGGCATTTGGGATCGATATGGAGTTAAGCGTTGTTACCTGGTTCAGCGTTGGCGGTCCCGTCCAGGTATAGCTCGCTAAGCCCGGCGTACTGGTTAAATTAAGCGTGGCCCCCTGACAAAGAATGCTGTTGCTCGCCAAAGTAACCGTTGGCATGGCATTTACCGTAACCGAACATGTATTTGTTTTAACGCATGTTTTGGAACCGGAAGTAAAGCCGGCCGTAACCGTATAAATACCGGTTTGCGATGGCTGACTATTGGTTATGGTTGGGTTTTGAACCGCCGAAGTATAAGAAGAAGGACCTGTCCATGAATAGGTGGTAGCAGCAGGAACAGAGCTTGATGTTAACAGGATGGGTGAGCCCTGGCATACCGTAGTGGTAGGCACAACCGTAACTGTTCCGGTTCCTATAACAGTAACCGATGTTGTGGCACTTACCGTACAGCCCTGTGCTGTTTTACCAGTCACGGTATAAGTTCCCGTCATATTGGTATTGGAGTTTGGAAGGGTTAAGGAACCAAGCGCTGTTACCGAATTGATCGGCGGGCCGGTCCAGGTATAATTTCCAAGGGCCGCTGTGGCTGTAAAGGTAACCGGAGAGCCCTGGCAAACCGGGCTATTGGTGCCTACAGTAAAATTGGGTACTGTGTTCACCGTTACTGTACCCGAATTTGTAATTACGGTAGGCGAACCGGCCGTATTAAAACCTGATATGGTAACACTGTAAACCGTTGTAGCACTTGGACTCACAACAATGGAAGAGGTAGTGGCACCGCCCGGGTTCCATGCATACGTGGGACTGGTAACATTTGAATTTGCAAGTAAGGTAGCTGTACGGCCTGCACAAATGGTTTGGCTGATAACGCTACTGCTTAATAAACCACAGTTTGTAGAACCTGTACCGCTGGTTTGGTTAAAATTAATATTTTGGGTTTGGTTGGAATAATTGGTGAGCAGTAACATATAATATTGACCCGAAGTAGCATTTGGAATAACACAGGTTTCGGTAGGACTGGCAGAGTAGCTGCAATCAATGGTATTAGAGGCGGTCAGGTTTCCACAGGCAGTGGTTTGCGATGTAAAAGGCCCCCAGCAAATAAAATCAACATCTCCTCCGCCTGTTCCGTTAATGGCAATATTAATGCTGCCGCTTTGCGACACCTGGAAATAATACCAGGCCGGGTTTGGTTCCGAACCAAGGCACCCATAATCGGGGCCTGCCGCGGCACTACCGTTATTAACGCCTGCCGGAAATGTTGTACCACTTTGTCCGGCACAAAATGCCGCCGATGAAGTACAGGATGATTGCGATAATAGTTGATGGCTGAAAAACGCAACTAAAATCAAAAGGGCCAGTTTTTTCATAGTATTAGAACTTAACACTAAGGTAAGGTTTTATTAAAGAAAACAGGCATTATTTAATCGCCCATTTTACCTTGTAACTCGTTAAAACCAATGCTTTAATCGTTTAGCATTTTTTAACTGTGTAACGGGGCTGTCTATAAAACAAATTTTACCTGCTTCACTTCAAATTCAGCAAGCCTCCCATTCCCCATTTCTACGATCAGTTTTCCACCCTTTGTAATGCCTTTTATACTTCCCTCAAAAGCATGTTCGTTTACATCCACAAAATGCATAACGCGGTTTAAGCCAAACAAATGTGTCATGTAACGCTCATCAATGAAATCAAACTTCAACTCCTTTAATTTCAGGTACCATTTTTCGAGGTGAATGCAGATCCTTTCCAGCATATCGTTTCGCTCAAAATGCCTGCCGGTAAGGAGTTGAAGGGATGTTACCGTTTCGCCAAGGCCTTCAAATAGCCTTTGGTTTACGTTCAGTCCTATGCCAACTACCGAGTTTTGAATGGAAAGCTGGTTAAAATTGTTTTCAATTAAAATTCCCGCTATTTTGCGTTTATTCACCAATATGTCATTTGGCCACTTTATTTTAATGTCATATTGGCTTTCGGCCAATATTTCAGCCAATACGTCATAAACTGCCAAAGCACTTATTTTGCTCAAATAGAATGAATTTTCAATACTTAAAAACTGCGGTTTTAAGATCACCGAAGCGGTTACATTGCTTGCTATTTCACTGTTCCAGGACGCGCCACGCTGTCCCTTACCCTTGGTTTGATTATCGGTATACACTACCGTGCCCTCAATAGCGTTAACATTCCTTAACATGTTCATGGCATAAGTATTGGTACTCTCTACCTCGTGTAAAAAAAGCGTGTTCTTTCCAATAAACAATGTTCCCATTTAGGCAAAAAGATTAAATTTGTTGCTTATACCAAAACAAAAGTAAAAAACGGAATAGCATTAGCAACAAAAAAATATATGGCAAAATTACCAGCAAAAAAAGCAGCTTCAAAAAAAGCAACAACAGGCAAAAAAGCAGCTCCTAAAAAGGCGGCAAAAAAAGCGGCTTCAAAAAAAATTGCTAAAGTCCCTTTAACCGAAAAACAGGAACTTCAAAAAGAAGCGAACCGCATTGCTAATTCAGAAAAAAAGAAAGCGGTTACCGGCAATGCCAAACGCCCTAAAAAAAATGCCACCGTTGCACAAACAACAAGTTTGTTGGATGCAGTTGTGCAGGGTATGCAGGATAAAAAAGCGAAAAACATTACCATTATTAATTTAGCGGGCCTTGAACACAGGGTATGCGATTATTTTGTGATATGCGATGCCGACAGTAGCACACACGTAAATGCCATTGCCGACTCGCTGGAAGAATCAGTCATCAAAAAAACAGGCGAAAAACCCTATCATAGCGAAGGTTATGCCAATGCCGAATGGATCCTGATAGATTATGTAAATATTGTGGCACACGTATTTATGCGTGAAACAAGAGAGTTTTACAACATTGAAGGCTTATGGGCAGATGGCGAAGTAACAACAATAAAGGATTAATTAAATTTTGAAACACAGAACATGAGCGACGAACAAAACGATAATATTCAACCCGATAATCAAAATTCCTCATCGGAAGAAGAGCGCAAGAAACAGTTTGAAAAAATGAAGGACCGCTTTGGCAAAAAACCGGCCAACCCTTTTAACGGGCCGGGTGGCGGAAGCGGGAACAGCTTTTACTGGATCTATGGTTTGGTGATTGTGGTGCTTTTGGCATTTGTATTTTTTGGACAGGACTTTGAAGGCAGGATTTATCCGGTTGACCAAACAAAATTTGAGCAGGATATGCTTGCCAAAGGCGATGTGCAGGAAATTGTGATCGTAAACAATAAAGTAGCCGAAATTACGATCAAAGCCGACAGCCTTAGCCTGCCACGTTATTATGGAAAAGATTCGAAAACCGGCAAACCGGTGCCAATGTTCCCTAACCCAAAAACAGCCAAAGGCCCGCATTACAAATTAAATATTCCCGATGTAAAAGATTTCCTGGAGCAGGTTCGTAATGTGCAGGTCAATGCCAACATTCCTGTAACAGCACGTGTTTCCCCTTCGAGCGAAGACCGCACCGAATGGACCGATCACATGGGTTGGTTATTCCCGGTATTGATTATGGTAGTGCTGTGGGTTGTGATGATGCGCCGCATGGGCGGTGGTTCGGGCGGCGCCGGACAGATCTTCAACATTGGCAAATCAAAAGCTGTTTTGTTCGATAAAGATTCCAACACCAATATTACCTTCAACGATGTGGCCGGTTTAGACGGTGCAAAAATAGAAGTGATGGAGATTGTGGATTTCCTCAAAAACCCGAAAAAGTATACCGACCTAGGTGCCAAGATTCCAAAAGGCGCTTTATTGGTGGGACCTCCGGGAACCGGTAAAACATTACTGGCCAAAGCGGTTGCCGGCGAAGCCAAAGTTCCTTTCTTCTCATTATCAGGTTCCGATTTTGTGGAAATGTTTGTGGGTGTAGGTGCATCGCGTGTACGCGACTTGTTTAAACAAGCCAAAGAAAAAGCGCCTTGTATTATTTTTATTGACGAGATTGATGCCATTGGCCGTGCCCGTGGTAAAAATGCAGCTGCCGGCGGAAACGACGAGCGTGAAAACACCCTGAACCAGTTATTAACGGAGATGGATGGCTTTGGTACCAACAGCGGAGTTATTATTTTAGCAGCGACCAACCGCGCCGATATTTTAGACAGGGCCTTGATGCGTGCCGGCCGTTTCGACAGGCAGATTTATGTGGATATGCCAGATGTTATTGAACGCCAGGAAATATTTAAAGTGCATTTGAAAAAAATCAAGATCGACACCTCTGTTAATATTGATTTCCTTGCCAAGCAAACCCCTGGTTTCAGTGGTGCCGACATTGCCAATATTTGCAACGAGGCCGCTTTGATTGCCGCCCGTGCCAATAAAAAACAAGTTACCAAACAAGACTTTTTAGACGCCGTTGACCGTATCATTGCCGGTTTGGAAAAGAAAAACAAGATCATTACCCCGCACGAAAAACGTGTGATCGCTTTCCACGAAGCCGGACATGCTACAGTGAGCTGGATGTGCGAACACGCGTCGCCTTTAATTAAAGTAACCATTGTGCCGCGTGGCCGTTCATTAGGCGCCGCCTGGTATTTGCCCGATGAAAGACAAATTACCACCACCGAGCAGATCATTGATGAAATGTGCGCTACCCTGGGCGGAAGAGCTGCCGAAGAGATCATCTTCGGTAAAATCTCTACAGGCGCTTTAAGCGATCTTGAAAAGATCACACGTCAGGCCTATGCCAGCATTGTGTATTACGGCTTAAACGACAAGATTGGTAATGTGAGCTATTATGATAGCAGCGGACAAAGCGAATACAGTTTTAATAAACCGTACAGCGAGAGTACCGCTAAAATGATAGATGAGGAAGTGAAAAAAATGATCGATATTGCCTATGCGAGAACCAAAGCCATTTTACTTGCCAATAAAGAAAAACTTACCCAATTGGCGGAGAAGCTCCTGGAAAAAGAAGTGATCTTTAAAGAAGACCTTGAAACCATTTTTGGAAAACGCCCTTTTGAAAAGGATGTTGCCGAAGAAGAAGCGCGTTTATCCAACGAAGGAATGGCAGGCTTATTACCTGACGAGCCAATACAATAGTTTTTTAAAAAAACATCAAAAGCCCCTTATTAACAACTAATAAGGGGTTTTTTATGGGCTATAAATCAGCCTGCATTTAGCATTATATTTGTTGAAGAACCGTTTGTAACTCTGTTGCTTAATCAAACAATTTACTTTATATTTATCTGACTAAAAACACATCAATGAAAAAACTACTTGCATTAGCTTTGGTATGCGGAATTTTAGTTTCCTGCAAAAAGAAAACCGAAGACGAACCGGAACCCGAAACTCCTACAACTACCGGTTCTACAGCTTATGGCGACCCTCAATCTTCATGGCCAATTACCGGCAGCGGTCCGCACCTCATCTTTAAATTCAAATTCGACTCCACACAGGCAAGGCTTGATAATCTTGGTAATTCCTCAAGTGTAGCCGCAGGTAACGCCGCTTACTCACCGGTATTCAATAAAATGGCAGCTCATTACCTTGAGCTCGCACAAACTGATTTTACGCTACTTGGCGATGGCAAGATCTTATACCATGCTCCTGAAACAACACAGGGAGGTTCAAATGCCATCCAGTTCAGCCAGTCAACCGTTGTAAAAGAAGACTCCGTGTTCTTTGCCATTCCGTTAAGCCAGTTCCAGGCGGGCGATACGTATAAATGGCTTCGCTTGTCCTTATCGTACCAGAATTATGATATTCCGTATAAATCTGTCAATTTACCAACTCCAAATGTGGGGCATGGTACCATTGCTTCTTTCTTAGGATTTAAAACTTACGTGGAACGCTATAAGATAAAAGACCAGTATTATGTTCCTTCGGCCGCTGCGCCGGTTAATGGTCCTTATACTAACCACGCCCAGGGTTACTGGGGTTTTGAAACGTATATCCCGGGTTATGGCCCTATCTCACTCGATGGCCAGTCCTCTTCGGCTACCACGGTTGTAAATCCTAATTTTGCCAACTCGCCTATTCCTGCCGGAAGCTGCGTAGTAACTGCCGTGTTTACAGATGCAAGCGGCAATCCATTGAATTTAACGATCCCTTCCAACCCAACACACGACATTGTTGTAACTGTTTCCCTGTCAACCAACAAAAGCTTTGAGTGGCACGAGGTTAATGCGGATGGATACTACCAGCCTGATGCCGGCGAGTTTCCGGTAGATATGGGTATTCGTGGAATGATCCCAAAAGTTCAGTACTAATTTAAATTGTATTATTTTAACAAAGCCATATTAAACCGGTACCACAAACAATCATCAAAAGACCTAAACAATTAAAAACATACCATCATGAAAAAAATAATCTTATTAGCAGCAGGTTTATTTGCATTTGCCACTGCAAGCCAGGCCCAGGAAGCAACAGAGAAAACCGCTTCGACAGCAACCGTAAAACATGAAAGATTAACGCCTGAACAAAGGGCACAGAAACATGTAGATGAAATAGATAAAGTTACGCCACTCACTGCCGAGCAAAAAGTAAAAGTGAAAGAACTGGCTCTGGCCAAAATAGCCAAAATGGATGATGTGAGAGTGAAATACAAAGACCAGGCTGAACAGTTCCATAAAGAGCAACGCGAAGCAAAAAAGAATTTCCATGAAGGTTTAAAATCTGTATTGACTGCCGAACAACAGGAAAAACTAAAAGGCTCTGAACGTGAACATAAAGCTCAAAGAAAAGCTGCTTCACAACACTAAATAGAAATTGATCTTAAATAAAAAGGCCTCCCGATGTGATCGGGAGGCCTTTTTTATTAATATTCATCTTCGTTGAAAAAGAAATCGTCTTTTGTAGGATAATCGGGCCAGATCTCCTCAATGGTTTCGTAAGCTTCGCCTTCGTCTTCCATCTCCTGCAGGTTTTCTATCACTTCCATAGGCGCACCGGAACGAATAGCAAAATCAATTAATTCGTCCTTAGTTGCCGGCCAAGGCGCATCTTCCAACCACGATGCTAATTCTAATGTCCAATACATAATTTTAAAGCTTAATTTTCCTGCAAAAGTAAAAATTAAATTGAATTATGCTAATGATTTACTAAAATTTAAATAAACCTATTTAAAATGGTAACAATTTGAAAAACAACACTTTGAAACTTATATTTTAAAATCCCTTTCAAAAAGTGAACTGTCTTTGTTTTCGAGAATAAGCCTGTAATCGCCCTTTTTTAGGCCGGCTACATTAAAACTGGCTTTATAGTCGGAGTTTTCGGGTTGCAGCCAGGCGCCAAAGATCTCGGATACCTTGTTGCCTTTCTCATCCACAATATAGCAGTATGAATAACAGGTTTTTGAAATTGCATAAGCGATATCGGCCTTAAACCTAACAGGATGGTCTTGCACATCGCCTGTGGTAGTAATCCTGGCCCTTTTTAGTAAAGTATACCAGGGCAATGGCTCGCCTTTAATACCAGCCACAAAGGTTCTTAAAAGCGACGCGAGGGAATCATTATTACTGGTAATGTTTGCCGTTTCTTTATGATCGCTTACTGCCCACACGCTGTACTGTTCGGCATTTTTATCGGTTTGATGGGTATTGAGGTAACGGGCCAGCTGCACCAGGCTGCTATCGGCCAGCTTGCCAAGAGTGTATGGAGCACCTGCAACCGGCCCTCCCTTTGTAGCTTCGCAACAATAGCCTTTAACATCAAAGGTTTTGGTTTCCTTTGGCCGCAAGGCAAGAATTTCTTCATGAGCTACCAGGATATCCTGGTAATCTTTTTTACCGGCATCCGAATTAAAGCGCCAGCCGGCGGGTATAAGTATCACAAGCGAATCTTTCATCAAATTGGTAACTTTATAGTTCAACTCCAGGCCACCTTTACAAACCGCTTTTGCTGTAATGTATTTTTTATCGAACGCTTTTTGCAACGACACCCGTGTTGTGGCCTTTAAAACGTTGGTTATAAGAACAAATACACATAGCATATGAATAGCCGCCTTTTTCATAAATACCTCCTCTTTTTAAATCCTATAATCCCGAAATAAATTTTAGTTACAGTAACAATTAATAAAGCATTTTTTATATCTTGCTAGTGATTAAATGTTTAACACACTTGTATTATGAATTTAAAAATGCGCCTGATCGTCATGAGTTTCTTACAGTTTTTTGTATGGGGCGCATGGCTCATTACGGTGGCCAACTATTGGTTTGGAACCAAACAGTGGGATGCCACACAATTTAGCGCAATATTTTCTACAATGGGCATTGCCTCCATATTTATGCCTACCATTTGCGGTATTATTGCCGACCGTTGGTTGAATGCTGAAAAACTATATGGTATCTTGCATATACTGGGAGGCATTACCTTGGTTTGTGTTCCGCAAATCAGTACTCCTGGCAGCTTTTTTTGGGTAATACTGGTAGCTATGATCTTTTATATGCCAACCATTGCCCTTTCGAACGCAGTAGCTTATAATGCTTTAAAAAACAACAACGCCGATGTGGTGAAAGATTTTCCACCCATCAGGGTTTGGGGAACGGTAGGTTTTATTGCCGCCATGTGGATCACCAATTTAACCGGTAATAAAGCTTCCGAAAATCAATTTTACATTGCCGCCATTGCAGCTATTGGCTTAGGCGCTTATTCCTTTACATTACCACACTGCAAGCCTCAGCACAAAACCGAGCATAACCAGTCTTTTATGGATTTGATAGGGCTTACTTCCTTTAAATTATTTGCAAACTATAAACTGGCCCTGTTCTTTATCTTCAGTATGTTTTTGGGAGCGGCCTTACAATTGACCAATGCCTATGGCGATGTTTTTTTGGACGATTTTAAGCACCAGCCACAATATGCCGATTCGTTTGTCGTAAAATATTCAACCATTATCATGTCCATTTCGCAGATCTCTGAAACCCTTTTCATTCTGGCCATTCCGTTTTTCCTGAAAAAATTCGGGATAAAACAGGTGATGTTGTTTAGCATGTTGGCATGGGTGCTGCGCTTTGGATTGTTTGCCTATGGAAATCCAACCGATGGTTTATGGATGATCGTAATGTCCTGCATTGTATATGGCATGGCATTCGACTTCTTTAATGTATCGGGTTCATTGTTTATTGAAACATCCACCAAATCTGCCATTCGTTCATCGGCACAAGGCCTGTTCATGATGATGACAAATGGCTTTGGTGCCATCTTTGGAAGCTTATCGAGCGGTTACCTGATCGATCATTTCTTTACATCTGAAAATGGAAAAGACTGGCATAACATCTGGTTAACATTTTCGGCTTATGCTTTGATAATAGCAATTTTATTCGCACTTTTATTTAAGCACAAACACGATCCAAAAGCCATCGAAAACATCAGTCATTAAAACTTAAATAATTTACTAAATTTACAATACTAACTAACCAAACCACTAACATTATGATACACTTAAGCACACAGAAGATCATCATCACCACCGATTTTTCCGACACCGCTGCATTGGCTATTAAGCATGGCGCTTTTTTAGCAAAATACACAAAAGGAACCGTGTATTTAATGCATGTTATTTCAAGACACTGGGAAAAATTCAATGTTTTTACACCAAGCATTACATTGGAGAATTTAGAAAAAGCATCCGACTCTGTTCAGGCAAAACTCACCGAGTTGGCCAATGATATTAAAAGCACCTATGGTGTTGAAGTAGTGACCAATGTAGCTACCGGCAACCCAACCGGCGAGATCATTAAATTTGCAAAAGAGATCAACGCCGGCTTAATTGTAATGGGAACACACGGTTACAGCTCGTGGGAAGATTTGACCATTGGCAGCAACGCCCTTAAGATTATTACCAAAAGCCCTTGCCCGGTATTGACCCTGAGCCAAAACATTACAAAAATAGGCTTCAGTAAAATTGTCCTGCCAATCGATACGTCTGAACACACCCGCTACAAAGTGGTGCCTGCACTAGAGTTAGCAAAACATTTTAATGCTCATATTTATGCGGTTGGCTTACTGGCCGGCGATGAAGAAAGCAAGAAACCCGCTATGCGTGTGATGCTGAAACAGGTGGAAGATGCGGCTAAAGATAAAGGACTGGAATGCTCTACCGAAATAATGGATAATGTAAAAAACAGGGCCGTGGCCACTGTACAACATACCGAAAAAGTAGGAGGCGACCTTATTACTATTATGACCGACCAGGATGCCGAATTAAGCGGTTTCTTTTTAGGACCATATGCCTTGCAGGTTATTCACCATGCCAAAGTGCCGGTATTAAGTATTAAGCCGGAAGAGCATCCCGAAAATGTAAGCTGGGATATTTTAGCAGGAACCTAGTTTTTTAGGGTGGTTTCGAGTTCCGACACGTCGGGACTCGAAATTAACGAGCAAATTAGACACATCATATTTACCAAAAACGCACATTTGAAATAAATGTGCGTTTTTTAGTTTAATTTATATACCTTTGACCCGCAATTTGGTTTTTAGATACTGAGGGTTTCGACTTCGCTCAGCCTGGCAGTATCAAAAATTAAAAGGGAATCATGTGCAATTCATGAACAGTGCCCGCTGCTGTAAG
The DNA here is from genome assembly GCA_048498515.1 of Bacteroidota bacterium. Taxonomy (GTDB): domain Bacteria; phylum Bacteroidota; class Bacteroidia; order B-17B0; family Aurantibacillaceae; genus UBA4416. The sequence continues at coordinate 26,875 of JBEHXV010000034.1, read as the reverse complement.
TCTTGATTACATTTTTAAAACATGCCACTGTTTGCCGATTGGTGCGCGGGAAGGCTTTAAAAATAAAGACGAGTCAGAAGACCTGCCAAAATGCGTTTTGAGGCTTTCGGGGAAACAAAAGCTAACCAAAAACAGTGTATAGGCAATCTGCTGTTTTTCTTCTATTTCCCTAAAGGCATATTAATTGAGCTAAATGAACCGTTTGATAACATATGTCGTATCCTGCCCTAACCTTGTTGTTTGGGCTGTGTTGATATGTAGTTTATCATTCAACCCTTCATACGCTCAACGTATGGACAGCACCTTACATGCGCTCAACGAAGTGCTTATCCTGGAATCGAAACAACAGCAACTACAATCTTCCAAAAAAACAATTGAAACCGATAGTACGGTTCTTGCACGTTATAATACTTCCAGCCTGTCCGAACTGCTTTCGTCACAATCGGCCATCTACATCAAATCTTATGGCAACGGCAACATTGCCACATCAAGCATGCGCGGGGGCAACGCCAGCCAGACCGCTATTTTATGGAATGGGTTTAACATCCAGAACTCAATGTTAGGACAAACCGACCTGAGCATTGTACCAGGTAACCTGTTCGAAAACGTATCGCTCGAATATGGCGGAGGAAGCGCCTTATGGGGAAGCGGAGCATTGGGAGGAAGCATTCACCTTCAGAATAAATTGCTGTTTGACAAAGGTGTTAAAACAAAAATACAAACAAGCATCGGGAGTTTCGGAAGCAAAAAACTTGGCTCCACTATTTTGCTGAGCTACAAAAAAATAGCATCGAGCACACGTGTGTATTACAGCAGCGCAAAAAACAATTACAGCTATAAAGACACAACTGATAAGGAAGATCCAAACAAACAGGTAACTCACGCCGACTATAGTATGAAAGGTTTTATGCAGGAGTTATCTTTCCTGGTAAACGCTTATCAAAAAGTAAATATTCGCGCCTGGTACAATACAACCAACCGCAATTTACCGTCTTACTCAAACTTCATCAGCAAGCAAAGTCAGCAAGATGAGAATGTGCGGTTGAGTGCAGATTGGAACTACAGCAAGCGGCAGTTAAACTCAACCATACGGGCCGCTTACTTTAACGACAAATTGAACTATAACGACAGCCTCGCAAACATTTATAGTAAAAGCACCATTAACACCTTTATAAGCGAGAGTGATAATATTTACGTTTTCAAAAACCATAAACTAAATTTTGGCATCAATTACACGCAATATAAAAGTAATTTGTATGATAAAAAGTCAACGCCAAATACGATGGCCAATGTCCTTGATGCCGATACCATCATACGGCATGAGCTTGATAAAACCGCTTTGTTTGCGGCTTACCAGCTTAGCCTCCTTGACACTAAATTCAATTACAATATTTCGGTGAGAAAAGAATTTACCAATCAAACAAAAATTCCTTTTACAGGCAACACAGGCATCCGCTACCAGTTATTGAAATGGCTTGCGTTGAAAGCAAATGCCAACCGCTCGTACAGGCAACCAACCTTAAACGACCTATACTGGCCACAATCGGGTAATCCCGATCTTAAACCGGAAGAAGGTGAAGAGCTTGATGGAGGCATTGAAACAAAACTGACGAAGAACAACCTGACATTTTTATTTGAGGCAACTTATTTTAACCGGCATACCACCAATTGGATCATATGGCTGCCGGGCAAAAATGGGCTGTGGAGCCCAAGGAACATTGCCGAAGTATACAGCAGGGGAACCGAAACCAAAACCGAGCTGACCTACACGCAACAGGATCTCAGAATAAAGCTCATCGTTAATACCGCTTATGTTTTATCAACCAACCAAAAAAGCCTTAATGAAAATGATAATTCAATAGGCAGGCAGCTTACCTATACCCCACGTTATACCGGGCAGGCCAGCATTGTAGTAAGTTATGGCAAATTCGTTTTCCTGTTCAACCAAAGCTATACCGGCTACCGTTTTACCAGTACCGACAACACAAGCTGGCTGTACCCTTATTACCTGGCAAATGCAAAAATTGCTTATGGCTATTCATTCGGTACAGTGGATGTGGAGCTTTTTGCCAATCTCAATAACATCTTTAACAAAAACTACATGGCAGTAGCCGGAAGGCCAATGCCTTTACGAAATTTTGAAGCAGGCATTGCTTTGCAGTACACACACAAAAAGAAAACAAACAATAATAACATAACCCCAACACCATGACAAAAACAATTACAAAGATCGCATTGGCCTTAAGCCTTGCAACAGGACTAACAACAAAAATGGCGGCCCAAACTACCGTTACGTTCGACACCTTTACTTTAGCGGCCGATACATTTTACCAGGATGCGGCCGGAACAGATTTCTCATCGGGAGGCGCAACGTTTAGATATGATTATTCCTTTGGCTATTGGTCGGGAGGCACAGCATATACAAATAAAAAAGATACTATTTTTACCGCACAAGCAGTACCGCCATACTATGCCAATTTATACAGCTGCATTACGGGAACCGCACTCAGCGGAAGTAATTATGCTACTATGCAGAGCGGCGCTGTTGTTACATTTTCAGCCAATACGGGTTTGGCAGGATTTTACATTACCAACACGACTTATGCCTGGAAAGCCATTAAATCAGGTAATATGTTTTCAAGGAGGTTTGGCGACACTACCGGTACAGGATCAGGCACCAGTATTCCGCAAGGCGAATACCCTGACTGGTTCAAAGTAATTGTAAGAGGTTACCGAAGCGGTGCCATGATTACCGACAGCGTTGAATACTATTTAGCCGATTACCGCCCCACTGGTACTATAAACGACTACGCCATTAAAAACTGGCAATTTGTGAATTGTTCTTCTTTAGGCCAGGTTGACAGTGTGATGTTCGAACTAAAATCGAGCGACACTGGTAATTTTGGAATGAACACACCGGCTTATTTTTCCATCGATGACTTTACTACCAACTTTTCGGTTGGTGTGAATGAACTGGCAAATGTATCAAACGTTTCTTTATACCCTAATCCTACCAGCAGCAGCATAGCGGTAAAATATACTGCCAAAACAGAGGATGAGATGTCGGTTAATGTATATGATGTAACAGGTAAAAATGTTATCCATGCAACTTCGCATAACCAGACAGGAGAAAATACCATACAGCTTGAAAGCGCCGCATTGGAAGCGGGTGTGTATTTTATTGAACTAAAAGACGCGGTTTCTTCTAAAAAGGTCAAATTCGTTAAATTGTAATATGCATTTTCGTCATCGCGGGGAGGTACGACGAAGCGATCTCAAACATAGCTTGTTAAATTTGAGATTGCTTCGCTACTCCTCGCAATGACGTTTTTACGTTAATTCTCTCATCTTTTTCGTAAATTCGGCTCAAAAATAAAGGACCGATACCCATGAAAAAACACATTTACACCATAGGATTAAGCATTCTTCTTGCCCTGTCAGGAACCATAAAAGCGCAGGTGACTGAGAGCTTTGATACCTTTACCCTAAGTCCAAACTCGTTTTACCAGGATGTGAACGGTGCCGACTGGCAAAGCAGCCTTACAAGCCCTATGGTGTTTAGCTATGATTTTTCGGGAGGAACCTGGACCGGTGGTTTTGCTTATACAAACATGAAGGATACGGTTGACGGAACAGCGGCTAATCTTTATGCCGCCTCTACCTTTACCGCTTTTGATGGCAACAACTATGCTACCGCGCAAAACCAAGCTGTGATTAAGCTGCCTAACAGTTCAAACTTTTTAAATAACGTGTCGGGCTTTTTTGTTACCAATACAACTCATGTATGGAAAACAGTAAAGGATGGAAATAGCACATGCCGCAAATTTGGCGATACAACCGGTACCTTTGCCCCTGATACGATGCTGCAGGGCGAATATCCCGATTGGCTAAAGCTGGTGGTATTTGGTTATAGAAACGGGAATAAGGTGACAGACAGTGTGGAAATGTACCTTGCCGATTACAGGCCACTGGGAACGCAAAATGATTACATTGTAAGAAGCTGGAAGTATGTTAACTGCCGCATCTTTCCTTATGTTGACAGCATCATGATGGTTATGCGATCGAGTGATAATGGGATAACAGGAATGAATACGCCTGGTTATTTCAGCATTGACCGATTTACAACCTCAAACGCCATTAGTGTGCCTGAATTGGAAAACATTTCGGATATCAGCATTTATCCAAACCCGGTACAAAAACAGCTATCGGTTAATTACCTGGCAACATCAGAAACCGAATTGAACTTAACTGTTTTTGATGTGTGCGGCAAAACAGTACTAAAACAAAACCATCAAACCTTTAGAGGTCATAACAATATCACACTCGAAACCGCAGTGCTGGATGCCGGTGTGTATTTTATGGAACTCTCAAACGGCTCCTTATCCAAAAAAATAAAATTCATTAAACAATGAGATTTTTCTACACATTAACCATTGCTGTTCTGCTAAGCTCCTGCATTAAGGATAAACCGCAGGAACCCATGAAAACAGCAGTTAATGTGAACTCCGAAACGCGTGTGCTGGTTATTAATGAAGGAGGTTTTCATGATAACAATGCGGGCGTATCACTTTACGATCCCTCATCGGGAGCTGTATTGGACGATTACTATAAGCAACAAAACAATAATGCCGTGCTTGGCGATATTTGCCAGAGCATGACCAAATACAATAATTACTACTACCTGGTTATTAATAACTCCAACAAAGTAGTGGTTGTAAATGCCAGCGATTTTGTAAAAAAAGCGGTCATCAGCGGTTTCAATTCACCCCGCTATTTTTTACCCATAACTTATAACAAAGCGTATGTAAGCGATATTTACGCCAGTTCCATACAGGTTGTTGATTTGAATGCCAATAGCATTAGTGCCTCCATTCCATGCATGGCGGGTACCGAAGAAATGGCCCTTGTTTATAATAAAGCATTTGTAACCAACACCAACTCCGACTATTGCTACGTGGTTAATACCATTACCGATGCCATTACCGACAGTATAAATGTAGGAAGAGGTGGTTCCAGCATTACTATTGACAAAAATGCCAAAGTATGGCTCCTGGCTTCGGGCAATTCGTCAGCAGGACAAAACGGAAAACTGGTACGCATTAACCCTGTAACTTTACAAATTGAACAAAGCTTAAGCTTTAATGCCAGCGAAAGACCAAACAGTTTACGCATCAATAAAACAAGAGACACGCTCTATTATTTAAATAATGGCATCAACCAGTTTCTTATCTCATCCGGGTCGCTCCCAACCACACCTATGGTTACCGAAGGTTCAAAGGTATATTACGGCTTAGGCGTTAATCCAAAGGATTATACCATCTATGTAAGCGACGCGATCGACTACGTGCAAAAATCCAGGGTCGAGGTGTATAATCCCAATGGCAGCTTTAAAACTAATTTTACTGCCGGCATTATTTCGAACGGTTTTGTGTTTGAGTAAACCCACCACAGAGACACAGAGGGCACTGAGAAACATACAACAGTACTTCAACGGCATTTACATAAACCTATTCTAACTCTCTGTGTCCTCAGTGCCTCTGTGGTCAAATAAGTTCAGTAATAAATATTATCTTTGCTTCAGTGCAAAGCCATTTACATATCATTTCTTTCGACATTCCCTACCCTGCCAATTATGGCGGTGCCATTGATGTGTTCCATAAAATAAGATGTTTGCACAAACAAGGTATTAAAGTCATCCTTCATTGCTTTGAATACGGTAATAAAGCACATGCACCCGAACTGGCGGCTTTATGCGAAACAGTATATTATTACAAAAGGGACATGTCTCTCCTTAACCAGTTCTCATCCCTGCCATTCAATGTCAAATCAAGGATCAGCAATGAACTGAAGCAGAATTTACTGAAAGACAATTACCCTATCCTGTTCGAAGTGCTGCATACCTGCTATTTATTAAATGACCCTGATTTAAAGGATCGGAAAAAATTATTCAGGCACAGCAATATTGAACATGAGTATTTTTTAGAACTGGCAAAAGGCGAACGCTCTTTTTTAAAGAAGCTTTATTTAAAAAAAGAAGCCTCCAAGCTAAAGCGTTTTGAAAAACAAATCACGTATTCAGATTGTATTTTATCGGTATCGGAAACAGACCTGGCCTATTTTAAAAACACTTATCCCCAAACGCCTGCGGTGTATTTACCAAGCTTTCATGGCTTTGATGAATTACAATGCAAAGCCGGCAAAGGCGATTATGTTTTGTATCATGGAAACTTATCCATTTCCGAAAATTACAATGCCGCTTTATGGCTCATTGAAAATGTGTTCTCCAAAATAACACATCCCGTTATTATTGCCGGGTTAAATCCTCCGGCGCATTTAGCAGATGCCATCAGGAAATATGCGCACATGAGCTTAAAACAAAATTGCTCCGAAGCCGAAATGCAAAACCTTATTGAAGACGCGCACATTCATTGTTTGTATACCCAACAGGGCACCGGTTTGAAATTAAAACTATTGAATGTTTTGTATTCGGGCAGGTTTGTGATTGCCAATAACCACATGCTGGTTGGCACCCAATTAAGCGCTGCCTGCACCATCGCAAATTCGCCAAAAGAATATATTGACGGGATCAACCTTGTATTCTCAAAAGAATTTACTGCACAGGAAATTGAAGCACGGAGGCAATTGGTTTCTTCGATGAACAATGAGGAAAAAACGAAAGTGCTGTTAAACTTATTACAGAAATAGAACGCTGATGGCGCAGATGATTATGATTTAAAAGATCATAAACAATCATAAACAACCAGCGTTATCTGCGTTCCATTAGCTCTTATACAAACTCATCATCTCCTTCAAAATAGCATCGAGTTTTTTCATCGGAACGTCCTTCGTGGGATCAATCATCCAGATCTTCATACGCGCACGCTTATCCTGGATCAGTTCGGGATGGGTCATTTGCTTTCCTTCTACAATGCCTAAATAAGGCCAACCGGTTTTTTTATCGGTCCATAAGTAACAGATCATTTTACCCTTGTAACAAAAAAAGGGCATACCATATTTCAGGGCTTCAGTAATACCGGTATGAAATTCAAGAATATGCCGTCGGAGGAATTGCAAACAGCTTTTCACAGGCTCTTCCTTTTGATGGTAATAATTATCTAAAGGCGTTAACATTTAAAATGCTAGTTCAATGCCGCCTTTGCCTGTTCGAGTACGGATTTGGTATTGCCCACAAATACCTTGTCATTAATAAAGATCACAGGGCGTTTTAAAAAAGTATATTCAGCCAGGATCAGTTTTTTATACTCAGCTTCGGTAGATGGTTTTGGATCAAGCGTTTTGTACTTCAACGCTACACGGCTAAACAAAGCTTCGTAAGAACCTGTATGTGTTTTCATTTCTTCCAGCTGGGCGGTGGTGATCGCCTCCGTTTTTATATCCTGGAAAATAAATTTCCTTTCTTTCAATCCCAGGTCGGAAATGATACGCTTGCAGGTATCGCAGGAGGAGAGGTAGTATATTTTATTCATTGTTTATTATTTTTTGCACCACAGAGGCACAGAGAAACAGAGTTAATATCAGATCAAATATAAAAATAAAACGGGAGGAAAGTATAAATTCCGAGTTCGTCGTTGCGAGAAGGCACGACGAAGCAATCTCAAATTTAGTAGAACTAGGTTTGAGATTGCTTCGCTATCGCTCGCAATGACGATGTTTTTAGTAGCTGATTTCTTAAAATAAAAAAAGGATATGCTATAGAACACATCCCTTTTATCCCTTTAGTCAAAAAGTCTTTTCAGTCCCTTATCCAAGCATTTTCAAAAAGCTCACTTCTTTCTCTGTCAGGAAACGGTACTTACCACGCGGTAAATCCTTTTTGGTTAAGCCGGCAAAAGCAACACGATCGAGCTTTATAACCTCATAGCCTAAGTGTTCGAACATACGGCGTACAATACGGTTACGCCCACTGTGAATTTCAACGCCCAGTTCAAATTTACCGGCCCCAACATGTTCCACTGCATCAGGTTTAATAAAGCCATCCGATAGCTCAATGCCTTCGTTAATAGCACGGTAATCCTCGGACGTAATTTTTTTATTTAAGGTCACATGGTATACTTTACGCACATCAAATTTAGGATGCGTTAATTTAGCGGTCATATCACCATCATTGGTGAATAATAACACACCGGTTGTATTCCTGTCCAATCTTCCTACAGGATATAAACGCTCTTTACAGGCTTGCTTTGTAAGATGCAAAACCGTACGGCGGTCTTCCGGATCATCCATGGTGGTGATATAATCCTTAGGCTTATTCAATAATAAATATTTCTTGGTTTCATTTTTAATAGGCACACCACCATAGTTAACCACATCGGTTGGGTTTACTTTATAACCCATTTCAGTAACGATCTTTCCGTTAACGGTTACCACGCCTGTAGCAATCAATACATCGGCTTCCCTGCGTGAGCATACACCCGCGTTGGCAATATAACGGTTCAGGCGGATAGCGCCTTCCTCTACATTTTTCTGATCGGATGTTTTTGAAGGACCTGCTTTTTTAGATTTCACCACTACCTTTTCGGAAGGCGATAGTTTACGCTCAGCCGGTTTTCTGTCCGACGAGTAAGAGCGTTTTTCCTTATCCCCAAAACTTCTTTTTGGTTTGTCCGAATCGTCCCTTCTTATATAAGAACGTTTCTCACCGTCTTCACGTTTAATGTATGGTTTTCTTTCACCATCATCAAAATTCCGGCGAGGCCTGTCACTGTCTTCTCTTCTTGCATAAGAACGTTTTTCGCCATCACCATAGCTTTTACGTGGACGGTCCTCTGAATTTCCTTCACGTTTGGTATACGAACGCTTTTCACCATCATCATAGCTTTTACGTGGACGATCCTCCGAACTTCCTTCACGTTTGGTATACGAACGCTTTTCACCATCGCCATAGCTTTTGCGCGGGCTGCTGCTCTCATACTTTCCGTCGGCGCGTTTTACAAATGCTTTTCTTTCGCCATCGTCCGAATTACGGCGAGGCCTGTCGTTATCATCTCTTCTTGAGTAGGAACGCTTCTCCCCATCATCAAAACTCCTGCGGGGCGTTGCGCTTTCATATTTTCCATCGGCACGTTTTATAAACGCTCTTTTTTCTTCACCCTCAAAACCCTTTCCTGATCGTGACCCGTAAGTTCCTTCTTTACGCTTTTCATAGGCGCTTTTTTCGTTCGAAAACGACCTTTCACTATCATCCCTTCTTGTATAAGAGCGTTTTTCCGATGTGTCATCATCACGCTTTTTATACGGCGAGCCTTCTGATTTAAAAGTACGTTTTGGTTTATCGGAACCTGAAAAAGATTTTCGTTTATTAAAATCTGACGAGCCTCCTTTTGAAAACGTTTTTCTCGGCCCCTTACTGTCTCTACTCATTATTGTTTATTTTTTGGCAAAGGTACACAAAATACCGCTTCATTTGCTGCGATTACGTTTTAATTAAGTAAAATGGTATCTTTGCGCCAATGTCCGATTCAGCCTATAAAAAAGCATTAACCCAATACCTCGAGGGATTTGTGAGCGATCGTCGCCGCGGCCGTTTGCATGAAGTTTTGGAAGAACGCACCAACCACATGACCCTGGTGTTGGAGGATGTTTACCAAACCCATAATTTCAGTGCGGTTTTGCGAAGCGCCGATATTTTTGGGATCCAAACCACCAATTTTATTGAGAACAGGAATAAGTATAAGATCAGCGAAGATGTAGCCATGGGTTCTACCCAATGGCTCACGCTTAACCGCTACCAGCACCACGAGAACAATACCAAAGCGTGTTTAACCGACCTGAAAGCCAAAGGCTATAAAATTGTGGCAACTTCCCTGCATAAGAATAGTGTTACGCTGGAGGAAATGGACGTATCGAAACCCTTTGCCCTGGTATTTGGCACCGAGTTAACCGGCATTACCCAGGATGTGGTGGATATGGCCGATGAGTTTGTAAAGCTACCCATGTATGGTTTTACTGAAAGCTTCAACATTAGTGTTTGCGCGGCTTTATGCATGCATAGCCTGAGTACCAGGATAAGGAAAGAGGTTCCAAACTATGGTTTAAGCAGCTCCGAAAAAGAGGAAATTTACATCGAATGGCTCAAAGCTTCCATTCGTAAACAGGAGCTCATCACCAAGGAATTTGACTCAAAATATTACCAAAAAGCTTAGTTCCGTTTCTTGATTTTTTGTAGAAAAACTGTATATTTGAGAGATGGAATTTTCTGCAGCTCAAATAGCCGCCTTGTTAGGCGGAACGGTAGAAGGGAACGAAAACGCAACAGTTTCCAACCTTTCAAAAATTGAAGAAGGCACGCCCGGAACCTTGTCGTTTTTGGCTAATCCTAAATACACGAATTTTATATACGATACCAAAGCCAGTATCATCATCGTTAATAAAACCCTTACTTTGGAAAAACCGCTTAAACCCGGCTGTACGCTCATTCGCGTAGACGATTCATACGCCAGCTTTGCTACCTTGCTTGAAATGTATAACCAGTTCAAAGGAAACAAAACAGGCATTGAGCAGCCTTCTTTTATTACCGAAGGCTCTACATATGGTACCGATTGCTACATTGGCGCTTTTGCTTATGTTGGCAAGAATGTAAAGATTGGCAATAACACCAAGCTGTACCCGCATGTGTACATTGGCGATAACTGTACTATTGGCGATAATACCACTTTGTTTTCGGGCGTGAAAGTGTACCACGATTGCAAAATAGGCAGCAATGTAGTGGTTCATGCCAGCACAGTGATTGGCAGCGATGGCTTTGGTTTTGCGCCGCAGGATGGAAAAGAATTTGCAAAAGTACCGCAGATAGGAAATGTGGTGATTGAAGATAATATCGAGATTGGCTCTAACTGCTCTATCGACAGAGCTACCCTGGGCTCCACCATTTTACGCAAAGGTGTGAAGCTGGATAACCTGGTGCAGATAGCGCATAATGTGGAAGTAGGTGAGAACACCGTTATTGCCGGTTTATCGGGCGTTGCGGGCTCAACCAAAGTTGGAAAAAATGTGATGATTGCCGCGCAGGTTGGCGTGGTGGGTCACATTAAAATAGCCGATGGCGTGAAAATAGCCGGTCAGGCAGGCGTTGGTGCTTCCATTGAAAAAGAGAATGAAATTGTGCAGGGCTCTCCTGCCTTTCCGCTCGGCGATTTCAGAAGAAGCTATGTGCTGTTCAGAAGCCTGCCGAAACTGAGTGACCGGATTCGTGATATAGAAAAAAAAATAAAATAATGTGTTAATGAGTCGATGTGACTATTAGACAATTAAAATAAACAACAATAAACTGGCCTCATTGTCAAATTGACTACTTGCCGAATTAACTAATTAAAAAACTATGGCTGACAAACAAAGAACGATCGAAAAAGCAGTATCTGTTACAGGAAAAGGCTTGCACACCGGCATGCCGGTTACCCTAATCTTTAATCCTGCTCCGGAAAACCACTGGTACAAATTTCAAAGAACCGATGTAGAAGGACAACCCATTATTGATGCGGATTGCGACCTGGTAGTAGATACATCGCGCGGAACAACATTGGAAAAAAATGGCGTGCGTGTTCACACAACCGAGCATGTACTGGCCGCGCTGGTTGGAATGGGTATTGACAATTGCCTGATCCAGGTAAGTGGTCCTGAAATGCCTATCATGGATGGCAGCTCTTTGAATTTTATTGAAGTACTGGAAACTGCAGGAATTGTTGAACAGGAAGCCGAACGCGAGTATTTTGAACTGACTGAAAACTTAACGTATGAAGACACCGTTAAAAAAGTAGAGATGCTGGCCGTTCCACAGGATGAGTTTCGTGTAACGGTAATGGTTGATTATGGTAGCGAAGTATTGGGTACGCAACATGCTTCCATGTATCATTTGGGCGAATTTAAAAATGAGATCGCTCCTTGCCGCACCTTCGTGTTCCTGAGAGAACTGGAAGCCTTATTGGCACACAACCTCATCAAAGGCGGTGATATGGATAACGCCATTGTACTCATTGATAGCGAACTGCCTGAAGAAAAACTGAACCATTTACGCAAGGTGTTCAACAAACCGGATGTGCAGGTAAAAGGACGCGGTGTATTGAACAATACCAAACTGCGTTTCTTTAATGAGCCTGCCCGCCACAAATTGCTTGACATTGTTGGTGACCTTGCACTGGTTGGTAAGCCAATGAAAATTCACGTACTGGCAGCACGCCCGGGCCATGCCGGCAATGTTGACTTTGCAAAAAAATTAAAAGCCCTGGCTAAAAAACAAAAGGCCGAAAAAGATTATCCGAAAATTGACCTCAACCAACCTCCTTTGTTGAACATTAATGACATCATGAAAATTTTACCTCACCGTCAACCCATGTTGCTGGTAGATAAGATCATGGAATTGTCGCAGGAGCATGTGATTGGGGTTAAGAATGTAACCCTGAATGAAGAGTTTTTTAAAGGACATTTCCCTGATAGCCCTGTAATGCCTGGTGTTTTACAAATTGAAGCCATGGCCCAGTGCGGAGGCATCCTGGTGCTGAAAACCGTTCCCGATCCTGAAAATTACCTGACCTACTTCATTAAAATTGATGGCGTAAAATTCAGGCAACAGGTTATTCCAGGCGATACCATCGTATTCAGCCTGCACCTGGTAACACCTATCCGCCGAGGTATCTGCCACATGAAAGGAACTGCCTATGTTAATAATAAACCGGTAATGGAAGCCGAAATGATGGCCCAGATCGTGAAGGTAAAAGGCCATGATGTAAAAACACCTGAAGCACAATTAGTATAAAACAGTTCTGGTTTGATGTTTCAAGTTTCAGGTTTTATAACTTTAAACTAGAAACCAGGAACCAGAAATAAAAAACCAGAAACATATATGATCTCACCCCTTGCCAATATAAGCCCGAAAGCCAAAATAGGAAACAACGTTACCATTGAAGCTTTTGCAACTGTATATGAAGATGTGGAAATTGGTGATAATACGCACATTCATCCCAATGTTGTTATCTATCCTGATACCATCATTGGCACAGGGAATCAGATCTTTCCGGGAGCCATTATCGGGATTGTGTCGCAGGACCTGAAATACAAGGGAGAAAAATCAAATACCGTTATTGGCAATAACAATGTTATTCGCGAATATGTGACCATACACAAGGGTACAGCCGACAGGATGACCACCCAAATTGGCAACAATTGCCTGCTGATGGCTTATGTGCATGTGGCGCATGATTGCATTGTGGGTAATAATGTTATTTTGGCCAACAGTGTTGGTTTGTCGGGGCATATTACCATTGAAGATTATGCCATTGTGGAAGGCATGTGCGGTACACAGCAGTTCATTACCATTGGCGCACACGCCTTTGTTGCTGGAGGTTCCTTGATCCGCAAAAGCGTTCCGCCTTTTGTAAGGGTAGCCCGCGAGCCGTTGCAATTTATTGGTGTCAACACCATTGGCCTGGCCCGTCGTGGCTTCGACAAAGAAGCGATCAAACAAATTGAGGATATTTACCGTCTCATCTTTGTGCGTGGTCATAACATGACCAACGCGCTTGAATTGGTAGAGCAGGAGATCACCAATAATGAAATAAGATCCCAGATCGTTAACTTTATACGTTCGCAAAAAGATGGTATCGTTAAAGGAATATAATGTGGCAATTTGGCGATGAGTTAATTTGGCAATGCCATCATTCATAACTCAGATCTCATCACTTATAACTCATAACTCAAATCATGTCTCGCATATTAACAGGAATTACAAGTAATAACAACCCGCATTTGGGAAATATACTGGGAGCAATTCTTCCAGCTATTGAACTCAGCAAACAACCAGGCAATGAATCCCTTTTGTTCATCGCCGACATGCACTCACTTATCTCGCAAAAAGACGCGGCACTTCGCGTGCAAAGTGTCAATTCTGTTGCCGCCACCTGGCTGGCATTTGATTTCGATACACAAAAGAACATGCTTTACCGCCAGAGCCGCATTCCCGAAGTGTGCGAATTGACCTGGTATTTGAACTGCTTTACGCCCTACCCGATGCTGGCCAATTCGCATTCGTTTAAGGATAAAGCCGACCGCCTGAGCGATGTGAACTCCGGCTTATTTACCTACCCGATATTAATGGCCGCCGATATTGTATTATACGATGCCGAATTTATTCCGGTAGGTAAAGACCAGATGCAGCATCTTGAGATTGCCAGGGACATTGCCTCCAAGTTTAATGCCCAGTATCAACAGGATGTGTTTGTGATACCACAGGCGAAAATTGATGAAAGCGTGATGACTGTTCCCGGAACAGATGGACAGAAGATGAGTAAATCGTATAACAATTTCATCAATATATTTTTGCCTGAAAAAGAGTTGTTGAAAGTGATAAAGACCATTGTAACCGATGCTACACCACTGGAAGAACCGAAGAACCCGGATACCTGCAATGTTTTTAAATTATACGCGCTGCTTGCCAATGCCGACCAGATCAAAGAAATGCGCGGTAATTATGAAAAAGGCGGTTACGGTTATGGCCACGCCAAAACAGCTTTGTACGAATTAATATTAGCTAAATTTGAAAGGCCGCGTCAGCGCTATAATGAACTGATGAACAATACCGATCTGCTGGAAAAAGAATTACAGGTAGGTGAAGCCAAAGCCCGTAAAATGGCGCAGGAAAAAATGAAACTGGTACGTTCGGTGCTCGGCTACTAAATTTTAATAATAACAAAAAACAAAAAGCATGATGAAGATCTACTCCAAATTAGTATTGATTGTATTAATAGCATTTAACGTAAAAGCGAATGCGCAATGCAGCGGCTGTACCATTAATATTACCGGACTTGATGCTTCTAATCATTTTGTTTCTTCCGGTCAAACCATGTGCATTTCTCCTACCGGTACTGTAACTGGTTTAATAACTGTTGCGCCAGGAAGTGCACTTTGCAACCAGGGAAAAATAAATTCCACCAATGTATTAATAGCCGGTGGCACATTCAGAAACTATGGTACTATTGATACTTATAGCATTACCGTATCTTCTGCCGGAACTTTTACCAACTATGGTACTGCTTTAATTGACAGTTTGTGGATCACCAATGCAAATTCCACCTATGTTAATAACAGCACACAAAACGGAACTGCCTTTGCTGTAAGCAATAATGCCTCAGCAATCAATAATGGAACCATCAGTGTATACGATCATGCCGATTCAATGGGCGTCTTTACCAATAACGGAACAATCAATATCAGTCATGATTTTGCAACGGCCTATAATGCCAACTATACAAACAACGGCAGTATTACCGTGGGCCATGATTATGCCAATTCATACTCCAGTACGTTTAGCAATAACAGTGTAATGACGATTAACAATGATTTTTATAATTCCAATTTGGCCACATTCTTTACCAGATGTATGATGAGCGTGAACCACGACTGGTATAACTCGGCTGGTATTGCCGGACCTGTAACAAACTGCGGGGGCTTTAATGTAGCAGGAGGCACTTATAACACAGGTACTTTAGGAAACAGCACAACCCACCTCGACATTTGTGATGCAGGCCATCCTGCTTTGGGAATAGATGGTCCGGGTGGAACCATTGCCGGAACTACTACTTATTGCAGCTGTAATAATACCTGCGCAACGGTAACCGGAATTAAGGACATAAAAAGCAGCACAAGCATCAACGCCATTTATCCCAATCCTTCTTCTTCAATAATTACCGTTAAGCTAAACACAAAAGATAACGAAGTACTGTTTATTGAAGTACGTGATATGATGGGCAAACTGATCTTTACTCAAAATTATCTTGCTTTGACAGGTGATAACGACATGAAATTAAATGTGAGTTCTTTCGCACCGGGAACGTATATCCTGAACGTCACCAACTCACAGCAGCAGCAAAGCAAGCAATTGTTCAGCGTTTCTAAATAAATTTGTTTTTTGACTATAAAAAAGCATCAACTGATGAATTGACGCTTTTTTATTTTCATCAGTTCTCGACTCCACTCGAACTGACACTCTGTGGCCTCCGTGTCTCTGTGGTGAGTACTAATGCGCTTCCAGCCAGTTAATGCCTGTGCCCATGCCCACCTCAACAGGTACGTTTAACGGAAGCGCTTCTTTCATGTGTTTTTCAATGATAGGCTTTATCAGATCCAGCTCAGGCTTGTACACATCAAATACCAACTCATCATGCACCTGCAGGATCATTTTCGATTTAATGTTCATACCTTTCAACTCTTTATGAATGTTTATCATGGCTACCTTAATCATGTCGGCCGCCGAACCTTGTATTGGCGCGTTAATGGCATTTCGCTCAGCGTAGGAACGTACTGTGGCGTTACTCGAAGTAATATCTTTTAACCAGCGCTTACGACCTAACAAGGTTTGTACATAACCATGTTCCCTGGCAAAATTAATTTCATTGTCCATATAACTCTTAATAGAACCATACTGGGCAAAATAGTTGTCAATTAATTGTTTTGCCTCCGCACGCGGAATGTTCAGGTTATCAGCCAAGCCAAAAGCCCCTTGTCCATAAATAATTCCAAAGTTCACGCTCTTGGCTTTGTAACGCATTTCTTTAGTTACTTCACTTTCAGCAATGCCATATACTTTTGCAGCTGTAGCAGTGTGAATGTCTTTACCTGAAGTAAAAGCCTCGCACATGTTCGGGTCCTTGCTAATGGAAGCCACAATACGTAATTCGATCTGAGAATAATCCGCGCTTAACAGTACATACTCTTCGTTACGAGGGATGAATGCCTTACGGATCTGTCTTCCTCTTTCGGTACGGATAGGAATATTCTGCAAATTAGGATTGTCGCTGCTTAAACGGCCTGTAACAGCCACCACCTGGTTAAATGTAGTGTGAATGCGTTTTGTTTTTTCGTTAACCAGCAAAGGCAAAGTATCAACATAAGTCGATTTTAATTTTACCAGCTCGCGGTAATCTAAAATTTTTGCCACAATAGGATGTTTGCCTTCCAGTTTCGATAAAATATCCTCGCCGGTAGCATACTGACCTGTTTTTGTTTTCTTGGGTTTATCAATAATCTTGAGGTAATCAAATAAAATTTCGCCTACCTGTTTTGGTGATGAAATATTGAACTTGGTCCCGGCCAAAGCCTGGATCTCCTGGTCAACTTTGGTAATATCTTCCTGCAACTGCGCCGAAAATTCATTCAAAGCGGGTACATCTACATTAATTCCTTCGCGTTCCATTCCGGCCAGCGCTTCAATCAAAGGCAATTCAACCTCATGAAACAGTTTTTCGGTAGCCGATTCTTTTAATTTTGGTTCAAAGGCTTGTTTTAATTGCAAGGTAATATCGGCATCTTCGGCGGCATAATTGGTAATAATATCCAAAGGCACCGAACGCATTCCCAATTGATCTTTTCCTTTTTTACCAATCAACTCTTCAATGCTAATGGGCGAATACTCAAGGTAAGTTTCAGCCAGCACATTCATGTTATGCCGCATCTCAGGCATAAATAAAAAGTGTGCCACCATGGTATCCCACAATTTATTTTTGATCTCAACACCGTAGTTCTTTAGTACCTGCAGGTCGTACTTAATATTCTGACCAATTAAAATCTTGCTTTCATTTTCAAATAAAGGTTTGAATTGATCTACCAAAACCTGCGCTTCCTCTTGGTTTTCAGGAAAAGGGACATACCAGGCTTCGTTTGCTTTAATGGCAAAAGAAAAACCAACCAGTTCTGCTTTTATCGTATCGAGATCGGTGGTTTCCGAATCGAAGCAAAACTCAGGATTGGCATTTAACACAGAAATTAAGTTTGAAATGGACTCTGGTGTATTGCATAAGATATAATTCGGATTCAGGTCCTTGATGGTTTTAAATACTTTGGCATCGGCTTCAGCAACCGCCTGTATGTTTTCATCACTGAACAGATCGCCGGTTGGGTTGAACAGATCGGGCTTGGCAGCCTTTGCCTCTTTTGCTTTCGGCGGACTGTTGAAAGAGTCTTTTGCCCCGCCAATATCTTCGCCCAGCACTTTTTGGGCAATGGTCCTGAACTCCAGCTCGGTAAACAATTCCTTTAAGACTTCCTTATTAATTTGTTTAATAACCAACTCTGCTTCATTAAACTCAACAGGCACATCTAAAATAATAGTGGCGAGCCATTTCGACTGGATAGCTTTTTCCTTATGCTCTTCTACTTTCTCTTTCAGCTTGCCTTTTAATTTATCGGTATTGGCAATTAAATTCTCAATCGTACCAAAGTCTTTTACCAGCTGAATGGCGGTCTTCTCTCCTACTCCCGGTATACCCGGAATGTTATCCACTTTATCGCCCATCAAGCCTAAAATATCGATGAGCTGTGCCACATGGGTGATCTCCCATTTTTTACAGATCTCCGGGACGCCTAAAATTTCGGCGCCATTTCCTAATCGGGCCGGTTTGTAAATAAATGTATTTTCATCCACCAACTGACCATAATCCTTATCAGGTGTCATCATGTAAGTGGTGAAACCCTGCTGCTCGGCTACTTTTGCCAATGTGCCAATAGCGTCGTCTGCTTCATAACCGGGCGTTTTAATAATAGGAATATTAAAGCCTTCGATAAGTTGCATGATATAAGGAATACAAATGCGCAGGTCTTCCGGCATTTCTTCGCGTTGTGCTTTGTACTCTACAAATTCGGTATGCCTTACCGTATCTTCGGGCGTATCAAACACTACGGCAATGTGCGTTGGTTTTTCCTTGTTCAGGATTTCGAGTAAGGTATTGGTAAAACCAAATATAGCCGATGTGTTGAGCCCTTTGGACGTTACACGCGGATTGGTGCTGAACGCAAAATAAGCGCGGTAAATGAGCGCGTATGCGTCCAGCAAAAATAATTTTTTAGGAGTGTCTTTTGTAATCATCGAATTTTAGTTAACGGCTGCCCGGTTAAATTCATTAAAGTAAGCTTCAAGCACATCAGGCTTTAGCGGAATTTCTTTTTGTTCGTTTATTTTTTGTGCCAATGTTTTGTTCGTTTTAAAAATATCCTTCAATTGTTTTTTAATCCCTTTTTGATCCACTATTTTAAATTCGCCTTCGCTTCCTTCTTCCATCACACAGTACTCGGCTATTTCGGTAGCTACCCCTTCGTTTACTTCTTCAAATACGGTTTCAAACAAAGAAGCCCTGCCTTTGCTTAGCACCTTGAAATAGCAGGATTTACTATTGTGAAACGCGCTGATGTAATAATAGTTATTGTAGCCAAAGCCGCTGATCTTATCGGGTGTATAAAGGCGGATTTTGTTAGTTTCTTTATCCCTGAAACTTATTTTTTGGTAGATCTCTATCTTTTTTGTTTTAGGCATGCGAATGTGCCCGGGAATTGTATCTCCTTTCAGGGATAATACATACGCTTCTTCAAACACATCGCCGCTTTTTTTTGCCTGCGAAAAAACAACTACTGAGTTTAAAAGAAAACATATGGTAAGTAATTTGTTCAAGTGATTCATTTGTAGTGGGGAATGACTATTATATCGGGAATTTTATTTCATAAATGGTTGGCCACAATTTACCGGTCACCAGTATTTTACCTGAAACTGAATCATATGCTATACCGTTCATTTCAAGCGAACCAGGGTTTTTTGTTTTACTTTCGAGCGATAAAGAGCTCAGGTCCATTTTACCAACTACATCCCCGGTAGCCGGATCAATTTTTACGATGGTATTGGTAGTCCATACATTGGCATAAATAAACCCTTTGATGTATTCCAACTCATTTAAGTTTTCAAGCACGTAATCGTTCTCCGCAACATCCAGTACTTTCTCTACGGCAAAACTTTCGGGGTTCAGGAAAGTAAGATAACTTGTCCCGTCGCTCATAATAAGGCTTTTTCCATCGGTGGTTAATCCCCAGCCTTCGCGGTTGGTATAATTGAATTTGCCAATATTTTTGTAAGTTTTACCATCATATACAAAAGCAATCTGATTTTTATACGTTAACTGGAAAATTTTATTGTTAAGAAATACGATCCCTTCTCCGAAATAAATATTCCGGTCAAGTTCCGCCTTCACATCTATTTTTCCGGTCTTCAAATCCACGATGCCAAACAATGATCGTGTTTGAGGAAGGTTATCCGTAGCTCCCGTACTTTCGAACAATTTTCCTTCATGAAATAAAAACCCTTCGGTAAACGAGTTTACATCATGCGGGTACTGGCTCTCTACCGAAAATTTAATTTCAGGGATCTTTGGTGCTTCGGCCACTACCGGTGGCGGAACAACCGTTTCTTTCTTCTCCGGCTCACAAGAAGCTAACACAACCATGGCCAGTGAAAAGAAGCTGTATTTTAGTGTTTTGTTAAAGATCATTGTTTTTATATTAAAGACTCCACGTTGCTCCTTCTTTACTATCCTTTACCTGGATATTGGCGGCCGTTAATTTATTTCTTATTTCGTCGGAAGTGGCAAAGTCCTTATTGCTCTTGGCTTTAGCCCTTAGCTCCAGCACCAGCTTCATCACACTTTCCAGTGCGGTATTAGCTTTACCGGTTTCCTCTTCTTTTTTCAGGCCCATCACATCAAACACAAAATGCTGGTAAATGGTTTTCAACATGTCAATATCTGCCTGCGTTAAGCTTGCCTTACCATCATTGGCAGAGTTAATGATGCGAATGGCATCGAACAGGTTGGCAATTAATACCGGTGTGTTAAAATCATCGTTCATGGCATCATAGCAGGCGCGTTCCAGTGCCGCAATATTTTCGCCTGATGTAGCGCCGGCTTTTAATGCCTGAAGCGTTTTATAGCTTTCCATTAAGCGGTTATAGCCCTTTTCGGCAGCACCCAGCGCATCGTTACTAAAATCCAAAGTACTGCGGTAATGTGTTTGCATCATAAAGAACCTTACGGCCATTGGCGCGTAACCTTTGGTAAGCAATGGGTGTTCGCCTGTAAATAATTCCATTGGCAAAAAGCTGTTTCCTAACGATTTGCTCATTTTTTGTCCGTTAACGGTGAGCATGTTTGTATGTAACCAGTAATTAGCCGGGCTTTTACCACAATAGGCAATGTTCTGTGCAATCTCGTTGGTGTGATGCGTAGCCTGTAAATCCATACCGCCACCGTGAATATCGAATTGTTCGCCCAGGTATTTGGTGCTCATGGCAGAGCACTCGATGTGCCAACCCGGAAAGCCAACACCCCAGGGGCTAGGCCATTTCATGAGGTGCTCAGGCTTTGCCTTGATCCATAAGGCAAAATCCAATCTTCCTTTTTTCTCATCCTGTCCATCCAGCTCACGTGTATTCTCCAAAAGTTCTTCGAGCTTGCGGTTGGTTAAGGCGGTGTAGTTATTGGTTTTAGCAAATTTTTCCACATCGAAATAAACGGTGCCGTTTTGCTCATAAGCCAGTCCGTTTTTAATGATCTGTTTGGCGATCTCCTGTTGCTCAATGATATGGCCTGTTGCCGTAGGCTCAATGCTTGGTGGCAAATTATTCAATAAAGCCATAATGTCCCTGAAACCAACGGTGTATTTTTGTACTATTTCCATTGGTTCCAGCTGCATGAGCTTGGCCTTTTTTGCGAACTTATCATCCCCCTCGTCCCTGTCGCCTTCCAAATGCCCGGCATCGGTTATGTTTCGCACATAACGCACTTTATATCCCAAGTGAACCAGGTAACGGTACATGAGATCAAACGACATAAATGTGCGGCAATTGCCTAAATGTACATCGCTGTAAACAGTAGGTCCGCAAACATACATTCCTAAAAAAGGAGGATTGATGGCTTTAAACTCTTCTTTGGTTCTGCTAAGGGTATTGTAAATAAATAGTTTTTCCATAAGGGATAATGAGATTTTAAATTTAATAAATAAAAAAGACGGCACGAGGCCGTCTTCATTAATTTTTATAATTTTTAGAAAATTAATTTTCTATAGGAGCGTCACCGATATAGATACCGTTTCTGTATTTGGCAATTCTTAACAGGATCCCGTTCTCGTCATAAATATAATCCTTACCATCCATTAAGCGGTTATCTTTAAAGACACCGTCTTTAGCAATTTGTTTGTTCCTGTTGTAAGTTGTATTCTGACCATTTAAAGGGCCTCTTACGGCTGTGCCGTTTGGTTTTTCATCGGCTTTAACAACCGCTAACTTAGGAGCATTGTCAAGTGGCGCATCTTTAATTTTAACGTTTGGTTTTTTAGGCTCGTATTCTTTAATGGATGCAGGGTCAACATTTCCGTCGTTATATGTTTTTTCTGCTTTGATATCGCCATTTTCATGGTACTCTTTAATCACGCCAGCCTCTTTTCCATTGATGAAGTTCCCTTCAATAGCCAACTGTCCGTTTTCGTAAAAATATTTAACCGGTCCTTCACGTTTTCCGCTGGCGTTAAAGTTAAATTCGTGTTGTGGCTGACCGTTCTCGTAGTATAATTTATATGGGCCTGTCCAGCGGTTGTTTTTCCAGTTTCCTTCTTCCGATATTTTTCCGCTTTCATGGTACATGATGGCGTATCCATCAGGGCGGCCATTTTGAAATGTAAGCTGGTTTTTCATGTTACCATTGCAGTAATATTCGAACCATTTTCCAACCTTACGATTATCGGCATACTTGCCCTCTTCAATTTTTTGTTCCGGTGTATAACAGGTACCAGGCTTGTGTTTACCTTTTATGATCCATTTGCCTTGTTTTTTTCCAAGAGCATCAATCAGGTTCAGGGTATCCTTTCCGTTTGCCGCCAGTTCATAGGATTGGGACTGACCACGGCTTATCTGATAAACCAAAAAAATCAGGATTAAGTATATTTTCTTCATAATAAATATCTTTTACTAAATTATGTAATATTATTGTAGTTTATGAATTATTTTAGACAAACCGTATAAAATTACCGATGACTTTGTATTCCTAACCACAACATTTACCTTATTCAACGAATTATGTAGAATAATAGTTACACTTTTAGAGCATTTTCTATGCCAAGTTTTTCAACATATTATCCACTAAAGACGAAAGGTTATATTTAGCCGACCAATTCCAGTCAGCCTTAGCCCGATCCTCGTTTATGCTTTGAGGCCAGCTATTTGCAATGTCCTGACGAAAATCAGGTTTATAGGAAATTGTAAAATCAGGAAGGTGTTTTTTGATCTCTTCGGCAATTTGCGCGGGCGTAAAACTGATGCCAGCGAGGTTATAAGAGCCCCTTATTTTTATCTGTTCAGCCGGGGCGTGCATAATTTCAATGGTAGCCCGAATGGCGTCTTCCATATGCATCATTGGCAGGGCCGTATTGGCGCTTAAAAAGCATTCATATGTCCTGTTTTTCAGGGCTTCGTGGAAGATATGTACCGCGTAATCGGTAGTTCCCCCACCCGGTGCCGATTTCCAGCCAATTAAACCAGGATAGCGCAAGCTCCTGACATCGACCCCAAATTTGTTAAAATACCACTCGCACCAACGCTCACCCGCCTGTTTGCTGATACCATAAACGGTGGATGGTTCCATTACTGTATATTGGGGTGTGTCAATACGTGGCGTGGTTGACCCAAAAACCGCGATGGAACTAGGCCAGTATACCCTGGAAATGTGTTTTTCCTTAGCCAGGTCAAGAACGTTAAACAGGCCTTCCATGTTTAATTTCCAGGCAAACATAGGGTTTTGCTCGCCGGTAGCCGATAAAAGGGCTGCTAAGAGGTAGACGTGAGAAATAGCGTGTTTTTTAACAATGTTCAATAAAGCGTCCTTATCCAGCACATCCAGTTTTTCAAAGGGATTCAGCTCAAGGGCTGGAATTGGTTTTAAATCGGCAGCTATCACGTTACTTGAACCGTATAACAGGCTCAGTTCCTGGGCTAATTCAATACCTATCTGGCCTCCAGCGCCAATTATTAAAATCTTGTCTTCTTTATTGTACATGATAAAAGAGCTGTATTTTTTAGTTTTTCACTACCTTTGCAAACGTAACAATAATTAGACAATTAGGCAATGAGTTAATTAGATAATTAGGACGAGGGGTGGTATAATATTAAACCTCAATTCATCATCTAATTGACTCATCTTCTGATTAACTAATTAAAATAGTATAACCTGCAATTATACCTATTATGAAAATGCCTGAATTAAGAAACCGGATCAACAAGGACGAGCTTAAGCTGCGTTTGGCCCAGGAAAACATTGAACGTGTAACCCTGTCGTTTTACAAATATGTGAAAATAGAAGAGCCCAGGGAGTTAAGGGACCAATTATTTATAAAGCTCACAGAGCTCAACTGCTTTGGGCGAATTTATGTAGCCTACGAAGGGATAAACGCCCAGATGAATGTACCCAAAGAGAACTGGAATGCATTTGTAGCATACCTTTATGCCGATACCCGCTTTACCAACGTGCCTTTTAAAATTGCGGTTGACGGCGATGGCAAATCGTTTTACAAACTGGTGATAAAAGTAAAAGACAAGGTGGTAGCCGATGGGATTGACGACCCCAATTTTGATGCCTCGGATACCGGAACTTACCTGAACGCGGAAGGTTTTAACAAAGCCATCGAAGACCCAAATACCATTGTAGTGGATATGCGCAACCATTACGAAAGTGAAGTGGGCCGCTTTGACAAAGCTTTTTGCCCCGATGCCGACACCTTTAGGGAAGAACTGCCTTTGGTAGTGGACCATTTGAAAGGTCAGGAAGACAAAAAAGTTATTATGTACTGTACCGGCGGGATTCGTTGTGAAAAAGCCAGCGCTTATTTAAAGCATAAAGGTTTTAAGGATGTGAACCATTTGCAGGGCGGTATTATTCAATATGCTAAAGAAGTAAAAGAGCAAGGCCTGGAAAGCAAGTTCAGAGGCATGAACTTTGTATTTGATGAGCGTATTGGTGAACGTATTACAGACGATATCCTTTCGAACTGCCACCAGTGCGGCAAGTCCTGCGATACGCATGTGAACTGCAAAAATGACGATTGCCATTTGCTTTTCATTCAGTGCGATGAGTGTGCCGAAAAAATGCAGGGCTGTTGTACCCCAAAGTGTATGGAAATTGCAGCCATGCCTATTGAAAAACAGCGGGAACTGAGAAAAGGAAGGATTAAAAAAGGAGAAGAATCCCTTTCGGTTTATAAAAGCAGATTGAGGCCAAATTTGGCTGAAATATTAAAAAATGATTTATCTTTAAATAAAAAATAAAAACAATAAAACATCACATAATGAAAAAGATCTTAAGCCTGTCGTTAGTAATTGCCTTTATAGGTTTTGGCCTGTCGTGCAAGAAAAAAGAGGAAGCCAACAAGCTCACTGAATTTGACATCAACTATTCAACCAATTTAACCATCCCCTCGGCCAGCATTACGGTAACAACTCCTACCACATCGGTTGAGTTTACCACACCTAATGTGCCAACGCAACAATCCAGCAAGTTCAGTGCTGAAGGGACCGCTCAGAGTTTAATTGATGAAATTAAAATGACACAGTTCAAAGTTTCAACAACCGGAACCGGCAACACCCTTAATTTCTTAAAATCACTGACGGTGTACATTAAAGCCTCAAACGTAGGCGAACAAAAAATTGCCTACAAGTCCAACATCCCAAGCGGCTCTACTTCGGTATCGCTCGACCTGGATGATGTGAACATTAAGAACTTTATTTTCCAGGACAATATCCAGTTCAGGGTTTTAGCCATCTTTGATGCATCGGCAGCTACCGACCAAACATTGAAACTGGATGAAACGATTCATGTGAAAGCTACACTATTAAAATAATTAAACCATTCCTATGCCACTATACCACCATTTAGGAAATATCCCACAAAAACGACACACTGTTTTTAAATCCCCACAGGGAAATTTTTACTACGAGCAATTATTTGGTACCGAAGGATTTCACGGTTTTTCTTCCTTGCTGTATCACACGCACCGCCCTACGCAGGTAAAAGAAATTATTAAGAGCTACGATGTATCGCCTAAGGTGGCCATTGATAAAAATATTAAAGCATTGCTCTTAAAAGGTTTTGAAATTAAACCGGCCGACGATTTTTTAGACAGTCGCAAAACAGTGCTGTTCAATAACGATTGCCATATTGGACTAGCGGCTCCAAAACAAAGCATGACCTCTTATTTTTATAAGAATGCCGATGCCGATGAAATGCTGTTCATACATAAAGGTAAAGGAACATTGAGAACTTTTATGGGAAACATCCCTTTTGAGTACGGCGATTATTTAATCATTCCGCGTGGTATGATTTACCAGATGCAATTTGACACAACGGATAACCGCATTTTTTATGTAGAAACACCGCATCCTTTATACACTCCAAAACGTTATAAAAATGCCAGCGGACAACATTTGGAGCATTCACCATTTTGTGAACGTGATTTTAAATTGCCTTCACAATTAGAAACCTATGATGAGAAAGGCGATTTCCTGATAAAGATAAAAAAGGAGGGCATGATGCACGAAGTGGTGTATGCCACACATCCGTTTGATGTGGTTGGCTGGGATGGTTATAATTTTCCGTGGGCTTTTTCTATTCATAATTTTGAACCTATCACCGGGCGTGTTCACCAACCACCTCCCGTACATCAAACATTTGAAACACCTGCTTTTGTGGTTTGTTCATTTTGTCCGCGTTTATACGATTACCATCCATTGGCAATCCCGGCGCCATACAACCACAGCAATATCGACAGCGATGAAGTATTGTATTATGTAGATGGCGATTTTATGAGCCGCAACAATATTGAGCAGGGACATATTACCCTGCATCCGAAAGGTATTCCACACGGTCCCGCACCAGGAGCCATGGAACGTAGCATTGGCCAAACTGTAACACAGGAGCTGGCAGTGATGGTAGATACCTTCCGCCCACTAAAGGTAACGGAAGATGCCATGTATTCGCTCAGACTCCGGTGGACTCACTGGCAGAGGTTACCC
>JBEHXV010000033.1:0-53159 GCA_048498515.1 Bacteroidota bacterium | reverse complement strand
AAGACGAAACCAATTTGCTTGTTCCTTACTTCCGCCAACTCATTATCGCTCATTTTGGCAACCGCCAGCTTATTTAAAATATATTCTCCCGAAGTAGGCGAATCAAGGCAGCCCAGCATGTTCATCAGGGTCGATTTTCCGCTGCCGCTGGGGCCCATTAAAGCCACATATTCATTTTTATAAATATTAAGCGTAACACCACTCAGCGCGTGAATTTCTTCTGCGCCGATCTTATATTCTTTTTTGATGTCCTTTAACTCAATAATGGGTTCCATGGTATAAAGGTAACTATTTAAAATGATTACGAAACAAGTACGAATATACGAATCTGCACCCGCAAAGTGAGTTCGTATATTCGTATAAATTCGTAATCACCTGCCAGTTAAAATCGATACCCCAGCCCAATGGAGTTGCCTGTAAACGAAACAGTAGCATTTTTCAGGAAGGGATCCAGCTTTTTTTTGCGGTGGCTTGTATTGATGAGGGTCATGGCCGTATCAAAGATGAGTAAACCCGCTCCCTGTATAATGATGGCATTTCCGTACCCATTGAATTGTTGGTATTTACGGTCGTTGGCTTGTTCCCCCGCATACTGTTTCAAAATACAGCCGCCCGAAATGTATACCACGTCCAATAAAGCATTGGCCAGGAACAATTTTTCGAGTTTGGTCTGGCTTTTTTGCAACTCATAGAGCGAAGCCGATGATTTGGGTTTGGATAATAAGCCAGGTAAGGCGATCCCTAAATTAATGACGCCCCATGCCCCGTTCATTAAATAAAATTGTTGCTCCTCGTAGCTTTTGGTCAATCCGTAACCGGCGGCGCTTCCTGCAATGGTAGCTCCCGCCCACGACGTGAGCACGATCATGCCCTTATGATTAATGTCATTTTTGTGGACATCGAATTGCCTGAGAGCAGAATCCTTTTGGGCAAACGACGTTTGCAAAATAAAAAAGCTGATGATGGATAGAATGTATTTCATAATGCCTGTTGATACAAATTACATGCAAGCGCAATTGTATATCAAACATACCAAAATAAAAAAGGTTCTCAAACTCCGAAAATTTTTGTCAGTTCGTCACGACGCGTCGTGACGAACTGACAAACTACCTGCTACTGCTTCATAATCCGATAAGCTACCTTAACACCCTCCTGACTAATCTGCAGGATATAAGTCCCACGGTCAATCCCTTCAAGATCAAACTCTTTTTTTACATCACTGGCTGCAGGCGCCACTTCCGTTGTTTTTAAAACCAGTCTGCCGGCTATATCATATAACTCAAAACTCACCGCTGTGTTTGTGACTGTTCTGTACGAAACAGTAAGCCTGTCGCTTGCAGGATTCGGATACACCGAAAAGCGGTTTGAATCCAATACCGATAAAAGTCCTGTTGTATTGATCGTCTCAGTATTGGACATGTAAGGACAGTTTGTATAAACGTATTTTACTTCACAATAATAATTGCCGTTTGCTGTAGCATTGTATGTATTGGTGGTAGCTCCCGAAATGGGATTGCTGTTTAAATACCATTGGTAGGAAGGGGCCAGAGTTGTACAGGTTAATAGAATACCATTAGATGTAATAACAGGAGCTGCAATATCAGTTACCAAAGCATCATTTACCAAGCGCTGCGATAAGTTCAGCGAATCTTTAAAGCGTGGCCAGGCCGAGCAATCCTGCTTCAAAAAATAGTCGAGCCATAATTTGGCAGCCATGTAAGCCGCGCTTTTTTGCTGCACTTCGCTGATGGTAGGTTGTGGCGAACAGGTTCCCTGTCCGAACATGCAGTTGGTATTTCCTCTTGATGCAAAGGAGCAATGGTCGCCGCCTTTTACAGAAATATAGGCTTTAGTCGCTGTCATTATCAACGAATCGTATTCTGGTTTTTGGTGCACATTAGGTGGCGCCACACAATCGTTCTCACCCGAGATGACTAACGATGGTACTGAGATAAATTTTGCCGCGTGTTGCGAAGAAGGGTTGGTATTGGCAGCCGCAAAGTTTACCATGGTTGTAATTGTAGCGTTGCTTTGCGCTCCTAAAAACGAAGAACCACCTCCCATGGAATGGCCAGATAGCGCTACCCTTGGGTTTATTTTTCCAACAAGGCTTGGCGCGGGTGCCGGTGGGACAGTGCTAACCATTGTAGTTGTCATGTACTCGGCAATTTTTGCAAGGTCTTTTCCAAACTCCAGGTGAACCGGCGAAAAACTACCTTCCGTTCTTGGCAGGCAAACAATGTAGCCATTGCTTACCAGGTCGGTCCACAAATCGGTATAAGCATCCCAGGTCATTACAAAACCATGCCCGAAAACCACAACCGGGAAAGTTCCTGTAGCAACCGCTACGTTATTTCCGGCTGTTGTGGCCGGGTAATAAATTTCGGTTCCTATATCCCTTCCCGTGCTGCCGCCAACAGTTACTACCGATGAACCGCTGATGGCATAGCCCCCTGTACGGCTTGCATCTTTAAAATTAATGCTCATGTGGCCTACCGCAAATGGTTGCGCCTGCAGGGTAATTGATGCGATTGTGCAGAAAAATAAAAATAGTTTTTTCATGTGATCTGGTTTTTGATTTTGGCCAAAACTAATCACAGGTCCTGCTGCTTTTTAAGCTCTAAAAATAAAAAAATCAGATACGCACCCTTGGAGTTTTTTTGTAGATGCACTAATGATAAGGTTTACAGAATATCAAAAGAAGGCGGAAAATAATTTAATGCTCCAGATTTTAAAATATCAGATGGTGCTTTGTCACGTCGAGCGGAGTCGAGACGCATGAAAAGTTCTCGTACTTCGACTCCGCTCAGTGTGACAGTTCGAACTGACACTATTTACATCAACTAAAAAAGCCATTCACTTTTCAGCGAATGGCTTTTTTAGTTGATGATGTTTACCAATTATTCAGTAACGATCACTAAGTATTTTGAGGTCGACCAAAAATCTTCAGTGTTAGTGATCTCAATTCTTTCCACCATTTTATCGGTGCTCACTAATTTATAAGAGCTTGATGGGTGGCTGGTTAAAATTTTAGCTTTTTTAGCGTTGATGTTGATAGAAGCAGTGGTTGAAGCATCAGCTTTAGTGAAGTATTCTTTATTGAAATCTTCTTTCACTTTAGTTGATTTACCTAAGCCAATAAAACCACCTTCTTTAGTAATAACATTTTTCTCTTTCAACTCTTTAGAAGTACCCATGGCGTAGTAAACGGTATTCATTTTTTCCGTTTTACCGGCGCTTTCAGCTTCAACCGTTTCCAGGTTCATTTGAATATTACTTAACTCAATGTTTTTAGCTTCCAATGCCGATTTCAGTTCAGCGATCTCACCATCTTTTGCGTCCATTTGAGCTTGCAGGTTGGCAATCATTTCTTCTAAACCTGAAATTTTAGAATTAGCCCCTTTTAATTTTTTAGATAAAGAACCGATACGGTTTTTGTTTTTTGCCATTAAATCATAAATAGCCTGGATATCTTCTTTAATGGTTTCTTCCTTGCTTTTTACATCTCCGCTTTTAGCTGAGTTCGTAACGATCTTTTCTTTTTCTTTAATTTCATTTAAGTTACCTTGTATCTCGTTGAAAGCAGTTACAAATTCCTGTAAAGCAGCTTCTTTTTCAGATAACTGGCCGTTCAATTCGCCGTTTACGCTTGATAAGCTGTCAGCCAATGGATTTTTTTCTTTTTCGCCGCTGTTGCATGATGTAGTGAACATTCCGGAAGCAGCAATAACAACTGCCAGTAAGATCGTTTTTAGGTTTTTCATAATGTTTTGTTTTAAGGGTGTAAATGTATAGATTAATACCAGTTTGTGATGGATGTAACCCAATTTTCACATTTTTTTGTTAATTTTATATGCTACACCTATAAAATTATATGCCATAGGGCAATATATAAATGAACAACCGTTTAAAACGCTCCATATCCTTTATTTTAATAAGTCTTTTATGCCTGCATCTTGGCTTTTTGGTCATCTATACATCCCCCTTAAAAGTGGGCAATCCTAAGCTCAATTTTATTACAAAAGCGGTGGTTGGCCCTTTTTTTCACCAGAACTGGAATTTGTTTGTACCTGCCCCAAAATCTCAACATTATTTGTTCGTGCGTTGCACAAATAGTGACAATTCAAAAGAGTGGAGAGATATTTTAGGAGATTGTGTGGAAAATAATCGTCAAAACAAATGTAAAGGCAATGAGGCGATCTTACTTTTATTCTCAAACTCCTTGATTTATGTTCTTAATAAGGTCCCGGCTTCAACAGTTTATAAGCATGCGCACGGCTTTATAGAGTTTAAGGTACTTCAACATGAAGTGGACCGCTATATGGCGCTTCATCACAACTTTCAAAAAGGACAAAACTACGAGATCATTATTTATTCAGCAGAACCAGGACAGTCTAAAACACTTTACTTTCAATCGCTTACACTTCACTAAATGAACGGGGTAGTAACATATTTGTTTGGCTATAAAAGGCAGTCCAAAGAGCTGGGTTGGTTCCGCTTTGCCCTATATGCCTTTATAGTATATAAAGTATACGCCTATGTTTACCATTACAATGAGCTGTTCTCTGACCGGGCTCTTATTTACCATGCCATAAAACATGTTAACCCGCTGGTTGACCTTACGTTTTACCTAAGCAACCACGATGTGCCGGGAGTAGCACCTTTATGTATACTGACCACGTTTTTCTGCGCCCTCTTAGGTATTGCAAAAAGATCAAATTATGTAACCAATGCCCTGTTATGGCTCCTGGTCATCAATATCACCAATTATTTATACCCAACCCTTACAGCCGGCGATTATTTGCTGAACCAACTACTTTTCTTTAACATCTTCTTTAGCTTTAAAGTATCAGCAAAACCGGCTGTCAACGACCTTAAAACAGCCCTGCACAACACTGCTCTTGCAGGCATTAAGCTGCAGGTGTGCCTGGCTTATGTTATGGCTGCCTGGTTTAAATTCGTTGATCCTTCATGGCTCAGCGGTATGGCTGTATATCAAACATTCCAGGTTCCTGAGTATTCTACAGCCTTTTTAGCAAGCCTGCCATTGGGCCTTTGCATGATTTTAAATTATGCCACTATGGTTTACCAGCTTTTCTTTCCGGTACTTATCTGGTTCCGCCCGCTAAAAATTTACCTGCTGGCCTTCGGCATTTTGCAGCACCTGGTCATAGCCTTTGGCATGGGCCTGTTCAGCTTCGGTATTATTATGATGAGTTGTTATATCCTGTTTCTGAAATACGACGGCCAATAGCTTATGGAGTGTGACAATAAAAATGTATTATTGTGCCATTAAATTTTTAACTATGAAAAATCCCTTCTTAATTTCTCTTTTCTTATTATGTAATCTCTCATTCTGTTTTTCGGCCGACAATACGCTTGCCCAAAAATTGCAACTTATAAAACAAAGGACATTAGTGGTACAATTACCAGCAATGAACCCAAAAGATGTAGAGAAGTTAAAAGTCAAGGGCAAAACCGATGAACTAAATGACTATACGAACCATTACAATGCTTTTATTGCCAATTATAAAAAAGCATTTACAGGATATTGGACGTATAACAAGGAAATTGTATTTAAAACAGATGAGGAGATCACTGCTTTAATAAGTCAGAACGCAACTAAATATGCAATTATAAGATACGAAAGTTTTACCTATGGGAGTGTATTAAGAGGTTTGAAACATGACCCCCGGTTTTCATATTATATCTATGATGACAAGACCTCGACCTCCAAAATTGCGGAAGGAAAAAATTTCCCGAACTACTCTGTGATAAACCTGTACTTAAGCGAGGAACAGGATTTGTTGCTAACCTTTCGTTTACCAGTTGCAGAGAGCGAAGCAGGGATCGTTTATTCTATCAGGCAATTTGAATTTACCTTTGACTTACTGGAAAAACATCCCGAAAGAAAAGGGCCCGAAATTTATGGACATAACTACTACGAATCGGAGTTAAATGTCCCCAAAGCAAAAACATCGGTTATTTATTTGAAACAGGATGAGCTCGATAGTGGCTTTAAACCGGAAAAGATCTCAAAGATCTATAAATACCAATATAAAATAGTAAGCAACGAAGAGTGGGAAAATGCCATACTTCAGAAAAAACCCGATATTATTTGTGCCATTTTATTGCCCGGAAATTTAAATGCCGGAAAATATTACCATATGTTTTTTTGTGCCTCCGACTGCAAAATGGTATTTAATATTCAGAGTAACATAGGTTTTTGCGCCGATGACTTTGATAGATTATCACAAATGGTAAAATAATTATACCTTTGCCCCATGTTTACAACCGACCAACTTAAGGACCTTCACGAACGACATGCCGCTCTGAAGGGGTTTCTTTGACTACGATAAGAAAAGCCACGAGCTCAGGGAGCTCGAAGAAAAAACCCTTGACCCCAATTTCTGGACCGATTCCAAAAAAGCCGAAGCTGTTTTAAAAGAAGTAAAATCGCGCAAAGCGTGGGTGGGTGCCTATGATAAGCTCACGGCGGCCATCGACGACCTGGATACCATGTACGAGTTCTTTAAAAGCGGCGATGCCACTGAGGCTGATGCCGAAGAACTGTACCAGGCCGCTTTGAAGATTCTGGATGATGTGGAATTTAAGAACATGCTCAACTCGCCCGACGATGCCCTGAGCTGTGTATTGCAGATCAATGCGGGAGCCGGCGGTACCGAAAGCTGCGACTGGGCCAGTATGTTGGAGCGCATGTACATGATGTGGGCCGAAAAGAGCGGTTTTAAATTAACCGAACTCGATCGCCAGGACGGCGATGTAGCCGGCATTAAATCGGTATCCATACAAATTGACGGCGATTATGCCTATGGTAATTTAAAAGGCGAGAACGGTGTGCACCGCCTGGTGCGCATTAGCCCCTTCGACAGCAATGCCAAGCGCCATACCTCTTTTGCCTCGGTATATGTGTACCCGGTGGTGGACGATACCATTGAGATCAACATTCACCCCAGCGATATTGAAATGAGCACCTCGCGAAGCGGTGGTGCCGGTGGACAGAATGTGAACAAAGTAGAGTCCAAAGTACAATTATTGCATAAACCAACCGGTATTGTAGTGGTTTGCCAGGTAGAACGCTCGCAACTGGGCAACCGCGAAAAAGCCATGCAAATGCTCCGTTCGCAACTCTATGAGCTCGAAATGCGAAAGCGTAACGAAGCCCGCGATGCGGTGGAAGAAGGAAAAATGAAGATAGAGTGGGGCTCACAGATCCGCAGTTATGTGTTGCATCCTTACAAAATGGTAAACGACCATCGCACCGAATTAAAACTCACCGATGCCGAAAGCGTGCTCGATGGCAACATTGACGAGCTGCTGAAAACCTTTTTAATGAGCCAGGGAAAAAGGAAATAATCTAAAATAAGAATTGACAATGTTAGGATTATGAATTGATACGAATATGCGAATTGAATCTCCGCTTATGAGGATTCGTATATTCGTAATCATCCAAAACAAGTATGAAAAATAAGATCCAGATACTCTACAATCCCCGCTGCAGTAAATGCCGCGAAGCCCTTGGCTTTTTGGAAGGCGAAAGCTGCGAAATTGAGATCGTAGAGTATTTAAAAGATACCCTCACCAAAAAAGAATTGAAAGACATCCTCTCCAAACTGGGCTTAAAAGCCATAGATATTGTCCGTCAAAAAGAAGAACTGTTTATTGAAAAATACGCCGGCAAAAAGTTCAGCAACGAACAATGGATCAAAATTTTACTGGAAAATCCTATTCTCATAGAGCGCCCTATCGTTATCGACGGTTCCAAAGCCATTATTGGCCGCCCGCCCGAATTGGTGATTGATCTGGTAAAACGGAAAAAATAACCATAGAATTGGTCATGCTGTCACGACGCGTCGTGATGATTCAGCATCTCAAAATGAGACCCTGAAACAAGTTCAGGGTGACAGTTCTGTTTTGGTATAAGCTATTAAAATATCCTCCGTTTCTCCGTGTCTCTGTGGTGAGTTACTTACTATCAACACCCACCCCAAAAATGTGAATAAATCCACTCAATTATTCGACCAAAACCGCTTTTTTGCTTTGCAATTTTAACTTAAAACCCTACATTTGCACCCGAATTTAAAAAATACACATAACATGTCTAACCAGGTTGGTAAAATTGCTCAAGTTATTGGTCCCGTAGTGGACGTTAGTTTTGATTTAAATGGCGGAAAACTGCCAAATATCTTAGATGCTTTGGAAATTGTTCGCGTTGGCGGAACTCCATTGGTACTTGAGGTACAAAAACATATTGGTGAAGATATGGTTCGCGCCATAGCGATGGACAGTACCGACGGTTTATCCCGCGGTATGGAAGTAAAAATGACCGGTTCTGCTATCAAAATGCCGATTGGCGATAAAGTAAAAGGCCGTTTATTCAATGTGGTAGGTGATGCTATTGACGGGATCAATACCCTTAAAAAAGACGATGGTGTTTCCATTCACCGTGCTGCTCCAAAATTTGAAGAATTATCTACTTCATCCGAAGTATTATTCACAGGTATCAAAGTAATCGACTTAATTGAGCCTTACTCAAAAGGTGGTAAAATTGGTTTGTTCGGTGGTGCCGGTGTAGGTAAAACCGTATTGATCATGGAATTGGTAAACAACATCGCTAAAGCGTATGCCGGTTTATCAGTGTTTGCCGGTGTAGGTGAGCGTACCCGTGAAGGAAATGACTTATTGCGTGAGTTTATTGAGTCAGACGTAATTAAATACGGCGAAGACTTTAAACATGATATGGAAAAAGGCGGTTGGGACCTTTCTAAAGTGGACTTAAAAGCCATGGAAGATTCAAAAGCAACCCTGGTGTTCGGTCAAATGAACGAGCCTCCGGGAGCACGTGCCCGTGTAGCCTTATCAGGATTAACCATGGCCGAGTATTTCCGTGATGGAGATGGTACAGGCCCGGGTCGTGATATCTTATTCTTCGTTGATAACATCTTCCGCTTTACACAAGCAGGTGCCGAGGTATCAGCCTTATTAGGCCGTATGCCATCGGCGGTAGGTTACCAGCCAACCTTGGCTTCCGAAATGGGGGCCATGCAGGAGCGTATTACGTCTACCAAAAAAGGATCTATTACTTCAGTACAGGCGGTATATGTACCGGCGGATGACTTAACCGATCCGGCTCCGGCAACTACCTTTGCCCACTTGGATGCAACAACCGTATTAAGCCGTAAAATTTCCGAGTTAGGCATTTATCCGGCTGTGGATCCATTGGATTCTACATCCCGTATCTTAACTCCTTCGGTTATTGGTGATGCGCACTACAACTGTGCTCAGCGTGTGAAAAACACCTTACAACGTTACAAAGAATTACAGGATATCATCGCCATCTTAGGTATGGACGAATTAAGTGAGGAAGATAAATTAACCGTACACCGCGCACGTCGTGTACAACGTTTCTTATCTCAGCCTTTCCACGTAGCCGAGCAGTTTACCGGTTTAAAAGGTGTATTGGTGCCGATTGAGGAAACCATTAAAGGATTTAACATGATCCTGGATGGTAAAGTAGATGAGTATCCTGAAGCAGCTTTCAACTTGGTGGGTTCTATTGAAGAAGCTATTGAGAAAGGTAAAAAGATTCTTGCTCAGGCTTAATATTTGATAAAAGATTAAGGATGAATGACACAAGAGTCTTTTATCCTTAATCATTGATCTTTAATCTAAAAGAACATGAAATTAGAAATCATCACACCCGATAAAAAATTATTCGAAGGCCAGGTAAAATCAGCGATATTTCCTGGTTCCGAAGGATCGTTTGGGGTACTCAACAATCACGCGGCCATGATCGCTACCTTAAAGCAAGGTAACATTGAGCTGACCGAAGAGAACAACAGCACACAAACCTTTGCGGTAAAAGGCGGGGTAGTGGAAGTGTTCAAAAACAACGTGATCGTTTTGGCAGAGTAATTCTTTTACAACTATTTTTTTGAAAGCCTGTATCCATGATGCAGGCTTTTTTTGTTATAATTATTGTCACTTCGAGTAGGCCTGAGGGCGCGAAGGCCGTATCGAGAAGGTCATGCTGTCACGACACGTCGTGATGATTCAGGAGCTTATCTTCTCAAAATTATTTTAAACAAAATACAAGAAGTTCGGTTTACCGCCCTTTTTATGTGAGGAATATGCTGTAGGTTTGATAATAATCAAAGTCATTAAAACAGTAGAGAATAAACGAATTATGGCAAAGAAAAAAGCAACATCTAAAAAAGTAGCTAAACAAGAAATACAAGAATTAGTCGGACTTGTTACAGGAACTGATAAGAGAATTAGCAGATCAAGAGTGAAGCTCTTATCCGCTGAAGAAATTGCGGAAAAAAGAATTTTAGATTGGGACAAATACCCTTCTATGCAAAAGGATGAATCGGGCCGTTGGAAAAAATTTGGTCAAAAAACCAAAGTTCTTGACTTATCGGGCTTAGGATTGAAAGCGTTTCCAGAAAGCATAAGAAAAATTAACAACATTGAAAATATTGACTTCGAAGGAAATGAAATTATTGTACTACCTAAATGGATTGGTGAGCTTAAAGAGTTGAAAGGCATTAATTTAAATGGAAATAAAATACGTAAAATATCTGAAGTAATAGAATTAAAGAACCTTAAGGTTATTTGGTTAGAAGGAAATAACTTAGAAGCCTTGCCAAATGGATTTCAAAATCTTTCTATTGAAGAAATAAGGTTGGATGGAAATCCAGATTTGGGGTTACCCAAAAGTCTATTGATTAGACCACCAAAAGAAATTTTGCGCTATTACTTCGAATCGCGTGCAAAAGATGGACAACCACTTCTTGAATTAAAATTGTTGCTGGTTGGAAGAGGAAAGGCAGGTAAAACAACTTTAGTAAAAAGGCTAGCTGGTGAACAACCTAATGAAGAAGAATCAGAAACACATTCCATCTCTATCAGAGAACTATCTTTAAAATGCCCGAAAGGTACTGTTCGGACCAGAGCATGGGATTTTGGAGGACAGGAAATACTTCATTCAACACATCAGTTCTTCCTAACAGAACGAAGTCTTTATTTACTGGTGTTGGAGCCACGAACAGGATTAGCTCAGCGAGATGCTGAATATTGGCTCAAACTTATCGAAAATCAAGGTGGAGGCTCTCCGGTTATAATAGCTTTAAATTGGAGTCATGGACGAAAATGGCATGTAGATGAAGTTAAATTAAAAAGAAAATTCCCTTTTATTGTAGACTTTATATCTACAGACGGATTAAAAGGTGATGGTATAGCAGATTTGCAAAGTTTACTTATTAAAACGGTGCAAGAAAAAATATCAGACGTTTGGTTACCATTTCCTGCAAGATGGCGGGCAATTAAAGATTCGGTAGCAGGGATGAAAAGTAATTATCTTAGTTATCGTCAATTTACCAATCTATGCAAAAAATTTGGAGAAACAAGGCTGGACGC
Organism: Bacteroidota bacterium; assembly: GCA_048498515.1. Taxonomy (GTDB): domain Bacteria; phylum Bacteroidota; class Bacteroidia; order B-17B0; family Aurantibacillaceae; genus UBA4416. The sequence continues at coordinate 41,720 of JBEHXV010000033.1, read as the reverse complement.
GCAAGCAGATTTGGCAGGAATATTACACGCCTTAGGCTTAGCGCTTTATTTTGGAAAAGATCCACGTCTTCATGATACCCGGGTGTTAAACCCAGGTTGGGTAACTGGAGGAGTTTATGCAGTAATCCGGTCTCAACTTGTCGAAGAGAACAAAGGTCAATTATTACTTTCTGACGTTCATAACATACTAAAAGAAGCAGAAGAAAAAAAGGTGATTAAGATTTCTGATTATCCTCCAAAAACATATCCATTCATTTTGGAACTTATGAGAGCATTTCAACTTTGTTATGCAAACGAAGAGCATGATGGTAAGCCCTCAAGATATTTGGTTCCGGAACTTTTGCCTGAATTTGAGCCCAAAATGAATAAGCCATGGGATAAGGCACCAGTAAGGCTGCGTTATAGATACAATGTTTTATCCCCTGGACTTTTGCCAAGATTTATTGTACAAACACATACTTTAAGTGAAGGTGAACCTCATTGGCGTTATGGGGTTGTATTAAAGCATGCAGACGCACAAGCTTTAATTCGTGAAGAACCCGATCGCTCTGAACTACATGTATTCATATTGGGAAATAATATAGATACAAGAGGCGTTTTAGTAGCTATTGTTCGTAGAGAGTTGGAGTTGCTTCATGCATCAATGAAAATGCAACCAATTGAAGAATTAGAATTAACAGGAGAAAGTGATCAATGGATAAGCGTCAAAGCATTACGGGAGGTTGAACAGCCCGACAATGCAAAACAAAAACTGCCCATACAGCCAGAAGGTACAGCGGATGTAGATGTTTCGAAGGAGCTTGATAAAATTATTCCCTCAGAAGCCAGAGCTATCGATCGTAACCAAACTACTCCTATACCAGTAAGGCTTTTCGTGAGTTATGCTCATGAAGATGAACGACAACTTAAAAGATTGGATGCAATACTTGATGTTCTTGAACAACAACATGGTCTCACTTCGTGGCAAGATAAGAGATTGATTGCAGGAGATGAATGGGATCAGGAAATTAGGCAACGATTGGAGGAAATGGATATTTTCCTGTTCATAGCGAGCCAAGCTTCTCTCGTTCGCCCATACATCAAAGATCCGGAGTTAAAGCGTGCAAAAGAACGAAAAGGGGCTAAAGAAATTGAGGTAGTTACTGTTAAGTTGGAAGCTTGTGCTTGTGATGAGGATGTTTTTATTGGTAGGCAACACCGATTGGCTCCAAGATTCAGAAGTATTGCTGAAGCACCCCTTAAATCAACAGCATGGGAACAAGTTCGGAAAGATTTATTACCCGTAATTAAAAGAATTCGGGATCGAAAAATACAATAGGTTCTCGTACTTCTATGTTTTTTTGACTCTAAGTAAAGTCGAAGGATTTCCCCTTTAGTAATACTTTGTAACACCCTCAGTATTTTTAAATAAAATACAAGAAACTCAGAAAGGTATAAAAGGCATTTTGCAAGATGTTCAATACTGGCAAACGTTTATCCTATGTCTGTGTTTAAAGGTTTGCACCAGAGTTCCACTGTTTCCAGTAAGTTTCACTAAGCCATCGTTTTTCCTGGGCATATACCTGCCACCGGTTTTGTTCATACTGTATAAATGTTCGTTGGAGCAGACTGTCATACTCAGTAAAAGCACGGGCATTACCTTCCCGAAATTTATGGTAGGCTGCAGTGGCATCGCGCGCACTCACCATGGCCATCACCATGCCATGAGACGAAATTGGATCGAAGCTAAGGGCGGCATCGCCAATAGCCACATAATTTTCTGCATACATTTGTTTAAGCACCGAGCTGCCGGCATTATAGAGTTGCGTGTGTACCGGTTTTTTATGCAATAGCATCTGTTGCAGCTGCGGATTATTTTGCAACTGGTGCAGCAGCGTTTCTGCAGTTGTATTTTTTCGCTCATAGCATCCTGGCAGTGTATACAAGGCTGTCACCACCTTTCCATCGGGCAGCGGCGCAGTATACCACCAACCCTGCGGAACGGCTTCTATAAAATTGAATTGCGTTGAAATGCTGATGCCTTCAAAAAATCCACAAATGGCAAGTTGTTTGTCGTGGTTGTTGCGCTTTATTCCCATAAGCATGGGTAAGCGGCTGTTGCGTCCACCGGCATCCATCAAAAAAGGCGCAGTAAGCGTTGTGTCATTTATCCGCAACTGCCACTGCGGGTTCTGTGCAATCACTTCGGGAAGTGTTGTTGAGCTCATAACAGAAATGCCTTTGTCAAGTACTTCGTCTAACAGCAGTTGCTCAAAGGCTAAGCGGTTAATGTGCCAACCGTGCCCATGCACATCCGATAAAAAATCGTGCACCTGTGCTTGCGGCGAACCCCAGGCCGACTTGTTGCCGTAACAAGGCAAATGCCCCTGCTCCTTAAATTTTTCCCACAGCCCCAGCTCCTGCAACAATTTGTTGGCAACGGGGGGCAGGCTTTCGCCGGTTTTGTAGTGCTCGTTTACCTCGTGTCGCAGCAGGCAAACCCGGTAACCCGCCTTTTGCAGGAAAAGGGCGGCAGCGCATCCTGCCACCCCTGCTCCTGTAACAAGCACATCAAAAATAGTATCAGAACTTGAGGTATTCTTCCGAGAGTGCATACAGCGATTTTACTTCTTTGGAAAGTACCTTGAATGCCGGGTCTTTTCTGAGCTCCCGCCCTGTTTCAACCCACATGGTATTGGGAAACAGCACGCTGCCCGAAGGTCCTTTTTTGCGCAGCACAATACCTAGCTTATACCAGTCCTTAATAAATTTTTCGAGACCGGACTCCCCGCCGTTGTTGCTTAACTTTTTGGCCGGGTTGCCATTGTCGTAAATAATGCCGCGCAACCATTTTTTGCGCTCGCTCACGCCAAAGGCTTTTTCCTTATCCGCCTCCGTTGCCTTAGGATCCATGATAACGTCATAGTTTTCTTGTAACAATACATCGTTTGGCACGCGTGCCGGCCAGAAGGTAGGCAGGTATTCGCCGCTAAATGTTTTATAGCCTGAGAGACAGCTGGCTGTATCCGTTTGCCAAGGCACCGCCATCCAGCGCGTAAGGTCGCCGGCAATGCTACCGTCTAACACGCCACCCGGCTTCAGGCAGGCATACGGAGTAAGTTCGGTGCCTAGGTCGCCCTCGGGCGCGGTTCTGCGCTTAATGCGGAAAGGTGCGCTGTACATTTGCTTGTGACGTAGCGGCCAGGTAAACTCGCAGCCGGGGTGAAACGGGCCTCCCAGCGTTTCGTCGAGAGTGGCTTTAATCAATCCTTCCGCTCTTTCGGCCGGCGTCATGGCAGCCCATTTTTTTGGAATATGCGGTTTGCCGGTTACAAAATTGCCGTTAGCCCAGGCTTGGAGCCAGTTATATTGCTCAGGTAAAATGGCCATCCATTCGCGTGGATCGGTGGTGTTTATGTTCAGTGTTACACCGTCGCCGTAAAAAGGCGGTATGGCCGTAGCCTGCAGTACCTTGTAGTTGGGATTGCGGAACTGACTGAAAAGGTTTATGCGCAGCGGCTTGTATTTATCGGCAGGATTGCCCAGCTGCTTCAACAATTCGGCAGCATTAAAATCGCTGGGGCTGCCCCAGCCATAATCCTGCAGGAACCCGGCATTTACCCACTGCGTCATCGAAAGACGTGACAACAGGGGAAAGATGTGTTCATAAAAAACAACTTTGGCAGGCTTTAGCGCCGCGTGTTTTTCCATGGCAACTTCATAAAGCAAATCGTAGCCCGAAGTAAAGGCCTGCACGCCAGGCGCAAAATCAGGCGGCGCAGTGAGCACCCAGCCGTCCTGCGTAGCAAGCACCCTGCCGTCTTTCAGTTTAATGCTGGCATCCACGGGGCCGTCGCTGGTGTCGTCGTGCCAACCCTCGTTGTTGGCAAAGGTGGTAGGCGGCTTTTTGTCGTATGAAGCTGAGTGACCCATGCCGCCCAGGAAGATCAAATTGCCTTCGTGATCGGTGCGCAGCTCGCCCAGGTAAACTTCCTTGCCAAAAAACTGCCCGTTGTCAAACGCATATTTGGAATCGCCACCTTTTGCATTGGTGTTGCGGCCACTAATGCTGCGCGGGCCGGGGTCAATGGCCAGCTGGCTGCGATCGGTCACGTCTTTGTTGCGCAGTACACTTGCAATAGCCGGCGCATCGCTGCCCGGCAATGTGCCGCGCGATGAGGGGATGTCGAGTGCCTGATCGAAAAAGAACCAGGCCGCTTTTTTATTGGCAACGTGTACCGTCCAGGTTATCTCGCCGTCGGCGGCGCTCAGTTCTTTTACAACCTGTCCTTTGCTGTTAAGACCAAAGAGCCGGAAGCGAGCGGCCTGCCTTTTAATCCGGCCTTTGCTGTCGCGGTAATCGTTTTTATCCTCATCGCGCGTGCCTGGGATCTCCGGGCCATAGAAGTATTCATCGGGGCTGTTACCCACGCGGGCAATGCCAATGGGTGGAAAAATTTCCACCTTTACAATTTCGTCTTTACTCTGTTTTTTCATGTGTGATGGTTTTAGGTTAAAATGGATTCTGTTTAAAAGCTTTTTTTAAAGGAAGTTGCTAAATCTTTTTTTTATTTTGATAGATAAAATGAGATGATGTTTCTAATGCTAAACTACAATAATATTGGAGAATAAAAAGGGCGGTTTACCGCCCTTTTTGTGTCACACATTCCGCTAAAATTATTTTAAACAAAATGCAATAAGTTCGGTTTTCCGCCCTTTTTATGTGGAAGGGATGTTGTAGTTTTGACAATACTAATAGTTATAAAAGTAGTCCAATCGCCTAATTTTTTTTTGGATTGCAATACTTTTTTGAGCCCTACAATCTGGTTGCCTGCAAACCTAAAAGACGACAGTACAACAATGAAGGACAAAGCAAAACATAAACAAGAGACTGGATAAATTAACCACCAGGCAGCTGACCCGAAAGCTAACGCTTGTGTATTTTATTTTTTTCCACCACACATTAAAAAAAACAATTTTAGTCAGCCGCACAAATGGTACATTTGGTTTTACCCGACATAGAAGCCGACCCTATGCAAAACCCAAAGAACCATTTTTGTCAAAGCTTATCGTAACAAATGAAATCTAGTTTCAGACTTTCAAACAAATATTGTTTATGGCAAAAATCAATCATTACGAACCACCAAAGATTCTCAAAAAGAATATAGAGAAATTTTTGGATAAGAAAGATAATATACAACTTTCTGAAGCTTACAGGAAGGTATTACAGGTTTATTATAAACTAGTGTCTAAGGACAAAAGTGCATCTCCATCGGATACATGGCTTTCTCTCGTTAGAGATGCGTTAACTTTTTTTGGAGGACAGACTTTTCGTAATTCTTTTTCATTAAAAGATTATGACCACAAGCAATATGGACCGTATTTGGGGATAAGTGATGAAGGAAGCGCAGCCATAGCAATACGCCATGCTTCTCTCGTAACCCCTAAGGCTGATGTGCTTGGACATAAATTATTACCCGATACATTGGGGCTTGCTATTGACGCAGAACGTCTCGGAAGTGTTGGGGAAATTCCAATTGGTATTGATGAGTATATTGACATTTGGAGTGAATGTATCGGCCGTTTACTCATAAGTACGAATGTGGGAAGTCGCGTTAATATTCGTCTATACAACAGAGCTCCACTAATAACAATTTCTCCAAAAGATAAATCAGCATTAAATAATGCACAAACAGAACTTGCTGCTAAATTCAGACCTTTTGTTGAAGCAAAACGCCCATTAATAGTTTATGTAGAATTTGAATTTGGCTCAAAGCCAACATTAGATTTTCAAAAAGAAACCCTTCATTCCATTTTAGAATATATCAGAAGAAATAAAATTACTAATCCCAAAATCCATCATATAGGACTTAACATTCGAGTTGGCTGGGGGGAAAAGGGACGAGATTCTGTTCTTAAAGCCATTGAACTTGTAAAATCAGTCGGAATTAAGTATGTATCGGTGGATGGTGTTGTTACAAAAGATGCTGATAAATTAATTTCCCTGCCTGGTTTGTTAAATTACTTTACACCAGATTTAGTTAACCAAATACTTCAATCCACCATAAAAAATAAAATCAATCTAGATATTGTTAATAAGACGGATACTGATTCTGTTGCAAGAGAGATATGGACAGGACTTAATGCAGCAAGAGGTATGGGGGCAAATCTTGGGAAATATGGTCTTTTCCCTTTAAGTTTAGAAGAATGTGACAGGACTGTCAAGCTAATACAACAATGGTTCTCTGACTGGTCGGCTGCTCCTGTTTTTTATATTGACCAACCGTTAATAAGTTCCAAAAAAGTTTTTGCTGCCGAAGATATTGCAAAAGGGTGCGAAGAATGGTTAAAAACAGTAGCTAATCACAAAGTGAAAGTCGTACTAATTGATACCGTTGACAAATCTAAGGGATGGAAAATTCTAAAATCAAACAATGATCCAAAAGGAATACTTATACTAAATCAAATCAAGAATTTGGACATCTTGGGACAAAAACTTGGTATCAAAATTTTATGGGCTGGCGGAATAACTATTGAACAAGTGTATGAATTTGGAGAGATTGGTGTTTTTGGCATTTATGTTACAACTTCAGTTTCTACAATGAAACCTGTAAAAGGCACTTATTTAGAAGACCCAGGATTGCCGTTAGAGAAAGAGCCAACATTTGCTGGTATTGCAAAAGCTAAAACTTTGCTCGAAGCTGGTTTTTTAATTGGACAATTAGAAGGTAAATCAGGAAAGGTTTATAACAATATTAAAAATGCAGGGCTTGACCCAGTTTTATTGTCAAAGGTTTTGCCAGAAGCATGGCGTTTCTGGTGGAAACACAATAATTTAAAGTCACAGAATATAAAAGCAATAAAATGAAACAGACAAGCGATAAATCGCAAAACTCAGAAGAGCAAATAATAACTGAAACATTTGAGTTTATTGTAATTGGTACTGGAGCAGGAGGGGGGCCGGTTGCTGCTAACCTTGCAAAGCAAGGTAGGCGGGTATTGGTTCTTGAAGCTGGTGGTGATGGGAATAACCCACGTTCACTGAACAAATATAAGATACCTGGCAACAATGCCCGAACCAACACTGAACTAGGGTGGGCTTATTCGGTTAATAGCAGAGCTAATCAAACTGACCGTGAGAAACAACATTTTTATGTGAAAGACAAAGGAATATATTACCCTCGTGGAACTTCTATTGGTGGCTCAACAGCTGTAAATGCAATGATTGCCTTATATCCCGACAATAGTGATTGGGATTATATTGCTGAACTGACTGGCGATGATTCATGGAAAAATGAGAATATGCGTAAATATTTTGAGCGACTTGAAAAAGTACGATATAAAAAACAGCAAGAAGGAAACCAAGAAAGGCACGGCTTTAATGGTTGGCTTCCATTAGAAACAGTTGGAATTAAAAACAATTTATGCAAAGACAAATTCCTTGCTAATTATGTTGCTAATCGCATCCAACACATTAAGAATGGAGATGAATTTATTGATGCAGTACAAAACGGTAAAGAATTTCAAAAAGATCCTAATGATTGGAGTTTTGTGAAAAATAAAGGAATTGGTATTGCGGACCCACCACGAACTGCCGAGAATGGCGAACGTAGGGGGCCTCGAGAGTTGTTGTTGAATACAGCCAAAGAATTTCCAGACAATCTAACTATCCGCACAGATTGCCTTGTTACAAAGTTACTTTTTGATGAAAAAGAACCAAATAAAGTTATTGGCATTGAATATCTTGAAGGAGCGCATTTATATGGTGCTTCATTACTTGCACAAGAGTTTGCAAATCGGAAAGGAATCAAGCATCAAGAATTTGCAACTTGTGAAGTAATTATGTCAGCAGGAGCTTTCAACAGTCCGCAGTTACTAATGCTATCAGGAATTGGAGCAAAAGAAGAATTAGAAAAGCACGGTATCCAAGTACGGGTTAATCTTCCTGGAGTAGGCAAAAATTTGCAAGACAGACTTGAAACGGGAATAGTCTGTAAAATTCCATTTGAACCGAACATTTATAAAGATTGTACTTGGGGTGCGCCTGGTGACCCGTGCATGGTTGAATTTGATACCGGAAAACCCGATGGTGAATATAGAAGTCGCCTTGCCCGTCAGATGTATATGATAATGAAATCAAGCCCTGATCGAGAAGTTCCCAACTTAGTTATTTTTGGATTTACAGGAACTTTTAGAGGGTATTATTACCCTTCAACAGAACCAGTTCTACCTAAAGATACTTTCACTTGGTTTACACTATCAGGTCATACCCAAAACACAGGAGGAACTATTAAGCTTAAATCAGCTAATCCACGAGATACACCTGAAATCAACTTTAACAATTTTGAAGACGGAACAGACACAAAGGGAGATGACATTGAGGCGTTGTTGCAAGGAGTGAAAATTGCTCGGAAAATGGCTGCTAATGGGGCAGATGGGCCAGTAGAAGGTGAAATCAGCCCTGGAATATCTTGCGAAACAGACGACCAACTTCGGCAGTTTATAAAAAATGAGGCTTGGGGCCACCACGCTTCCTGTACTAATAAAATTGGCCGAAGTGACGATCCTTTAGCTGTTGTTGACAGCAGATTTCGGGTGCATAAAACTAAAGGTCTAAGAATAGTTGATGCATCAGTATTCCCGAAAATACCTGGGCTTTTTATAGTTGTGCCAATTTACATGATAGCTGAAAAGGCAAGCGATGTAATATTGGAAGATAATCCCAAGAAATAATTTAATAACCAAATAATAAGCGAAATGACTGAGATAACAAAAGTAACAAGAGGCCTTCCCGTAGAAGGGTTTCCAATGGAATTTACTTGGCAAGAGGAATGGAACGAGCTTTTTGATGAGCAAGTTAAACTTATCAAAGAAGACATCCATCGTGCAAGAGTGCAAGGTAGAATGGTAATTTATTTAAGCTGCCCTATCAGTAGCAGGGGTGGAGGCTATTCAGGGACAAACGTGGAAATAACAGAATTTACCCGAATGAGATTGTTAAACGAATGGGGAACTGGTTTTTGGATTTTAAACCCCGCCATGTATCAAATGGAATCCAAGGCTGGCACAGGCTTAATATTTAGACATGCTCGAAATCTTTGGAAAAATAACTCTGACGGAAAAGGCGGAGTTTTAGGTGAAAGTGGTGCAGAGGAAAAATTGAAGCAACTTTTAAAAGTTTCAGAACCCACGGGTGGAGATTATATGCGTATGTGGACACAAGTTTTAGTAAAAGATGATGACCAAAATTTAGGGTATCATTTTGACGGCTTTTACTTTTTAGGTCCAACTGATGTAAAAGCATATTTTCTTAATAGTGATGCAGGCGACTTAACGTCAAGCGTTAATAATTACTTTTCTCGTAAATATGCTGCGGATGCCGAATTTAGAGATTATTACACACAAGATGGCATTAAATGGGGAGCATACAGCAAGCATAATCCAAGGCCTGATGAGGAGCAAAGAAAAGTTGATGAATGGGAGAAAAAACGACAAGACTTTTTCCGCTTTTATGCTCTAAAAGCAGGTATGAATTACAGCTTGGGCGGACACGATGAGTGGAACATTTGGATTTTGCTTAATGAACATAGAATTGAAAGAAAGCATGATATTGGAGAATTGATACCTGGATTTTTTGAAGGTAAACAAATAGAACCAGGAGTTTTGAGTAATAAAACAATAACTGGTTACGAAGTCAAATAATTAAAACTATAATTATGTCAGCAGAAACGTCAAATTCCCAAAATGGGTTCACAATTAAATTGAAAGCATATAATGACTGTGATAATGTTCATTTATGCTGGAGGGTTTTAAATCAAAATGATAAAGATTCGCCTCTTAACAATTGTATGGGATTCAAAATTGAACGACAACGATTTAAGAATGAACAATGGCTACCTACTGAAATTCTTAGAAATCGTGTTGGTTTTGAAAATGAAAATGTTAATGAAGACGATCCTAACCAAGTCTCAAAACCTACATCAATTCGACCATTTCAAAGATACGATTGGACAGATCACGGAGCAAACATAAATGAAGTTGTTCGTTACCGTATAGTGGCTCTGCAAAAAGAACAAGAAACTATACTTGGTACGGATGTTTTAACTGAAATTTTTGATTCAGGGTGGACAGACAAAATTGAAGTAAATTCGGATGCTGGTGATGGCGTTTCTGTTTTTTTTAATAGAGGCACTGTTATGTCTCAATATGTAGCAAGAATTGCTAGGGAGAACAGTTGGTCCGTTACTGATATAAAAAATCATATTTCTGAAATAGAAGAACCATTGCGAATTTTCCTGTCAGGTGAATTACGGAATGCTCTCTTGAAGATATTGAATGACACAATTGCAAATCCTTTCCTTAGTATTTATGCGGCACTTTATGAGTTATCAGACAAAGAGCTTATTGACAAACTTGTTACTTTAAAAAATAGAGCGAATATTGTATTATCTGATGGCTCAAATTCACGTAAGGAAAAAAATAAACCAATAGAATACATTGATGGTAATAAAAAATCTCGTGAACGATTAAGTAATGAAGGAGTAAATGTTTTTGACCGAATGCTTAAGTCTAAAGGTCTTGGCCACAATAAATTTCTTGTGGTTGTAGACAATAGAACAGATTCCCCATTGCTTGCTTGGACAGGTAGTACTAATTGGTCCCCAACTGGTTTATGCACACAATTAAACAACGGTGTCTTAATTCAAAACCCAGAAATTGCATCAGTATATTTCGAACAATGGAAAAAACTTAAAGATGCAAAGGATAGTTTTCCAACAACTTTAGTTACATCTAATAGTAACTCGCCAACAACCAAAAATAATATTGACATCTGGTTTACACGGGTAAAGAAACCATCCCCTTCAACTGCATTAACAATTGATATCAATGCTCTAAAACATATGGTTGACGAGGCTAAGAAATCAATTTTGTATGTAATGTTCCAACCAGGCCTTGAACCCTTAAAATCTATTATTGACAGACGTGACGAAGAAGATTTTTATGTAAGAGGTGTTGTTAGCACATTGATAACTTCCAATAAAGAGCAATTTGAACTTTCTGATGGTACTCCCTATACAATGGATTTAAAACAACCAGAAGGCGTAGGAAAAAATTTTAAATGGTGGATAAAGGAAGTGACTCGAGGACAATTTATTCCATACAACGGGAGACCTGGAATTGGTCACGCTATTACTCATACTAAGATGATAGTAATTGACCCTTTTAGTGATGACTGTAAAGTTATTACTGGTTCTCATAATTTTTCAAAATCAGCTAGTGTTGATAATGATGAAAACTTTATTGTTATTCAAAACAATAGAAAACTCGCCGAACATTATGCTGTTGCCTGCATGGCAATTTATAATCATTACAGATGGCGCGTTTATTTGAAGCAAAAATTTGATACCGGTGAACCTATTTGGAGTCACTTAGATGACAACCCTAATTGGCAATCAAACTATTTACAAAGCTCCCGATTGATTAAGCATTTAAATACTTGGTGTTAACTTCTCCCACACTTTAACGCAAGTTCATTTGCAATTCTGAGACTGTGGGTTGGCTTGTGAGAATTGCAAATGTACTTGCGTTACCAACGCAGACAAAATTGTTTGAAAAAAATCCCAACGCTTTAAAAAATAAAAATTAACCGGTACACAAACCGACAAACACAGTAGGCAATGATACGAAAACTCAATACTGACAAGGTATACAACAGCATGGTTAACAGAAGGCCATCAGATAACAGGTGTTTGGCTCAATGGCAGGTGAAGTGGTTAATTGAACATTCTACCTCGTATCAACTTTTGTGGTGTACCCCTGTTTTTACATTTTTTGTCCTTGCTTTTTGCAACCCCGTTCTGTTTTTTTGTCGGCAAAGATCATTGAGCATTACAAAAAGTAAATATAAGCGTTATCCAGATCGTAGATGATTTGTAAGAAAGGGATTATCAACTCATCAGGAATGAATTGCCTTGCATAAAACTGGTGCAGGTCATTCATGTCATCAATAAGCAATCGGTAGAGGATGCCATGGAAATTTCCGGACAGGTAGATGCCATTTTACTGGATAGCGGAAACCCCAATCTGGCAGGCGACTTAAATAAAGATAATGTACGCCGGGCCATCGACCATGTACAACCCTTTGAAGAACATAGTTAACCACATGGTATTATTTTTTGAGTCTTTTTTAAGACTTTTAACCATATACCATGTTTCATCTGTCAAACCCATTCATAAAATTACTGTTACCTGTAATAGGAATAATTGCAGTGTACCTCATCGTTACTAAACGGCTCCGCTATTCTTTAAAAGACGACCTTCTGTTGGTTGCTCCCGATCATGGGATACTTTTTTTATGGATTACCATTTATCTTGCTTATATGCTGGGAACCGACCTGTGGATGAACTGGAGGGGTGATTGGGACTTTCAACCATGGAAGGAGCAAAGCCTGTTGGTGAGTGCAGCAAGGGTATTGGCCGTAGGCATCTTCGGGCCAATCCTGGAAGAGCTGATCTTTCGGGGGCTCATTTTGAAAAAACTCACTACCTTAAAACTGGGTAAATGGCTTAGCCTCGTTATTGTGTCGGCTTTATGGGCCGCTATTCACGTCGATTATTCCGCGGCTGTTATCACCCTGCTGTTTTTCGATGGCATTCTCCTTGGCCTTTCGCTTTACCATTCGCGCTCCCTGGTTGTTCCCATGATCCTGCATATGATATGGAATTTATATGCCGTATGGTAATGTCTGCAGCACCAAACCCTCAGGCATAGCTTTCGCTTGCTTATCTTAAACAACAATTATGACAGAAGCAAAGATCCTGGTGCATAACATCAACGATGTGGTGAACCGCGCAGCGTTTGAAAAAGAGTTGAATGTATACTTAAAAATGGGCTGGAAACTAAATGCCACACACCAGGCCGTAAGCCCTGAAACCGGTTTTTTAATGATGACGGCTGTTTTGGAGAAAGAGGCGGAAGAGAACCAGGGAGCAGAAGACAGTAAGCAGAGTGCCGTGAAGGAAAAACCGAAAGAGGACAATAAGCAGGAGGCCGCAAAAGAGTTAACAGAAAATAGTGGTCAGAATACAGAGAAAAAGCAAGACAGTAAGCAGGATACAGTTTCCGAAAAGACGGCATCAGAAGAAGCGACCATACCCAAAGGCTTTAAAATAAAGGAGAAGAAAGAAGATTCAAGCGACGAAAAAGAGCCGGCTGAAGAAGCCAAAGAGACTGAAGAAAAGGAATCAAGCCCGGAAGCAAAAGAAGAAAGCAACGAAAAGAAAGAAGAAGAAACAAGTGCGCAAAGTTCAGCGCCTAAAGAATAATTTTGTGGAATTAGTTCCACGGATCCATTTACCCCTTTGAAGATGCGGGGATTTCTACCAGTTGGCGTACAGGGAATGTTTATGAAGCTAAATGAATGGTTATTATATCCTTAAATAACTGTTTTTTGCATCATTAATTTGCCATTTTCAAAATAAGCTTAACTTTGGTTTGTCCTCTTGTGTCCCCGCCCTCTTAATTTTAATTTTTAGCTTATGAGATTTAAATTGATCATGCTTTTCTGCATTGTGCAGGTTTGTTTTTGGCAACTTTCCTTTTCACAAAATGCCGATTCATTAAAAACAGCATTAAAGAATGCAAAACATGATACCACGCGCTGTGTGATCTTATCCAAACTGGTTGAGGTAGAGGAACGGAATGAAATGGTATGGGACAGTCTGAACAAAAAGATCGAAGAGATTTCCGAAAGGAATTTGAAGTCACAAAATTTAAAGCCTCTTGAAAAGCAGTTTTATTTAAAATACCTTGCCGGTGCTGTTAATAATTTTGGAGAATACAGTGAACGACAGGGAAGGGTTGTAGAAGCGCTTGAGTTTTATTCCAAAGCCCTGAAGCTGCGCGAGCAGGTAAATGATAAGTTTGGCATTGCCAATTCACTCTACAGCCTTTCAAGCGTTTATAAACAACAGGGCGATGATGATAAAGCGCTCGAATACTTACTAAGGGCGCTTAAATTACTGGAAGAAATAAATGATAAGGTTGGGCTTGGTCACACGCTTAATAATATAGGATTGATCTATAACCATAAGAAGGATTACGAAAAGGCCACTGAATACCTTGGCAAAAGTTTAAAAATAAGGGAAGAAATAGGGGATAAGAATGGAATTGCTATTAGCTTAAATAATATTGGGATAGTTTATGAGGCAAAGGGCGATCAGGCAAAGGCTATTGAGCTCTATTCCCAAAGTCTTGAAATTTGCAAACAAATAGGCAATATGCGAGGCTTTTGTTATTCGTCGAGAAATATTGCAAAATTGCATTTCGACCGGAAGAACTACGGGAAAGCCCTGGAAGTTGCAACCGAAGGGTTAAACGTAGCCAAAATGGGCGGTTCAATATACAATGTAATGCAGTTATCAGAACTCTTATCCCGTATCTATAAGGTTAAAGGAGATTCTAAAAATGCTCTCAGCAGTTATGAATTGTACATTGCCATGAGGGATAGTGTAACAAACGAAGAAACACAAAAAGCAGCCGTAAAATCACAACTCAAATATGAGTTTGAAAAGAAAGCCCTGGCCGATAGTCTTAAAACTGCCGAAGAGAAGAGGATAACCGATGTGCAATTGAAACAGGAAAAAACCCAGCGTTATGCCTTGTACGGAGGTTTGGTATTGGTGCTGGTTTTTGCAGGCTTCATGTTCAATCGTTTTAAAGTAACACAAAAGCAAAAACTCATTATTGAAGTCAAGGAAAAAGAAACGCAGCAACAAAACGTTATCATTTCTCATCAAAAGGAATTGGTAGAACATCAGAAACACATTGTAGAAGAAAAACACAAAGAGATCACGGATAGCATTAACTATGCCGAACGCATTCAGCGCAGCTTTATGGCAACTAAAGAGTTGCTTGATGAAAACCTGAACGCGCCATTGCAGGGAAGTACGACGAAGCAATCTCACACAACGAATGAGATTGCTTCGCCTCTTTCGGGTGCTCACCATGACGAGAGTAATTACTTCGTCTTTTTTAAGCCTAAGGATGTGGTAAGCGGCGATTTTTATTGGGCTGCGGAGGTTTCAGGTTCGAGGTTTGAAGTTCCTGGTTATGAAAACAGGGAACAAGAAATGGGTAACCAGAAACTATTTTACCTCGCAACCGCCGATAGTACTGGACATGGCGTTCCCGGTGCCATTATGAGCTTGTTGAACATTACCAGCCTCGAGAAAGCGATAGAAAAATATGCCAACCCTTCCGAAATTTTAAATGCCACGCGCCAAACCATTATTGAGCGTTTAAAAAAAGATGGCAGCGCCGAAGGTGGAAAAGACGGTATGGATTGTAGCTTGTTGGTGTTTGATTTCACCAATAAAAAATTACTAATTGCTGCCGCGCACAACCCTGTTTGGATCGTGCGTTCAACTGTCACTTCGAGTACCGACGAAGGAGGCGTATCGAGAAGTGATACAAAAGGTTCCCGATACGAACAAAGTTCTACCCGAACTGACAAGCATCTCATCGACATAAAACCCGATAAAATGCCCGTAGGAAAACACGACAGGGACCAGGAATCCTTTACACTCCATGCCATCGACCTGCAAAAAGGCGATGTCATTTATACGTTAACCGATGGTTTCCCCGACCAGTTTGGTGGCCCAAAAGGCAAAAAATTCATGAGCAAGAACTTGAAAGAATTATTGCTTGCCAATGCTCATTTGCCTATGAGCAGCCAAAAGCAGTTGCTTGAAAAAACCTTTCACGATTGGGTGAATGGATTGGAGCAGGTAGATGATGTGACAATTATTGGCATTCGTGTTTAGTTTCTTTAACACATTCTTACGTGGCATTTAAAAAGGGTTTTATAATTTTATTTCCATGAACAGTGTTTATGATGGTAAGGTAAAAGCCGTATGCATTTACAGGCATTGGCACCAGGGCTATTCACCAAGGTTTTATGAAGATCCCTTATTTTATGCTTTGGTCATTTGCATGGCTGTTTTATCTTATTTTTTAATCAAAGAGTTCCTCAACAGGTACAAAACCACAAGGCCATAAATAAAAAAGCCCGCTACGATCCATCGCAACGGGCTTTTTTATAAAAAGAACAGTTTATTTCTTGGCATCGGCCAGGAATTGCGCCAAGCCTTTATCCGTTAAAGGGTGGTTCAGTAATGCTGTAATAGCGCTTAGCGGACAGGTAGCCACATCGGCCCCAAACTTGGCACAATCAATAATGTGCATTGGGTGGCGTACCGAAGCTGCCAGAATTTGTGTTTCAAACGCGTAGTTATTGTAAATAATACGAATATCGGCAATCAGCTGCATGCCATCCGTGCTCACATCGTCCAGTCGTCCCACAAAAGGCGAAACATAGGTAGCGCCGGCTTTGGCAGCCAGCAGGGCTTGTCCGGCCGAGAATACCAGGGTACAATTGGTTTTAATACCTTTTTCGGTAAAATATTTAATGGCTTTAATACCATCCTTAATCATTGGGATCTTTACCACAATGCGCGGGTGCAGGTCGGCCAGCATTTCGCCTTCGCGGATCATTCCCTCAAAATCGGTTGCAATCACCTCCGCGCTCACATCGCCGGTGGTAATGTTACAAATGTCAACATAATGCTTTAAAATATTGTCGGAACCCTTAATGCCTTCCTTTGCCATTAGTGAGGGATTGGTGGTTACACCGTCCAAAACCCCTAAATCCTGGGCTTCTCTTATTTGATCTAAGTTTGCTGTGTCAATAAAAAATTTCATGGTAAATTATATATTTTTTGTAAATTTAAAATAAGCTAAAACATAATTTACATTTGTTTACAGATTGTTTAAAGTTTATTTAAAGGCAGGGAAATCCCTGAGTTTTTTATTTTTGAAGGCATAAATGAAGAAAAAAAAGATAGTTGTTTTTAGTGGTGCGGGCATGAGCGCGGAGAGCGGTATAAAGACCTTTCGCGACACGGGTGGCTTATGGGAAGAGTACCGGATTGAGGATGTAGCAACTTTTGACGCCTGGCAGCGCGATCCTGCGCTGGTACTTAATTTTTACAACCAGCGCCGCAAACAGGTGATGGAAGCCATGCCAAACACAGGGCATGAACTGATTGCCAAACTCGAAAAGGATTTCGATGTACAGGTCATTACCCAAAACATTGATGATTTACACGAACGCGCAGGCAGCAAAAAAGTGCTGCACCTGCATGGCGAAATTATGAAGAGCCGCAGCACACGCTCAAACGACTTGGTATACCCTTTAAAACACTGGGAAATAAAGCTGGGCGATACCTGCGAAACCGGTACGCAGCTGCGCCCGCATATTGTATGGTTTGGCGAGGCCGTTCCCGAAATGGACCGTGCTACAGCCCTGGCCGAAGAAGCGGATATCTTTATCACTATCGGTACTTCCTTAAACGTGTACCCTGCCGCGAACCTCATTCATGTGGTGGATCCAACTATTCCCAAATACCTGATCGATCCGGGCGATTTTAACCTGGATTATGTGAGAAATTTAACGGTAATTAAAGCAACTGCTGTTGAGGGAATGAAAATACTGGTCAAAAAACTGAAAGAGTCAATTTAAAAATTAATGCTTTTGGCATATAACTTTTTAATGTCAACTCTTAATCTTTTTTCTTATCCGAAAGTTCGTCAAACTTGGCTTTCATTGTTGGATTGCCATGAGTTAATTTTTTAATGGTTAAGTCTTCGGTCTTGTTGTTGGCAAGTCGCAAATTATTTACTGATGAAAGCAAAGCATCTTTAGTTTTTTGAAGATGATCTATTGTTTTATCTATTTCCTCTATTGCTGTTTTAAATTGACGGCTTGCCAGTTCATAGTTTTTAGCAAATCCTACTTTAAAAACATTGATCTTTTCCTCGAAGTTTGTTATATCAATATTCTGATTTCTCACTAAAGCAAGTTCAGCTTTGTATTGAAGAGAGTTCATGGCGGCATTGCGAAGCAAGGTAATAATAGGAATGAAAAACTGGGGCCTAACCACGTACATTTTATTGTATTTGTGCGCCACATCCACTATTCCTGTATTGTAATATTCGCTTTCGCCTTCTAATAGTGACACAAGCACTGCATATTCGCACTTTTTTTCGGTTCTGTCTTTATCAAGTTCCTTTAAAAAATCTTCGTTTTTCTTTTTGGTCGCAGTTTCATCCCCTTCATTTTTCATTTCAAACATGATGGAAATGATTTCGTTTCCTGCTTCATCGGTTTCCCTATAAATATAATCCCCTTTACTGCCTGATTTTGAATCGTTGTCTTTTTCAAAATAAGCTCTTTGAAAAGCTGTAGCACGGAGTTTATTAAATTCAGTTTCGCAATGTTGTTCAAGCGTTTCTCCCAGCATTTTGGTTGAGAGTTTCAACTTCATATCCTTTACACGTGAAATCTCTTCATCTTTAAATTTAATGATGGCATCTTTGTTTTGCAACTCAGCAGAGTATTTTTGCACCAATGAGCTTTCAAGATTCAGTTTTTCTAAATCTTTGGTCTTTAAATCGTTTGTCAGATTATCCCGTTCCTTTTCAACTTTTTGAACGGCTTCGTTGACAGCGAGTTTTTTCTCAACTTCACTATTATCGATTTTTGCTTTTAGCTGCGTAATTTCAGCCTCTTTCTTATTTAATTTCTCAGATAGTGCTAACTCACTTTGAGCTTTGAGCTCTGTAAGTTCCTTATCTTTTTTTGCAATTTGTTCCTGTAATGAGTTTCTAACATTTGCTTCCGCTAATTTTACAGCACTGTCCTTTTCTTTGTCTGCAAGGTTTAGTCGTTTTTGTAATTCTTCTTCAAATTGATGGTCGCGAACTTGTTTTAGAATATCGGCAAAGCCCGCTTCATCGACTTTAAAAACCTTGTGACAATTGGGGCAAATAATTTCGTTCATCTATATTAAATTTTTTAGATTATTGTTCTGCTATGATAGAAAGTTGTTTCCATTTAATTTTCGTTTGCGTCATAAAATTTAGTTAAGATGCCAGAGCTAATAGCACATTTTATGACTGGAATTTATACGATTTTGGAACACCCGTCTACCGAAACGTTTAAATAAAGATACAATGTTACTACGCATTTGCAAAGAAAAAAAAGAAAAAAACGCCCTGCAAAAGGCCTGGAAAGAGCAGGGGAAGCAATTGGAGAGAGTGTTGCTCAACACCACTAATTTTACGGTTCTGTAAAAGGCATTGTCGTCAATGCCATTGGCGATATCAAGCTGCTGGAACTGGTGGCGAAGACGAAGCTTAACGCTTTAGAACAAATACAACGATTAGTTTTTAATGACCCTGGTCATGGAAGTAAAGCCTGTTTTTTCAAACGATACTTTCAAAAAATAAATGCCCGAACCTAAGTCATCCATCTTCGTGGTAACCATGGTTTTGCCCTTTTCAATATTCTGAATGTCATTTGAAACCACTTTGCCTGTCACATCGCCAATCTCTGTTCTCAATGGCCCATCCACCGGAGAATACAGGTCAAAACTAACCTGGTTGGCTGTTGGGTTCGGATAGATGTTTTTTATGGAGACTTCTTTATCCTTGCTTAAATCAACGTCAATGATGTCGGAATAGCGGTAAGATCCATCGTAATCTGTTTGCTTTAAACGGTAGTAATTGATGCCGTGCACCGGCTCATCATGCGTAAAGTTGTAGTTGATGGCATGGTAACTGTTGTTATTGCCTTTTACTTCCCCAATAGGCCTAAATGTGTTGCCATCAGTTGACGTTTCAATGGTGTAATGACTGTTGTTCTTTTCGGTGGCGGTTGTCCAGTAAAGGTCAACGGTATTGCCGGAAGGAATGCCGTAAAACTCGGTCAACTCAACCGGAAGGATCACCACCGGGGTGATAACAATATCGTCAATTGTTGCGGGAGCCTGAACGCCTACACTTCCATCATTTCTCCACATAAAGACAATGCGAACGGTTTGTCCGGCAAAGTCGCTGCTCAGGGTGATAGGACCTGCAGATTGGCAGGTAGTAGAACCGGCATGTGGGCCCGAGACCCGCGAAGCATTAGGGGGAGGGGTTCCGGTTATATGTCCTCCGCTGCCGCTTGGCTGTGTAACCCTGGTGGAAGTCATTGTTAAGGTGTTGCTGAGCCCTGCATACACGCTGAAATAATCGCCTCCGGCCTCTCCGTTATTTTTCCAGGTAAAACTTATGGTAGCCGTGGAGTTGGTTGGAACGGCAATGTCCTGGTAAGCATAGGCATATTGCGCAGGGCCATTGAAATAATACGAATTAGTACCGGTGCTATGGGCCTGGCAAACATACATGCCGTTGCTTCCCGAACATTTTGCCGCCGACCCTATGAACCAGCGGTTTTGTTTTACCCCGTTCCCGCCAAATTCAATATTTGTTCCCGAGTGAAGAAATGTCCAGCCGGTATTCCCCGATTCAAAATTGCCGTTAGTTTGTGAGCGATACTCGTAAACGAAAAATAAAAAGCACAGAGCGAAAAAATAATATTTCATGATAAAAATTTAACTTAACAACAAGAGCATGTAATATTAGCTTAACTCTATAACACAAAAAGAGGGGGCGGCCCCTTTAAAAGCATCCCGATTTTGTGTCAATATCAGAAGGTTTTGTTCCTATTGCCGGAAACAAAAAAGCCCGTCGGTTCGACAGGCTCTTTTTTATGGTGAGGAAAAAATTACTCCTTAACAAAGCGGATGGTCGACATGCCCCTTTCTGTTTGGATTTTTACCATATACATTCCCGAAGCTAGGTGTTCTACAGAGAAGATGTTTTGTGTTTCGGTCTGAATTAGTTTGCCTACAGTAGTATAGATGGAGATGAATTGAATGGGTTCATCCGTTCTTACCGTTAAGTAACCTGAAACAGGATTTGGGAAAAGGCTTATGACATTGTTTCCTGTTGTTATTTCACTAATGCCTGTACAGGTGCTCACGCTTTGTGTAAAAACAGCATTGTTCACGCAACCATTGGCATCTGTTCCGCTCACCGAATACGTTGTTGTAACAGTTGGCGAAACAGCAATGCTGGTTCCCGTACCACCGGGATTCCAGGTGTAGGTTGCAGCACCGCTTGCCGATAAGCTGGCTGTTTGCCCTGCACACAATAAACTTTCCGTTGAAACCGCATTGATGCCTGGCAATGGATTAATGGTAATGGTTACAAGCTGGGTCATTTCAACTTCACACAGGTTGCTGCCACAATCAACATTACCGGCAATCCAATCAGTGTTAGGGTCCATGCCCGACATGATTCCTGTGGCGTTGGTTACTAAATCTTTAATTGTGCTGCCCACGTTTTCAAAAATTTTGAAATAGTTTTTTAAACCTGTTTCATTACCAGCTAAACAGTTATTCATGTTTCCTGCTATTTCCGCCTGAGTTCTGGCAGTATTCCAAATCCTCACTTCGTCTATTTTTCCGTTAAAATACTCCGCAGTTCCAATTGTAGGATCTTCGCCCAGTGAAATGCTGTTGGAACAGCCCGGGATAGATGTAAAGGGCGCTGTATTGGTAGCAACAGCAGTGCCGTTTACATATAATTTTACAACACCATTATTAAAAGTTCCCGCAACATGGTTCCATACATTTAATGTTAATGTATTTGCCACACTTAACGTATGAAGTGTATTGCCGGCTCCTTCTACAACAAATCTTAAACCCGTTCCGTTATTGGTGGCGTTATAGGTGTCTAAAATAAACTCGCCACTCTGCGCGGCATTGTTGGTATAGTTTGAAATGATCCTCTTATAGGTAGTAGCTCTTGGATAGATCCACGCTTCCACGGTCAATGAATTTGTAGTTGTTGTTGTTAATGTTGTTGTGATATAGTCATTCGTTCCGTCAAGATCCAAACCGTAATTTCCCCCGTTTTGAAGCTCTCCCAATACATTAAATGTTTTGGTTGAATTTAAAATCCCGGTGCTGAATGTCAATGCACTGCCATTTCCTATAATAGGGCTGCCTATAACAGCGTTTGTTGCATCGTCGCGTAATGAATATTTAATGCCATTTACCGAGCCGGCAGTAGTAATGGTGGCTGTTGCACTATTGCAAACAGATGATTGTGTATGGCTTAAGCTTTCATTATTAATGATTCCCAAAACAGTAACATTTGCCATTGCTGTAGAGGTATGTGCCTGGTTGTCGGTAGCTGTTAAGGTAACTGTATTTATACCCACATCCGAACAATTAAAGGTGTATTTACTTAAGTTCAGGGTTAAAAGTCCACAATCAACAGACGAACCATTATCGATGTTTGAGTTTGTAATGGAGGCGGTGCCCAGACTATTAAGTTGCACGGTATAATTTTGAGCGCTGGCAGTTACAAAGGAACTTGGACATAATGTTGTAAAAGCGTTTGGCAATGTCCACCAGCCTGAAAATCCATTACAATTACTCTTGATATACACATCATAAGTGGTGCTCTGGGCTAAGCCGGTTAACGAATAATTGCTGACAGAAATTGCCGGAACTAAAGTACCCGTCGCCATTGACTGCCCGTTTATGGCATAGATCATATCCCAGGTCAGGGCATCGGTATTGGTGTTCCAGTCGATATTTGCCGAACTGGCGGTTATGCCATTAATAACAACATTTGTTGGCGTATTGCACCTGTTCTCATTAGCCAGGGTAGCAATAACGGTTGAGCTTACTACGCTGTTATAATATTTTATGTCATCAATTTTATCCAGGTATCTGTCTGTCAAGTTTGATGAGCCATTGTTAGCAATGGTCATGACTTTTGGAGTAATTACCAATCCGGCATTAATGTTTGAAGAGCTGGAACCCGAACCCCTGTCTATTGTTTGTGTATTTTCTAAAACACCATCCACATAAATGTTATAAACGTATCTTTTTATCCATGAATTGATGTACAACACTGATTTTTGCGCTGTTACGATGACATTGTGCCAGTAACCGTCGGCAATATTTGTGGTAGACTCGGTATAGTAATAACCTGAGTAACCTACAACCGGGCTGCCACTCACATCATGTGTATGCCAGTAATTAGCCGCTAAACCAACTTTTCCATTTTTTAAATAGGTATACCAGCCTGCGTCACCGGTGTTGTCGGCATTCGACGTTTTATTGCTATGGTCAATAATGGTTCGTTTGGTACCATCAACAGTTGAGGTATTTACCCAAAAACTCATCGTAAAACTATAGTCGGTAAAAGTACCCGTTCGCAGGTAATCACCGTTTAAATCAACCGCATCGGTCAATGCATTTATCCTGTCTGTTGTTGGCGTTAAACTACTGCCAAACTGCGTTAACCCGGTGAGGGAGGCGTTGGTAAAAGGGTAGCTTAATGTTTGACTGTTTAAATCAAACAGGCACACCATCATAAGTAGTGCATAAAGTAATTTTTTTTTCATCTTTTAATGTTTTAGATATATGAGCAAACATATAGCAAAAAGCACTCAAGATTTGTGATTCTTCAGCAACAGCCAATTGGGTTTAGGAATGGATGACTTTTACCCTGAAATAGACTGCTCGAACTCCGCTTTTTTATATTTAGAGAGTTTGGTGCTTAACCCGTTGGAGAGTTGAATGCTGAGATCGGATTTGGAATAATGCCTGATATGCTCCTTGTTTACCAACCAGGATTTATGGACCCTGAAAAACTGAGTTAAGCCTTCCAATACAGTTTCAAAATGTCTTAAATTCTTGCTGGCTGTATAGTTTTTCGCCGGTGTATGAATAGTGCAGTAGGATTCCTGCGCTTCAATGGCAATAATGCTTTCAACAGGAATGATGTGCTGCCGGCCTTTATCGCTGATGATAATGTTTTTAATGTGTTTGCTGTCAAGAGTGTTGGTAAGCAGCGCCAGGCGTTGCGATTGCTGTTCGATATTGCGTTGCTGTACAACTCTTGCCACGGCATTCTTTAAACGGCCAATGTCTATTGGTTTCAATAAATAATCCATTGCCGCTACTTCAAAGGCCCTCATGGCATACTGGTCATAGGCTGTTACAAATATGATCTCAAACTCCACCTCTTTAAAAAAAGTAACGATCTCGAAACCCGAATAGTTGGGCATTTCAATATCCAGGAATACCAGGTCGGGTTTTTCCTGCCTGATGGCTTCTACAGCCTGTAATACATTACTGCATTTGGCTACCAGTTCCACCCCGGGGCAAAAACGCCGCAACAGGTTTTCCAGCACATCGCGAGCGCCTTCTTCATCATCTACCAATATGGCTCTTATGGTATTCATGGCCTTAACTTACAATTCATTTTTTTAAGTGGACCGTTATTTTTATAAACTGACCCGTTTAATTTAGTAACAGACTAAAATTTGCGTTTTACAGGAATGGTTAAGATCACTTTTGTACCGGCAGCTTCATTGTTCTCATACAGGTCTTCATAAGTATAACCATAATCCCCTTTAAATACATTGCTCAGGATATCGAAGCGTTTACGGATGGCTTTGCCCGAAAACGATTCATGTTCCGATCGCTGCCGTAGCTTGATGGCTTTTGATCTTTCTCTGCCAATGCCATTATCTTCGATGGTGCATACCAATGCGTCTTTTAATTCAAAGGTAATTTTCAAATCCTTTTGTCCTTCTTTATGCAACAAGCCATGAAGCAGCGAATTTTCTACAAAAGGCTGGATCAGAAGGGGAGGCAGCATGATGTCTGTTACATTGGTGGTATCAATGCTGTAGTTCAAGTCCTTTTTAAAGCGGAGCTTTTCCAGCGTAAGGTACAATTCCAGCAGTTTTATTTCCTGTTCAAAATCAATAAAATCCTTTTCCGAGTAATTCAGGGTCCTTCGCACTAAATTGGAAAAAGTGGTAATGTAGGAATAGGAATGTTCCACATCGCCCTTTAAAATAAGGTCCTGGATAGAGTTAAGGGAATTGAAGATAAAGTGCGGATTCATCTGCGATTGAATAGCTGTTAATTTGGAAGCGTTAAGCTCATTCAGCAACCGCGATTTCCGGCGCTGGATGTTTAACTGATGTTGGTAAATGAAAACTACAATTCCTAAAAATACAACTACAGAAAGAAGTATGAACCACCAGCTTTGGTAAAAAGGCGGAACAATGGTAAATGACAGCTTTAGTTGATCACTGAAAACGCCCTGGTTCTCGGCTTTTACATGAAAGGTGTAATTGCCGGGAGCTAGCGCGGAGTAGGTTACCTGGAAGGACTCATAATTTCCTGTATTCCAATGAGGGTCGTTACCTTCCAGCTTATAATGGTAACGTAGTGTTTCGCGGTTTTTTAAGGTTGGTGATGAAAAAACAAATTGGATCTTTCGCTCATCACTTTTTAAAACCGCTTTTTCGGTAAGATCCGTGACCTGATCGTTAACCAAAATGCGATCGATACGAATCAATGGTTTCCGGGCGTTTGTTTTTGTATACTTCAAATCGATGGCTTGCAGCCCTCCTGCATGGCTTACCCAAAGCCGGTTTTGATGAAAGGTGAAATCAATGATCCTTTTTCCCGAAAATCCAAACATGGAATGAAGCGACCTCAGGTACTTCCCGTTCATGTCAAACTGAAACAAACCGTTGGATGATTTGCCGATGATGCTCTTATCATAAATGGCTATTTTTTTAAGGGACTCTTCTTTTTCATTTACCAGTGGATGAATAACCTGAATTACTTTGTTTTGTTGTATCACCAGCACGCCATGTTTTTTTGTTGGCGCGTATAAATTTCCATTAAAAAAGGCAAGGTCGTTTGGAAAAACCGGGTTACCGCCATGGGTGATTGGTTTAACCAGGCCCGAAGAAAGTACAATGAACAAGCCATTGGCAGTGGAAGCATAAAGACTACTGTCTGTAAAATTATATTCCAGTGAATATACCCGTTGATTCATGCCGCTTAATTGCCGTATTGTAAACTCATCGTCCTTTCCCTTTGTCGTTTCAAAGATCCCCCTGTTGGTCCCAAGATAAAATAGCCTATCTGATACAACTATCACGTCCTTTAAAGATGCGTGCATCATATCCCTGGCATAATGGGTACGTTTATTCCATGCCCTGATATATCCGTCGTCAAATACAATCCAATCGCTGTTTTCCTGCCCGTATATGATTTCAACCGGCCGGGTACCTTTGTTGTTGATGGTAATGAACGAATTATTGCTATAGTTCAGGAGTTTGCCTTTCGATGTGCCGATCATTAAGCCTGTTGCAGGATCTGAATAGAGCGCGGTAGCAGGATCATCCATAAACGAGCTGATAACACCCGGCACTTTGGTGTCAGGAATAACCAGTATTCCTTTATCAAAAGTACTGAGCAGAATATTTCCTTCGTTGTCCCTGAACACATCGGAGATAAAATAATCTTCATAGTAGATCTTAGCATTTTCTTCCTGCTTTTCTTCTTCCAGTAATGCCACGCCCGGTAGTGTTCCCGTAACCCATATTTCGCTACCTGTTCCGTAAATCCTGACAGAGGCACTTCGTTCAAATAATGTGTTTTTTGGGAGTAACGTTAATTCATGCGAAGAGGGGTCGTACCTGAAATGTGCTTTGGTTTTGAGGTCGAGAGCATAAGCCTGCTGATTTAATTCATAAAAAAGAAGAACGCTTTGGGAGGCAAGGCTACCGAACCTGAATTTTAACCCGACCTTTGAGATAGTGCCACTTTTGTAAATCAATGCGGAGTCAACACTGTTTAAATGAAACAGAACGCCATTTTTTTTGGTCGCAAAGCCCTGGCCTATGTAATGCGAAGATTGCGCATAGTTTAGCAGCACCTTTCCGCTTTTATCCAACACCATTATTTTTTTGGAGCCAATTACCAGGTTATCATCATCCGCTACAGAAAGGCTTATGTCGGAGCTGCTTTCATCGGGTTTTAATTCATAAAATAAACGGCACTCTTTATCAACGATCTTAAATACCTGGTTATTGAGGTTATGGCAATAAATCGTCCCTTCCTTGTTGATCGCGAAATTAAAAACAGAATTCCCTTTGGCTTTGTCGCATTCTTTTTTTTCGAACGTATGATGATCGTAATAAAAAAGCCCTTCGTTAGTGGCAAACCAGTAATTCAGCTCCTTGTCCTGTATTACATCATAAACCTGTGTACCCCTGAACTGCTCTTCGGCAAACGAAAAATAAGCCGGTTGCTGTGCCTGCATAGTCGCTGCACTAACAACTATAAGCAGCATAAAAGCTCTTATACAGGTATAAGAAAATGATATGGAATAGAACGGCTTGATAAAAATTTTTTGTATTGAGGATTGTTCAAATGTACAAAAATATTGAGTGCTTGTTTTTTAGGCTGGTTTATACTTTGCAGTATGAACATAAAAAAAGGCTTCATTCGAAGCCTTTTTTTATTATTTAATCGCTTTTATTTCGGCCAGCCAGCCGTCGCGGCGTTTCTTCCAGTTTGGCGAAACCGCATCCCATTTCACATAAGTCTCAAATTCCATTACCAGTTTTGCCGCTGCGGCGTTTGTTTTTACGGTTTTGCACTCGTTTACCCAGGCTTCTCTTCTTGCCGACCATTTTTGGTCTACGGCCGCCCATTTGGTGTTCGATTCAAGTTCCAGCACACGCATACCAATGCAAGCCCCATCGGTACAACCTGTTGCGGAGGTTACCCATGGCGAACGGGCCGTTTTCCAGTTTTCTTCCACGGCTCCCCAACCCATATTGCTTTCCAGTTCAACCAATAATTTCCCTAAAGGTGAAACGCCGGCCGGTGTTGTTTTTACAATATTTGCTTTTACAGCTCCAAGGCAAAGAATTGCCAATGCTAAAAATAGTTTTTTCATTTTGTTGTTTTTTATTTTAAAGATAGCATTTTATTTAAATGAACAGCCGTTTCCGGGGAATTTATGCAACAGTTTTTTGATAAGATTGCTGAAGCTGCTGGCACAGGTATTTTGTTGCTCATAATCAGTTAAAACAATTGTTATGGGAAATTTACTTTACATTATCGCGGCTATCTTTATTGTGGGCTGGTTTATTGCCGTATATGGATACAACGCGGGTGGTGTTATTCATGTGCTGCTAATTGTGGGCATTATTGCCATTATCCTGCGTATCATAGGAAAGAAAAGACCGGTATAAGCCTTACATTTACAGGACTAAATACTCTGAAAAATGCCTGAGATAAAAAGCACAAAGCTCGTCTTCGACCAAAAGCTGGTAATTGAGGAAGGGGTTATTTCCACTGAGGATACAGAACACAAGCGCCTGAAAGTAAAAAGAGAAGACGCTTCAGCCGTTCTCATCTTTAATACGGAAAAGAACACTATTGTTTTAACCCGGCAGTTTCGTTACCCCATTCATGATAAGGTAAAGGCGCCAATCCTGGAGATCATGGCGGGAAAAATTGATGAAGGAGAAAGTCCTTTGGATACCGCCATAAGAGAAGCTGAAGAGGAAACAGGTTATCGTATTAGCAATAAAAACATTCAATTGATACTTTCCTGCTTCTCTACGCCGGGCTATAGTTCCGAAAAATTCCACATTTACTATGCTACTGTTAAGAATACCGATAAAGTCACCAAAGGCGGTGGCCTGGAAGCGGAGCATGAGAGCATAGAAGTGGTGGAAATGCCGGTTGAAGAATTTGTAAGTGCTATTGCACATTGCCGCTTCGAAGATTCAAAGACCTGTATTGCGGGGCTTTATTTCTGCAATTATATGTACCAAAAACAGGAAGGTTAAGCTAACCTTCCTGCTGCTGAAATGAGTTTGGAAGCGCCAGCCCCAACTAAATTGGAGATGACACATTTGCCTGTTACACCTCTTTGCATTAAATAGGCTCCCATGGCAATTTTCATAATACTCCGGTGATCTTTCTTTTTGAACTCGTTGTACAACAATGTTGCTCCTGATACCACAGACATGATGCGTTCTGTGTTGTCCAGTGTTCTGGTTTGTGTTTCCATAATAAATTTGTTTTATTAAGGTAGTCAAAAAGCGGTGCCAGGACTCTCACCACAGAGACACGGAGTGTATAGAACGCAGATAAGGCTGATGGTTAAGATGAATGATGATTTGAGACCAATGGATTTGTTCGTTGGAATTATTTTACACTCATTTGAAAAATACAAAGAAAATCTGTGAAGATCTGCCAGATCAGCGTCATCTGTGTTCCATTGCTCTTAAAATTTAGGGCAGCTTACCAATACCTTTTTGGACTTTTTGCGTTTTTGAGCTATTTCATATACCAGGGCTATTTCGTGCGCTCCCAGCGAGTTCGCTATTCCCAACCGTGAAACGGTAATGTCGTAGCTGTACCCAATGCGTAAATTGTATTGCGAAATATCAAAACCAACCATTACGGCAACACTCTCGCTACTGCTGTAGGTTGGCGCATATTTTTTAAACGGCAGGCCCCTGTACCAAAGCCCCACGTTGAGCGGCGCATGAAAATAATAGAGGCCAATGTCCAACTGGTCGTATTTTGCCTCATGCCTGTAATTAAAGGCCGGCGAAATGTATTTGGCCAGTTCTACTTTTCTCTTTCTCTCAAAAATAAAACGGTAGCCGCCATGCAGGCTTATGGAAACGGGTAAAGGTACCCGGTCGCCGGTTAAGCTGCTGTTGGGTTGTGTTAAGTGTTTGGCGCTAAAGCCAACCCAGTATTCTTCAGAGTTCAATAAGGCGCCTGCCCCAAAATCCATAAAGTTCAATTGCTGATAATTGTTGGCTTCTATGGAGGTGGAAGAACCGGTAGCCAGCTGGTCGTTGAACTTTAATCTGTTAAAATCGAGTTTTTTGATGTTGTAGGACAGGTTCGCGCCCATGCGGATCTCCGCAAACTTACTGATCTTAAAATGGTAAGCGTAATTCACGCCAAATTGTGTATGTGTTAAACCTGCGGTACCAGCCCTGTCCTGCATCACTACAAGACCTAAACCACTGTTAAGGTCGGCAATATTATAATCATAACTCGCCATGTAGGTTTGGTAGGTTTTGCTTACGCCCGGCCACTGGTTGCGGTAATTGGCCACAAAACGGTGCTCATAAGTTGCACCTGTAAAGGCCGGGTTAAGGTACATGGGAGCGGAGTAAAATTGCGTGAACTGCGGATCCTGCGCTTTCAGTAAAATTGAAAACAGCAAGGCGCTGAGCGTTAGGAATAAATATGTGTTGATCTTTTTTATAGCCTGCTTACTTTTTGGTTAAACTTAAAATTAATTCATCGTCGTTTTGTTCGTTGGCCAAAGGTTCAATATCCAGGATCATGGTTTGAAAGCCTTCTTCCTCAACAATGGCCTTATACGCTTTCACGGGATTCATTACCAGTAAAAATTTCCCTGTTTTGGCGCTGGCGTTAAAAATGCCGCTTACCTGTTTGCTCTCAATATCAATCAGGGTGATCTTTGCTTTTTGAGGTTCGCTGCCAAACACAATTTTTCCCTGTTTCACTTTCAGGTCGTTATCACCAAAACGCGTATCGATCATGTAAATATCAGAGCCGCCATAGGTTTCTTCTTTAATGGATGAATAATAACCCCTGGTGCCATTGGCATTTAACACAAAAAAGATATCGTTGTTCACGCTATTGATCGGGTAACCTAAATTTTCAGGTGGAGAATACTGGTTGTTCTCTGTGTTCAAAAGTGTTTTAAACACATCGTATTCGCCCATGCTGTTATGCCCTTTGGAGCTGAAGTAAAGCGTTTCTCCATCAGGATGCAGGTAAGGTGAATCCTCGTCCCGTTCGGTATTGATCGTAGGGCCTAAATTCTGCGGCATCGACCAGCGCCCGTTCGGTAATTTTTTAATGCGGTACAGGTCTTTGCCGCCAAAGCCTCCCGGTTTATCGCTGCTAAAGAAAATAACACTGGTATCGTTGCTAAAGCAGGCGCTTGTTTCAATGTAAGGTGTATTAATTTCAGGGCCCAGTTTTTTTGGTTCTGTCCAGCCCACATAATCGGTACGGCACACATACAGGTCGCCGCTTAAACCATCTTCCTGAACCACCTCGCGGTAAATCATCATCTGGTTCCCGTCAAAGCTTAAAGCCACACAGGCATCGTGGCGGTTGGTGTTGATGGGCGGACCAACATTTTTAGGTTCGCTCCATTTTCCTTCACCTGTTTTCTGGCACATATACACGTCTTCATAATAATTGCCATATACATCGGTCAAGTTACCGGTGCTGCCGCTGCGGCGCGAGGTGAAATACAGTACGCTTTCGTCGGATGAGATCAAAGGGACATAATCAGGATAAGGGGAATTGATCTTATCGCCCAGGTTCTTAATGCGTGAGCGGTGCGGTGAGCTGGTAAATTCCTTGGCGTTTTTGCAGCAGGTAATCTGGTAATCGGTTTCCGCGTCGCTGATGGTACGTTGTTTTGCAGGAATGGCTTTGTAACGGTTAAAGCAGGCAATGGCCTCATCAAAATTAGAGCTCAGGTGATAGATCTTTCCAAAATAAAATTGCACTTCGGGCAACTTACTGGTTTTGAGCTTCAGTAAATTAATATAACACGAATCAATGGGCTGGCTTAATTTAATGCGGCTAATGGCTGAATTTAAATTGGCTGTTTCCTGTGCAGGATCAACAACCAGTACTTTTTTATAAGCTTTAATGGCGTTAAGGTAATCTTCCGCTTCAAACAACAGGTTCGCCTCTTTCAGCTCTTTTGAATACAGTTTCGGGCTGACCTTTGTTTGGGAAAAGGCCCCCAGCGAAATAAAAAGAATGAGTATGAATAAATGTTGTTTCAAATTAGTTCAAATCGTTTATCTTAATAAAAGTACATCGCCTGCTTTATTTATTTTTTTACCGTCAATGCTTGTGGCTGTTATTTTCCATACATACACATCCTGTGTACACAACTTTCCTTTATAGTAACCATCCCATCCAATGTTAATGTCATTCGACACAAACAACAGCTCACCCCAACGTGAGAAAATGTTTAGTTCATATTTATCAATACCTCTCAGCACGGGATGGAACACATCGTTATTGGTATCGGTAGAGGAGAAGGTTCCACCGTTGCCACCATTTGGATTTGGTGTAAAGGCGTTCGGAATTTCCACTTCGCTTTCCAGGATGGCAATGATCTTGGATGGCAGGTTGAAGGTGTCTTTACAGTCATGTGCATTAGTGGCCACCAGGTAAATCTGGTATTCGCCCGCGTCGATATAGGTATGTGAAGGATTGGTTTCGGTAGAAGTGGTATTGTCTCCAAAGTTCCAGAAATAACTTGTAGCGCCCGACGAAAGGTTGCTGCAGGTTAGCGGCGTACTTGGCACATACACTGTATTGGGATTTGCCAGGAACAGGGCAATTGGTTTTGCAAAAACCTTGATTACTTTAAAGGAAGTGTCCCTGCAGCCATACCCGTCAATACCTATTAGTTGTACGGTAAATGTTTTATCGGCTGGTGATGTGTTGTAAAACAAATTGGTTGGGTTGGCATTCATGGACGCATTGCCATCGCCAAAATTCCATTGGTAAGTACTTACACCGTTAATTAGAGGGAAGTTCACGCTTAAAGCCGTACAACCGCTATCGGGACTTGCCACAATGGTGAACTCAGGTTTAGGATGCACGTATATAGGTACGATCAATGTATCCTTACAGTTATTAATGCTGGTGGTAATTAAATGCACCGTTTGCGTGATGTTAGCCGTTGTGGTATTGGTATAAGCTATCGTTACGTTGGTGTTGGTTGAAGTAGAGAGGCCAAGGTCCCAGTTATAGGACATGCCGCCAATGGATGTGTTGGTAAAGGTGAGTAATTTTGGTGAACAGCTTGGTGTATCCACCGTGAAATTGGATTTAGGTTTAAAGAAAACGGTTACCGGTTTCACCAATGAATCCACGCAGCCGTTAGGATTACTGGCTACCAGCGTGCAACTATAAGTGCGGTCAGAAGTATTACTTGGATTAATGTAGGTATGGCTGGTCGTGCTTGAAATGTCCGTTGCACCATCGCCGAATTTCCAGATATAGGAAGTAGCCGACACCGTGCTGTTGGTCATGACCGAGCTTAGCGGCGAGCAACCAACACTTGGCGTCACATCGTATTGGATATCAGGAATGGCATAAATAATGGTACTGGCGCTGGCGGTATCCTTGCACCCGTTCACACTGGTTACGATCATTGTAATGGCATGGTTTACATTGCTGGTAGTGGTGTTGGTGTAGGTGTGAGCAGGCGATGCAACCGGGAATAACGGACTACCATCACCAAAGTTCCAGCTGTAAAGCGATCCTCCCAAAGAAGTATTGGTAAAGGTAATGGTGGTTGATTTACATTTTGGCGTATCGAGTGCGAAGTCGGCAAAGGGTTTAAAATACACCAGTACGTTTTTCGTCAATGAATCTACGCAGCCGTTAGGGTTGATGGCTACAACGGTACAACTGTAAGTTTGGTTCACTGTGTAAGTAGTGTTCACATAGGTATGGCTTGGATTGGTACTTGGTGATGTGGCCCCATCTCCAAACTTCCATAAATAGGTAGAGGCAAAAGAGGACGAATTGGTCATGGTGGATGTGAGTGGCGAACAACCCACCGTAGGTGTCAATGCAAAACTCGCAATTGGTTTGGCGTACACTACCGGGTAACCAAGGGCGGTATCTTTACAGGCATTCACGCTGGTAACAATAAGCTGCACCGTGAAGTTCATGTTGCTTGAGGTATTGTTGGTATAGGTATGAGCTGGTGCCGTTAAAGAGGAGAGCGGGCTGCCATCGCCAAAGTTCCAGCTGTTGGTATTATTGCCTTGTGAGTTGTTGGTAAAGGTAATGGTTTTTGAAACACACTTAGGTGTATCCAGTGTAAAGCTCGCATCCGGTTTAAAATACACCAGGATGGTTTTGGTAATGGAATCCTGGCAGCCGTTGGGATTGGTAGCTATCACGGTGCAACTAAAGGTTTGATCGGTGGTGCTGGACGTATTGGTATAGGTATGGTTGGCGTTGGCTGTTGCAGCGGTGTTCCCATCTCCAAACTTCCATAAATAGGTTGATGCAAAGGAGCAGGAGTTAGTCATAGCTGTAGCCAAAGGTGAGCAACCTATGGTTGGCGTTACCGAAAAACCGGCAATTGGTTTGGCATACACTACTGGGTAACCCAGGGCGGTATCTTTGCAGGCATTCACACTGGTTACAATTAACTGCACGGTGTAGTTGATGTTACTTGAGGTATTGTTGGTATAGGTATGTGCCGGTGCTGTTAAAGAGGAAAGCGGAGAGCCATCGCCAAAGTTCCAGCTGTTGGTATTATTGCCTTGTGAGTTATTGGTAAAGGTAATGGTTTTTGAAACGCATTTAGGCGTATCCAATGTAAAGCTCGCGTCCGGTTTAAAATACACCAGGATGGTTTTTGTAATGGAATCCTGGCAGCCATTAGGATTTGTTGCTACGACAGTACAGCTGAATGTTTGATCGGTAGTGCTTGACGTATTGGTGTAGGTATGATTCGCATGGAGCGTTGAAGCGGTGTTGCCATCGCCGAATTTCCATAAATACGTTGATGCAAAAGAGGAGGAGTTGGTCATGGCACTGGCCAGTGGCGAACAACCAACGGTTGGCGTTACGGCAAAATTGGCTACCGGTTTGGCATATACTACAGGATAGCCCAGGGCTGTGTCTTTACAAGCATTTACACTTGTCACAATGAGCTGCACGGTGTAGTTGATGTTACTCGATGTATTGTTGGTGTATGTATGCGCCGGCGATACTGCCGAAGAAATTCCGCTGGCATCGCCAAAATTCCAGCTATTGGTAGTATTGCCCGATGAGTTGTTGGTAAAGGTAATGGTTTTGGAAACACACTTAGGCGTGTCGAGTGTGAAACTGGCATCGGGTTTAAAATACACGAGTGTTGTTTTACTAATGGAATCTTTACAGCCATTGACCGATGTGGCGACTAATGTTGCCGTGAAATTCTGATCGACCGTGCTGCTGGTATTGGTGTATGTATGGTTGGTATTGGTGCTGGTTGCTGTGGCGCCATCACCAAATTTCCATTGATAGGTTGAACCTGAAATGCTTGTATTGTTAAAGCTTACCGGTAAAGGCGAGCAGCCTACCGTTGGCGTTAAGGCAAAATTAGCAGCCGGCTTGGCATATACCACCGGGTAGCCGTAGGTTGTATCCACACACGAAAACGCGTTGGAGGCAATGAGCTGCACGGTAAAAGTTTTATCGCTGGTAGTGGTATTGGTAAAGGTATGGTTGGGGTTAGGCGAAAAATTCAATGGGCTGCCATCGCCAAAGTCCCACTGGTAATTTACCGCTCCCAGCACCGGAGGGAAGTTGATGTTCAACGGCGAGCAGCCGCTGTTTGGCACCATGGTAAAGTTAAAAATAGGCCTTGGGTAAATGGTAACGGTGAGCGTGGTACTGTCTTTACAACCATTGCTGCTAACGGCCACTAACTGTGCGGTGTAGGTCTGGATCAGCAACGTTGTATTCATGTAAGTATGCGAAAGGACCGAAGCTGTTACCGTGCTGGTATTGGCATCGCCAAAGCTCCAGTTATAAGCCGTAGCGCCTGTTGAGTTATTGGTAAAGGTGGCGGCTACCGGTGAGCATCCGGCTGGTGCATTCACAGTAAACGACGCCGTAGGTTTTGTGAATACCTCTACTGTGGCGGTATGTGTATCGGAGCAGCCCACGCCGGTTGATGCCGTTAAGGTAACCGTGTAGGTTTTATTCACCGCCAGGGTATTGGTAAATGCCTCACTGGGATCGGTAAGCGTAGAGTTATTGCCATTGCCAAAATTCCAGCTATAGCCTGTAGCGTTAGCCGAAGCATTGGTAAAGTTAACCGTAAGGGTAGGACAACCGCTGATAGGTGTTAATGTGAAATCAGCCGTTGGTTTAATGTTGATGGTAATGGTTTGTTCCAGGGTATCGGCACAATTGGCGGTATTTGCAATGAGTTGTACGGTATATGTGTTTTGAAGCGTGTAGGTATGGGAAGGGTTTTGCGTGGTTGCCGTAGCGGTAGGCGAGGCATCGCCAAAATCCCAGTGCCATGAAACAACCGGATCGCCGGGGCCGTGACTCGTCATATCAGTAAAGGCCGCCGCCGAGCCTACACAGGCCGATGAATTGGAAAACGCCGCAACGGGAGTTTGGTATACCGTGACGGGTGCGGTGAAGGAATGTACACAGGTATTGGCCGCGGTAACCGTTAGGGAGGCCACAAAATTTCCGGTTGTGGTATAGTTTTGTGCAGGCGGCATTTGCCCGTTAAAGGTATTGGTATTCCCAAAATTCCAGTTCCAGGAAACAGCGCTTGTAGAGGCATCTGTAAAGGTAACACCGTTAAGCGTATTACAACCTTTGTTAGGGCTTACCAAAAAGCTGGCATTTGGCCTTGGTAAAATGGTAATCACTACTTTTTCGGTATCGGTACAGGCAGCACCGGCACCGCCAATTAAGGCCACTACCGAAACGGTAAAGGTACCCGGGCTGTTATAAGTATTACTTTGCGGACCGAATGGTTTTGATACAAAGCCACCTCCTGTTCCGAAGTTCCATTTATAAGAGTAACCTGTTGCGCTTGTATTGGTAAAGGTTACCGATGCACCCTGGCAAAAAGGTCCCGGAGGTGCAATTAAGCCAGCAGTTGGCGGGTTCACAATGGTCACGCTTTGCACCTGGATATCCACACCGCATAAGTTGCTGTCCATTAATTGTGCCGTGTAAGTCCCTACCGATGGATACGCTACCGTTAAGGGCGTGCTTGGCGGCCATGGTCTCCAGTTAATGATGGAATCGTGCCCGTAGCCCCAGTAGTCGCCAAGATTCCAGCGTTCCTGGCGCTGAAAGGTGTTGCCCTGCGGCACACAGTTACGGTTAGTACTGTTGGTAAAGGTAAAGATATTATCGGGCCAGCATTTGATGAAAGCCGAAGGTGTAATGGCCGCATCATCCACATCGTAAATTTGGATGGGGTTAAAGTTGGCGATGGTTGGAATAGGGGTACAGTAGTTCTTGGCGGTGAGTGTTACCGCCGTCTGGCAGTTGACCGTATTTTTATTATAGGTGTGCGAAATGGTTTGTCCGGCATTGGTATAACTAAATGTTTGCACCGGCGAGCCATCGCCAAAGTTCCAGGTAAACCAGGTGGTTTCCGATACATCGGTGCTGGAATTGGTAAATAACAGGGCTTTAGGCGCGCAGGCTGTGGTAACCCCGCCAACGGGAATTTGTATGGAAGCGTTCACCGGTTTTTCCATCACGGCTACACCGGTGAGGGTGCAGTTGAGCGCGGGGATGATAAGTTTGATCTCAAAGGTATCGGGAGAGGCTGAATTGTAAGTGTGATTGATTAAGGAGTTGGCCGTGTAGGAACCCCCAACGGTATTCGGACTTCCATCGCCCCACACAATGGTGTAAGGCCCCCAGCTGCTGTTCGACACAATGTTCATGTTGTAGCTTGAAGAGCCGGTGCAGCTTACAAAATAAGGACGGCTTGATAAATTCCCTAAATAATCATAGATCTGGGGACATTGAGCGGTTACTACACGGGAGCTAATGAGTAACAATAAAATATATAAGGTGCGTTTAAGCATATAGTTCAAAATAAAAACAGGTTCTATAAGCCGGGTTCTGTTCCGCCTGCCAAGGCAAGTGGCTCTCATCATTTATCTATGCAGCCTACCCTCCCTGATATAACTTGCGTTATTGTAGCGGGTCGCTACAGGATCAGGGTATACATGGCCTTACAACATTAGAGGTTTATCCTATGCTGGTGTTACCACTAACACATGTGAGCTCTTACCTCACATTTTCACTATGACCTTCCCGGCGAACCGGAAAGGCTACCTGGTTTTCTGTGACACTCTCTGTTATGGTTCCATTCCTGGAGCCATACCCGCCCTTTCAGGCGGCAAATTACCCTGTGTTGCCCGGACTTTCCTCCCTTAAAATAAAGAGCGATGAAACAAACCTGTTTTCCATAAAAATACGAAAAAAATGGGAAATGGGACTTGATTTTTTTACAAAACTTATTCAGAATTTAACATTGAGGGCAATTAGTTTACTTTTGGCTGTTTTTAAGATATTTTCGCTTACTTTTTTCCTTGATGAAAAAATCAAGAACGAAAACCAACCGCCTGTGCGCTGCAAGGTATAAGGTTATTCTTTAATATCGTGTATTAGAATAATGTAGGGTTATTTTCGTCATTGCGAGGAGGCACGACGAAGCAATCTCACACAAAGCTGGGTTTGATATTGCTTCTCCGCCAGCCGGCGGATCGCAATGACGTACGGAGTATAAAATCCTACATCATTCTACAACATAGGCTTCTTTAATTAGCTTTTTAGTACAAAGCAAAGTCCCATTTTGGTAGAGGGACAAAAAGTAAATGCCTTTTTCCAGATGGGAGATATCAAGTTCTTCTTTGTAGTTTTCGTTTAAGATTTCTTTGCCAAGGATATTAGTTATTCGAATGGTATAAGCAGTTAATGCGGCCCTGTTTATTATTTTGAGATGAATAACTGAATTGGCAGGATTTGGATAGACAGTCATGTTACCCTGATCCTTTAATTCTTTTACAGACACATCCGTTGTCGCTGTATCGGCTACCGGGCAATTGGTAAAAGCAGATAAGGCACTTGTATTGGCAGGTTGTTGCCCGCCAACATACACATAAATGGCTAATGGAATACTTGGTAAAAAAGACTCAGCAGGCAAATAAGCCGGATTTTGAGCAGTGACCTGGAAAGAAGAACCGCTGACGGCATTCAATGGAATAACAATTTGTAGGGCTTGAGGGGGAATGCAATTAACGACCGGTAAAAAAGTATGGCTTGAAACTGCCGGCAGGTAATTTTGAAAAGAGATATCGGCCACGATGGTCATGGATTGTGATTTGTCTTCGTAGTTCAATAAAAAGGTATCACCGGGCATAGCATACAAACCCTGGCAATTCTTTGTAGCGCCACAAAAGGTATAATCCTGCTGGGTGCTTTCGCAAAATAATACGGCTGTTTTGCATTTATTGTAAATCACAAAATGGTCGCTTTTAAACCATTCGGGTGCTTTTAACTGGCTTTGAGAAAATAACGTTGCTCCAATAAAACTAAAGGCAAAAAATAACCTATACATAATTTTAGTGTTGGTGAGCAGGGATAGAATGAAGTTACGAAATTATTCTGAAAGCAAAAACAACTATTCTTTAATGATTTTCTTAGCCACAGTCATGCCATTTGAATATGTACATCTCACAAAATAAACACCCTGTGCAAAATCCTGTAGCTGCAATTGATGTTCTTTTGCATTAGCAGTTTCAGACAATAAGACTTGCCCTGTGAGACTTAGTAACTCCACTTTAGCGAACTCCAATTTGCTATTGATGGTTACTAAACCATTGCTTGGATTTGGAACTAAATTTATGGAGGCTGAGGTTCCCGAAGCCTCCATGATGCCCGTAGGACTAACGCTCACCGTTATGACATCGCTTGTAACTGTTTTGCATTGTGTTTTAGTTACTGTATAGGTTGTTGTAATGGTAGGGCTTGCTTTTGGGTTAGGGCAATTGGTGAAACTTAAACCTGCCGAAGGCTGCCAGCTAAATAAAGCAGCCTCGCTGTTATTGGCTCCAATGGCGGCACTATCGCCCTGCATGATTAAGGTATCGTTTCTTGCTTTGGCTATTTCTACTACTTCTACGCTTACATCGTCCAGGTAATATTCTGCTACGCCATTGCAATTGGCAGGATAACTTTGCACAATGCTGTGCTGGCTTTGAAGAAAGAAATCGCCAATGGTAATGTAAGCTTCTGTTCCGTTAGCTGTGTAGGTAGCGCTTACTTCCATCCAGTTAAGGGTATCGGCTAATTGTACTCCGGCAGGGCTTACAATTTGGGGTGTAACGCCTGTTATTGTATAATTAGGTGCTGTAGCCGGCGGTAAACAAGGAAAGGGCGTTGGTGTTAAAACAGCTCCAAATTGATCGGTACTATACTGGCTATAATTAAATAGGCTTAAATAAAAACTGACACAGTAAATTTTATTTGACTTTAAAGTATCTGTTAATTTTACCTGGGCATATTTATTAGGTGTTACTGTAGATGTAGTTATATATCCATAAATTACAGCGTATGCATCACCTGTTCTCGGTACTTGATAAGATTGTTTGCAAGAATTAAAATACTGAAATGGTGTAGAATAACTGGTATTTGTTATACAAGCATACAAATAGCTACAATTATTGCCAACTGAACACCATTCTTGGGCATTGCTTAAAATGGCATAGGTGCAGCCATTGTTCAATTCAAATGATGGATTTGGTATTAGGTTTTGAGCTTTACTTTTAACCGTAAAACAAAACAAAACAAAACAAAACAAAACAAAATTAGGCGCTTCATAATTTAAAGGTACAAAAAAGGCAGGATATTTATCCTGCCTTTTAGTTTATTTATTGATGATAATCTTATCGGTCCATAAAGACCTCTCCTTATCCCTCTCCGAAGGAGAGGGGACAGAATATGCACTATTGTTTAACTATTTTCCTGGAAATATTTAATCCATTAGCATAAGTACATTTTACAAAGTAAATCCCTTCGGCAAAATCCTGCAACTGTAACTGATATTCCTTTTTGTTAAGGGGTTCAGAAAGCAAAATCTGCCCTGTAAGGTTCAATAACTCTATTCTTTCAATGTCAAATTTGCTATTAATCGTTATTAAACCGTTTGTGGGATTAGGTGCAATATTTACTGCGTTACTTATATTTAACTCATTTACTCCTGTTGGACTGACACTCACCGTTATAACATCGGTTGTAGTGACTTTACATTGTGTTTTGGTTACTGTATAGGTTGTTGTA
This sequence comes from Bacteroidota bacterium, assembly GCA_048498515.1. GTDB lineage: Bacteria > Bacteroidota > Bacteroidia > B-17B0 > Aurantibacillaceae > UBA4416. Next base: position 1,001 of record JBEHXV010000033.1, on the reverse strand, counting down.
ATGGTAGGGCTGGCTTTTGGGTTAGGACAATTAGTGCAACTTAAACTCGCTGTTGGCTGCCAGCTAAATACAGCAGCTTCGCTGTTATTGGCGCCAATAATAGCACTATCGCCCTGCATAATTAAAGTATCGTTTCTTGCTTTGGCAATTTCTACTTCTTCCACGCTCACATCATCCACATAATATTCTGCAAGGCCATTACAGTTAGTTGGGTAACTGTCTTTTATATAATGCTGTGCATGTGTGAAAAAATCTCCTATGGCTAAATACGCTTCATTACCAACAGCCGTAAAGCTTCCGCTTACTTCCATCCAGTTCAGCGTATCTTCAAAAACTACACCCGGGGTAGTTACTACCTGTGGGGTGTATAAGCCTGCAATAGGTGTAGTTGGTGTGCTCATGGATGGGATCCAACAAGGAACTTGTGTTGCTGTAAATAGTGCTCCCAGTTTATCTAAACTGTACCTGGCATTATTTAACATACTAACGTAATATGTAACACAATAAGTTTTACCAGCTTTTAAAGTATCAATTAATTTCACATATGGGATTTTACTTTCTTGCGTTGTACTTTGAGTGTAATTAGCGATATTTATATATATACTTCCTGTTCTTACGGATTGATAACTTTGAAAACAACTATTAAAATATTGTGTAGGTGTGCTATAAAAAGCATCATTATGACAAGGACTAAAATAAACAGAACTACCACCACCACCTCCAATTTGACACCAGTTTACTAAATTTTCCAATCGTAAACTCGTACAATTGTTATTTAACTCAAAAGAAGCGTTGGGAACCAAATTTTGAGCTCTGTTTTTAACAACAAAACAAAACAAAACAAAACAAAACAAAATAACACGTTTCATAACTTAAAGGTACAAAAAAGGTGGAACAAATGTTCCGCCTTTTGGTTTATTTATTGATCATAATCTTATCGGTCCATAAAGACCTCTCCCTAGCCCTCTCCTTCGGAGAGGGGACAGAACACGCACTATTGT
>JBEHXV010000032.1:0-53849 GCA_048498515.1 Bacteroidota bacterium | reverse complement strand
CCAAAGCGCCGCCTGTAGCAATAATAGGACCTTCGGCCCCAAACGGCCCGCCGGTACCAATAGAGATAGCAGCTGAAAGAGGTTTTAAGTAGGTGATGGATGGCTTGATCTTACTTTGGTTGGTTAAGATCTGCTCCATCGCTTCAGGTATTCCGTGACCACGAATGGCTTTGGATCCATATAGCGCCATCAATCCTACAATAAGTCCGCCAATAACAGGGACTACAATAACGAACAAGCCATAGTTATTATGGGCCGGACTTGCCGGCTGTATTGAAAAAGTGCCATAAAAAGCAATATTGGTAAAAAGGTCTATTAAGTAAACCAGGAATTTTGCAATAATGCTTATGCTGATTGCAATAACTACTGCCAGGCCGGCAATAGTAAACAGGCGTTTTTTATCCTGCAGTTTTTTTGGCTGAAAGCTTTCTCTTTCAAGTGTGGGGTTTAGTGAAACAGAGACCGGGATCCCATTCTTTAGTACATTGTTATTTTTCATTACTTACATTATTTTGTAATAGCTAAATACTAATTATCGATTTGACTGGTGTTGCGATAAATAGTATTTAACCGGTACTAAATATAGTAAAACATGTTGCGGGGAACAGCAGGATTTAATCTATAAAGCAGCTACATTTTTATTAACTTTTATTTTTTGTCTTCTTTTTTGTCTTCTTTTTTCTCGAAATATTTTTTGAAATTATAGGTAAAAGTCAGCATGTAATAACGGTTCAGTACATTGGTTTGCGAATCCTGGATATAGCTGTCGGTATTGGTACGTGATACGCTGTTGTTTTGGTTTAAAATATCATATACCGTTAAGCGAAGCTCGGCTTGTTTGTTCTTTAAGAATTTATAGCCTATTGCTGCATTCAATAAGGAAATAGATTGGTTATAAGTACTTGTAAGGCCCGAATAGTAGGTGTTGGTATAGTCGGCCTGCAACACAACGCCTTTCCATGGGTTCAGGGTTACCTTGGCTTTTGAGAGCTGTGAAAAATAGGTGGTGTTGGACGATGTTTGTAAGGTGTTATTAATGTTACTGTAAGAAGAATTGGAAGAAATGGTGAAATCGAATTTCTCGCTGATATTGCTGCTCAGTACCAGGCCTAAACCACCGCTGGCTGTTTGAGCGTAATTAATGTCGGTATTAATGAGTCCCGGAATATTGGTGTAATTGCCCGAAAGGTTAATACTGAAATTGGTTTTGACCTTTGATAAAGGAAAGGTGTAGTTAATAAACGAACGCAATGAATAATAATTGTCAAGATTTACAGGCCGTGTGATCTGTGAGCCCTTTTGTAAGAAGATGTCGTTATAAACCGTTGTATCCTGGTTGGCAATTAAAGTACTGTTCCCAATGTAGTTGTTTGAATAGTTGCCGCTTAACAAGGCAAAGAAAGAAGTTGCCTTATCGGTATTTACACCCGAATAGCGCACGTTGAGGTTTTGCTGGAAATCCTGTTTCAGATCGGGGTTACCGGTACTTAACTGCAATGAATTTGAGTTATTGATAACATCCTGTAACTGGTCAATGCTCGGCGGATTGTTGCTTGAACGGTAGTTGATGCGCAGGTTCTTTTTAGGGGTGAATTTGTATTGCAGCTGTGCCGATGGTAAAACCGACTCAAACGTTTTGCTGAGGGTGTAGCTTGTAGGAACTTCCTGCTGTTTGCCAAGTTGCGCCCAACGGTAATCGGCATTTAAGGAGAAATTGAATTTCTCTTTCTGGAAGCGGTAACCTATACCGGCCGATTGGGCCTGGTAATTGTTCCTAAACACATTCGTCAGCAAGGTATCGTTAATATCATATTTATAAGAATCGTAATTTTTATTGTATGTCCTTTTTGATGAATAGTTATCCTGGTAAGAACCGGTGTAATTTACCAGTACGAAGTTATTCTTATTCAGTGGTTCGGTGTAGGAAACATTTCCGCTAATGGAAGCGCCATTTTTAAACGTATTCGATCGTTGGTCAATGGTATCTCCCGTCACCAGCGAATCGCCATAAAAATTATTTAAAGTATATAACGAACTATTTCCATCTGTTCTGGTAATGGCCGGCGTAGCATTAATGGAAAAGGTTCTTCCCTTTTTTGCAAAGGAGTGCCTGTAGAGCACCGGAACCGATATGGTGTAACCAAACACTTTATTGGTTGTGTTGTTATCGGTATTGCTTAAGGTGAAATCGCTTCTTGAGTTGTTGCCCGTAAGATTTTTGGAGCCTTCGTTATTTTGGAAGGATAAGCGTGGCTGCAAAGTGATGGTGTTTTGAGAATCAAGTTTGGTTTCAAATTTAAAATTAATACGATTATTAAAATTGTCGGTTTTTGACGTGTTTCGTTCATCGTAGATCAATCCGGTGTTTGAGCCCAATATGTATTGTTGGAGCAGGGTAGAGCGCGAATTGTTCTCGGTCCAGTTAAAAAAGTAACTACCCGTTACTTCGGTTTTTTTGCCCCACTTGTCCGAGTAGTTCAAACCGAATAAGGAAGTAGTGTTGATCCCGTTCAGGTTATTGACCTGGAAATTATCTGCTCCATTTGATGGAGCCCCGCCTTGTCCGCCGCCTCTTCCGCCACGCCCGCCGCCACGTCCTCCTCCTCCCGATGAGCCGCTCATAACGCCGGCCAAATCTTCGGATGTGAAATTTTGTTGGTTAATGTTGTTCGATTGCGTGAGAATGCTGATCCTTCGGGCGCCTTTAAAAATGTTAACGGTAGCCCCGCCGGTATATTTGTCTTCATAACCGTAACCTCCAAATACTTTTCCAAACACGCCATTCCTGAATTGTGCTTTGGTAGTGATGTTAATTGTTTTTTGCGCGTTACCGTCATCAAAACCGGTCAGCAACGCCTGGTCGCTTTTCTTGTCAAACACCTGAACTTTATCAATTACCTCGGCCGGTAAATTTTTCAATACGGCACTGGCATCATCACCAAAAAACGGTTTGCCATCCACCAATACCTGTTTCACATCCTCGCCCTGCGCCTGTACTTTTCCATCGGTAATGGTAACCCCCGGCATTTTACCTACCAGGTCTTCGGCTGTCGCATCTTTATTAACTTTATATGCGCTTGAACTGTAACTCGTGGTGTCGCCATTTTGCGTGGCCAATGGAATTTTTCCTTCCACCAATACCTCTTTTAAATTGGTTGCATTTTGAAGCAGGGCGATGGTCCCAAGGTTAATGGAATCGCCCTGCACTTTTACTGTTTTAAAATAAGGTTTGTAACCCAGGGAAAGAACTTTTAAAATATAGGAGGTGTTACCAGGAACATTTTCCAGCACAAAATTCCCATCTATATCCGCCACTGTGCCCTTTACAAGCGAAGAATCCGTCTGATTTAAAAGTAGTAAGGAGGAACCGATGGCGGGTTGTTTGGTTTCGTCGACCACTTTACCTTTTACAGAGGTGGTTTGTGCGTAGGAATAAGTAGCAGCACTTATAAAAAGGAAAAAGTATAATAATTTGGACATAGGTATCTGATTTAAAAATACAATTAAGGATTAAAAGCGAATTGTTTAAAAACGTTAAAAAAAAGGAAAAGTGATTTTTACGAGCACTAAAAAATGAGGTGAAAATTGTTTTTGGGATAGGTTTAATATTTACCTTTCAATTGGTTGATCCCCCCGATGAAATACATTTTATCACACATTAACCGTACTAAAAATAATTAGAACCATAACTTAACGTGTTTATGAGAGTAACCTTATTTGCCTGCCTGTTTGTTATTTTACATGTATCAATGTCAGCACAAAAAACCACTGCAAAAGAAACCAGTAACAATAAGTGGACAGAAGCGGAACATAGCCAGATGGAAAAAGCGCAATTGTTATTTAATGAAAAAAATTACCGACTGGCCTTCAACATCTTCGAAAAATTGCAGGCAAAGCATCCTACCGAAGTAAATCTTAAATATTTATGCGGCATATCGGGGCTATCGAGTCCCGGAAAACAAGCTGTGTGTTTGCAGTTTTTAAAAGACGCCCGGGCAAAAAATAAAAAGGCGGCCGAGATCGATTATCATATGGCCAAAGCTTATTTTCTGAACGACAGTATTGATAAGGCTTTGATCTCTTTAAACCTGTACAAGTCAAAACTGGTAAAACCAACACCTGCACAGCTTAAAAACAGTGAAGAACTTGTCGCTTATTGCAACAATGCCAAAACATTGATGGCAAACCCTGTTTCGGTGAAGATTGAAAATTTGGGAAACACCATTAATACCGAAGGTGCCGAGTATGAGCCAACCATAACTGAGGATGGTTCGGTACTTATATACACTTACCGCGGTGAAAAAAGTACCGGGGGCTTGCAAAATGCCTTTAACAGGCCAAACAAAAACGGAGCGTATTTTGAAGACCTGTTTACCAGCCGCAAAGAAAATGGCTTGTGGAAAACCCCGGAGGAAGTTAAAGGATTAAACTCCATCAACAACGAGTCGGCCTTATGGCTTTCGGGCGACGGACAAAAATTGTTCATTAATGTGGATAGCCAGACGGATGATGGGGACATTTTTATGTGCATTTATGATAAGGATAAGGGCAAATGGGGCACTCCCTTAAAACTTCCGGCTGATGTAAACAGTACCGACTGGGAAGACAATTGTTCCTTATCGCCTGATGGGACAACCTTGTATTTTTCGAGTTCCAGGCCCGGAGGTTATGGTGGAAAAGATATTTATTCGTCAACATTGTTGCCAAGTGGTTCATGGAGCAAAGCCCATAACCTTGGAAGCAAGATAAACACTGCCAAAAATGAGGACGCTCCTTTTATTCATTACGATGGTAAACTGCTCTTATTCAGTTCGCAGGGACATAACAGCATGGGCGGCTTCGATATTTTTAAAACAAGAATGAGCGACACTAGCTGGACAGAGCCCGAGAACATGGGCTATCCCATTAATACAACACAGGACGATAGTTATTATGTACTGTCGCCAAATGGCGAAACGGGTTACTATTCATTAGGCCGTACGGATGGTTTTGGCGACCTGGATATTTACAAAGTAGAACCGGGAATTACAGGAACCATGCCGGGGGTGATTGTAACCAAAGGGATTGTATCACTGGATGGCAAACCGGTTGGCGCTGATATTCATGTGACAACGACCGATGGAAATACGGTTATTAAAACAAGCCGTTCCGATAACAACAATGGGAATTATTCCATTACCCTACCGCTTGGAAAGGATTACAGGATCAACTGGAAACTGAATGAGCTGCAGGTGAGATCGGAATTGGTGGAAGCTTCAAAATTAACAGCTTATGTATTAACAAATAAGGACATCAATTTTACTACTAAGCCCGATACGGCAATTGCAGATACTGTATGGCATACCGGTAATGAACACATTGAAGGACTGGTGTATAAAATACAGGTGTCGGCTGATTACCTGAACGAAAAACTTCGGCGCCGTAAAAAACGGAAACTTGGTAAAATTGATGTGGAAGTGGTGGATAATGTGGCCCGTTACACCCTGGAAGAAGAATATAAAACCTATAACGAAGCCACCGAACAGGTAGCGAAAGTACGTAAGCTCATTGTTGCCGATGCCTTTATTGTGGGTATTTACAAAGGCAAACGCGTTTATCTTTCTGACCTGAGGCAACAGGGGATCTTAAGGATCAAATAGTTTAGTCAGATAACTATATCGTCGTAACAGCATGACGGCGAATAGTTAATACAAACTATCTAATCACAACATGTTTAGAATAAAAATCCCCTTAAGAATTTTCTTAAGGGGATCTTGTTTTTTTAATAAGTGATTAATCTCTTTTCTTTAGCCATGCTGTAACAGCCGGTGCCAGTTCTTTTTGAGATTTACCGCCAACAAATACGCCAATGTGGCCGCCTTTAAAGCTGTACAGTTCCTTATCCTTACTGCCAACCAAATCGTTTAACGGAATGGTAGCAGCCGGCGGAACTAAATGGTCTTCGGTAGCATAAATATTCAATAAGTTAGAGCTCAGGTTTTTTAAGTTTACTTTTTTGCCGCCAATTTCCAGCTCACCTTTCACTAATTTATTGTCCTGGTAAAGGTCTTGCATAAACTGTTTATAGCATTCGCCGGCCTGGTCGGGGCTTTCACTGATCCATTTTTCCATGCGTAAAAAGCTCAGTAATTTATCCTTGTCATCCAGCGAGTTTTGTAAGGTTTGTTGTTTCTGCACTTTCATCATTGGCTTTAGCATGTCAAAGCCCTGGTTTAAGAAATCGCCTGGGATCAGGCCATTAAAGCCATCTACCAGTTTATCAAAATCCATATCCTTGCTCCAACGGAACAGTAAGCCGTCGTTGGTACTAAAATCAATTGGGGTAACGTGTGTTACTAAATTCTTTATTTTATTTGGATATAAGGAAGAGTAAATCACACTTAAGGTACCGCCCTGGCAAATGCTTAAAATGTTTATTTTTTCAACCCTGTTTTTTTTGCGGATAAAATCAACGCAGTTGTTAATGTAACCATTCACATAATCATCAATGCTTAAATAACGGTCGGCTTTTGTAGGATTTCCCCAGTCAATTAAATAAACATCCAAACCTGCACCTAATAAATTGCGGATATAGCTCCTGTCGGGCTGTATATCCAGCATTTTGTAGGTGTTTACCAAAGCATATACAACTAATACGGGTGTTTTGTAAGTAGGTTCCGTATCGTGGTCGTACCTGTATAAGGTCAATTTATCTTCGGTATAAACAGCTGTTTTGGGCGAAGTGGCAATTTCTACTTCTTCAAGGTGGTTTAAGGTATCATAGCTCTTTAATAATTTGGAGCTCATGTTATTTAACTCTTCAAATAGGTTATTTTCCATAGGGCGTATTTTAATGAGGTTAAGTTACAAAATTTATTTGGTTCCGCCTTCGACTCTCACGACAAGTCGTGACAGAGTGGCAAAGAACTGAGATTTAAATACAAAAAAGGCTGCCCACAAACACATCGGCAGCCCTCTTATTATTGTGCTATGAACACAAATTGGTTTTATTTCTTTTTAGCTTTAGCTGCTTTATCCTCTTCAAACAGTTCTACTGAAGCGGCATTGTGCATGGCTAATTTAGTTTGAAGTTCTTTTACCGTTTTTTTCAATTCATAAATGGTTTTGTAAACTTCATCCAATTCGCTTTTAAACGCAATAGGATATTGTTCGAATACATTTTCGAATTGTTTTTCGAAATGTTTTTTCACATCCATGCTTAAGTTTAACGCTTCGGCTTTTACTTTAGAAAACTCATCAGTAGCGAATAAATCGGCAAATGTTTTTTCGTTTGTTTTTACCCACTCGTTGTATAACTCATTGGCAGTAGGTAAAGTTACTTTGCCAGCCTGAATATCAGCCTGCAGGTTTTTGTATTTTTCCTGTGTTTCTTTCGCTAAAGTTTCCATTGAAGATTGCATTGTTTTATACAATTGAGCTTGTAACTCAGATTGTTTAATGCTGTACTCGGTTACTTTATCCATTAAAGCGATGGTAGCTTCAACGTTTTCTTTTTCCTTACCAGGGTTTACCAATTTCAATAAAGGCTCAAATGTTTTAGCAAACATGTTATTCATTTTTGAATACAGATCCTTCATTTGTTCGGAGTTGCCTGAGAACATTTCAGGAAAGTTTGCCGCCATGTTTTGCATTTGGGCAACGTATTCTTTTCCTAAACCATTTTGGTTCACGAAAAAGTTTTGCATTTGTTTGGTTGAGTTCTCAAACACGTCTTTTAAACCGGCAGTGTTAAAGAAAGAACCAAATACCTGCTCGGTCATTTTTTTGTAATTGTCGGCAGCGTAAATCGTTTTCCAGGTATCCATGCTAAAGTCGTTGTTTTTCAACGCGGTAATCATTGGCTGGAACATATCCTGTACTTTCATGTATAGTTGGTTTCCTTCAAACACGTTTTTAAACATATCTGCGTTAAACGGGTTTTTCATGTTTTGAGAAAATGTATCGTAAGCGGTGTTCATTGAGTTCATCCAGCTGTTGTATACATTTGTCCAGGCATTATTCATGGTAGAAAAACCATTCGTGTAATCGTTTGCATTTTTACCGTAGTTTACCATTGAGTTATAAATGCTTTGGTTAAAATCAGTCATTTGTTTTAAACCTGCCATTTGCTGGTTGTACCAGTTTTTCAGGAACTCTTCAGGCTTCACCTCATGGTTCATGAAAGGGTTTGAACCATTCAGGTTCATCCCGTTGAACATAGCGGTTTGTTTTTCCATCATGTCTTTATAAATAGACTGGCTTTCTGCCATTAAATTACCATTGGCAAAAGCCGATTGGAATTTTTTTGCAGAGTCCATCCAGGTATTCATGGCATTAGCCTGGGCGTCCATTAAATTGTCGATCATTGGGTTGTTTGTTTTCATTCTCTAACGTTAATTGTATATTAATATTTAGTAAATTCTTCTTAAATATTGAAAATCAGCGAGTTAGATGCTAATTTTAAAATCTGCTGCAAATGTCGTCATTTTTTCCAATACGTGTCAAGTAAATTCGTATTAATTATTTGTTAAATTATCGAAATAAATAAATGTTTGGTCTAAAAAGGATTTAGTTTTTGAGCCCCTTGCCTATTTGAAATAAATTTTGGAATATTACATAAAAAGTATTTTATGATAGAAACCGGACAGACGTATTCTCACGATTTTAAATTTACACAGGACGAAGTAAACCGCTTTGCGGAAGTAACAGGCGATAAAAACCCTGTTCATACCGATGCTGCTTTTGCAGCCACCACCATGTTTAAAAAACCAATCATGCACGGTATGTTGGGGGCCGCTTTATTCAGTAAAGTATTTGGCGTGTTGTTCCCGGGCGAAGGCACTATTTACCTGAAGCAATCCCTGAGTTTTTTGAAACCCATGTACGTAGAGGTTGAGTATGAAGCCATTTTTACCGTAAAAGAAGTATTAAAAGACAAACACCGCGCTATTGTGGAAACGCTTATCAAAGATAAAGCAACCGGCAATATTTGCACGAGTGGAGAAGCTACGGTAATGAATACAGAAAAGATATAATAAACGATTACGAATTGGTATTAATGATTACGAATTAATAATACGACTACACAAATGGCTTTACATGACGTCATACACTGATTCGTATCTTAGTATGAATTCGTAATCATAAAAAAATAGAAAGATATACTATGGAAACATCGAACAAACGTACCGTATTGGTAACAGGAGCTACAGGTGGTTTGGGAACTGCTATGTGTAAGAAATTGCATGCGGATGGCTATACCGTTGTGGGTAACTATCATACCAGGGAAAAAGCCGATAAATGGATGGAGCAGATGAAAAGCGAAGGTTATCCTATTGAATTGTTTTACGGTGATGTGAGTGATTTTGAAAGCGCGGGAAAGATGATTGCTGAGATTGAGAAAAAGTACGGGCATGTGGATACCCTGGTGAACAACGCGGGTATTACGCGCGACGGACGTTTAATTAACATGAAAGTGGAAGATTGGCACGCGGTAATTAATACCAATTTAAATTCGGTATTCAATTGCACCAAGCATGTCATCCAGGGAATGATTGACCGTAACTTCGGCCGTATCATTAATATTTCTTCGGTAAACGGGCAACGTGGCCAGTTTGGACAAACCAATTATTCGGCGGCTAAAGCAGGCATGCATGGCTTTACCAAATCCTTATCAATGGAAGTGGCAAAGTATGGCGTGACAGTAAACACTATCTCTCCGGGGTATATTGGTACTGATATGGTAATGGCTGTTCCCGAAAAAGTATTGAACCAAATTGTAGCGCAGGTTCCAATGGGGCGTTTAGGCGGTACGCATGAGGTAGCTCACCTGGTATCGTTCCTTGCCAGCGAGGAAACCAGCTTTATTACCGGTGCCAACTATAGTATTAACGGTGGCCAGCATGTTTACTAAGCGGTATTAATGACGTCATCCGAAAACATACAATCTTTAAAAAAACGGATTAAAGAATTAGAGAAAGAAAATCAAATTCTCAAGAAAAAGAAAGATGTATTTTTTACAGATGATGAAACGGTAAAAGTCCCTAAGGATGTGAAACCCGTTTTTGATAAAGCCGCCCTGGTTGTCAAAGAATATTTTCAGACTTTTAAAGCAAATCCAAGCTTATCGAAAATAGAAGTGAATGGAGAGCGTTATGTATTGCTGAGGGCGGAATCGCTGGCAAACGATTTCTTTAAAAACATCCTGAAGCTGTATTCTGACAGGCCAACCACAGAAGCCATTAAAATAGGAAGGAATTTATTATTCGATCTTGCCCATTTAATTGGCATTGAGGATGCGGAAAATTTTCACCGCAAAATGAAACTCAAAGATCCTCTTTCCAAATTGTCTGCCGGGCCCATTCACTTTGCCTACACGGGCTGGGCTTTTGTAGATATATTACCAGAGAGCAAGCCAACGCCTGATGAGAACTTTTATATAAAGTACCACCATCCCTATTCCTTTGAAGCAGACTCCTGGATCCGCTCGAAAGAGAAAACCGATTTTCCGGTATGTTCCATGAACGCGGGCTACTCATCGGGCTGGTGCGAACAAAGCTTTGGTATTGAACTAACCTCGGTAGAAATTTCGTGCCGGGCAAAAGGTGATCAAAACTGCACCTTTATTATGGCGCCGCCACATAAAATAGGTGAATACCTGAATAAGGAGGAACTGAAATACAAGCCCGCGGCGAAGTATGAGATCCCATTGTTTTTTGAACAAAAAAAATCGGAAGAAAAGATCCGCACGGCCTTAAAAGAAAAAGAAACCCTGCTGAAAGAAATTCACCACCGTGTTAAAAATAATTTACAGATTATCTCGAGCTTATTAAAATTGCATGCTCACAGGGCTAATGATAAAGGTTTTACAAAACTGGTAGAGGAAAGCCAGAACCGCATTATCTCCATGGCCCTGATCCATGAAATGCTGTACGCCAATTCCGATCTCACTAAAATTAACCTCGCTCAGTATTCCAGGTCGCTTTTTGAAAAATTGCAGAGCAGCTACAACAAAGGTTTTGTGAAACTAAAGTTAAAGATTCCCACCGATTTTCATTACGAGATCGATAAAATGATCCCAATAGGATTGATCCTGAATGAAGCATTGAGCAATACCTTTAAGTATGCCTTTAAAGACAAAAAAGGAAATGTGAGCATTACCATGTCGAAGAATGCCTTAGTGATTGCGGATGACGGCATTGGCTTTCCGCAGGACGAAGTGACACAACATGTTAAATCAAATTTTGGGATGCAGCTCATTCAATTATTAGCCGACCAGATTGACGCGACCGTAAGCATCAATTCTAAAAAAGGAACTTCTATTGAATTGAATTTCAGCGAGGATGAACCGCCACTTCAAAAATTAAACTACAAACCGAAATTAAAATGAAAAAAGAACCGCGTGTAGATGCTTACATTAAAAACGCGCAACCCTTTGCGCAACCCATTTTAAAACACATTCGCGAACTGGTTCATAAAGCTTGTCCCGATGTGGAAGAAAAGATAAAGTGGAGTTTCCCGCATTTTGATTATAAAGATGGACCTATGTGCAGCATGGCATCATTTAAGCAACATTGCGCTTTTGGTTTTTGGAAAGCGGCTTTAATGAAGGATGCCGATAAGCTGGTGGAAGTGGCAAAGAGCGAAGTAGCCATGGGACATATGGGAAGGATCACCTCGTTGAAAGATTTGCCTTCGGATAAGGTTTTACTGGGCTATATTAAAGAAGCCATGAAGCTGAATGAGGAAGGTAAGAAAGTACCGAAGAAACTTCCGGCAGAGACCGTAAAAAAAGAACTGGTAACGCCTGATTATTTAATGGCCGCTCTTCAGAAAAATAAAAAAGCCAAAACAACCTTTGAGGCCTTTAGCTATAGCTGTAAAAAAGAATACATTAGCTGGCTGGAGGAGGCTAAAACAGAAGCTACACGAACCAAACGCCTAACCGATGCGGTTGAGTGGATGAGTGAAGGAAAGATGAGGCATTGGAAGTACCAGAAGTAAATCTGTATTGTCAGTTCGAGTTGTCACCCTGTCACGACGTGTCGTGAGAGTCGAAGGGCGAGAAGCATTTTTTATATTCTTTTAGGTTGCGCTTCTTCCTCAAAAGAAATAATTCGATACTATTTATCATTTACTTTTTTCCTTAATGAAAAAAGTAAGCAAAAAAATCAAGTCAAAACGATCGCTGCCCGCTCTTTTGATTCTTAAGATTCGCTGCTGAAAAACACTGAAGGTTTTTCAGGCTCATCTAAGAGAATCAAAATTCACACCGAAACGGCTCCGCGTTTTGACCGGCCAGCGCGCTGCACAGAATAGGCTTTATATTACTGTATCTTGTAAACGGTTACTTAGCCTCCGCTGGAATCTTAACCGCATCTTTAGCAGCTGTTCTCCTCTTCACCAGTTGGCTCACACGGTAGATCATGAAGATACAAACAACTGTGATGCACACCATCACCAAACCAAGTGTATCATAATGTTCCAGTGGACTTGTTTTTGTTTGCTGGTGTACGATCAACCCGCTCACGCCTGCTGCCAAACCACCGGCCATTTGTTGCAGGGAAGAGTTAATGCTCATAAAAGCGCCACGGTCATGCATTTCGGGCAATGAGGTGGTTAAGGCCATGGATGGCACCATGCGGCTCATGATACCGATCATCATTAACACGTTCACGATCATGACAACCCACAATGGTACCGGGGTCATGTTGGTGTAAAATAATACCACAACGATCATCCAGATGGAAGCTATGGTAAACAAACGGAACTTGTCGATCTTGTCGCTCAACTTGCCAATTAATGGCATAATTATTAAAGTGCTGATACCGGCAACCATGAACAGGCTTGGCATTTGTTCTTTGGTAAGGTGCAGGTTGTTGATAGCAAAGGCTGTTCCCCATGGCATCATCATAAAACCACCGAGCGATAATAAAGCGGTTGCCATAAAACCAATCCGGTAATCACGTTGTTTAATCGTGTTCCATAAATGTTTAATGGCATTGCGTTCGGTTTTTGCGTCGAGGTGTTTGTTAATAGGTTGCATTTTAAGCGTAATGACCAGCCATATTAAAAAGGCCAGTCCAACAATCATGATGAAAGGCGATTGCCAGCCCCATTGGTTGGCAATGTATAAACTAATGGGAATGCCAAGTACCTGGCTGGCACCAAAGCCCATTTGCATAAAGCCCATCACTCGTCCGCGCTGTTGTATGGCAAACAGGTCGGCAACAATGGCCATTGAAATGGAACCGATTACCCCACCAAAAACTCCGGTCACAATACGTGCTGCTATTAATAACGGATAGGTGTTAGCTAAGCCGCAAAACAATGTTCCTAAAATAAAACCAATGTAAAAGAACAGTAATAATTTTTTACGGTCGAAACGGTCGGCAAAACCTGCCGTTAACAAGCCCGAGATACCGGCGCTTACCCCATAGCTTAATACGGCAAAGCCAAATTGCGAGGTGGTGAGCTCCATCGATTTCATGAGCATATCGCCCAGTGGCGACATCACCATAAAATCGAGAACGACTGTGAATTGGGTTAAGGCTAATAAGGTAATAACCAATTTTTGGTAGCCTGTAAATTTTGGTGCTTCGGTAGCGGTTTTCTTTTCCATATGTTTGGTTTTAGTCAGGCAGTTCTTCACACATAAAGCCTGCTTTGCTGATAGTTGTAATAATTTCTTCCGTATTATTTAATGTCGATTCGATGCGCAATACTTTATCAATATCTTCCTTGTCAATATTCCAGCCAATTACCGATTGATGGGTATTTAAGATAGTACCCACTTCGTTGTGCGCGGCATCGTTATCAATGTTTGTTTTAAAAATTAAAATGTGCATGTTCACTATAGTTTAAGGTGTTAATGCTTTTAATACGAGTTCGAGTGTTTGGTACATGATCTGTTTTGAAAACTTGTAGGGCCGGTTGCCTACACTTTTTCCGTTCTGTTCAAATTTTAATAAAGTGTATAAAGGGCCAAAGGCAACGCTCCAATAAGATTCAAAAGACAAAAAATGTAACTGCTTTTTGGCAATGGCATTTTCGGCAAATTTTTTCATAATGGGTTTAAATCCATCGGAGATCTCATTTAAAACAGCTTCGGCATATTGCGTGTGCTTAATGTTCTCAAAGAACAGGGATGCTTCCTTGTTTTTTAACCAATAAGCCGCACGGTTCTCCCATTGCACCCTTAATCCCTCGGCAAATGGCATGTCGGGCGAAAAGTTTTTCATGGTAGCTTGTGTCATGCGTTTGCCTTCTTCAATTCCTATTTTAATAATCAGGTCTTCTTTGTTCGTATAATAGATGTACAGGGTGCCAACCGAAATCTCACAAGCCTTTGCCAGTTTTTGCATACTGAAGCCGTCAAAGCCATCTTTTAGCAGCATTTCAATGGCTTTTTGTTTTACCAGTAATTCTTTTGTCGCGTTTCTGATCCTCATTTCGGGTACAAATATAAATGAACGTTCATTCATTTACAAATTTATTTTTAATCCGCTTTTTTAAGCTTAATGGCTTTTTCGGGACAGGCCGTCACACATAAACCACAGGAATGGCAAAGATCGCCATTTACCACAAAGGCTTTTTCGGGCCCATGCACTTTTGTTTTCAGTTTCCCCATCCACGAAAGGTTTTTGTACTGCTCATCGGTAATTGGTTTCATTTCAAATACATCATAGGGGCAAACCTCTATGCAAGGGCCTTTGCCTTCGCAGGAATTAAAATTGACTACCGGGACCAATTTTCCGGCTTCGTCTTTGCAATTATCTGTTGTAAGTGTTTTCATAAGTTTCGGCAAACATATTTTTAATTAAAGCACTAAACAACAGCTAATAGGCGGGACAGGAGACAGGGTAGGTGAATGGTTGCAGACCGGCGGCGAAAGAAATTACTTTACAGCGATAAAAACATCCACCTCGGCATTTTCCGCGTTTTGCGATTTCGGACCATACATTTCAAAATCAGAACTAAACAGGCGGTCGGTACCCGAAGCCCAGATCTTTTGCCATTCCTTATACACAGAGCCTTCTTGCGGATTGCCCTTTGCGGTAAATACCTGGTATGTTTGCGTCGGAATAACTATTTCAGCTAATCCATCAGGCAGGGGAGCAGAGGGGTTTACCTTGTGGCCAAGAATGGTGGTGTAAGGCTTTGTGTGGTCTTTTTCATAGTCGGTATAAACACAGTACAGGTCATTGTCTTCCTTACTGTTTATTTTTTCTGAAATCCGCTCTGAAAAAAAACGCTCCCATAAAGCAGGGATGTCTTTCATAGCCTGCATATTTTCATTGGTAGTTCTTATGGCAATGCCAATTATTTTGAAAGAATTTTTTTTAGTAGTCATAGGTTGTTTTGTTTATGTTTAAAAGACCTCACCCCCAGCCCCTCTCCAAAGGAGAGGGGAGTAGAGCAATCGAATTAAAATGCTTCATCGGCGCTTGGGCCGTATACACCCGGGATCGGGATATTCAATAAGCGTAAATACACACCCAGTTGCGCCCTGTGGTGCACGATCTGGCAATAAGCATGGCGAATGGTTTCCAGTTTCGAGAGTTGGGAATATACGATGTCGCCATTACGCAGGGTCCAGGTTTCGCTTAAGATGGCATCTTTGCTTTTCGACAGGTAATCGCTGGCTTCTTTTGCCGTTTTTTCATAATACGCTACCAGGTCTTCTCCATTCTCGCAATTTTGCGGGTTGTAGGGCGATGTGGCGAAGTCCAGTTCATTGGTTGTTAAGCCCAGGGTGATCCAGGTTGGCAGGTCGGCAATATGGGTTGCCAGGTCTTTCAGCTTCATGCTTTTTTCATGCGGTTTCCAGTCCATTTTGTCGGCAGGTACGCGGGCCAGCATTTTTTTTGTTCCAATACTTTCGTGTTCCAGTTCATTTAAGAACGCTTGCATAAATGTTGTCATAATCATTTGGTTTTTAGTTTCCACAAAGGAAATTTGAGGAAGTGACAACCCTATGTCAGTAGAAAAAAATAAATGTGTGATTTTACCCTTCGACTCTCACGACACGTCGTGACAGGGTGACAAAATGGTTCATTATTGCTTTTTTGCAATGGAACCGGCTATTTTTTTAATGAGTTGCTTTAGCTCAGGAGGGTTTACAATGTCGGCAGAGTCGCCAAACATCATATACCAGCGGGCAAAGCCTTCCAGCGAACAGGTCAAAAAGGTCATTTCCATCTGTCCCTTTACGTCGCGCTGCGAAACAAAACCATTGTAGTATTTCTGGTCGCCAAAATAGCTGGCAATCTTTTTATCAACCAGCATTACCACATCAAACAATTCTTTTTCTTTGGTAACTTGCTTTAAATAGGTTTTTAAAGAAGGGTGTTCTTTTTTAAAGGGCAGGGGCGTGGATGTAAGCTGCGTGATTCTGTCCGTCCTAAAGGTGCGGTAATCGTTCCTGAGCTGGCAAAACGCAATAAGGTACCAGTTGGAGCCTGAATAGAAAATGCCAACCGGCTCAATGTTTCTCGACGTGCTTTCCTGGCTGTGGTTGGCAAAATAGTTAATGGTAAGCACTTTTTTTTCGGAAATGCTTTTCAGGATAGGTTGGAGCGCGTTATTGGCGTTATTTTCTTTTGGTACATAAGGATTGTTAAGTACTTCAATATGCTGTTCAATGGTTTCCAGGTACTCTTTTTCGGCCGAACGCAGCACCGATCTTACCTTATACATGGCCGATTTATAACTTTCATCCGTAGAACTGTCGGTTAGCTTTTCAACGAGTTTTTCTGCCGTTAAAAAGGCCGTGGCTTCTTCAACGGTAAACATTACCGGAGGCAAGCGATAACCATCCATAATGGAATAGCCAATGCCCGTTTCACCAACCAATGGAATGCCCGCTTCTTCCAATGTGCGGATATCCCTGTAAACGGTACGCAGGCTAATGTTGAACCGGTCGGCAATGTCCTGCGCTTTCACAATGCGTTTCGATTGAAGCTGGATAAGGATGGCGGTTACACGGTCGAGGCGATTCATTCGTTTAATATGAAGCTTCAAATATATTAAAATGCCTGAAGTTTATGCTGCTTATTGTATGCCTTAATAATGTATTTTTATATCGTGTATTAGAATAATGTAGGGTTATTGAATCAATTTATCTTGCTTTTTTCTTTTAGTACTTCCTTTTCTTCCTTGATGAAGAAAAGGAACAAAAGAAATCAAGAACGAAAACCAACCGCCATTTTTTGCACACAGGCCTGCCCTGAAAACGGAGTAAAAAATGGCGGTTCGCACTTTTCGTTCACTCCCACGCGCTGCCCTAATACTATTTATTTAAAAGTCATATATTTTCTCTCTTTAATGATTTTTGTTAGTTTATATCCTAATATAAGCCTTTACAATGTAGCGGGCAGCGATCTCCCGATAGCTATCGGGATTGACTTGTCTTTTTGTTTCTTTTTTGACTAAGAAAAAAGAAATAGAAAAAATATTAATTTAAACCTACATTATTCTACAACATAACCTATTTTTATAATATGAAAAGAAATTGTGTTTTACTGTTCCTTTTTTTATACCTGTCAGCTTTTTCACAAAATAAAAAGATCGACAGTTTACGTGTGTTATTAAAAAACAGCCAACAGGATACAAGCATTATCAACCGGTTAAATGATATGGCGCTTGAGTTTGTTTATGCCGGCGAGTACGACAGCTGTTTTAATAATGCCAGCAATGCCTGTTTGAGGGCAAAAAAATTGGGCTATCGGAAAGGAGAGGCCAGGGCTATTAATATATTTGGCCTGATTGACCAGGTCAATTTAAAATTCCCCGAAGCCCTTAAGAAATATTACGCAGCCATTAAGATCCAGCAGGAAATTGATGACAAGCTTGGTTTGGGGACCTCGTGGTACAACATTGGTAATGTATATTATAAAACAGGCGAGTTCTCAAATGCTTTAAAGTATTATTTTATCTCGCTCGACATTCGTAAAAGCATTTCAGACAAGCATGGCCTTGCCAATTCCTATAATAACATTGGGATGGTTTATACACAGCTTGGCGATTATTCCGAAGCCATTAAAAATTACCTCACCTCGCTTAAAATAGCTGAAGAGATAGCTGATGAAAAAATAGTTGCAAAATGCCATATTAATATGGGTGATATTTATCTTAACCAGGGTAATAATCCTCTTGCTCTCAAAAACTATTTAATATCCTTAAAACTGTTTGAAAAACTGGGCGAAAAGCGTTCGCTTATTGTTGCTTACAATACACTTGGCGGAATGTGTTATTCACAAAAAAAGTATGCCGAATCCATTCAATACAGTAGTAAAGCCCTGCAACTGGCCAGGGAGATGAATGATAAGAGAGGAATTTCCTTATCGTATAGCATGTTGGGTTTAACCTATCTTGATAAAAAACAATACCCCGAAGCCTTGCAAAACTTTTCGGCGGGATTGGAGATCGACACCGAAGTGGATGATCGGGAAGGCATGGCCATTGCCAATGAAAATATTGGCAGTGTGTATTCTCATTTGGAAAAATATGATGAAGCGGTCAAAAGAGATTCAATTGCCTTTGCCCTGTATACCGAAAATGGTGATAAGATGGGAATTGCCCAGATCCATTTAAATTCGGGCGGAATTGACATGATCCGTAAAAACTACAAAGCCGCCGAGGTACATTTTTTAAAGAGCATTGCGCTGGCAAAAGAGATGGATAACCTGGTTATTATTAAAGATGCTTCGGAGCGTTTAAGCGTCATGTATGAGATCATGGGAAATCTATCGGAATCGCTTAAGTATTACAGGGAATACACAAATGCCAAGGACAGTTTGTTTAACGAGTCCAACGTGAAAAAGATCGTTGAGTTGGAAATGAATTATGATTTCGATAAAAAAGAAGCGGCGCTTAAATCGGAACAGGAAAAAAAAGATTTGAAAGCGGCTGAAGAAAAACGGATCAGGGAATTTCAAATGCTTGGTCTGCTGGCACTTTTGATGGTCATAGTTATCATTGGCTGGTTATTCATCCGCCAAAATAAGCTTAAAGCAAGCCAACAGGCCATGCAGCTGGAGCAGCAATTGCTGCGTTCGCAAATGAACCCGCACTTCATATTCAATTCGCTTATAGCTATCGAGAGTTTTATTTATAACAACGAACCTAAAACCGCCGGGAAGTACCTGTCGGGTTTTGCAAGGTTAATGCGCCTGATCTTGGAGAACTCGCGTAAGGAAACGGTTGCCCTTTCAAAAGAGATGGAAGGACTCGAAAATTACCTGCAGCTTCAACGCTTGCGCTACGACAATGCCTTTGACTATTCCTTGAATGTATCGCCCGACCTGGAAACCGATTTCGTGGAAGTACCACCCATGCTGGCGCAACCTTTTATTGAAAATGCCATTGAGCACGGTTTAAGAGATATTAAGGAAGGAGGATTGATAGAGATCAGTTTCAGTAAAAAAGAAGAGAACCTGATCCTTGAAATAAAAGATAATGGAACAGGCATCCGCCAAAAATCAGGTTCCGGGCATCAATCACTGGCCACTACCATTACCAAGGAACGTATTGAATTGTTTAATAAACGCAATAAACAGAAAGCTACTTTTTCGGTTGCAGATGCTTATCCTTTACAGGAACGCAAAGGTGTTTTGGTAACCTTTGTGCTTCCGGTGCTGTAAATTATTTGGAAAGGATCTTAAATTCCGTTCTGCGATTTTGCTGTCTTCCCTCATCTGTTTCGTTAGTTGCCACAGGAACCGATTCGCCGTAACCTTTGGCTACCAGGCGTTGTTTGGCAATGCCTTTCTCTACCAGGTAATCAACCACCGATTGCGCCCGCATTTGCGACAGTTTCTGGTTGTAGTCATCGGTCCCTTTATTATCCGTATGGCTTGAGATCTCGATGTTCATGGTAGAGTTGTCATTCAGTAACAGGATCAGCCTTTCCAGCTCGGAAAGTGATTCCGAGCGGAGTGTCGCCTTATCAAAGTCGTAAAAAATATTGTTCAGTACAATGGTTTTTCCGACTTCAATTTTTTTCAGCTTCACGTCTTTTATCACCTCCTGGTAACCGGCAGAGTAGGGAATGTTTACATTTTCGGAATGGAACAAATAGCCTTTTGCTTTAACAATGATGCCATAATTGATGCCTGAAGGAAGCGATACCATGTAACGGCCGGTGGCATTATTGGAATTAATGGTTGTAATGAGTTTATTCTTTTCATTGTCAATAATTTCAATGCTGGCTTCCAGCAAGGCTCCCGTGATCTCATCGCTGATGACACCTTTCAACAAGGTAAGCTGAGGGCCGCTTTCCTGTTTTGTTTTGTTAGTTTTAAGTGGAGTGAAATTCACTTCATAAATATCCTGGTCGCCTAATCCCCCGGTTTTTGATGATGAATAAAATCCTGTTTGCCCGTCGGCAGCCAGCACAAAATACAAATCATCATCGGCGGTATTTATTTGACTTATGTTTGCCGGTTCACTCCACTTATTGTTTTCAAATACCGATCTGTAAATATCATAGCCTCCATTTCCATTATGGCCTTTTGAACTAAAGTAAATGGTTTTACCGTCGGGGTGTAAAAAAATGCCTTCTTCATCCTCTTTGGTATTAATGGTGCTTCCAAGGTTTTGGGCCGCACCCCACTTGTTGTTTTCCTTACGGCACATCCAAATGTCGCGCCCACCCTGTCCGCCTTTACGGTTGCTCACAAAGTAGAGCGAATTTCCATCGGGCGAAAAGCTGGCGGAAGACTCATGGTCTTTACTGTTAATGGGTTCCGGAAATTTATAAGGTTTCATCCAGTTCTCGCCTTGCAGTTGCGATTCATAAATATCTCCGTTCCCCGAAGCATCATCGCGGTAGAGCAGCATTTTTTGGCCGTCGTTGGAAAGTGCGATGGCTGAGTTGAAACGTCCGGGCTCGTTAATGGTTTCAGGAAGCGCTTTCGCATCGGCCCATTTTTTCTTTTTGATGTCGTAGTAAGAAATGTAAACGTTTTCCAAACCCTGTTTTCCTTTCTTAATATCTTTTTCAGTATATGGGCGGCGGCTAGTAAACACAATGGTTTGCCCATCGGCTGAGATGACAGGCGCAAAGTCAGGGTAAGTGCTGTTGATGGTTTTGGTGAGGTTGGTGATCGTGATCTTTACGGAATCATTGACCGGTTTTTTTACAGCCGGCTTTTGCGCCCATGCCTTAAATGAAATGCACACCAAGCATGACATAACATACATTATCTTTTTTATATCCATACATCTAAAGTCTTGAAACTCCTTTATACAAGAATGGGTTTGGGTTTACAAAGCGCAGCGAAATTTCAAAACCTCCTCGTCCTGTACTGGCTGTTTTTAATCCTGAAATGTTTACATCATAACTGACACCAATAGCATACTGCGAAATTTTGAATAAGGCTGTAGCGATAATGGCGTCGTTGCCCCTGTAGTAAGCGCCTAATGAAAGCGAAGAGGCTTTTACAAAACCGGTGTATTTTGAATCGGCGGTTAGCTGATACTGGAACATGGTGCCTGCCAGTAATTCGCCTGAGGTGCCTTGCTGCGAATAAACCACACCAGGAATAATAGATACATTACTGTTTGGGAGCCCGATCTCGGCATTGGCATAGCCCACCGCTTTTAAGTAGAGTTTTTCGCCGGTTCCATAAAAAGAGTAAGAAGGTTGGTTGACATGGAATACAGAAGCTCCCATGCTGAAGCGTCGGTTATCGTTACCGGTCATGTACTTTTCATTTTTCCGGTATTCGTAATTAATTCCCGCCCCCGCGTCAAAACACATCAGGCTGGCACTAAAACTGGGTTCACCTGTTGGCAGCGTAGCGTTATATGCCATGCCGTCATATTGGTTCATCCACTGTATGCCGCTATAGCCAATGCTTCTCTGGATAATGCCGCCATACAAACCCGCGCCAATAATACTTTTATCATTAATGTGCACGTGCGCGGCATAGGCAAGACTGGCCTGGAATGTTTTAATGAAAGGGCTTCCCGATTTATCCTGGCTAATGTTTAAGCCGAGTCCCGAAAATGCTTTCTTATTTTTTTTGCCCAGCTTGGCATCAAACGAAAAATTACCGGTTGAGTAAGGTTGTGCCACACTGCTCCATTGGTTCTTGTAATTCAAAATAATGCGCATAGGTTCCTGTGCGCCTGCCTGTGCCGGGTTCAGGAGCATAGGTGTCATCCAGAATTGTGAAAAGTGAATGTCCTGTGCTACCAGCGAAGAGCTTGTGACAAGATAAATACAAAACAGGAAGCTGATTTTTTTATAAACGGATCTTAAATTCATACGTTGCGTAAGATAAGCTGTGTTGTTCTTTTTCATGACCTTATCTTATTAAGTTAATATTTCCTTTTGTATTGACCTCTTCGCCACTTTTTAATGTGGCTTTCAGGTGATAAACATAAATGCCTGAGTTCATGTACTGGCCGCGAAACTTGCCATCCCAGCATTGAAGCTGGTCGGAACTTTCAAATACTTTTTCGCCCCAGCGGTCGTAAATGGAAAAGGTCATGGATGTAATGCAAGTTCCCATCACGCATTCAATGTCGTTCTCCCCGTCACCATTTGGCGAAAAACCAGTCGGTACAAATGTTTCGCCGCAAGGTGCTTCCGGTATTTCTATACTAACCGTTACAGCGCTTGAGGCCGGGCAGTTATTACTATCGGAACCGCTAACCATATAGGTTGTGGTAACGCTTGGGCTTGCTATTGGGTTTGGAATGGAAGTGTTGCTAAGCCCCGTAGCAGGCGACCATGAAAAAGAGGTGACATTACCGCTGGCATTTAGTTGTGTGCTTCCACCGGGAGCAATCACTACATCGGGACCTGCGCTGAGCGTGGGCACTACTACTGTAATGGTTTTGATGATAGTATCGGAAGTAGAACTGTTGGAGGCAATTAAGCGCACGGTAAATGTACCGGTAGCAGGGTAACATACCGTTGAAGGATTTTGTGCCGTGCTCGATCCCGGTGTTGCACCCTGGAATAACCAGTTCCAACCGGTTACGGTTCCGGTACTTTGGTCGGTAAAGCTAATGCAATCGCCTTTACATAAGGTTGTATCGCTGTTGATAAAACCTGCTGTTACAGGTAGGGTGCAGGGAATGTTTGGAAAATTGGGATTGAGATAACTCTGTATAAAATTAGGTAAACCAAGCATGCACATGTTACCCATGAACGATGGATCGAGATTAATAACATTGCTGGCATAATTGCAAGCCGTTCCGGCCAGGTTGGGATTATTAATCACATCCAGGAAAGGCGTCACTTCCTTGGTCACATAAATCTTACGGTCGGGACCAAGTTGTATGGAATAAATATCAGGATTGAAAGAAGTGTTTATCAAAACATCTGATGCCTGTATGTTGCTTGCTGTCAGGTCGAACTGAGAAACGTAGCTATTGGCACCGGGATCGTAATACCCTAAATAAAACTTTGTATCATCGGGCGAAAACTCCACACCATACGTTCTTCTGTGAGAGGTCGTGATCCGTTGCAGGTAAGAAATACTACCGGTTGATTTGTCAAACGTACACAAATCGGCAAAGCCCCAACCCACATTAAAAGCTACCGCGTTGGTATCAATAGCACAGGCAATCATGGTTCCTGAACTGTTGAATTTCATTTGCCCGTGCACATCGGTATGCACCGCGCCAGCATTACTTACCACAGGCGCACTCACGCCTGTGTTTGTTACCAGGTAAGCATAAAATGCGTTTGTCCCTGCCTCATGTACGGTTACCCAAATGTCATGTCCGTTGCAATGGTGTACGGCCGTCATTTTTTCGGTCACGTTACTTTTAAGAAATGTGTTCTTAACGGTCACATCACCATTACCCGCCTGTAGGCTCATGTCTACCACCGAATAGTGGAAACTGCCGCTACCTTCGGCAGGTAAGGTGAAAATATAAAAGAGGTTTGCATTGCCTGGATTAGGAACAATTAATGCTGATTGCGTGGTTGATGGATCGCCAAGGAGGCCAAAACCATTTGGCATTTGCGCATTTAATTTATTCCAAACCTTAACGCCATCGGTATAAAATAATAAATTGCCCGACGCGTTGGATATGGAAGAACAGCCTTCGGCTGTATTTAGCGCGGCATTGGTTAACACAACGGGGGAGCCTGTGTTAAAATCCAAGCCGGCTAAAGTACCAAAGTGCCAGAAGTTGGTTTGCTTTTGCGAGAAACAAACCTGGAAACAGATCACAAAAACCAGTAAGCAGAAATTCTTTTTAATCATACGTTTATCTTTATATGGTAAGCAATGACATTTATTATTTAATAAATTTTAATTGCTCCGAAACAGTTTGTCCTGAGATCCTGGCTACATAAGTTCCTGCGGCACATACCGGCAAGTTAAACTCATAAACGGCTTTGCCTTTTTCATTGGCGTGAATCTTGTCTTTTAATACCGTGCGACCCAGCAGATCAACTATCTCAAAATCATAATCGCCTGCTTTTTTGAAATCGGTCATTACTTTTAAGGAATTTGAAGCCGCATCAAAATAAACAGACGAGAGATTATTATCAGTGCTGTTATTTTTAATACCCGTTGGAATAAAAGGAGCCCAGGTATACATTTGACCACTTGCCGGCTTTGCAGAAATGTCGTTTGTACTTAGCGTTTGCGATACTACCGGATTTGGACCAGAGTCGCTCAGGGAATAATAATCGCCATTGTTAATACCGGCCAAACCAATAGATGCTGTTGGCAGGTTGCCGAGTGCTGAAGGACCTTGCAGGTAAATAAAATCGATCACGTTGGTTGTTTCATGTAATACCACCTGGAAAGAGATCTGGTTAGTGGCTGTGGGGGCACGCCATGACACCCTGTCCCATTCAATGGTAAAGGTTCTGTTAGGAGCAATGCCATCGGTTAAATAATTTGCGCCACCGCCACCAATGCCCGCAATAGCCAGTTCTTCCCACAAGGGTGCTACAAAGGGACGTGTTGTGTTTACACCTGGTGTACTTCCGGTTGCATCTGTAAAATCATTTGGGATGATGAGGTCGCCCGAAGCGTTGCCATAGCCTGTTGGCGCCAGGTCGTTTCCAAAATGAATGTAGCCGTTATCCGATGCCTGAACTTCGGTATAGGCCATGCCATCAAAGGTAAAACTAAAGCCAATGGCAATGGGCGATGTGATCGTCATGTCCGAACCGGCAGAAAGGTCACCGATAGAGGTACCACCTGAAAGTGGCGTATAAGTACCCTGGCTTGGCGTCATGGTATAGTTTAGCTGGGCACGCCCGCTTAAGCTGATGGAACAGGCAATTGCAACAGCGGCAATTCCTTTCAGTTGTTTGAGTGTAGAAGTTGACATCATATGGATCAGATTTATGGATTAGTACATTATTTTATAAATTTTAATTGCGACAATACATTGCCCTCCGGTTCCAGGACCCTTATCATAAAGACCCCTTCTGTAGGAAAAGGTAGTGATTTTTTCGATAGGTTATTCCCAGGCGTTGTTATTTCGAGTTCCTGCTCATCAATTGTTTTTCCTAGCAGGTCAATAATTTGCATGGTGTAATGCCCGCTGTAATTATAGTTTTGCCACAGGCTCAGTTCTCCGCTAGGCTTATCAAAATACACCGTTGGTGGTTTTTTTTGCGAAGTGGCCAGGTTGATGGAAATAATAGGAGAGTATTCGGTGCTACGATCAAAATCGGTTTGTTTTAAGCGGTAATACACCAGCCCGGCAGCATCGGAAAAAGAGACGTCGGTATAATTATAAGACCGGATCGTTTCACTGTTACCGGCACCTTTTACAAATCCAATGGCTTCAAAGTAATTCGCATCCTTACTCCTTTCAATGGTAAAATAATCATTGTTGTGTTCCGATGCGGTTTTCCACTCCAGCAGGTTTCCTATATCGGTATGGGTGCCGGTTAAAAACATGAGTTCAATGGGAAGTGTTGCCGTTGGGATCCAGCGGTAGCGCTGTCCGTCGGCAGGCCTGGTGCTAATGTTGGTAACATTGGAGTTGAAGGCAGCTGTAGGGTTGGTACCTGAATTACTTAATGAATAATAATTAGTAGCGCCTATTCCGCCAAGGCCAATGGAAGCCGTAGGAAAAGTGCCCAGTGCAACCGTGCCTACCTTATACACAAAATCAATAATGTTGGATGTTTCGTAAAGGATGATCTGGAAAGAGATCTGGTCGGTACTTGTTGGGGCACGCCACGATACTTTATTATATTGTATGGTTAATACCCTGGTAGGTGAACTTCCTGTCATGGTATATGTAGTGGTTCCCCCTCCGCTTAAGCCAGATATGGCCAGTTCTTCCCAAAGCGGCGCAATAAAAGGTTGCAAGGTGTTAGAGGCTGTAAAATCATTAGGAATAACCACATCGCAGCAAGCATTGCCATAACCTGTACCGGTAAGGGTCGTGCTTCCTGCTCCTCCTGTAAGGTGAATAAAACCGTTGTCAGAAGCCTGGAAATGGGTATAATTAATATTATCGAATTTAAAAGGAAAGCCTATCGCGATGGGATTGGTGATGGTGAAATCGGAACCAGAACCCAGATCAGGGATACTGGTGCCAGACAAAGAGGTAAATCCCGACACAGTAGGAACCATGGAATAGCTGAGAACGGCAAACAGGGAGCCGCTCCGGAATAAGCTTATGATTAAAAAATAACAAATAAGATGTATTTTTTTCATGATTAAAATGGTAATAGTTTAATAAGCTTTACATAAAGTTAGGGCCAAAGTCTCTTTTTTGAGAACTTTGTTTTTACTAAATCCATAAGTCAGAATTAAGATATTTTTGCTTATGTTTTAATAATTCCTATATTTAAAAGGAATTTATGCATATTTATTATTCAAAAATCCATAAGTCAGATAATGGAAAAGCTATTTTCATTGATAAAATCCCTCGACGGAATGGAAAAGCGGTATTTTAAGCTGGCTGTTTCGGTACACAAGGAAGCAGGCATGAAAAATTACATGCGCCTGTTCACTGCCATTGCCAAACAACGCACTTATAATGATGAAGCGCTCAGGGAAGAATTTAAAAACGATGCTATTGTGAAGCGTTTCGATATGAGTAAAAATTACCTTTACCGTCTTTTATTGAACACCCTTCAAAATTACCATCGTAACTCATCGGTGGAACTGCAACTTATCAATCTCTTGAACCGTGCTTCTGTATTGTATAACAAGATGTTATACAAATCATGCATGGAGCTGCTTAATAAAGCCCGGGAATTGGCAAAGCGGTATGAGTATTACGAACTTCTTTTGCAGATCATTCAAAAAACGGTGCAGGTGGCTATTGAGGAAGGAAAGGATACAGCTTACATGGACCAGTTGTATAAAGAGCATGAACACGCCTTGGAACGTTCGCGGCGCATTAACGATTACCGTAAATTGTACCAGAGGTTGTATACTTTTTTTACCACTAAGGGGAACGATCTCAGGGTGGGCGGTATCAAAACGCAATACCTTAAATTCCTGAACGATCCCTTATTATCCAATGTGCAAAAACCAACAGAGTACGAGGAAAAAAGTTACTACTACCTTACCCATAGCTTGTGTTATTTTTGCCTGGGCGAGGCTGATAAGAGCTACGAATACACACAGCTCCGTTTAAACCTTATTAAATCAAGGCCCGAACGGATGGTGGAAGATCCGGATACCTATGTAATTGTTTTAAACAGCGTTATTTTTTACGGCAGTGTAATTTATAAGATCAGGGAATGTGAAAGCGCTTTTACAAAACTGGAACAATTCCTTGTCAATTTTCCTTCAAAGCGGCATAAGATCTTTGTGGCCTATGATAACATGATTGCTTTATACCTTACAGCCGGCAAGTTTAAGGAAGGGTTGGTGTATGCCAACAAAGCAAAAGCGGAACTCGCGGTTTATGAAGAAAAAGTATTCGCTTCCAATAAAGTATCGCTGTATCACGATATGTTTTATGTGTATTTTGGTTGCCAGCAATTTGAGGAGTCATTAGAGTGGCTTAATAAACTATTGAACGAAACCAAACTGAATGTGCGGGAAGACATACAGGTAACAGCCCGTATGACAAACCTTATTTTGCATTATGAATTAAAACACTTCGACCTGTTGCCTTACCTGATCCGCAGGGCCTACAGTTTCCTTTACAAACGCAAACGTTTGCATAAACTGGAAAAAATATTCCTGAATTTCCTGGGTAAATTGCTGCATGTAAACCCTTATGTAAAAAAAGAACTCATTGCAGTGTTCATAGAAATTAAAGACGCGCTTGAACAATTGACCCGCGACCCCAATGAAGCCATGGTAATGACCGAATATTTTGATTACATCAGCTGGCTGGATAGTAAGATCAACAACCGCTCCTTTGAGCGTATTGTAAGAGAGAAAGCGCAGAAACGGCAGTTAGTTTAAAGTAGTTGTCAGTTCGAGTGTTTTTTGTCTGCCTTTTACAAAAAACGTATCGAGAACTGTCCCTTCATCACTTCTCGATATGCCTCCTTTGATCGGCTACTCGAAGTGACATTATTTGCAATAGTGAGCTTAAGTTTTACTTCTCCTCCTGATAAGCCAGCTTCATAAACTTTAGCACTTCCTTGTTCAGGTCCTCCTTCTGGTAAATGCGCAGGTGATGGTTGAACTGCTGCGAGCCCGGAACCTGCGCCATTTTTTGAAAGCAGAGGTTATCTTCATACAGTTGCCTGAACGGCAGCACAACATGAACAAAATTTTTACCCAGCTGTGTTACCCAGGCAATGCGTTTGTTCTGGTTGCTAATGCCGATCATGGTTTTAGTGGCTTCCACTTTAATGTTGCCCATTTTCTCAAACTGACCAATGACCTCATTGAACAGCATTAAGGTGTGTTCCGATTTTCCCTGCAAAAAGGTTGAAACCTCTTTATCGTAATTAAACGCCATAGAATGAATTTGAGATTTAAAGTTAAACTAAATTATCCATGCGCGCTTAATTCCCGGTACTTATTTGTTTGGCGTTACAAAAACAAATTTGTCGCGTAAGTACACGCCGGTCCATAAAATTACCAGGAAGATGGCTGCCATGGGTGGTTGCGCACCGGCAAGCTCAATGGACAAGGCACCGCCAAGATAGCAACAAACAAGTAAGAACCCAATCTTAAAAGTTCTTGGATAAAGAAGCAGGGCAACAGAAATTAATTCGATGATGCCGAATAATTTAATGTAGGAGCCCAGTCCCGCTTTTGTTAAACCTTCTACTATTTGCTGTGATCCACTTAGCTTCATAACGCCGCTCATAATGAGCATTAAGGATGGCAGGATCATTAATACAAGACCAATAAGGCGTGTTGTTTTTGATGACATATTTTTTGTTTTTATAAATTATGTCACAAAGCTATGGTAATGAAGTATCCTTTTGTTACTGCTTTCCTAAAGGATAGCGGTATGCTTAAGGATACTTATGGATTGCAAAAGGTTTGCAGCGTTGAGTGTTTGTGCTTTTTTGCTTTTCTGAAAAGGTTATGTTGCAGAATAATGTAGGATTATTAAAGCAGCTATATTCTGCCCGTCATTGCGAACGAAGTGAAGCAATCTCAAACCCAGCTTTGTGTGAGATTGCTTCTTTCCATTTTGCTCATTCCGCAAAACTCCTCGCAATGACGAAAATAATCCTACATTATTCTAGTACACGATGTCTGAAAATAAGCAAGACAATGTTTCAACTATTTATATAAGATGGAAAAAAATTGGAGCACGCAGGATATCAATAAATAGGTAAAAGACCAATTCGACTAAGGATCATTTTTTGCTCTGCTCATGTTGAAGCACCTCAATGATCTGGTAAGGGATCTTATCGAAATCGGATAATTTAAATGGCTTAATCAAAAAACCTCTTGTTCCCAGCTTATTGCATCTTACTTCGTAAATGGGATTTATAGCCGATGAATACACGAAGGCAGGAATGTTTTTTAATTGCGGTATATCACAAATCTCTTCAAGTGCCTCAATCCCATTCATGATGGGCATGTTAATGTCGGTGAGGATAACGTCAGGTTTTGTGTCACCACAGCTTTTCAGAAAATCCAAAAGCTCAATGCCATTTTTAACCCAATCAATTTTCTTAAATGCAGGGTGTTTTGAAAAGCTTTCCATCACAATTTCTGCATCATCACTGTCGTCCTCGGCAATAATAATGTGGATTTTTTCCAGTTCGGTCATTTAGGCTCAATCATTTACAGGAAAGTACAGGTTAAAAATGCTTCCGTCGTTTAATGAACTTTCCACATCTATTTTTCCTGAATGGTTTTCCATAATTTTTTTGCAGATCGCCAAGCCAATTCCGTTCCCCGAATACTCATCGCGCTTATGCAATCGCTGAAAGATAGTAAATATTTTTGTTAAATGTGTTTTATCCATGCCAATGCCGTTATCATGAATACTGATCTTATGAAATCGTTTAGCCGGAGCGTTCACATCTACCTGGTTGGTGAGCTCAGAAGTAATGGTAATAACAGGCTTTACATGTTTTTTACTGTATTTTATAGCATTGGTAATAAGGTTTGAGAAGAGCTGCCGCATTTGCACATGCGATGCCGGGATGGTGGGAAGCAGACTTGAGTCGAGTATGGCATCATGCTCGGTGATTAGTATTTCAAGGTCATCGGTTACTTCCATCAGCACATCATTCAGGTTAATGAATGCAGGTTCAATTTTATGGGTGCTGAATGCGTAATTCACCAGGTCGTCTACCAAAGAATTCAAGCGCAGGGCCGAAGCGCCGATCACATTCAGGTGCTTCAATTCCATTTCCTTAAACAAGGATGCTTTGGTGTCGTTAAGATGCGAGCTGTAAGAAACAATTTTACGCAAAGGCTCTTTCAGATCATGCGAAATGACATGAATGAATTGCTCGAGATTGGTATTAGTGCGGTGAAGCTCATTTACTTTCGACTCAAGTTCGTGCTGGTATGCAGTAAGAGCCTCCTCATGTTTTATTTTTTCGGTGAGGTCGGTTACCACAACACCTATGGCTGGAACCGTTGGTTCCAGGTCGGTAAGCGACATGTAGACATGCAGTTTTTTGCCGTTATTGTTTAAAATAATCTCGCCTTTGCTTGGGCCTTGTTTAATACCCGAAAGGAGCTTCTGAAAATCGCCTACGGATTCAACATAGGCGTTAAAATACGAACCAATGATCTTGTTGGCTGGAATACCAATGAGCTTTGAAAAATAGTGGTTGCAATATAATACCAGGCCATCCTCCGAAATGCTCAGCGCGCCTTCTCCCAGGTTCTCTATGAGTATGCGGTAGGTATAATCCGCGCTTTCAAGCGAATAAACATTCGGTTTTCCATCCTTGTTCAATACAAGCGCGTCTACCGAACCATCCCTTATCGCATCAATTATGGTATTGGCTTCGAAGAGTTGAGCTTTTAATTCGTCAAGCTCATTCAACAGGTCATCTATGTCTCTTTTCTTTTCCAGGCTTATTCAATTTCTAAAATTCGCAGTACTTTTTTCTTATCCGAAAGGTCACCTACGATGGTTCTTAAAGGCGCCGGATTTATTTTGATGAGTGTTGGAATGGCAAAGATCCCATACTTTAAGGCGGCTTCCTTATTTGTGGTAATATCAATGATTTTAAGGTCAAACTTGTCCTTTAAATGGTTTTCACCTATGGCGTTCATATTCTCAATAGCACGAACAGACTTTACAGACATTCCTGAAATAAATAAAATAAATTCGTACCTGTTAGCCATAAGTGTTATTTTGCTGTTAATGGCTTAATGTTTAATCCTACCAAAACCCTTTCTTCATTCGAAAGGTCGCCGATGATCTTGCGGATAGGTTCCGGGAATTTTCGCACCAGTGTTGGCACCGCCAGGATCTGGTCGCCTTCGGCCAGTTGTGGGTTCACCAGCAGGTCTATGATCTCGATCGAATACTTTCCGGCAAGATGTTCTTCCGCATATTTTTTAATATTGCTCAGCGCTTTTATCGATTTGGGTGTCTGGCCTGCTATGTAAAGTAGCAACTGCCATTCGGCCTGCTTTTTCATTTTTTCCTGGTTTTATCGTTAGTACTGTTGACGATCATTTTTTTCTGAAGCTCTTCTGTTCTTTTAAGCAGGTTTAATTCTTCTTCTACCGATTCGAATTCATTTTTCAAAGCTTCAATATTTGCTTCCAGTACCTTGCGTTTACGCAGGATCTCCCGGTCTTTTCGGTCAAGCTCGTTTTGTAATTTAAGCTGCGACACTTTTTTATTGAGCTGGCTCGATTTTCTTGCTGATCCCGTGAGCACACCATTTGGTCCGAGTTCAACATCCATGAGTTCAATGCCCTTATCAGTGATGATGAATTCCCTCACCAGGTTTGAGTGCCCCATGCCTCTTGATTTTACAATGAATATGCCGCGGTTGCGTTCGCCAATACCTTCAAGGTCTCTCACCGTTATCCAGGTGTCTACCAGCGACGAAACCGACTCTTCTGCCAGATCGGGCCTGCTATCGCTCATTTGCCTGCTGAGGGAGGTGAACATGGCCGTAATATTGTTTACTTTCAGCATGTCTATAAGTCTTACCAGCATGGAGTTTACTTCATGTGAGCTTCCTACACTGATGAGGTTGCTGATAGGATCGATGATGACCGTACTTGGTTTAAACTCCCTGATCATTTTTCGAAGGGTTAAGAGGTGTAGCTCCAAACCATTGAGGGTAGGACGTGATGAATGGATCTGTAAATTTCCCTTTTTAATAAAAGGTTCAAGATCCAGGTTAACCGATTTCATGTTGCGGATCAATTGCTGTGGCGATTCTTCAAAGGCAAAATAAATCACCTTTTCTTTTTTTCGGCATTGTTCATACGCAAAATAGGCTGCTACTGTAGTTTTAGCGGTTCCGGCAGTGCCCGATATTAAAATGTTGCTTCCCCTGTAAAATCCGCCGCCGTTAAACATTTCGTCCACCCCGGGAACGCCGGTAGATATGATCTGTGACGATACTTCATTGTCCAGTTTCAGCGAGGTGATCGGTAAAACGGAAATACCTTCTTCATCAATTAAAAAAGGATATTCGTTAGTGCCATGGGTCGATCCCCTGTACTTCACAATGCGTAACCGGCGGGTCGATACCTGTTCGATGACCCGGTGATCGAGCATGATAACGCAATCCGATACATATTCTTCAAGCCCCTGTCGGGTTAGTGTTAATTCGCCTTTTTCGCCGGTAATGATAG
Source organism: Bacteroidota bacterium (assembly GCA_048498515.1). Taxonomy (GTDB): domain Bacteria; phylum Bacteroidota; class Bacteroidia; order B-17B0; family Aurantibacillaceae; genus UBA4416. Next base: position 20,700 of record JBEHXV010000032.1, on the reverse strand, counting down.
CAGTAACGCCTTTCTCTTTCAACCAATGAAATAGTCTTCTTAATTCGGCCCTCAGTATTGCCTGGTTGTCAAGCCCCGAAAATAATGATTCGATGGTGTCGAGCACCACCCGTTTTGCTTTAATGCTGTCGATAGCGTGACCGAGTCGTATAAACAGACCGTCAAGATCATATTCACCCGCCTCTTCAATTTCAGCCCTTTCAACTCTCACATAATCAAGCATCAGCTTCTTATCCGAAATTAGTTTCTCCAGGTCGAAGCCCAGTGATTTGACATTTAATGAAAGATCCTTTGCAGGTTCTTCAAAAGACATGAACACGCCCGGCTCATTGAACTCGGTGATACCTTTGATTAAAAACTGCATGGAGAGCAATGTTTTTCCGCAGCCCGCTCCGCCGCAAATCAGCGTTGGCCGCCCTTTGGGAAATCCGCCTTCGGTGATCTCATCCAATCCCTCAACTCCGGTTGGTGTTTTGGGAAATTTAAATTTTGAGTTTAAAGATTTTACCTTCTTCACTGTCATTAATTTTTTTGTTTTTTGTAAATATAAAATTCTCGAATTACTAATCTCTCAGGGTAATCCCTTAGCTGTGAGTAAAACTTTTAAAATTTTATTGTGTATAATCCGGGTCCATTTTTTTGATGTTATAATTCAAATCCAATACCTTTTTAGCGAATATCTGCTCCCCGTTTTTTTAAATATTTTACGAATAGTTGTGGAATTTTATCCACATTCTTTTCAGTGAGCGTATCTGACCAACCACATTTTTTAAATTATGTAGAATTCTTTCTAAGGTAATCAGGGAAACCCATGATAGTTTAGAGTCGTTTTTTAGCGCCAGGGGATTTTAATTAACAGGATGAAAGCTAAAAAATTCCAACTTCCGCCTTTCAATTTTCCCTTTTTGTCGAATGCTTTAAAAATATGCTTGCGGGTGTTTTTTTAATAATTACCTTTGTTGACCATTTGGTCAAACCATATTGTTGAACCAAACTGTTAAAACTATGACAAACTTAACCGAACCTGAAAAAAAGATCCTCGACGCCGCTAAAAAAGTGTTCGAAGATTATGGCTACAATGGCGCCCGCATGCAGCAGATTGCCGATGAAGCAGGTATCAGCAAGGCTTCCCTGCATTATTATTTCAGAAGCAAGGAAAACCTTTTCGACCGGATCTTTGATGAGACCATGAGCGCGTTCATGGTCATTGTATCTACCTGGAACAATGAAACGGAAGAATGGGAAACCAAACTGCGAAAATTCATCATTGAGTTTTTCGTCTTTCTCAAAACCAATTCCCTGCTCTTTATTTTAAGGGAAATCAACCGGAATCCCGAACTGCTTAACCGTAAAAAGCCAAATTCAAAGAAGAAAGTAGGATTTATCAGCTACTTCGAAAACCTGAAAACTACGGGTGTTATCAGGGATGTGAATGTTCACCTCATCTATATTTTCATGCATTCGCTTTGTTCCTATCCAATCCTTAACAGCAGCTTATTTAAACGCACTACTGGTTTGAACGATAAAGATTATGACGCCTTTATGGATGAATATCCCGGTCATGTGGCCGATTTCCTGATCAACGCAATTAAAAAGACAAAACAAAAATAGTTCTATGATACCTATAAAACACGGCATTGCTTTGTTGACCCTTGTTTTTTCGCAGCAATTCATGCTGGCGCAAAAAGAAGCGGTAACGCTGGAGCAATTGCAAACACTGGCAAAAGATAATTATCCTTTGCTTAAACAAAAGCAAGTATATTCCACTATCGCTACCAACAAAGTAAAGCAGCTCAATAGCAATTTCCTTCCACAGGCCAGTATTACCGGGCAGGCTACTTACCAAAGCGAGGTCACGGAATTGAACATCCCCATTCCGGGAGTTACCGGCGGAGGCTTTAAACAAAAACCCGATCAGTACGCGGTAGGATTGGAGCTAAAAGAAAACCTGTTTGACTATGGCGCCATTAAAACTCAGAAACAAATTGAGAAAGAGAGTGGCGAATTGCAATCGAGCCAGGTAGATGCGGACTTACTGAAACTGAAAGAGCGCGTTAACCAGTTATACGGGAACATTTATTTGCAGCAGGAAAACAAAAAGATCATGCTGCTGCGCATTACCGAGCTGGATGCCAAACGCCAAAAAATGCAATCGGCGGTAAACAACGGCGCGGCCTTGCAAAGTAATTTCTTAGTGCTCGAAGCCGAATATTTATCTACCGAACAAAAGATAGAAGAGATCAATTCGAACCTCACCGCCTGGTTCAAAACCCTCTCACTGTTAACCAACAAAACAATGGACACAACGGTTGTTTTTGGCGCTTCAGAGAAACCAAAAGAATTGCAGTCGGTTATTATTCGTCCCGAATTTAAGATATACGACCTGCAAAGCAGTTCCCTGAAACTGAAAGAGAAAATGATTAACCGTACCAACCTGCCAAAATTGTTTGTGTTTGGTCGTGGTTACTACGGACGTCCGGGCTACAATTTCCTCAACAACGATTTCAGGCCTTACGGAATGGTAGGGGCAGGGCTCAACTGGAACCTTTCGGCCTACTACACTTCGGGAAAAGACAAAAAGAACCTGGCACTCAATAGCGATATTGTTTCCAGTCAGAAAAAGATCTTCGAGATCAACCTACAGTCTACCATGATACAACAGCAGGAAGAAATTACCAAGCTTGAAAAAATGATCGTGACAGATAAAAAGATCGCCGATGCAAAAACCCTTATCCGTAAAGCTTCCTCAAGCCAGCTGGATAACGGGGTCATTACCTCTTCCGATTTTATTGTTGACCTGAATGGTGAGAACCAGGCACAGTTCAACTTAAAGCTGCACGAAATACAATTATTAATGGCAAAAGAAAATTATAACACAACCCTTGGATACTAAGAACATTATGGAAAATACAGCAACACCTGAAACAACAGAAAAAATATCTAAAAAGAACAAACGGTTTAAAATTCTTGGAATTGTGGGAACGGTTATTTTAATTGTTGTCGCCACCTTATGGTTCCGTGCGCAGGGCCATGAGTCGACCGACAACGCGCAGCTCGACGCGGTGATTACACCGGTGCGGGCCATCGTTCCCGGTTTTGTAAACCAGGTAAAATTCACCGATAACCAGCATGTGAAAAAAGGTGATACCCTGGTGGTGATCGATTCTAAAGATTATGAAGCCAGGTTGGCACAAGCGCAGGCAGCCCTGGAAAGCGCCAAAGCGCAACTGGAAATTGCCAAAGCCGGCGCCACCTCTGCCGACCTGAACGCCACTGCATCAGGCTTTAGCAGCGAGGCGGCTAAAGAAAGCATTGCTACGGCGAAAGCACGCTTAAATAAAGATGAGAAAGAAATGGCCCGTATTGAAAAAATGCTGAAAGATGGTGCCACTACCCAACAGCAGTATGAAGCCGTGAAAGCCGAGTGCGAAAGCGCGAAGGCACAGTACGAAATGGTGAAAAAGCAATACGAGGCCTCTTCTTCTCAGGCTACCGGCGCCCGCTCGCAGGCAGAGGCGCAAAAATCGCAAATTGCCCTGGCAGCGGCCATGGTAAAACAGCGTGAAGCGGAATTGCAACTGGCACAATCGCAGTTGAACAATACCGTTTTAACCGCGCCTTTTGATGGAATCATTTCCAAAAAATCATTAGAAGTTGGCCAGTATTTGCAAATGGGTTCTCCTGTTTGTTCGGCCGTTGATTTTAAACACTTGTTTGTGACGGCTAATTTTAAAGAAACACAAATAAGGGAAATGCGTCCTGGACAGGAAGTGGAAGTGAAAGTAGACGCGTTTCCTGATGTGAAATTAAAAGCGGAATTGCAAAGCTTTGGAGGAGCAACCGGTGCTAAATTCTCTTTGCTGCCTCCTGATAACGCTACCGGAAATTTCGTAAAGATCACACAGCGCGTACCGGTAAAGGTTACTATTACTGAGTACCCAAAAGAGATGGAAGGCATCCTGGTTCCGGGCTTAAGTGTGGAAGTAAATGTACTGACAAAATAATTATTACAACGTGAACGCTACTCTTCAGGCACCTGCCATTCAATATCCCACCGGATTCACCAAATGGATCACGGTTATTACAGCCATCAGCTGCGCTATCCTGGAGCTCATTGATACTACCATTGTAAACGTAGGTTTACGCGAGATCAGTGGCAGTATTGGTGCCACGACTACTGAGATTGCCTGGGTTACGACATCTTACGCCATTTCCAATGTCATCATTATTCCTTTAACCAGCATGCTCTCCGACTTATTTGGAAGGAGAGTTTATTTTACCGGTTCGGTGGTAATATTTACCATGGCTTCCATTATGTGCGGCCTTTCGGGAAGTTTATGGACCCTTGTATTCTGGCGCTTTGTACAGGGTCTGGGAGGTGGTGGTTTGTTATCAACTGCTCAAACCATCATCATGGGTGCTTTCCCACCTGAGAAGATCAGTACGGCCAATGCTATTTTTGGAATGGGTATGATCATGGGGCCAACCTTTGGTCCGGCACTTGGCGGATACATCCTTGAGTATCAAACCTGGCACTGGATCTTTTTCGTGAACATCCCCATTGGCATTATCGCCACTTTTTTAGCCTGGACTTACATTACCGACCGGCCGGGTGCTGTAAAGCCCCGAAAGATAGATTGGTGGGGGATCATCTTCCTGGTATTGGCCATTGGTTCGTTGCAGTTTGTACTGGAAGAAGGTACTTCGAAAGACTGGTTTGAGAGCGGAGAAATTATCGTCATGTCGGTTGTAGCGGTTTTAGGTTTGGGAGCTTTTATTTACAGGGAGTTAAGCATCGATTACCCGGCAGTGAACATTCGCCTGTACAAAAACTATAACCTCACCATGGGCAGCATCATGAACCTTATGCTGGGCATGTTGTTGTTTGGAACGGTCTTTATCTTTCCGCTCTTTGTACAGATCTCACTGAACTGGACACCTTTGATGACAGGTGTGTTCATGATCCCCGGCGCTTTGTGTTCGGCTATTGCCATGCCAATTGTAGGAAACCTGTTGAACAAGGGTGCTAATCCAAAGATCATCATCATCATCGGTATTTTACTCACCTTTAGCTTTGTGGTCATGCTGGGTTTTGCTTCGCCCGATTCCAACAGCAGTAACTTTTACCTTCCTTTTGTGCTACGTGGTTTTGGCATGGCCTTTATGATGTCGCCTATTTTAGCTCTGGCTGTTGGTGGATTGAAAGGCAAAGACATGGCGCAGGCGGTTGGTTTGGCCAACATGATCCGGCAACTGGGTGGGGCCATCGGTATTGCCCTCATCAACCTTTACCTCACAAACCTCAATGCCGATATCCGGAGCAACATGATCGGTTATGTTAACCAGTACGATGCTGTGAGCTCAGAAAGAGTGGAGATGCTCACACAAAATTTTGTGAGCCGTGGTTTTTCACTGGAAGAAGCCCAGTCGGCTGCTTATAAAATGATGGAAGGCGCCTTGTTTAAACAACAGGCATTGGTAAGTTACAACCATGGATTTTTAATGGTGGGCCTTAGCATCCTTGTCTGCATCCCGGTAGTACTATTTATCCGTTACAAAAAAGGGGAGAAGACGAAAGCGGTTGCAGGGGATCATTAGGGATCTTTGTGTTTTACAATTGAACTTCTTTGTCCTCTTTGTCAAACGCCTCAAATAAAGGTGCCATTACGTCGAGAATATGGAAACCGTATACAACCGTTGATGGAACTTCGTTGGAGAATTTATGAACTAAACGTGTATCCATAGGTAATGGATAACGTGCGCCCCATTTTATCATTTCGGTTAATTGTTTTAAAACTTCAATTAAAGATAAATAATCATTATCATGTTTGTATAAACCGTATTCTTTATTTAATACGCCTGTTATCTCTGCTAATTTTACAAGATTATGGCTATTGCCAGCTATGTTTTTTATAATCAGATTATCACCTTCTAGTTTATATTTAATAGTTGAAGGTTGATGTTTCACAATAAGACCTTTAAATCCATTTTCCATTGCTATGCCCCAATGAAAATGTGCATTAGAAAATATTGTAATGAAATTATCAATTGCACCATTTTGATCTTTCTTAATTTTCATCATGGATTTCTTATTTACCAAACTTGATAAAAGAATATCTCCAATATGCTTTTGCTTCCTTGCAAATTCAAACCAAACTTTTGGGTTTAGTAATTTTTTTTCATGCCTATTCATTTTTCTTATTTGTTCTGTTTATGTTATAGAATAATATAGGATTCTTACAACAGCTATATTCTGTACGTCATTGCGAACGAAGTGAAGCAATCTCAAACCCAGCTTTGTGTGAGATTGCTTCGTCGTACCTCCTCGCAATGACGAAAATAATCCTACATTATTCTAATATGCGATGTTTGTTGTTTTATATTATGAAAAGAAATTTTCATTTTTAGCAATAAGTTATTATAGTCTCACCCCACTAATCTCCTCACACAACCTCAAAAAACTCTCATGTACTTCAATCTCCTTAGCCACCGATAAATAACGCGATTGTTTTTTGTGATGAAAATAACAGCCGCTTACCAAAGCTTCGGGCTCGTTACTGGTAGCAAGCCACACCTGTGTTTCAAAACCTTTTTGCAGGCTGTCGGGAGCTCCTGCACCGCCCATTTTAGTGGGTACCCAGCCGGGATGCAGGGCATTGACATACACATCAGTCCATTTGCGGGCCAGGACCATGGAGAGAATGAGGTTATGTAATTTGGTATCGGAGTAGCTGATGAGCGTATTGTTTCCTGGTAAATGTTCGGCATTGCCTTGCAAATGCATGTCGGAACTCAGGTAGATAAGGCGTTTTGGTTTTTCAATAAGACAGCTGAGGATATAAGGCGCCAGGCTGTTTACGGCAAATAATAGCGGCAGGCCATCAGGGCTGTTGCCGCTTACATTGTACACACCGGCGTTATGGATTACCGCGTCGAAACTTCCTAATGCATTTACTTTTTCGGCCAAGGCTTTAGTTTCTGAGATACTAGCCAGATCAGCGATCAAAATATCTTCCGCAGCAGGCACTTTTTCCAGGGCTTGTTTTGCTCTTTCTGCATTGCGTGCATGGAGTATTACGTGATGGCTCTGCTTTATTAATTCCTGCGCTGCCAATAGCCCAAGTCCATCGGCTGAGCCGGTAATGAAAATTTTTGCCATGTGTTAGGATTTAAGAATACTAAAGGTAAGAAATCCAACGAAGCAGAAACACAAGAGAATTTACTTCTTCTCTTTTTCATTATACTCTTCGTATGACTGAACATATCGTTTGTTACCGGGTACTACCAAATGCCTTTTGGCATAGGACCTTCCGCCGGCGTGGATAAACCCGGTGACCATTTTCCCGCCATTGATATGCGCATTGGCTATTTTTTTAGTCCCGCCTGTCAGGCGTTCGGGTTGTAACTTTGCTTTCTGGTAAGCCTGCTCCAGCTCGGCCTTAACAGCGGCATCGCCAAAGCGGTACAAATTGGCAATGGCCCAGGAAGAATGCCAGATGTTGAAGGGGCTTTTCATGCTATCAATGTGCGCCAGGTAAAGACCAGAGATGGTATGGGCCTGGGCCGGAGTAACGACCTGGTCGCGCAGCACCCAAATGCCTAAGGACTGGCTGATGCTTTCTTTTTGCATCTCGTCGCTTGAGATTTTGAGCGTCTGATCTATGTCCACATTCTTTACCAATGCAGCTTTCTGTGTATGATGCAGTGACAGGCAGGAACTAAGCGCCAGGCACAGGTAAACGGAGCAAAGTATTAAAAACGTTCGTAACATACTGCAAGTTTACATTTTTCCATCAAAATTAATACCAGCAAGTAGTGTAATAGTTTTAAAAAGGCATTTATTTTTTCTTCAGCACAAACTCCACCCGGCGGTTTTGTTGTTTGCCTTCTTCGGTATTGTTTGTGGCAACTGGTTTTGAACTTCCAAAGCCATTGTGGCTGATGCGTGTTTTGTCAATTCCTTTTGACAACAGGTAGTCGGCTACCGCTTTTGCCCTGCCTGCCGACAATTTTTTATTCGCTTTTTCATTTCCCGAATTATCGGTGTGGCCCGAAATTTCAATATCGCTTTGCGGGTTCTTCTTTAAATGTTCCACAAGTGCATCCAATTCCAAAAAGAAAGAAGGTAAAAGCGTGGTTTCATTTGTTTGGAATACAATGTTCTTTAAAACAAAAAGGCTATCGCCAAGATTTTTTTTGATCGCATCTTTTCCTGTTTTCACCAAAGTGTCAGGCAATTCAGCGGCCTGTATCTCAACCAGGCTCACGTCATCAATATAATAATAGGCATCGCGCTCTGCCGTTTGGTTAATGCGTGTTCGTATTTCTTTGGGTGCCTTTAGTTTTGTTTTGCGGAGTTTATGGATTTCGAAGCTGCCGAACAGCACATAATTCTCTCCGCCCTTTGCTTTGTAAGTGCAGGTAATTTGGTACCAGTTGCTGATGTTATTTCCTGCCCTACGGCCAACGTCCATATAAACCGGTTGTAAATCAGTAATCACATCCGAAGAGCGGTAATCGGATTTATGGTCTAAAAAGCAAACACCCATTTGGTCAATGGAAGCACAGGAGTAATCGGCCAGGCTGATGTGCATGGTGAAACGGTAGGTTTTATTTTTTTGAAGCGGAGCTGTAAGGGGCGTTTGCAGATACTCCCTGTAATTGCCATGGGAAAAGACAAAAATACCGGCGTAACAATTTCCCGAATGCGCTTGTTGTTCGCCCATGGAGTTTTGCGGGACATCCACTTCCGAATAGAGCTTGTTCCGGTTTATTTTGGTTTGTCGGTCGCATTTGCAAAACAGGTCGGAAGTTCCCCAGCTGGGAATGCTCCAGGAATGAGAGGCATTGACCGCCGAAAAATCCATAGGCACAAACTTGTTATGTTCAAAGCTGGAATCGGGGACCAGGTTTTGGGCTTTACAAAGCTGAAAACAGAACAGTAACAACAAGCCGCTTTTTATAAACTTCATATCATGCAGGGTAAATTAAAATTTACCCTATAATGGCTTTTTTGCCTTTAGTGACAGGGTATTTTCAATTATTTTCAGTTATTCTGTAACCATTCCGGTTTTCACCCACTCTAATCCTATATAAACCCTTATTGTATGAAAAAAATAGTATTAGTTGCCACTGTTATTGTATCAATTGCCGTGGCCTGTAAATCAAAAAAACCGGTTACCACCGCAGCAGCCGGTGAAGCCACCACAGCAGCCCAGCTCACTGCCGTTCAGGCCAGGTTCCCCGATGCCACCAAAGCCGAGCTGGAAAAAGGTTACTCTGTTTATACCGGTGCCTGCACCAAATGCCATGGTACGAAGGATGTAACGGTGTATACCGAACCAAAGCTCCTGGAAATTGTGGATGTAATGGCAAAAAAATCACACCTTGTACCCGAAGATAAGCAGGCTCTTATTAGATTTGCAGTTGGCGTGAGGGCAACCACTCCTTCAAAATAAGCTGTTTGTAATATGAGCGATATTAAACAATTTGAGCATTATGCCGACCGGGAGATCATTCAAAAGATCCTGGGAGGGGAACACCAACTTTTTGAACTGTTGATACGGCGCAACAATCCTGCTTTATACCGGCTTGGAAGGGCTTACAATTACAATCACCATGATACGGAAGACCTGATGCAGGAAACCTATATCAATGCTTTTTATAGTTTGGATCAGTTTCAGAACAAGTCTTCTTTTAAAACCTGGATCACACGCATCATGCTCAATAACTGTTACCATAAAAAACAAAAGTTCAGCTTTCAACATGAGAAACCGTCAGAAAACATGCAAAACGAAAAAGGCAGCCCACTATTCCAAAATCATCACAACACCGAAACAGCGATCTTAAACAAGGAACTGGGACATGTGTTGGAAAATGCACTGAACGCAATGCCCGAAGACTATCGTCTTGTATTTGCCATGCGCGAACTGAATGGCTTGAGCACGGCCGAAACGGCGGAGATACTGAACATAACAGAGGCCAATGTTAAAGTACGCTTAAACCGCAGCAAGGTGTTATTGCGTTCGGAAATAGAAAAAATATATTCGCCCGACGATGTATTTGAGTTTAACCTGGTGTATTGCGACCGGATTGTAGAAAAGGTAATGAACAAAATTAAGACCCCAAACTAAACAGATGCCGGAATTGAAAACAAAAACCGATGACACGGATGTGATCGGTGATGAACATTACAGCTCTTCAGCAGAGACGCCTTTACGCCCGGATGCTTTTGTATTGAGCGACGCGCAAAAAATGAAGATCATCGCGGAATATTTTCATGAGATCATGTACACACTGGGACTTGATATGAATGATGACAGCCTGAAGGGAACACCAAAACGCGTGGCTAAGATGTATGTGAAAGAAATTTTCAGCGGTTTAAATCCCAACAATAAGCCCGAGGTTGCCGTGTTCGAAAATAAATACCAGTACAACGAGATGCTGATTGAAAAGGACATTACCCTGTTCTCAAATTGCGAGCATCATTTTGTTCCCATTATTGGTAAAGTTCATGTGGCTTATATCCCACACGGAAAAGTAATTGGCTTATCAAAAATAAACCGCCTCGTGCAATATTACGCCAAACGCCCACAGGTGCAGGAACGGTTGGTGAACCAAATAGCGCAGGGATTAAAAGAGGCATTGAACAGTGAGGATGTGGCGGTTGTTATTGACGCCGTTCACCTGTGCGTGAGCTCGCGTGGGATAAAGGATACCAACAGCAGTACGATCACCTCTTCTTTTTCGGGAAAATTTGAAAATGAAAAAACAAAAATGGAGTTTTTAACGCTGGTTAAATAGATTAACTCATTTTATTTTTTGAATTTCTGCTTCTCTTTTTTATAGTATTGATTTTCGTATACGTTCTGCCAGTCTTTACCCTTTGTTAAGATCTTTATTTTGAATGTAATGCCATGATTGAAGGCATTGGCCTGTTTATTTAAGATAAAAGAATAATCATACATAATCTCAAAAGTATAAAGGTATAAACCAATGTAAGGACGGATGTAATGACTGTTATGCGATACATCGTACATATATTCCAGTCTTGCAGTAAATGGGGGCCAATAAAAATTTGAGAACTCGCCAAAGGCTGAAACCAATTGACCTTCCATATTCTTTTTTTTATAATAGGCATAACCTAGCCCCCACGATGTAAATCTCATTTTATATTCCTGGGCAGTGCGGTAAGATGTCAGCGTTTTCAATGTTCTTCCAATGCTAATTCCATATTCGTTGGTTTTTGAAAGATTATAGGAAGCGCCAAACGACCAGCAATTTCCAAGGATCTTATATTTTGGAATATTGGTAATGGAATCGATCTTTTGTGCCGAAAGACTATTTGATAACAACAAGGCCAGGATTATGGGTAAGCAAAGTTTCATGTCTTGCCCTAAAGTAAGTGTTTTTATTTAACATCGTATCTTAGAAAAATGTAGGATTTTTCGTCATTGCGAGGCGGAACGACGAAGCAATCTCACACAAAGCTGGATTTGAGATTGCTTCACTTCGTTCGCAATGACGTTCAATATAGCTGCTTTAAAAACCCTACATTATCCTACTACATAACCTTATTTAAATAGGATTAGCTTGCTTATTCCTTAACTTCCAGAGTCATAATACAAAGGACATTCCCGCTAACGCGGGACTGCCTTTGTGTTTTTATCCTCCTGTCCGAAAGCGAGCTATCTTTATTTTAAAATAGGATTAGCTCACTTCGTTCGCTGATCCCTTGGCTCCCGGAGTCATAATACAAAGGACATTCCCGCTAACGCGGGACTGCCTTTGTGTTTTCATCCTCCTGTCCGAAAGCGGGGCTTTCGTCCATTCGGTTGAAAACACAAAGGGTCCAAGCTTTCACCTGAACCCTTTTGCATTTATCAGCGGGAAGGACGGGACTTATTTCGAACAATTTTGCCCAGGATTTAGAAGAAATTGTCAATTTTATCCAAAAATCGGCCAAAATATAGTAAATTCCGTTAAATTTCTGAATAATATGAGAAGCAAGAATTATTCAAAATTCTCTTTAATAGCTTTGATATTTATTAGAGCGCCTTCAAGATCTTCTATAATGCTTTGTAATAATATCTCCGGTTCGGCAATGTTTTCCAATTCTACGTCATTATGACCTTTTATCCAGGTTATATCTAAATTTATCTTATCCCTTAGTATTAACTGGTCATAAGTATATTTTCGCCATCGACCGTTTTCATTGTTAGTGCTATATGTTTCCTTCCTAATCCTAGCATGGTACAATGACATAAATTCTTTTAAATCTTCAATATGCAGTGGATTTTTCTTTGGTGAATGACTTACATTGGTTCTGTAATCATAAAACCAGACTTCTTTTGTCAATGGTGTTTTTTTTCCGACCATTTTTTCAAAGAATAATACATTTGCTTTTACACCTTGTGCATAAAATATGCCTGTCGGTAGACGTAAAATAGTGTGCAAATTAGTATTATCCAAAAACGCTTTGCGAATTGTTTCGCCAGCCCCCCCTTCAAAAAGTACATTGTCAGGTAAAACTACTGCTGCCCTTCCGGTATCTTTTAACATTGTGAATATATGCTGTAAAAACGCAAGTTGTTTATTTCCAGTTGTGGCCCAAAAATCGGTTCTTAGGAAATAGCCCTCTTTTGATGCTTGTTTTTCGTCAATAGTTGGAATATCACTACTACTTTTTCCAAATGGTGGATTAGCAAGCACGATATCCACCTTGGTTTTTGGGATAACTTTTAAGCTATCAGTTACATCAATATTTGGAGTTTTCTTTAGGTCACCGACGCCATGAAGAAATAAGTTCATTAAACACAGTCTCGCAGTTGAGCTTTCAATTTCCCAGCCGTGGAACATGTCAAACTTCACAAACCTACGCTGTTTGGCATCTAACTTGGTTTTTGATATAAACTCAAGTGCTCCTAAGAAAAAACCACCAGTTCCGCAAGATGGATCTGAGATAGTTTCGTCAACTTTTGGCTTCAGGCAATTAACCATTGTGGTGATTACTGACCTCGGTGTAAAATATTGACCTGCTCCACTATTCTCAGCATTTTTTTGAAGTAAAGATTCATAAATTTCACCTTTAATATCCATTTCTTTTGAAGTCCAATTTTCTTCATCAATCAAACGAATAAGCTTTTTCAATTTGGATGAGTCGTGGATTTTGTTTTGCGCGCCTGCAAAAATCTTAGTCAACATGCCTCCCGACTCTCCTAACTCCTTTAAAATATCTTCATACTTCCCTATTAGGTCACCTTTCTCTAGATTTTTAAATAAGTTCCAATTGCAAACTTTTGGCAAATTAAATTCATTCGAATTTTCATCTGCCATTTTTAAAAATAGCAAATATGTAATCTGCTCCACATAATCACCATAACTTACGCCATCATCTCGCAAAGTATCGCAATATGACCATATTTTTTGAGCTATTGAATTTGTTACCATCTATTATATATTTTATTCAAAATTTGTTAAGCAGCAATACTTAGAGCCCAATCTACACCCGCACTGCGTAAGCAAGCTTTAGCTGTAGCAGAGAACGGCGATCGCTTATCAACTAGTTCTTTAAGTTGTTTTAGTTTCTCTTTTATTTGTCCACTGCGTTTGGCACTTGGCGATGAATTATTTTCAGTCATCAAGACTTGGGCTTCATTTAGAAGCCCAGAGCATTTTACCCATAGAGCCTGGCGAGCTTCTTTTAATTTTTTAAAATTGAGATTTAGACTAACAATTGTGTAAGTAGCTCTTTCGTAGTCCCAACCAGTGGTAGTTATCGGTGTAATTTCTCCATTACTATTAAATGTTATTTTTAAAATATCTTCCTCTTCTGTAGGATCAAGAAAGTAAATTATTTCATCATCAATTGGAGTGCCAGGTTCGTTTGATTTATTTGATCGAACAGCAAATTTGTCTTTTTTCCTCACGTTACCCGTCCCACCACATACCCTATAATTAGTCCACTGAAAAGCCAACCACCAATAACCACCTTTATCTTTTTTATCTAGGCCTATCGCCACTTTCTTTGGCCTAAAGTGATCTACGTGCAGGTGGTTATACGAATCCCGTGCCTCAGAATACCAACATTTTTCATGCGAGATAGACAACAAAAAATCTTTCAGTTCTGTCCAAAGGGCTTCATTAGAATCAATTAAATTATTTCTTTCATCGGTGCTACCTGCTGCAAGTAGCTGTTGAGTTATTGCATCTGCACGATTAATCCAGTTAGGATCGGGAGAAAATCCATGCCTATTAATGTGAATCATTTTCGTCCTCTTTTTTTAATTGCTCTAATATTTCAAGTGCCACCTTATTTTGCTCAGAGAGTTCTTCTTTTGTATAGCTAATCTTCATTGAACCCTTTATTCTGCTTTTGTAAGCTACAATGAATTTTTGATACATTGGGTCTCTAAAAGTCGCTGAGAAGCCCAATTCATCCAATTCTGCAAATAATTTGCTTAATTCGTCTCGTTCGTTTTCATTTAAAGTACCATTCTGTTGCCTAACAAGAAGTTCATTTCTTCGCTCAAGACGCTTTTGAGTTTCCTCATCCAAAGTTGTTGGTAAACCAAATAGTTCGCTTGTCAAAATTCCATCAACCCCAAGACCTCTTGGGTCAATATCAGGTTGTTCAGTAACTATTGAACCGTCTACATCGGCTTTGAAAACTCTAACTTGCTCTTTGGTCAATCCTCCAATTACTAACGGATCGTGTGTGTTAATGATTATTTGAGTGTTTTTTTCATTCTGTACGACTTCATCTAAAAACTCAATATATCTCCATTTCCAGAGTGGATTGAGATGGGTATCCGGCTCGTCTAGAAGAATTAATGACTCTTCATCTTTTGTAAATTTCAATAATCCCAACACTGTTAGAAGTTGTTGTTCACCCTCACTCAGCTCTTTAAAAGTTACGCTTCCATCGACAAATTTCTTTTTTACTTTGACTCTGACTTCCTCAAGTAAATCACTAATGTATGTACTTTCCAGTGCTTTGAATAGCTCAGTATTTGTTGTGAAGGTTTTTGCTAGTTCTTTTAATTTTTCCTTATCTTTTATAAAAAGGTATAATCTCTTTTGAGTATGTTCACTTCTAAAATCTATTGAGATTCGTTCATCACTATAGATCGGTGCAAGAGATAAGTCCCAAACATTTTCTAGAAATTTTCTAACTAGCCCATCTGCACCAAAAAATCTCTCGTCTCCTTTCCATTTTCCTGCTGGCTTTTTCAAAACAAAAAGTATAGATTCTAAGTCTTCAATACCTAGAGTTTCTTTTAAAAACTTAATAGATGCTTTTTCTTGAGTGGCAAATGAATAATAAGCGAGCAGAACAAAATGCGAATGAACCGATTGTACATAAAAGAGTCTGCGTAAATCGTCTATTTCTTCATTTTTAAAATTTGGTTTTATAATTTTATCATAAAACTTTTTCTGATGCTCGTTAAAGTGATCTTTAAGCCTGTTACTTATACCAGAATAATAAGTAAATACATATTTAGGTAAGTACTTTTCTTTGTTCCTGAAAAATTCTGATTTGGTGACTACTTTAGTTATATCGCTAATCCACGTTAATTTGCCATTAAAATCTACCTGATTCCAAATTTCAAAAGAATATTTATTATCTAAAAAATCTACCACGATTTTTTTATTACGGCATATATATTCTATTCTATAGAGCAATTCATGCTTTGGCGAGGGCTCCTTTTCAAGATCAAGATACTTGAATATTAGCACAAGGGCTTCAATAAAATTGGATTTTCCTGTTGCATTTTGGCCAAGCAAAACAGTTTTCATTTCCTGCTCGTTCAAGTCTATCTTGAAATTTCGCAAGTTTTTGAAATTCTTTATATGAACGTTGTCTATTCTCATTTAGCTATAGTTATAAAGGCATCTTTTCCTTTTCGCGGTATCTCTTTGACTTCGTTGTTATTGATGTGCTTTTTCAAATTCGCATAGAAAGCGTCTATGTCATCGTGATGTTCAGAATTTTTCCAAAGTGCAAATGTAGATACTGGCTTTTTACTCTCTGTTAGAATTTGAATTATGGATTTATATTGCTCACTAGCGATAGAATTTTTCTCTCTTTTAGGCTCCTGGTTTTTGCGTTTTTTTTCCATTTGTAAATATTCCTCACGTTCTTTTTTTAATTGATGCAATGATACTTCAGCTGAAATGTCCGTGTCGTTTTGCTCGGTAAGTTTACCTTCAAACGCCCGTTTAAGTATGCTTTGCTCTAATAATGAAATTTCAGATATTTTTTGAAATATGACATCTTCCAGTTTGTCACAAATACTTAATTGCGAATCCAATTCTTCAACAATTTTATTCTGTTCTTCAATTGAGCAAATGCAAACTGGAACATCTTTCATGTTTTCCAGACTTAGAACAGGGCGACCAACTCCATAAACCATTTTTTCAATCAGTGATCCGCCAAAGCCTTTTGCTTGAAAATAATAAAACAAGTAGCGTGAAATCCGCTTATCAATAAATTTCATTAGTGCTACAGATTGACTTACGTATGCCTCTCCGATTTGACGCTCAACATGAGCGACCTTTCCTACATTTGCACCAGTTATTGTCATTAAAAGGTCATTTACTTCTACTAAACTTCTTTTTCCCTCAACCTTTTTGGGCAATTTAACTTTTGCTACACCAGTTAAATTTAAAATATTTGTTTTAATATCTTGCGTTCTAATAAACAACGCACCTGTTTTGCTATAATATTGTTTCCAATCTCTGGAACCACTGGTAGTATAGTCTAATAACTCTTCATTGCGACACCATACCCAGCCCTTTGGTAGTTTTGGTAGTTGTGACTTTTCATCATGAGTTAGGCTGGAAATAGTTTTTTCTTTTCCTTGTTGTGCTTTTAATTTTCTGTTCTTCTTTATTTCAAACAAAACCTGCTGACCAGAAGATGATGATTGTTGTGATTTACGCCAGTTGCTTGTGAGTTTTCCTTCAAAAGCATTTTTTAAAATTGCTTGGCGATATGTGCTAAGTTGTTCTTCTGCGTGAGTTAGTTGCTCCTTTGTATGCCTAACTTTACTAAGAAGCTCCTCTATTTTAGCGACAATCCTTCTTTGCTCCTTTAAAGGTGGAAGAGGAATAGTAATGCCCCGAACTATAGTTAAATTAACCCGTGCCCTGGTAGTACCTTTTGTAATCTCTTTAAATTGATCTTGGACCTGTTTGCTGTTTATTAAATATACTAAATAATCAGTATCCACAATGCTTGAACTTGGTCGGATTCGCATCAAGTCCGCTACAATAATACCTTCGGGATACTTATTAGGGACTTTGCAACAAAGGCCTAGAGGCTCGCCAAGTTTTGTTACAATCAAGTCACCGAGCTTAAAAGAATGTCTATTAAGTAGGTCAGCTTTTTGGGGAGACACAAATTGTATATTTTTATCTAAAAAATAGCCAGCCTTTATGTTCTGAATTTTAAAAACCGGTATTCCTTCACTTCGATACTCATTCGCTTTCAGATTTGACCCAAAAGGACCATCTACAAAATCGCCTTTGGGATCCCGCACCATATCTCCCAAAGTTGCCAAAACCCATCCATGGGGTAAATTATTGTTAAGTATTTGCATTATGGCAATAAATTGATGACAGTCTAATTTTAAAGTTTTTAAATATACAAAATACCAAGAATTTCATTGGTATTTTTACATGGTAAGTTAAATAATAGAAAGGGCGGAAGACTGCCCTTTTTGCCTCCCATTATCGTATCATTCTTAGGGCAACTTTATCCTTAAAATCCACTACAAAAAGCCGTTTAACCTTGAAAAAGTACAATTCATTTTTCCTGGGATGCTTTATTATTTCGGGCTTGGGATCTTTTTTCACTAAAACCCCAAAAACGATGCTTTCGCTGTTTTTTATACTGTCCAACCAAAGCAGCAGCTGGGTACGGTCATAGCTAAGCTGGCTATGGAACTGAACGACGTTCCTGCTGGATAACTGCAACCTGATATTAATCTTGTCTTCACTATAATACAAAAACAGCTCCTTCTCCTCATTCTCTAAAAATTGGTGCTGTAATGTATATAAGTCCAATCTCTCATATACAATCCCCATAAAGGGCGATTTGCCCTCGGGCAACGAAATGAATAGCTCATTTTTTTCTGCTTTAAAACCTACACCTACATCCATACTACAAAATTACCCGGCCTTTAAATATCTTTCTGCTACGTTTTGTAGCATGAATGTTAAAAAAAAGGCGCTGGCAGATGCCAGCGCCTTTTAACAGGCCTAGTGTAAATCAATTTATGCGGCAAACCGGTAGCCTGCATCCTGCGGTACGCCGTTAATCGCTTCACCATCTTCGTCTACCTCAATCCATTGGCAGTAATCCGAAAGGTCTTCTAAGGGAATACGCCCAAATGCTGCGGACGAATAGTAACCCTGTTGCTTATACCTGGCTTTCCACTTGGTAAAGTACATATTTCTCTCCTTAAGTGAAGTAAAGGGCTCAACGCCAATCCTGATCGAGAAGCCATCGGGTGAAAGCACATCGTATCGTTTCTTAATGCCCATAAGCTGATCTCCCGTTTCGAAAATGTCAATCTCACCGCCTTGGTTAAAGCGACCGAATTGAACGGCCTTACCACGTTCCGGCACCTCAATAACTACGTCAACGTCATGCTGGTAAGAGTTACTTCCCCGGAAATTACCCTCTTTAGTGGTTTGGTGTACGCCAATGAAGCTTTTGCCGGGGTTCTGCGCTTTCAGACCGTCGAGGGTTTCCGGTTCCAGCCCCAGCTTATTAACGCTGTCCAGGAATATGTATTTGTATGGGGAAAGATCTCCCGGCAAATGGTCGCTCACGTACAGGCAGGGGTGTTTTACGTCCTTATCGTTTAATTTCTTTTGCAAGGTAGCATCCAGCTTTTCCTCGCGGGCAACGTAAAGGGTGTTTCCGTGGTTTCGGGCCAGGTATCCGGCCCAATCCATACATAAGTACGATTTGCCCATTTTTGGCTTACCGAAGACCATTGCGCTGAATCCTTCTGCCGGGTCACCGATCAGGGTTTTCCATTTGCCGGTAAAGCCAACGGTATCAAATTTAAGCTTAGAGAAGTCCACGCTGCTCATAACGGTATTTTCCGGCCTTTGCGGCAATGGAATCACCATCGCTTCGGCAATGCCGTTTAATCCGTTCACCTCGCAGCTGCAGCCCTCTAAAGTCTTATTGATGCCGTTAAGAACTTCCTCGTGAACTTTTAAGGTTTCATTTTTCTTAGCCACTTTTACAAACGAGGTTAAAGAACTCCGGATTTCTTTCAGCTTGCTATTGTAAGGGTCGTTGCCCGCAATTTTATGCTGTTGCACGGCATTTTCGATCAGGGTTAACAAGCGCTCGGCTTTATCCTTGGTAATAACTTTCCCTTGGATGCCAACGTAACGTTTTAGGTAATTAATTGACAGCCTGACTTTGGTTGCATTGCCGATAGCTAAAAACTTCTCATATACTTTTTTATCAATGTCAATCTTCGATTCCCTTCGTTTAGGGTCTTTGATGGTTTGTAACACATCATAAAGATTAATGAGATTGTCCTGAATGTACCTGATCTCCTTGGCGTATTTGGAGGTTTTACGGATGCGCCTTTCCAGTATCGCTTTTTGCAGTTCATTGATAAACTTCAAGATCATGCTATCTGTTTTCACCTTGCCTTGCATCAGCGCGTAGCGCTTAATAAACCTGCTTTCTTCTTCGATACGTTCCACTAATTCCGGGTCTTGCTGACCTGTAGCCGGTTTTTGCGGGGCTTTTGCTTTGCCCGCCGGTTGGCTTCGCCTGATGGGTTCTTGCTGCCCGGCCTGCGCCACAATTTCGTTGTAAATACTTTGAAGCGGGAAGGTGAAGTTTACCTTAGTACGTTTGATCTCGTTTACCGTGATTTTATTATTTTGAAGTACCGCTGAAAAATCGTCGCCTGACTTACCAAAATAAGGGTTCTTAATTTGTTCTACGGTTAATCCCTGCTGAACCTGTGACCAGATCAACGATTTCGCCACTTCGCGCGCGTCCTGCTGGGTGTACACTTTCTTTACCGTTTTATTATTCTCTTTGTCCAAATGAGCCGAGAGGCTGGCAAAGTACTGGTCTACCACCCCCTTAATATCGGTGTCCGATTTATAATAATTCCAGGTCTTGTGTTGATCTGTAATTTGGTAAACGAAGTCGTAATCCTTTTTTAGCTCTGCTGGCAAGGTCTTGGGGTCTATCCCCTTAATTTTTTCGTAATAGTTCTTTATCGTAATCATCGTGTTAATCTTTCTTTAGTTCCTTTTTGCGCTCTAGTGCCAAGCGCTTCAATTCTTCAAGCTTGCTTTGGTCAATTTTTGACGATGCCAGGCTTTTCACTTCTTTTTGAATAGCGGCACAGATCACCGCATCCACCTGTACAAGTATTTCCGTTAATGCTGCTTTATTGGGTGCATTGCTATTTGCCAATGCGGTACTCGCTTGTTGAGCCTTTTCGATCAGCCGATCCAACATTGGCGATGCCGTAGTGTTTTGAAATCCTGCATCGTCTAAGGCTTCTTGGTATCTGAATCTATATGCTTGAGTGCTCATCTTACTAGGTTAGCCCTTCGGCAATTTTGTTTAAGGTTTCTTCAATTAGCCTGATAGCAGCACTTTCATTATAGGTACTACCGAACAGGTTTTATTTCTTTAGTACC
>JBEHXV010000031.1:0-55822 GCA_048498515.1 Bacteroidota bacterium | reverse complement strand
CAATACTACCATAAGCCCCGTGGTACCCGCGGGTGGCTCATGGACTTACACATGGCAACCCGGAAATCTTTCAGGAAGCCCTGTTGCTGTTAGCCCTACCGTTAATACAATTTATACGGTAACTGCAAACGGTTCAGGCTGTGTATCTACCGCAACAGTTGCCGTAAATATTAATTGTTGCAATCTGGTGTCGAATATTACAACAGCCAACGCGTCGTGTAATTCATCAACCGGTTCGGTAACCATCAACTCCGTTTCGGGTGGTACTGGAACCTATACTATTAAGGAGGGTTCCGCTGTTTTAGCATCAGCTGTTAATATACCTTATACACTAACCAATGCCTCGCCGGGAACGCACACGTATAACATTACGAGTTCAAACGGTTGTAGCGGAACATTTACAGCTTCAGTTAGTTCTGTTACCGTAGCGCCCAACGTATCAGCTTCAAGCCCTGTTTTGTTGGATTGCATTACGCCGAGCACCTCTTTAACGGCAAGTTCCACGTCTACCAATACGGTTAGTTATTCCTGGCAGGGAACAGGCATTGTGAGCGGATCGGCTTCGGCTACTGTAAACGTTAACCAGGCAGGTAACTACACGGTTACTTTAACGGAGGGTGTATGTACCAATACCGCAGTAGTAAATGTTATAACCAATACCAATGTGCCCAACATCAGTATTGCAAACCCGGGGCAATTAAACTGCAGTACCAGTTCTTTAATAGTAACCGGCACATCTACAACCAGTGGCGTGTCTTATTCCTGGGCTCCTCAAAATGTTACTACCAATACCGTTGCTGTGAACAGCGTGGGCAATTATACATTAGTTGTTACAAATCCCATAGGAGGCTGCAGAAGCAGCTCGGTAATAGCCGTAACCCAAAATACGGTTGCACCCACTATTATTTTGCCAGCTTCAACGGTATTAACATGCCAAAGTCCATCGTTAACATTAACCGGAAATTCCACATCGCCTGTTGTTAACTATTCCTGGAGTCCGCAGGGCGTAACCACTTCTTCGGTAGTGGTCAATTCGCCTGCAAATTATACGTTGACGGTTACAAATGTTTTAAATGGATGTTCTTCTTCTTCGGTTATTGCCGTTACTCAAAATACAACAGCTCCAAACAGCAGTATAAATCCGCCTGTTCCAATTACCTGTGCACAACCAACCATTACGTTAACAGGCACTTCTACCACCACTGGCGTTACTTACCAATGGGTTGGCGGGCCTTCAACTTTTACTTATGCAGTATCGCAGGCGGTAAATTATACCCTGGTTGTTACCAACCCGTTAAATGGTTGCTCGTCCACGTCTACTGTTCCTGTTATATCTAATACAACACCTGTTTCGTTAACTGTTTCATCCAACACGGTCATCTGTTCGGGCCAATCAACGTCATTAACGGTGAACGGCGCGGTTACCTATACCTGGTTTCCGGCAAACACATTAAGCTCGGGTTTTGGAACTAATGTTATCGCATCACCGCAAATTAACACTGTATACACTGTATCCGGTACATCAACCTTAGGTTGTGTTGGTTCGCAAACATTATCTGTAGGAGTTATAAATGGACCTACAGGATTTAATGTACTTGTTGATAATGCTTTTTGTGAGGACGCCAACGGTAGTTTTACAATAACCAATGTTGTAAACGGACTGGCTCCTTACCAGTATAATTTCAATAATATGGGTTTTTCTTCTTCTGTAACCTATACGGGACTAACCGATAACACGTATACCTTGATGATAGAGGATGCTAATAACTGCTTATATACCAGCACGGTGTCAATTGGGAAAACGACTGTAAGTTCGGAAATGGAGGTGAGCATTAATGCGCCAAATTGTTTTGAGAACGATGGGTCCATTATTATTAATTCCATATCAGGTGGTACAGGTCCTTACCTTGTCAATCCCAACCACACGGCTTACACTCCTAACCTGAATTATGAGCAATTGGGGCAAGGAACATATACTTTCTCGGTATTGGATTCGCGAGGATGCATTACCGATACTATTTTAATTGTTCCTGAAAACAATGGAGATTATACTTTGTATGTGCCTAATACATTTACTCCTAATAACGACAAGGTAAATGATATATGGTACGCGCAGGGTACCTGCCTGCAGGGGTTTAATTGCCTGATCTTTAACAGGTGGGGCGAAAAGATCAGGGAAATAAGTGATATTAAAGAAGGTTGGGACGGTACTTATAAAGGCAGGGAAGTTCCCGATGGCGTTTATGTTTACATTATTGAAGCTATTGTAAACAAAGAAAAAGTTTCCAAAAAAGGACACATCACCTTATTAAGGTAATGTCATTCATAACATATCCCGCAGCAAAAATGTGCTAAAAATGTCTTTATCGGTAATGGGTGCCGCTGCGGTTTGCATTAAATTTACAAATAACTAAAAGTAACAATTATGGAAAAGAGATTACTCATAATGTTTCTGGGAATAAACTCATTATTATCAGCGCAGGTGCCAACCGCTGGACTATCAGCTTATTACCCGTTTAATGGTAATACAAACGATTATGTGGGTACAAGGCATGGTGTGCCGGTAGGAACTGCTCAATATGGTACCGACCGCTTTGGAATGGCCAATGGCTGTTACGATGTGGTGGATAATACCAATTACATTGATTTACCGGCCGATACCTGGATTTATGGAGATTATAGTGTGAGCGCATGGGTAAAGGTGAAACAACAGATGCCTTTTCCAAGAGTATACGATTTTTCCAACGGGTACATGGTTAATAATGTAGCCGGCGAGATCTCTCACTCAGGCTCAGGACATGGCGGCCCGGCTATGGGTTATTCGGCAAGCTCAAGCAGCGAATCTTCTTATTTTAGCTTCAACACATTAAGTTTAAATACCTGGCATCACCTGGTGTTCATATCAAACGGAACACAAATGTCGGTTTATGTGGACAATGTATTGGATGGTATGGTTATAGGGAATCATATTCCTGAAAACATTTACAGAACTCAAAATAAGATTGGTGGCAGTAATGCGCCCCTGAATGATGATACCAAAGCATTTATTGATGATTTTCGTTTATACGACAGGGCAATTAACGAAGAAGAGGTTGGCGAGCTGTTTAATGAACCTAATATCACTACCGGAGTTCATGAAACGGAGAAAGCCATCGCTGACCTGGCGGTGTACCCAAATCCTGTTACAAACGAATTGTCGGTTAATTTTACTTCGGGCTTAGGCGAAAAAGCAAGAATCAGCGTTTATGATAATCTGGGTAAAGCAATCTATACCAATGATCTTGAAACAAGCATTGGCTCAAACAACATAAGCATAAATACCCGGAATTTTGCCACTGGGTTTTATTATTTAACTGTTTCCTCTCCTTCAGGAAACCGGAATATAAAATTTGTGAAGGATTAAGATTTTTATTTAGTTAGTGTGTGAGGGTGAAAAAAAGGACAGCTTTAGCTGTCCTTTTGTGTGAGTTAATGTGTGGTTATTCATCATAGTTGTTAGTGTAACCACCAGGTATGTATTGAAGTATGTACCGGTTGCGTCCTCTGTAGTAAAAATCGGCGCAAATGGCCTCAATCGATTCTTCTGTTTTTTTGCCTATCTCGGTTACATACCTGGTGTCTATTACTTCAAGGTTAGTGGTAACCTCGTTCTTATTTGGTACAAACACATAAGCCAGGCTTTTTGTTTTTGCTTTGGCGTCAACCCTTTCAAAAAAGTATAAGTTGCCGTCCTGTGTTTTGTTCTTAACCGGTTCTTTTTTCAGGAAATAAATACTATCGGCTTTTGTTTTTTGAATCAGGGCGCTGTTGTCTTCACCGTAATTGTAATTGGTCATTTCAATATCGGTTTCTATTTTGGTTTTGCAAAACTCTTCCTGCGAAATGGCTGTTTTATCAAACTTATCGAGCATGTTTAATTTTTTCAGCTCGTTATACAATTTCAGTTTTGTTTTTTTGTTATTGCTGAAAAACTTCCAAACAGTATCATTTACCGCAATTTTATTACTTACCGCAATTAAACAAATGTTCAGCAGGTTTTTTTCGTTCTTTATTTTAAAAAGCTTGTCAAAATATTGTTTTACCATGGGGTTGGTGGCATGAAAAGGCGCCAGCACCACGGCATAGTTCTCTATCATGGCGCTATAGGAAGGGTATGTTTTTTTGGTTGTCTTGGTGTTGGCTTCATTAACCGATTCGTTTACATAATCAGCCATTTCCCTTGCCAGTTCTTCAGCTTGTTCTTCATAATTTGTTTTGGACGATTTGCCTGCCGAGGTGTTATAGCGCTTCAGCTCATTCGACGCGTCGGTAAGCAATACCGGCACATTGGCGGCATACTTTGCAGGAGGCGCCAGGCCCCTGATGACCAGGTCGGAGAATAACCTGAACATGGGGTTTTTATATTCCTCAAAGGTTGATAATGAAAATAAGCCAGGGAAAAAACCGGAGCAGAGCTCAAGTGAATCATATAAAGGCGATATGATATCGGAGATGTTTGATTCATCGCCTGTTAATGGTGTTTTATTTTTAAGAAGATCGTAAATGGTATTATAGCTGCTCTGCGTTCTTAAATAGCCCAGCCCTTTTATCAGGCATATCTGCATATAACTGCTGTCTTCGTAAGTTGCATACAGGTTTTTGTATACGGGGATCATTTTTTCGTCTTTCAAATCGCCACTGTTTACCAGGATGGTTGCCCTTGAGTCTTCATCAAGTTTCAGAAATTCAGGCGTTTTTAAATAATCAATGATAACCGATGCCGATTTTTTTTCGATGAGGTTGCCTGCCAGCGATTGTTTTGCCGCGTACCTTAATGAGCTGTCGGGCGAACTCAGGTTCTTTAATAAGCTGGCTGTCTTTAACTCAAATAAAGGTTTCGAAAAAATAGTGTCTTTGGGTGTAAAGCTTTTCAGGAAACTATCTGTCCAGCCCGTAGTGCCGTTCACCGAATCACAAATGGCGGTCAGGCAAAATAGCAAGCCATCTTTCAGGATGTATTTTCGTTTAAGGATGTTGGTGCAAGCGGTGTCTTTTAGCACCATGTCAAAGGTAGTGATCCCGTTTTCTTTTTTGAGGGAAGTATTGGTAATAATAAACGAGGCATTGTTGTTGGTATTACGTTTTACATTTTCCCAAATCTCATCGGGGTTCCTGTAATCGTAATCATTGAACTTTTCATAATCAATGTTTACGTGCTCACCCGAGGATGGGGAGTAGTATGTTTTTGATTTGGAGTGGTAGTCAAAATCGGTACTGTGATTTTTGCTGTTCTTCTCTTTTTCAATGTTCTCATAAAAGCCTTCCAGGGCTTCGTCAAGATAGTTCCTGTCTTCGGGCACCATTTCATCCTTTACCACAAAGCTGTATTTATGGTCGGTAATGGTTTTCATTTCGTTAATGTGTTTAAAATCTGTGAGCCTGAAGGAGCTTAAGTACGGATCGGAAGAAGGAGCGTTCTTGTCGCTGATTGTATAAGCAAGGTAATAGTGCACGCCTTTAATGAACAGTTTGGCGGTCATAACCTTGTTCAGGCTGGTGTTTTCGCCTGAGAAATTAATGCAGGGTAAATTTTGTTCTTTTCCCAGTTCTCTTTTTGTATTAACAGTATAACCAAAATTCTTCAAGGTGCTGCTGCATAGCACATTCAATTCAAAGGTATCCTCTTCCAGGTAATTAAAATCATGGTAAAAGTATTGCATCTCTCCGTTGATTATTTTTTTGTCAGGGTCATAGGCAAATAGCGATTCGGCGAGCCCCTGCACCCCAGAGCGTTTACTGCTTACATAATTGTAGTTGCCCGATATGGTTGCCGAAAAGCCCTGTGTTGGAGGTGAATAGGAAAGGTTAGTGGCTTTTTTTACAGGAGAGAATTGAATGGAATTGAAAAAACGCACTCCTTCCGGTCCTTTAATGTAATCGGCTTTGCCACTCATTTTAAATACAATGAGCTCATTTTCCATAAAGTAAATGTGGTAGCGCTGAAGGTCGCCGCGTTTGGTTTTATTAATAATATCAAGCCCCTTTAAGCCTGAACTGGTGCTAATGTCTTTTCTTGAAATGATCTTGCCGGGAATATTTTCATACAGTAAACTGTCAATCTTTATCATCATTTTATCGACGGTATAATTATAAAACGGCGCGTAAGTTATTTGGCGGCTAATAGTATAATAGGAACCATTGGTCATGTCGGTAGCCAAATAAAAAGATTGGCCTTTTAAATTAGCCAGGTTTATAGGCGCGTCAAATAACTCGAAGGTAAAGAGTGAATCTTTCGCGTATTGTTTTGTTGCCGGCATTTTTTTAATAATGGCTTCGATCTTTTCTTTTTCCTTCAGCATTTTTTTGGTGGAGGTGTTGGCTACCGGTCTTACCTTATAACCCTTTTTTCGTAACAACTCTATCACGCCGTTGGGTCCAGGTAAATGCGCCGCGCCAATGCCCGAAAACAGGCTGCCCGTTTTACTCACAGAGTCAATGCTGCGAGCCATAATCACATTACGTTCTTCGATGAGGTATTTTTGAAAATTTTTAGTGGTGTAGGATAATTGTACCAGGCTGTCGAGGGCATCGAGGTCGCCATTGCGGTATGCATCCGAAATGTCGGTTTGAATTTTAAAATAATCGATCTTCCGTCTTTCCTCATAATTTATTTCTTCGTTATCGGGAGTAGAAGCTTTGCGGGCCATGACCAGCGAGTTGGTAAAGTCCTCAAGACTTACGATCTTTTTATCGAGCTTGGAACCTGTTTTGTAAATGAACAGGTCAATGTAGGTCGACTCTTCCTGGTCGTCTTTAGTGGTGGTATTCCTGTACAAAAGATTGTTGACAATGTCCGGGTCGTTGGCAAGGATCTCGGCATATTTCTTATTATCGGGTATTTCAAATTTAAACGCGTCTTTATAAAAATCGTTGTTGCTGTAGGTATTCGGATTGTTCAATTGTTCCAGCAATCCTATGTTCTTCATGTTGCGGAGCCATTGATCGGGATTGGATTCAAGGCCAACCGTGCTTACACTATTGAGGGCTACAAAAAACGAATCGGATAAATGATACACGAGTTTGTTGCTTACATGCATGGTGCCATACAGGTAAGATGGCTTGCTTAAGCCATTGCCGCTGATTTCCCATAACAGGCTGGGATATTTTTTTTGAGCATTGAGGGTACTAACACTCATAAGGCATACAAATGCGATAATACAATTGAATTTCAGGGGAGAAAATTTCATAGCGAGACAATTTGCCACTGGCTTGCAGTAAGGCTGTTTTTATAATTTTATATCGAACAGAAAGATACAAAAAATCTTTATTCCCCTGAAGAAATAAAGATTGAAAAGCCTGTTAAATACAGGCTTATAAGCTACCCGAAAATTATTGAGTGATGATTTTTTTGGTGACCGCAGGCTTATCGGGCGATACGATTCTCAGGAAATAGATGCCGCAAGGCTGATCGCGAAGATCGATTGCCTGTGCGCCTGAATTGAGATCAATGCTTGAAATTTCCTGGCCTAAAGCGTTTGTGATATGAATGGTTGATTGATGTGCCAATTGAACGGTCATTAAACCGTTTGAGGGATTGGGATACAAAGCAGCAAGGTCGTTTTTTGTGGTTTCGGCTATACCAACGGCAGTTGTATTCATTTTGTGAATGTAGATGTCCAGGTAGCCATTGGAAACTAAATTATACACCGGGTTAAAAGGATCGAAATCTACTGTTTGTGAAAAAAAGCCGGTCGAATAAACATTATTAGAGTTATCTACGCAAATGGAATACGCCATGTCATCCATCGAACTCCCCATTTTACCGGCCCATAAATAATTGCCTGAGCTGCTCAATATGGAAAGAAAAATATCACTTTGTCCTGATGATACCAGGTTAAAGACGCCTGGTCCCGGATCGAAATCAACCGTATCGCGAAATAAGCCCGTTGTGTAAACCGTTTCGTTAGCATCAACGGCAATGCCAAGCGCTATGGAAGGTTCATTATTGGTTATTGTTGCCGGCATTTGTTTTGCCCATACCAGGTCGCCGGCTGGCGTTAGTCTTGAAACAAAGATGTTGTGTTCGTTTCCTATCGCAGTCATTGTCGTAACACCCGATCCCGGATCAAGATCAGACGTTCCCATAAAGGCTCCGGCAAGGTAAACATTACCGGCAGGGCTCATGGCTATTGAGCGCGCCTGATCCCAGTTAGTTCCGCCGAATCGTTTTGCCCAGTTTAAATTGCCATTGGGGTCCATTTTTAATATGAATCCATCATAATTTCCGGCAGTTATGAGATTAAGTGTAGCCGGTCCCGGATCAAAATCAACTGTATCCTGGAACATACCTGTAACGTATAAATTTTCCGAGGCGTCTAAAACCATCATTGGGTTATATTCAATCCATGTTCCACCAAACGATTTGGTGAAAATAAAATTGCCCGAACTGTCGAGCTTGGAAATGTAAATATCGTCCTGTCCTGCTGATGTCAAATTATAAACTCCGGCTCCCGGATCAAAGTCAACTGTATTTTGGAAAGTGCCACTTGAATACACATGGCCTGTAGAGTCAGTAACAATGGAGTAGGGGGTATCCCAAAGACTACCTCCCATGGCATTTGCCCATAAAAAATCGCCCGAAGAATTTAGTTTTAATATAAAGATGTCGGGAGATGAGGAAACAGCGGATAAGTTAAAAGTGCCGGCTCCGGGATCAAAGTCACAAGTGCCGGAAAAGATGCCGGTAACAAGGATGTTATTTTTTTTGTCGATACAAATGGCCATTCCCTCGTCAACATTATTTCCGCCAATTTGTTTTACCCAAAGCAGGTTTCCGTTCGGATCTGTTTTTGAAATAAAGACATCAAACACACCATTTGAGCTGAGTGTGTATGTTCCCGGACCGGAATCGAAATCTGCTATGTCTTCAAAATGCCCGGTGGTGTATATATTGCCTGTTTTATCTACGGCAATGGCTCTTCCACCATCGTTTGAGCTGCTTCCTGCACCTTTAGCCCAATGCAGAAATGGTACCTGAGCTTTTGTGTTAAAGAAAAGAATAAAAAGAAAAGAGAAGAGTATTGTTTTTTGTAACATGGTTTTAATAGACATAACTTGAATCAGTTTAGTGTATGACGAAAAACAGATCGTTTTATTGTTTAAAATCCCAGTTTAAAATTCTGATAATGGCTCGTTGATTTTTTGCATGCAGGGCCAGTTTTTCTTCTTTTGATCTGGCAGCTTTTGCATCATTCAGCACCTTATCAGTTATCAATAATTTTGTATTGCCCCAGCCTTTTGTGTAAATACGGTCTTTATGAATACCTCTTGATACTAAGATTGCTTTAATAGCTTCTGCCCTTTGTAATGATAATTCTTCCGGTTTTGTTTCCAGTGAAGAGGCATGTCCGGCAATTTCTATAACTATTGTCGGGTTTCCGGTTAATATGTCTTCATATAGTGAGATCGCATTGTCATATGATTCATATGTTGAAGAATTGACCTTATGCAGGCTGTCATTACAGCTTTTAGTTGAGTTCTTATAGAACATGATATAAGGAACGGTGCCGCAATCGTTCACCCTGGTCAGCGTAAAATCCTTTATGATATTGGTGTTGGGTTTTAATTTTGCCTTCCCTATATCATTACTGGCGAGCCAGCCACATCGCGATGAATTTTTCGATTTTGTTGAGTAGTCGGAATGGCAGGAAAGCTCGATGTTAGAAGAAGTATCGTTTTTAATTTCAAAATGATAATTCCCCGACGTATCCGTTCTGTTTTCCAGCATTAAACCCGATGATGATTTTAAATAAATGCCGGCATTTTCTACCGGCTCTTTAGTGTTGTTGCTAAGTACGGTACCGCTTATAGTCACCAGGCTGTTTTGTGAAACGATACAACAACAAACTAAGTTTAGTAACAAATAATAAAGTAATTTCATAGAATCTACAGATTAATTATTCTTTAAAATCCCAGCTGGTTATGCGGTAATAGATACGTTGGTTTTTTGTATGCAAAGCCAGTTTTTCTTCTTTTGTTTTGGCTTTATTAATCGTCGTATCATCCACCAATAACTTAGTACTTCCCCAACCTTTTATGGCTAATCGTTTTGGATTAATGCCGTTTGCGACAAGAGCATCTTTAATGGTTTGCGCTCTTAATTCAGATAATTTCTTGGGATTTATCTCTCCTGAAGAAGCGTGAGCCTCTATTTCTATCATTAACCCGGGATCGTATTTTAACGACATTGTTAAGTCCGTAATAACCGTATGATAGCGGTCGTATATCAGAGAGTCAACTTTGTGTAAAGAATCATTGCAACTACTTGCGGAATTCCTTTTAAAGTAAAGATTCCGGGCAATAGGGCCACAGAAAGGAACTTCCGTTAACTCAAAATTCTTGAGATATGTTTTACCTTGTTGCATCACAAAAACAGCCGTGTCTTTTGTTGCCAGAAAACCAAGATTACGATACCTTCTGGCCGTTGTATGTTTATCGGACCCTATGGATACAGTACAGGAAAAAACCGTTTCTGAACTAAAATGAAACCTGTATTCCCCTGAGCTATCTGTCTTATATTCGTAGCGATGACCCTGGGATGACGTAAGATGTACAAAGGCTTTTTCAATTGTTTTACCATCCTCTTTACATTTGACGGTACCCTTTACAATAATTGAATCTTGCTGAGAAAAAGTTGTGAGAAAGGCTAAAAATAAAATTATAAAAGCTGCATACCTCATTTTAATTCTGGCTAAACAAACTGTCCACAAACTCGGTGCGGTTAAATACCTGCAGGTCTTCCATTTTTTCGCCTACGCCAATGTATTTCACCGGAATTTTAAACTCGTCGGAAATGCCAATAACCACGCCGCCTTTGGCGGTGCCGTCCAGTTTGGTGAGGGCCAGCGCGCTTACATCGGTAGCGGCGGTAAACTGTTTGCATTGTTCAATGGCATTTTGCCCGGTGCTGGCATCCAATACCAACAACACATCATGCGGCGCATCAGGCACCACTTTCTTCATCACATTCTTTATCTTGGTGAGCTCGTTCATTAAATTAATTTTGTTATGCAAACGCCCCGCGGTATCAATAATTACCACATCGGCGCCTTTTGCTTTGGCGCTGCTCAGCGTATCAAAGGCCACGCTGGCCGGGTCGGCATTCATGCCCTGCGATACAATATCTACCCCCGTACGCTGGCTCCAGATAATGAGCTGGTCAACGGCTGCTGCTCTAAATGTATCAGCTGCGCCCAACATCACTTTGTAACCGGCTTTTTTGAACTGGTGCGAAAGTTTTCCAATAGTGGTGGTTTTGCCCACGCCGTTAACGCCAACCACCATAATGACGTAAGGTGTTTTTTCGCCGCCTGGCAGGGTAGGGAGCACCGGAATTTCAAAGGAAACAGTATCGGTAGAGTTATTTTCGGTGAGCAAAGCGGCAACTTCTTCTTTCAGTAAATTATTTAATTCGCCGGTGCCTACATATTTATCTTTGGCCACACGGTCTTCAATGCGTTTAATAATCTTCAGAGTAGTATTTACGCCAACATCGCCGCTTATGAGTACTTCTTCCAGGTTATCCAGTACATCGGCATCCACAGTTGATTTGCCGGCAACCGCTTTGGCCAGTTTACCAAAAAAACTCTCTTTGGTTTTCGACAAACCTTCATTCAGGCTTTCCTTTTCTTCCTTGCCAAATAATTTACTGAAAAATCCCATGCTCTAGTGTCGTTTTAGTAGCTACAAATGTATTAAAAATATTGGTGCATATAAAAATGAATTGGACTACGATGTAGAGTATATTGAAGAATAGGAACGCGGATAGAACGGATCAAGCAGATTTACACGGATTTTTTCAGATGAATTGGATGCAATTATTCAACGCTCCCATTATAAATTTTTATCCGCGCAAAATCTGTCAAATCCGTATCATCTGTGTTCCTATAAATAAAACATATTTAAAACAAAAAAGCTCCTTCATTGCTGAAGAAGCTTTTGATATAAGTTTGAACTAAATTATTTTTTCAAATAATCAGCTACTAATTCATTTTGAACGATCTCCTCACGGAATGCGTAAGCACCTGTTTTAGGGGATTTAATTACTTTAATTACTTTTGTAAAGCTATTTCCTTTACCTGTTTTTAACGTTGCAACTACCTTCTTTGCCATTGTTTCTTAATTTAATGGATTATTTAATCTCTTTATGAACCGTCATTTTTTTCAAAATCGGGTTGTATTTTTTTAACTCAATACGGTCAGGAGTATTTTTTTTGTTTTTAGTGGTGATGTAACGGGAAGTTCCGTGTTTACCACTGTCTTTGTGCTCTGTGCACTCTAAAATTACTTGAATTCTATTACCTTTCTTTGCCATTTTCTCTGTTATTTATTGAATTAAGCTAAAACTCCGCCTTCTACAGCTTCCTTTAAACAAGCAAAAATTCCTTTTTTATTAATATTTTTTATTGCTGAGGTAGATACACGAAGTGTAACCCATTCTCCTGTTTCAGGTACAAAAAACTTTTTAGTTTTTAAGTTTACTTTAAACTGGCGACGAGTTTTAGTGTTAGAGAAAGAAACTTTATTCCCTTTCATCGCTTTTTTACCTGTTAATTGACAAATACGTGACATGTGATTATATTCTTTAAATATGTTTTCCCCTAAAATGGGGACGCAAATATAATATCTTTTTTTTAACCTACAAAAAATAGTATTGGTTTTTCTGAAAATATTATACTTGCATCCCTCAATCCCTGGTTTTATCAGTTAAAAACTAAATTATTTAGAAAAACGTTTTCTGCGTTCGGCACCTTCGCGGTTTCCGCCAAAAGAGCGTTCCTCTCTTGGTTTACCAGCACCGTACGACTTGCGCTCACCACCTTCTTTGTTTCCTCCGTAAGATGAACGGCGCTCGCCGCCACCGGCATACGAGCGGCTTTCGCCACCACCGTACGATTTACGTTCTCCGCCACCAAACGAACGGCGTTCTCCGCCACCGTATGATGAACGGCCCCTGTCTTCTCTTGAACCACCGCCGTAAGAGCGTTTTTCGCCATATCCGCCTGAAGCTTTTGCTTTTGATACCTCAAAACTTACCGGGCGGCCATTGAATTCAATACCTGCTTTGTTTAAAGCCAGGAACTGATCCATGAATTTATTTTCAGTTTCAAAGAAAGAGAATGAATTTTTTACATCAATGTTAAAGATCATGCGGCCCTGGATGTTAGAGATCTCAACCAGGAAATCTTTAATAGAGTTGCGGTTGAAACCGTCCAGCTGGCCCATGTTCACAAAGAAACGGGTTGTTTTACCATTGTTACCGCCTTCGTTACCAATGTTCAGGTCTTGCGAATTTTGGTAATAAGCATAAAAACGGTTAAACTCCTCGGAAATAAAACGCTTGATGAGTTCTTCTTTCGAAAGGTCTTTCAATTCGTCATAAATTTTTGGAAGGTAGTTCTCAATTTCCTCATCTTTTACCTCTACGTTATGCAGTTTGTTCACTAAATGAAACAATTGTTTTTCGCAAACGGCAGCACCATCAGGTACATTGGCTTTGGTAAACGTATTTTGAATGATGCGTTCGATATCGCGGATCTTGCCTGCTTCACGTGGAGTAACAATGGCAATGGCAATACCGGTTTTACCGGCACGGCCTGTACGGCCCGAACGGTGTGTGTAGTTCTCAGCTTCTTCAGGTAAATTGTAGTTAATAACGTGTGTTACATTATTCACATCAATACCACGGGCTGCCACGTCGGTAGCAACCAGCATTTGCAAGGTACGGCTACGGAAACGTTTCATTACCAAATCACGCTGCGCCTGTGAAAGGTCGCCATGTAAAGCATCGGCATTGTATCCGTCTTTAATTAACTGATCGGCCACATCCTGTGTTTCGGCTTTTGTACGGCAGAAAACGATCCCAAAAATATCCGGGTAAAAATCGGCAATGCGTTTTAAAGCAGCATAACGGTCGCGTTGATTTACGGTGTAGTAAATGTGCTGAATGTTTTCGTTACCTGAGTTTTTCTTACCAACAGAAATTTCCAAAGGCGACTCCATGTATTTGCTGGCAATACGCTCTACCTCTTTAGGCATGGTAGCCGAGAATAACCAGGTGTTTTTGGTTGGAGGCGTGTTCCCTAAAATAAAGTCTAAATCATCTTTAAAACCCATGTTCAGCATTTCATCCGCCTCGTCTAATACAACGATGTCTACATGCGATAGATCCAAAGCTTTACGCTCTAAAATATCTACCAAACGGCCCGGTGTAGCTACTACAACCTGTGAGCCCGCTTTTAAATCGCGGATCTGGCCCATGATGGGAGCGCCACCGTAAACAGCTGTTACTTTTAATCCGTTCAGGAATTTTGAGTAGTTAATAATGTCTTTACTGATTTGTACACATAATTCGCGGGTTGGCGCTAAAATGAGCGCCTGTGTATTTCTGTCGCTTAAGTTTAATTTGGTTAATAAAGGCAGGCCAAATGCTGCGGTTTTTCCGGTTCCGGTTTGTGCAAGCGCTACCATGTCGGTAGATTTTCCCTGCAACTGGGGAATGGTTTGTTCTTGGATAGGCGTAGGATTTTCGAAGCCCATCTCGGTCACGGCTTTTAGGAGCATTGGCTCCAAGCCTAATTCTTGAAATGTCATTTGTTTAAATTAAATTGTTTATACTAGCTGCTCAAGAGATTTAATTTCCGCAGTAGCTGTGAACATTTTATAGCCCGACGCAGGCGCGATCACAATAGTTGGATGCAAATATTAAATCTAATTGCGGCGCAAAGGTACTACTTATTTTTTAATTAACAAGCTATTAACAATTTTAAATAATTAAATAATTGGTTATTAAATGATTACAAAGTTTCGCGACTGTATTTAACATTTATCCAGGAATTTAATTTGGTTTATAAAATAAACTAGTTTATGTTTGTGCTGTGAAAAGAACCTTATCCATACTTATGATTTCCTCATTCTTCTCTTTTCAGGCCTTTTCGCAGGCTTATAAAGAGAACATGAAAAAGAACATCCAGTTATTTGAAGCCTCTAAATCGGCAGCCGATTTTATAAAGGCTGCCAATGGTTTTGAAAGTACAGCGCTTTTAGAAAAAAAAGAATGGCTCCCCTTTTACTATGCCGGTTTATGCAATGTGTTGGCCGCTTTTGAAAAACCGGCAAAAGAAATTGACCCTTTATGCGATAAAGCGGAACGATTTGTCCGCCATGCCGATTCCTTAAGTAAAAATAATTCGGAGATCCTTGTTTTAAAATCGATGATCGCTGCGGCGCGTATTGGAGTAAGCCAGGCCCAAAGAGGACAAAAATACGGACTAATGGCCATGCGTTTTGCCAACGATGCGGTTAAGCTTAACGACGCGAATCCTAGGGCACACTTTGTAAAAGCCAAAGCTATTTTATACACACCAGCTGCCTTGGGTGGCGGTACTAAAAAAGCAAAACCCGTTTTTGAACTGGCTATTGAAAAAGCCAGGGCATTTAAACCCGAGTCGGGTTTGCACCCGGTTTGGGGAAAAGAAGAAGCGGAAAAAGAATTAAAAAAAATAAATAACACATCAAAACAATAACATGGAAGAAAGAGACATTAATCCGGCAGAAAGCTTAAGCATTATACAAAGTATGGTGAATAAAACACAGCGCCAGTACAGTGATGATAGTTTTTACTACATCATGTGGGGCTGGCTGGCACTGGCAGCAGCACTTGCGCACTTTGTTTTATTGAAAATGAATGTAGAACAGGCACCTGTTGTTTGGCTGCTGATGCCGGTTGGAGGTATTGTTTCCATGATTTATGGGGCAAAACAAAGCAAGAAAGAAAAAATAAAAACTTATGTGAGCACCTACATGGGTTATTTATGGGGCGCTATGGGAGTAGCCATGGTGGTGACCCTGAGCATGATGTTTAAATTAGGAGTGGAGAACACTTATCCCATTCTTATTTTAATTTATGGGATCGGCACCTTTGTATCGGGTGGTTTGTTAAGCTTTCGTCCGCTCATTATTGGCGGTATCATTTGCTTTGTTCTTTCGGTGGTGGCTTTTTTTGTAACGTTCCAAATTCAGTTATTATTTATTGCCGGGGCCATGTTGGTATCATACATTATTCCGGGGCATTTATTAAAAGCAAAGTTCAGTAATTAATGGCGCTTAAAGAACTCAATCCCTTATTGCATTCGCAGTTGCGGCTGGCCATTGTATCGCTATTGGCAGGCGTGAAAGAAGCGGATTTCTCTTACCTCAAAGAAGAAACCAATTCTACTGCCGGGAATTTAAGCGTGCAGCTGCAAAAATTAAAAGAGGCGAACTATATAGAAATCGAAAAATCGTTTAAGAACAATTATCCGCAAACAACCTGTAAATTGACGGATATAGGTTTGAAGGCATTCAATGAATATGTGGAAAGTTTGAAAGAATACTTATCACCGAAGTTAAAATAATGTCAGTTCGAGCGGAGTCGAGAACTATACAGCGTCTCGACTCCGCTCGACGTGACAGAAAATAAAGACTATAATTAAACTCAATAAATCATCAATTCAACAACTAAATTTTATGGAAACAGAAAGAGAACGGGAACTATGGAAACTGGCAAAAAAACGTGTTGGTTTCAAAAGGCATTTAGCAACTTACATTGTCATTAATGCCATGTTTTGGTGCTTATGGTATTTTACCGATCACAGGGAAGAAGAAGCGGGAGTGCCATGGCCTATATTTCCGATGTTGGGCTGGGGAATAGGCTTAGCCTTTAGCTTCTTAGGAGCCTATGTGTTTACCAAACACGATTCGGTAGAGAAGGAATATGAGAAATTAAAGAATAAATAATATAAACTTTGTCAGTTCGAGTAAGCGCTGTCTCTTTGCGCTGTATCGAGAACTTAAGATTTAGACTTCTCGATATGCATTTGCAAAGAACGGGCAAATGCTACTCGAAGTGACATAAATATAATTACATGGCCTTTTACGACCTGCCAAAAGATAAACGTGCAGAACTGGTTGAACAGATCAAGGCGGATATTTTATCGGAATTAAAGAAAGGTAAACTGGTAAAAACCATTGGATACTTTTCAGACGAGGATACCTACATCCGTAAATCGGCTTACTTGTCGGTTGGTAGAATTTATATTGAGAATGATGGTTTGCACGAGACCATCATTTTTGTTTTAGAAAAACTGTTAAAAGAAGACAAAGCTCACATCCGGCAAACGGTTATCAATGCTGCCGGCGAAATAGGTAAAACAGATTTTAAGAGTGTTCAGCATTTTTTCGAGAAAGGTTTGTTTGATGAACATCACTCGGTAAGAAACGCGGTGATTGGATCCATTAAAAAAATGGGGGAGAAAAACCCAAAGCCTGTTTTAAAATGGTCGGAGCAGTATTTGTATCATGAAAGTAAAGAGATCCGTCGTGAGATCTGCCATGGTATTGAATTGCGGGGAAGAACACACCCACAGGACATTTTACCATTGCTCAAAGAATTGCAGTTTGATAAAACAGCGCGTGTACGTAACACCCTGGTTCATGTCATCGGACAAATTGCCTATAAAAAAGGCTGCCTTGAAACGGTCATTAAAGACCTGAATACCTGGAAGAATAAAGAGGTAACAGATGCCGCTGTGGAAGAGATCATTGACGTGCATTACCGTTACCGCAGCTTTTCGGTATTAACCCAGGAAGAAGCGATTGCTTATATTGAGAAGCATTACAGGAGATAAGAATAGGAGAAGTCATCCCGAGGAGGAACGACGAAGCGATCTCAAACATAGTTTTTTACAGAATTTGAGATTGCTTCGCTATCGCTCGCAATGACGAACAGGTTAAACTATTTCCCCAACAAAGGCTGCGCTGGCAAATTAATTTCAAAAGCTTCCCATTTATGGCCGGAACCGTTCCAGTAATACTGAATTGATTTTCCGCCATTGGTATCGTATACAATGTAATAGGCTTTACCATCTTTGCTGTCGTAGTAACTTTTTATCATTACTTCCCCGGTATTTCCCGGAAGCGGGGCGGCCGGTAAATTAATTTCAAAGGCGGCGTATTTATGGTCGGTGCCATTCCAGTAATATTGTACCGATTTTCCTGTTTTGGTGTCCCAGGCAATATAATACGCTTTGCCATCCTGGTGGTCGAAATACACATCGAACATGATGTTGCCTGTTGCTCCCGGTACCGGCTGGGCGGGTATGTTGATCTCGAATGAAGCCCATTTGTGTTCGTTTCCAACCCAGTAGTACTGGATGGATTTTCCTGTTTTAATATCCCAGGCCAGGTAATAACTTTTATTATCGTTACTATCGAAGTAAGGAATTATACGGGCATTGTTTTGCGCTTTTGCAAAAGTGATGCTTAATACTAAAGCAATCAAAGAGAGTTGTAATGATTTCATAATTTTTTAATTTGTTGGTGGCTAAAAGTAAACAATATAAACTATAAGACAATAAAAAAGCTCCGGTGAAACCGGAGCTTTAAAATTAATTTAACCTTAAATTACTTCATGTATTTTTGTTTCACATCGCTGTAGGTCGGGAAATTGTTATGGTGCCAGTTCATGATGACTGTTCCATCCTTTATTAATATTAAACCCGGGTTGGCACGAACCATTGTTTTTAATACAATACCATCGGCATTGGCAAAATCGTATAATGCCTGGTGTTTGTGTTTGTAATCGTCAATTTGCTTGGCATCACCGGCGGTTAAAGCAAGTAGTTGCTTATGATCGGCAGCGGCCAGCTTGTACAGGTCGTTTATTTTGGCATGAAGCGTTTCATCCTCTTCTGTTTTATTAAGGTCATAGCAAATTAACAGGAACATATAATCCTTGTTGTTAAGGATGCTGTCCTTGATATCGTTTCCATTCAAATCGGTAATGGAGAAATCCATGATCTTAGGAGGATTAACGGCATCGTGAATTAAGATATTATCCGTTGATACCCATTTCCAGTTCAGGGTATCCTGCCATGGATAGTTTTTCATATTAAAATGTTCCTGCTTGCCGGTTTTTAAATTTTCATAAATAAAACCCGATTCATATTCGGCAGGTTTATAATCGGCACCCGGTTTCATGTTTTCTTTAATGTTATCGCCTATCTTATAAGCCCTGAAATCAAGGGGAGGCAAATTACGCCAGGCATAAATAGGAAATGCAAAGGAGAGCACAATGGCAATAACGGTTAAGGACAATGTAACCAGCGAAGAGAACAGTTCATTAACCTGTTCTTTACCCGAAATAAGCAAGGTAATAAGAACCATTAACACCACATCTTTCCAGAAACTGGTCCATGGCTTTAATACTAAAAAATCGCCGAAGCAGCCGCAAGTGGTTACTTTGTTGTAGCAAGCCGAATAAAAAGTTAAGAAGGTAAAGAAGGCAATTTGGGTGAACAGCAAACCCAGGGTTAAGTTGCGTTTATAACCAACCAGCAGCATAAAGCCCAGTGCCATTTCGCTCACGCATAATAAAATAGCCAAAGGCAGGGCAATATGTGCAAAGCTTTCAAAAATAGAAAGGCCCGAATCGGTTTTAAATACTTCAAAGTATTCTTCGAGTTTATAGCTAAAGCCCAGGGGATCGTTGGCTTTAATAAAACCTGAAAAAATGAAGAGTCCACCTACTAAAAAGCGGGCAATATGTACAATAATGGGAAACTTATTAATAAAGCCCGATCCATTAACCAGCACTACTAAAATACCGAGTACAATGGCAATGGTTGTTTTGCTAAAGCAGGAAGGAGTAATATAAAATAAAAATGCCGCCAGGCCTATTGACCAAATGGCTTTAAATGCTTTTGATGCGAAGAATTTTTTCATAATGCAATGATTTGAATCTCTAATGTAGAGCCAATAGGGCTAAGTTAAAAGGCTTTTTCGGTTTTTTAACTAACAGCCGGTTGTTTGATACCCCTGTGCCCCTGTCGTTAACAAAGCATTAACAAGCTGATAACAGGTTTCATTGTAAATAAGCGATACTTTAGAGATCTATTCAAATGGAATTTAACGCTATGAACCTTAAAACCTTATTCGTGACCATCATCCTGTTCCAGGGTATCACGTCTATATGGGGTCAGACCACCCACAAAAAAGAGGTTGAAGAACAAATAAGGCAGGTTGAGAATAACCTGGCAGGCAGGCTTAAGATAACTGGTGAATCGAACATCCTGGATAGAATGGCGCATTTTAAGGTGAAGGGATTGAGCATAGCTGTTGTGAAAAATCACGAGGTTATTTGGGCCAAAGGTTATGGCTGGGCCGATGTAAACGAAAAGCGACCTGTGACTACCGAAACGCTCTTTAAGCCCGGCTCTATTAGTAAATCACTGAACGCGGTTGGCGCTTTAAGGTTGGTGCAGGATCATCAACTGGATTTGTATAAAGATATTAATGAGTATTTAAGCTCGTGGAAATTTCCTTACGATAGTCTTTCCAAAAGGAAGAAGATCAGCCTGGCCAATTTGCTGAGCCATACAGCCGGTTTATCGGTATATGGTGGTTTTCCGGGCTACGATCCAAAAGCAAAAATTCCCACTGTGCCTGAGATTCTGGATGGTAAAGCGCCTGCCAATACACCGGCTGTACGGTCCTTGTTTGAACCTGGGTTAAGGTTTCAGTACTCGGGAGGAGGAACGATCATTTCGCAGTTGATGATTACTGATGTAACCGGGCAGAGGTATGAAACATTTATGCGCGATAGCGTTTTGAAACCACTAGGCATGGTGCACAGTTATTTTTCGGCTGCACCGCCGGCAGGAGATCAATTAAAAAAAATAGCCAGGGGTTATACCAAGGAGGGAGCAGAAGTAAAAGCTACATTTCATGTGTATCCCGAACAAGCGCCCCTGGGATTATGGACCACGCCAAGCGACCTGTGCCGCTATATGATTGAACTACAAAAGGCCTACCAGGGTAGTTCATCAAAAGTGTTGAACCGGGAAATGGCAGGCTTGCATTTAACGCCCTATATTGACAAGTCTGTTGCCATGGGTGTTTTTACAGATGAGCGTAAAGGTGTCAAGTATTTTTTTCATGATGCTGCCAACGAAGGTTACAGGGGATTGTATTACGGAACGGTAGAAGGTGGAGACGGAGTTGCCATCTGTGTGAATTCGGATGATGGTACCATCATCCTGGAATTATTGAATAGTGTAGCCTCGGTGTATAACTGGGGTGGTTTTGATAAACCGCTAAGCATTGATCCTGTAAAATTGCCTGAGGCGATCGCGCAAAAATATCCTGGGATCTACATATATGACGGAGATATAGCAGAGATCACCAAAGAAGCGGACGGCTTATATTTTTGGACAGCGGGCCAAAATTGTAAAATGTATTTTACCTCGGAAAAAGATTTTGTGAATGTTGAGTTCACCGCCGAAAAATCTTTCATCACCAATGCTTCGGGAACGGTTACCGGCTATGCAAGAAAAGTGAAGGAAACGGTATACCCTCCTGCCATAAAGGTAAACAACCTGGATACGGTAAAGGTTAATGAAGGACAAATGAGCCTGTTTGGCTGGCACTTGCTCGAAAGCAAACGCTACAACAAAGCGATGAGCTGTTTTACGCGCGTACTGGAACTTAAACCGGATGATGTAACGGCAAAACGGAACCTCGGACATTGTTATTTGTTTACCGGAGAATACGAAAAAGCAATTAAGCTCTACAAAGAGTGCCTTGTGCAGTTGCCAGGTGGGCCATCACCCAAAGAGGCGCTAAACATGGAGTTCGGTTTTTTTGAGAAGAGCGGCTTTGATAAAACAGTGATGCAAAAAGCAGTAAAAGAACTGGGGCTTTAATCTATTCCCTGAATCGGCTAATAAAAAAGCAATAGTTTAATCAATCAAAGCAGCTATTCACTAATTCATCGCTGTTAAAATTCTGGATTTTTCTTGGATTTTTTCAAAAAAGTTATAACTTAGGTTAAACTTCATCCATTACCAATATGAAAACAATCCATTTCTTATTTATTGGTACTTTGTTTACGCCCTTATTGTCAGAAGCGCAAATAGTGTATTCGAACGGTGCAACGGTGAGTATCAGTTCGGGCGCTGTTGTTTGGGCAAACGGTGGAATAAACGTTTCCAATGCCTCAGCGTTTTCAAATAACGGAACTGTTACCACTACAAAAAATTCCACGCTTCCGCTTGCCGGTTCTTTTAATATGGAGAATAGCAGTAATGTATCGGGAAACGGAACCTATGAGGTTGAGCAGGACTGGATCAACAGTGCAAACTTTAGCGCGGGAAATTCCAATGTGAGATTAAATGGCAATACCCAGCAATTTATCACCAGTAATAATAGTACCGCAACTACCTTTAATAACCTTGAGCTATTAGGCTCCGGAACCGGCATTAACCGTAAAAAAACGCTTTCGGGCGTAGACGCTAAAACGGGAACTTCAGGGGCTCTTACCATTAATAACAGGGAGCTGGAAACACAAACGCAAACATTTTATGTTTTAAATACAGCGGCTACTGCGGTAAGTAATAATACCACTCCGGGCAGCGAAGGTTTTGTGAGCAGTGTAAACCCGGGAATGTTTTCGCGCGAAACTAATTCCAGT
Source organism: Bacteroidota bacterium (assembly GCA_048498515.1). Taxonomy (GTDB): domain Bacteria; phylum Bacteroidota; class Bacteroidia; order B-17B0; family Aurantibacillaceae; genus UBA4416. Next base: position 33,276 of record JBEHXV010000031.1, on the reverse strand, counting down.
TCTACTTATCTGTTTCCTACAGGTTCGAGTACAGGGACCTTGCGTTACCGTCCGGTTGAACTAACTCCAACCAATTCGAACGCTAATACATATGTAGCACGATTGAATAATGCCGACGCTACGACACAGGGTTTTAACAGGGCTTCGACAGATGGTAATGAGTGCGATTTGAACGCTAATTTTTTTCATTCCATTAATCGTGTGGCGGGAAACTCCTCAACAGATGTGCGCTTATTTTATAACATAGCGGCTGATGGCGATTGGTCGGGCATGGGACAGTGGCAGCTGGTAAACACCCGATGGAACGACATGGTTGCTTTAGGCTCGGGTACAGCAGGCACTTTTAACACCAGAACGCGAAGCGCCTGGAACTTTGTGAACCCGGGCGATCCTTACATCCTTACCAATGTTCGTCCTCAAACGCCTGTGATCAATTGTCCTTCTATTTGTGAAAATTCCAACAATAATATTTTCACCTTAACAGGAAGCAGTTCATCTTATCAATGGACCTTCCCTTCCAATGGTACAATTATAAGTGGGCAGGGAACATCCACGGTAAGTGCAAGCTGGACAACGGGGGCCGATTCCGTATCGGCTATTGCCATAGGTACCGGGGGCTGCAACTCTCTTCCGGGATACTGCGTTCCTACCATCGTTCCGCCACCAACCATTGTTTTTTCGCACGAGGATGACCTGAACGATGTTTCCTTTAACGATCAAACAGCCGGCGCTACACAATGGGCCTGGAATTTTGGCGACGGCGGCACTTCAGCTGAACAAAATCCTTTTCATACCTATCCTGGCCCAGGCACCTATACCCTGTTATTAAGTGTTGCTAACGCTTCGGGCTGTAATGGTGTGGCTTATCAACTCATTGAGATTGTGGATGAGATTGTAGTTCCTAATGTGATTACGCCTAATGGCGATGGTGTAAACGATTTGTTTACGATTAAAACGCAGGGCTTAAAAAGTTATGAGCTTACCATCTGGAATCGTTGGGGTACCAAAGTTTTTGCAACAACAAATGCCCTCGATCACTGGGATGGGAAGCTGAACGGCAACCCTGTTCCAAACGGGGTTTATTTTTATATTTTAAATGTAACACGATCAACCAAACAATTAGAGTTCCACGGTAATGTATCCGTATTCAATTAACTTACCATAAACCTGAAATTATGAAAAACAAAATCTTTTATTTGCTTGCGTTAAGTGCCATTGCTGTATGCAATTCGGTTACAGCTCAAAATAATGTGGGTATCGGTACGACTACGCCTAATTCTAATTCGATATTAGAAATGCAATCCACCACACAGGGTGTTTTGGTTCCAAGGATGACTACTGCTCAACGTTTGGCAATTGCTGCACCTACCGAAGGTTTAATGGTGTATGATATTGACGCGGATTGTTTTTTCTTTTACGAAGCAACCATAGCGGCATGGAAAAACTTATGTTCGGCAGCAACAGGCCCTGTGGGACCTGCAGGCCCTGCAGGTGCAAACGGAACTAACGGAACCAATGGTACCAGTTGTTGGGACACGAATGGCAATGGAACCAATGATCCTTCGGAAGATACGAACGGTGATGGTTCTTTTAATTCGCTGGATTGTCAGGGCGCAGCTGGCGCGGCAGGCGCAACAGGGGCTACAGGTGCTGCCGGAGCAACGGGCCCTGCTGGTGCAAATGGGAGCAATGGAACCAATGGCGTGAATTGCTGGGATACGAATGGAAATGGGACTAACGATCCTTCGGAAGATACAAATAGCGATGGTTCTTTTAACACACTGGATTGCCAGGGTGCTGCCGGAGCCGCTGGCGCAGCCGGAGCAACAGGCCCTGCGGGTGCAAGTGGTACTAATGGAACCAACGGGATCAATTGTTGGGATACGAATGGAAACGGGATCAACGACCCGTCTGAAGATACAAATGGTGACGGATCGTTTAACACCATAGATTGCGGAGGAACCGGTACTGCCGGAACCAACGGTACGAATGGGATCAATTGCTGGGATACAAATGGAAATGGTACAAACGATCCTTCGGAAGATACAAACAGTGATGGTTCTTTTAACTCATTGGATTGCCAGGGTGCAGCAGGCGCTACGGGAGCAACAGGTCCTGCCGGTGCAACCGGCCCTGCGGGAGCAGCCGGAGCTACAGGCCCAATTGGCCCTGCGGGAGCAGCAGGAGCAAACGGTGCAACCGGAGCAACTGGTCCGCAAGGCCCTTCAGGGGTTATTCAAAAATACCATGTGTATGGTACTTCGGGCAGGCTTGCCGTTACAGGTACAGGAGCCGTTGTACAACCGGGATTAACACAAACATTTAACCTCGCAGCTCCTGCTACTGTAATCATCTGGGCAACCATAGGCGGACGTACTACCCTGACAGGAAGTGGTAATTATGCCAATGTAGACATGGTGATTTATGTGAATGGTGCATTTTTACCTAATGGTGGCTGGAACCGTTTTTCGGTAGTTAACTCTTCAGTAAGTAACGGTTTTGACCTTGGCGCTATCAATACAATGATTACCTTACCGGCAGGTACTCATACGATTGACCTTAGAACGCTGAGGTCTGCGGGGACCTCGCCTGTAGATATTGGTGGAAATGCTTCCTTAGATGTGAACCCGGGAGAATTATCAATTTTAATTGTAAACTAAGAACATTATGAAAGTTATTATATCACTATTGTTTTTTAGCGTGGTTTGTAGTTATTCTGCAAGCGCGCAAACGGTTTCATCTCAAAAGAACCCGCAACTAAAAGAAGTGAATGATCCTGTTCCTCCTGTTCCGGCAAGTACTACCGCTACTTTGGTTTCAGGTACGCGCAACCCGGTTATCACGGAGGTGCCTGCCGAAAATAAAGCGGAAAGAACGGAACAAAAACCTGAGGTGATCTCATCGGAGCGAAAACCGAAATAATGGTATTGAATTTAATCCAATCAAAAGCCAAACAATTCGTTTGGCTTTTGATTTATAAAAAGATTATTGAGGATCCATCTTTTTCTCCTGATGTGATTTGTTTATTGCAATAAGGTTAAGAAACCGGAGAGTGTTTTGCTTTCTTTTAAAATGGTATCGTATTTTAAAATCCAATAGTAAGTTCCTGCCGGGCAAAGGATATTATGATAAGAACCATTCCAGCCTTTTAAAACATCTTTTGTTTGAAACAGTTGCTCACCCCAACGGTTATAAATAAGCATTTCTGAGTTTAAGATGTTATTGAATTTTGAAGGTTTAAAAATATCATTGGCACCATCATGATTAGGTGTAAATACATTTGGCATTTCAATTTCTATTTCACAGGAAGAATCGAAAACAATGTTTATGGAATCATGGGCGGTGCATGGCGCGTTTGATGCCATTAACCAATACGTTCCGGGATCGGAAACGGTAATTGATGCATTTCCGCTCCCGTTCGACCATGTGTAGGAAGATGCGGAAGCCATTAACGCCAGTGATTGACCAAAGCAAAGAGAAGTGTCGTTTCCAAAATTAATATCAGGATAATCGTTGAAGATAATGCTAACAGAATCCCTGTCGGTACACCGGCCGTTTGCAGCAATTAGCGAGTAAGTGCCGGTATTATAAACTGTAATGGATGGGGTAGTAGCCCCGTTTGACCATGTGTAGGAAGATGCAGTACTTCCATTTAAAACAAGTGATTGTCCCTGGCAAAGTATCGAGTCGTTTCCTACATTAACATGAGGATAAGCATTGTAGGTAATGCTAATGGAATCCCTGTCGGCACACTTGCCGTTTGCAGCCGTTAACCAATAAGTACCTGGATTATTAACTGTAAGGGATGGTGTAGCAGCCCCATTTGACCATGCATACGAAGATGCGGCAGGGCCATGTAAAATTAAAGATTGTCCCTGGCAAAGTGTTGAATCGTTCCCTAAATTGATGTTAGGATAGGACTGATAGGTAACGCGAATAGAATCACTGCCACTGCATTGGCCATCTGTTGCCTGTAGCCAATAATTGCCTGGGCCGGTAACTGTAATGGATGGGCTAAGGGCGCCATTTGACCATGTATAGGAAGTTGCAGAGTTGTTGTTTAAGGTCAGGGATTGTCCCTGGCAAAGTGATGTGTCCGTCCCCAGATTTACACCAAATGAATGTGAGAGTTTAACGATGGCATTGGGGAGTCCGGAGGAGACCTTGTTGCCGCCAATATTTACCGCGTTAGCCATATAATTGCAGGCCAGGCCAAGGTTATTGGGCGAGTTGATCGCATCCAAAAAATTTGTTCCCTGGCGCGTGATGTATATTTTATTGTCGGGCCCGCGTTGCATGTCGCTAACAATAAACAGGGGCATGGCGGCGCTTGCAATGTATGTTTTAGAGCTTATAATGCTTGCAGGAATACCGCTGGATAAATTATACTGAAAAATTTTTACGCCGGGCGAGCCACTACCATTGCCTTCGGTAAAATATACTTTGGAATTATCGGGCGAAAAAACAACGCTATATCCTTCAAAATTGGGAGTAATGGGGAGTTTTACCGGATTGCTTACAGTGCCTGTCGCTATATTGAAATCAAGTACTTCCAACAGGCCATCGAGCGTTGCTAAGCCAATTTTGGACCCGTTTGGAGAAACTTTCATGCTACCGGTTAAACCATTAGGACTGGTAGTGGTGGAATGAACTGAGCCTATGCCTGAAATAACCGGACTGCCAACGCCTGAGCCATTTACAGGGAACGCATAAAAATTGTTATTTCCTCTTTTGTGACACAACACCCACACCTCGCAGGTACCACCAACGGCCACCAGTTTTTCGGTAAATGTGGTGCCCAGTAAAATGTTTTTTGCAGGCATCGCAATATCTCCGTAACCACCGTTTAAGCTCATGTCGACAATAGAATACCTTAGATCGCCACTTGCCTGCCATTCCTGCATTGTAAAGACGTAGTATTTTAAACTGTCGCCGGGCATAGGAACTATTAAGGCGGATTGTGTCGTTGAATTATTTCCCATTAAGCCAATCCCGTTTGGCATTTGTATATGGTTCCGGTTCCAGATCTTGCTGCCATCGGTATAAAAAAGCAAATTCCCGTTAAAATCGGAAACTGTTGCACATCCTTCTGCCGTATGCAAACTGCCATTGTTTGTAACAACCGGCGCCCCGCTGTTAAAATGCATGCTTGCCCCATCGCCAAAATACCACTGATTAAAATATCCTTGCCCGTAACAATAATTTGTAATGATTAAGTGGAGAATAATTTTAAGTATCTTTTTCATTTTCCAGGGCATTTGCCAATCCAGCTCTCATCACAAGAACTGAAATGGCTAGAGAATATAAATTAAAGATACTATGTTTCGGAGCAATTGCAAAACTTTAACTTCATGCCGGGAGTACAACCTGTTAGTTGCTTTTTGGAACGAGCAAGTTCAATTTATTCAACATAATACCAGGGTATTCCAAGTAATCCTTGTTTGTAGTCGATAGCAACTGTTTGCCCAATTTCGGTTGAATAGTATTGCGTTGGTGCAACCGATATGTTTTCAGGATCATGGTGATGCCCCCATGGCTGAACCGTTAAATAATAGCTTGTGTGCCTCCGTCCCCTGCTGATTGATTTGTCAATTACTTTTGAGTGGTATACTTTTGGTTCGGAACTATCATACACGCAATTTACGCCATACGTTGCAGCGTAACTGTAAATGGCAATGTTACCGATAACAGTAAAGTAAACGAGTTTTTTGTTTTTATGAGAGCTCTCAACAAGCTTGTGTGTGGCGCTTACTATTAAAAGTAAAATAATAAAGCCCACGGTGCCAACTTTGATGATGCTGTAAAAACTTTCAAACTCATAGTCGATTAAAACGCGTATGAGGATAACAAGCCCCGGAAACTCCAGGAAATCTGCCAGGTCATAATCGTTTTTGCCGTTTTGGTTGCTTATTGATACCAATGAGGCCAAACTTGGCCGTGACAAGCCATTGAGAACAAGCCCGATAATGGGAAGCGCCAGCACAATGGTGAAAGCAAGCTTATAGGGATGGGGATAAAACCAAAACCAAATACAAAGCCCTATGGAGAGCCACTCCAACCAATCGAGTTTGTGAAGTGTAACCTTTGGAAGTGGGATCTTTTGTTTTTTCCTTTTCTTAGTCATGCGCTTTAGCAAAGCTAGAGTTTTTTAGATATTTACAAAAAACGGAAATTCGATAGGGCAGTATGACGAATACAGCTGAGCGGGGGAGGTTACGATTAACGTTTTTTGAAACCGAAAATTTTCTGCCACCATAAACGCTTTTGAGTTGAACGGTTACCAAATTTAAATTCCACATTATTAACCTCTATGTCAAATAAATTACTGATCTCGTACTTTTCCTGGCCTGTCCAGCAATCTATAGCTGTAAACTCGTACTCATTGGAAACAGGATAGAAGAGTATTTGTGTTCCACCATCATAAATGTTGGTTTCGGTTTTATAGTCTTTAAACCGCTCATGAATGTCACCAATTTTGATCTTAAAAGTGTCGCCCCAAAAGCCCAAATAGTCCAATGCCTGGTCTGGCTGATTGCTTGTCAAATATGGATTGATAAATGCCTTACGGAATCTTTTATCGAATGGATCTAAGAATTTTGAACCCCTGATTTCATTCTTAGGATTTGGTTTTTCCGTTCCAATTATAGCTTCTAATTTGTGAGTTGTAGGGTTTGCGTCTTTTTTAAGCAGACTGCAAATACTATCAAACCAATTTAAGTCGGTTTGAGAAATTAATGTTTGTATGATGTGTGTACTGTTTGTCATTTATCTGCCGATTTTTGAAACGCTTTTATAGTTGCTTTTCTGATAAAACTCTGCCAAGCATTAATTTTTAGCTAAGTGTCCAGATCTTTTTGTTTTTGTGCTTTTTCAAATAATATTTCTTGTACCCAAAAGATAAGTTAATAGTCAAAGCAGTAGCCGCAGTAAGAAGTGAATAGCCTGCTACTTTTTTATACCGGTCAAAATTAAATTTTTTGTCAATTGATACTATTGGAGCAACAATTACTGCGGATGTCAATGCCAGATAGCCAACAATAAATGTAGACCATTGAATTCCCTCTCTTGACACCTTAATTTTGTAAATGTCGGATATTGGTAATTTAATCACGTAAGCGGTGTTTAAGCGATAGAAGGGCGATGTATTATCTGTACTGCTTCTGGCAATATATCGTTGAAGGAATAAAGCCGCTGGCCGGACTGCAAATGTGTCCTTTGAAACAATAAATGCCGAATCTGATTGTGGATGTATTTCGACTTCGAGCGTATCAGAGTTCTTATGCCAATAAGAAAATACTCTTATCTCTTTATTTGAACGAATGGTTTTAGTCTTGTTCTTATAATTTAAATGAAATTCGCTATTTAGCTTAGTTTGTCCGAGACAACTGGGCGACATGAATATGATTAAAGCCAGACCTATTAATCTTAATATTATTGCCATAAAGTTGCCTACATTTTAGCGTGAAACAATGAGTAGATTTAAAAAAAATATCAATAGCACTCAGGACAAAGATAAACGATTAGTAGACTTTTACAAAGTGGAAATAAATACATCCCCCGCCCGCCAGCTGGTCCGCGCATATTCGAAGTGGCTTCAGATAAAGGCCCGCTGACTTTATGTTTTTTTTACTTTTTTTTTCCTTGATGAGGGCAATTGTGTAGCACACAATTGAGCCGGCATGTGTGCAGAGAAACAAAAAAGTCAAGCACGAACGCCAAATCCATTTTTTTTGCTCGCATGCCTGCCCAGGAAACGGAGTGAAAAAAAGGATTTTACACCGTTCGTTCACGCCAGCCTCACTATTACTAACGTGTGCAGTGACTTAGGAATAAATGGCAAAACAACGCATTATGGAAGATTAGCAATAAACGTAAATAGTGTAATTGTCAAAATGAAATGTAACCAGGCAAATAGCTGTAAATTAGTTGTTGTTTTTTTAGAAAGGCTTTTCATTTCTTTGTCAATAAGTGCAGGTGAATGAATTTTATAAAAATAAAAGTAATTCATTAGTATAACAGTTAATAAAACCCCAACAACCATTAATTTGTCACTATTGGTTATTGTCCAATGCTTACCATGAAGCCTTTGCGGAAGTATGTAAAGCAAATATACAGTTGTGAGCTGTAATAATGCGATAATTGATAAGGTTGTTGCACCAGCAGCAGATGCACGCTTATGATAGAAGTCATAAATTGAATTGAAAATGTATCTATAAAGTAAAAACATTGCTTGCCAGGTTTATTTTGTATATTTCAATAGTTCTGTCCGCAAGAACCTGTCGAAATCCGTGGGCTTAATTTTTACAAGTTCGCAAATGGTTTGAATTAAGGTATCATCGTCAGGTGGAGTCATTAATAGTTTTTTTATTGCCGGTATTCCACCTTTCTCATAAACTAATTTGCAAAGGATTGCTCCGGTTGAATAAAAATAAAGTGAAGCATTTTGCGCCCCCCATTTTTTATGCACAATGTCCTTAAATGTAATGGTGTCGTTTTTGGATAGTGCCTGTGAAAGTATTTTTGTTCCTTCTTCAAATGTCATGTCCCATCGTGGCCTTCCGCTAACCCATGTTGCCATACCTTCTTCAACCATCCAATGCCTGTCGAATTTGGGAACAATCAAATGAACAAACTCGTGGGGGTACCATTCGGAATCGACACCACTTAATAAAATCCTTCTGTCATTCATTCCGGTTCCTGTGGTGATGCCGGCGAAGTAGAAGTCAAAGCCAAGAAGTTTTCCTAATTCATCCGCACTTTTTGTGATATAAAAGTCAAAGGGTTTCCAATCGGTAAATTGAAATTTTGACGTGATGCTGTCACAAAACGTATTTGCCTTTTTTGCTAATGTTTCGTTGAACGGATGTTCGGGTGGATAGATGAAGGTTATTTTTCCGATCGTGGTTCTCTTCCAATCCCGCGTGAGTATGGGTAAAGCATTTTTTAATTTCCATTGATTATTTTCCTTTATGGCATACAATTTTGTAATGCACCAGGGGTTCGATCTTCTGTAAATGCCATCCAGCCCGTCGGCACTAAAGAGTGTTTTTATGGCATAATGGTCATCTTCTTTTTCGACTGATAAGATTGTGGGTTTGTAATAATTTAAAAGTTGGGCAGATGGAAATTGATATAGGAAAGGCCGGGTAAAATCAACATCATGGTATTTCTTTTTTTCTTCTTCGTTCCAGTATGGATTGCCATAAATGCTGTCGGGTTTTGAAGATAAATAGTTTACCCACAGGTTAACAATTTCTTTTGTTTCTTGTTTTGAGGTGTCGACGCGGGCGTGGATAGTAAGGTCAAAAGCCGGTTTTTGGGCGAAGGCCTGTACGCAAAAGAATGCCAGTAAGCCTATGGTGTGTTGTTTTAGTTGAAACATTGTTTGCCGAAAGGTTCCTATAAAGATAAAGTTTTACCGGACTTTTGCAAAGGGATTGTCTGTATTGTTTGCCGCAGCATTATATCCCGATAGCTATCGGGAGCTGCGAGCGGGTGTTTATTTTTTGTACAAAGATCTTGCTTCTTCACGAGTTTGGCGAAGGAAATCTTTTCCATATTTTTCCTCAACCAAACGGTTTGCTTCAGAAACATAACAGGCCTCTATTTCGGATTCTGTCCCTGTACACAGTCCCCGAATTGTTACATTATATTTTTGCTTCATATAACTGTAGTAAAAACCGTCAAATCCACTTCCTTTTATTGTTCCCATAATTGTATAATAGTATTTGCCATTCTCTACTTGCCTGTATGCACTATCAAATGCCATAATACATGGTGTCAATTTAAGTGAGTCCAGTTTGTTTTTGATTGAATCCAGTTTGTTTTTTGCTTGTCCGAACACACAGGCGGGCTTATTTATAAGTATGAGTAATAATATGATAAAAAAAGGTTTCATAATGTGTTTTGCATAATTTGAAGCTAAATTGATGGTTTAGGAATAGTTAAGCTCCTATGGTCCATTACCAATTTCAAGTCTATAAATTATGTCGTCTTTCTTGTCGTCAAGTGTCCAGTGGCCAAACACGCACAATGCTCGGTTTGCAATTATAAAAAATGTTTTACCCTTATATTTTTTCAAGTCTTCGTGTTTATCATTAGTACATGAATCGTTGAGTATTTTGTATTGATCGGCGTCTAAAATTACTAAAGCATAATTTCTTTTTGCGGTTTTAACTATGTCCTGGTCTTTGATAATGCCCCAGCCCAACTTTTGATTTGTTTCGAGGTCTTTGTTTGCGTACGCAATAAGTATGAGTCTTTCGTCTGCGGTTGTCCCGTTACCGTCGACGGTTGTGTTCAGGCATTTTAGCGCATCGTCAACATTTGTATAGGTCTTGTCGCAACATGCACAGAATGTATTTTTGTCTGAGGTCTTAACACCGCAATTTGTCAAGGCGAGTAATAAAATAGATATATAAAATGTCGTTTTCATTTCGTCTTTCCAGCGGCTTAGTTATAACGTTTTTGTGCTAAGCAAGGGTTTGATTTGAAACATTATTTACCTAAAGGTTCCTATAAAGATAAATGTTTACCTGGCTTTTGCAAAGGGATTGTCTGCATTGTTTGCCGCAGCATTACAAATGCAGCGAAGCGGGGGCTTTTGCCGTCAATCCTAAATTTAGGATTTTAGATTATTGTCGCAGAGATGGGAATACATGGCTTTTATTTTTTTCTTTTTCTCTTCGGTTTCGGCTTTATCCAACAATTTTTGATAAAATCCTGATTTGAGAAAGTATGTTTTTGTTCCTAGGCAAAAATAATCATTAATAAAGTCATTAGATATTTCGATCACATTCATCATTTCAATGAGATCGTCTAGCTGAAATATGATAGTTGTGTCATCCAAGGGATTATCATCATACTTAATAAATTGTTCTTTGAAGTCACCAGGAATACTGCCAACATGGGCAACTAACTTATAAAGTTGATCCAATATTAGAACTTGAAACATCGAGTTACTATGATTTTTACCTATCATCGTTTCTACCGTTTTTTGGTAGATCAATGATAATTTATGCGTGTGCTTAATCTCAACGCCAGTTAGTGAAAGGTAAGCTTTACAAAACACTTCAACATAAAATATCAGATTGTGAAATAATGTAGGTGAAAGCGTACTTAAATATCCGAAGCCGTAAGAGTCTACGTCATATATTTTTTCATTTTGAACAGTTGCAATCGCTTTTTCTAATAGGAGTTTCACCACGGTGTACTGATTCACACACGAGTTAACAGCGCGATTCGTGGTTGCTTTGTTTTTTGCAACTAAACCGTAAGTACTGATCCAGACATAACCGAATTCACTTTCAGAGATGTGAAGTTTTCGAGTATTATCAACGTAGAAATATTTTTCTGTAAAATCTTCGTAACTAATTTTTAATGCTTTAAGCAAGCCAATGAAGTACTCTCTTTCAGAAAATCTAAATTGATACGCAAATAGCTCTTGTTGTACAAATCGATTGATTAATTCATCCAAATCACTCTGCTTAGAGATAAGGATATACTTTTCGTTTTTATCGGTTATAAAATTCATTTACTATAAAATTCCAGTTAACTCAAAAACAGTTTACCCTTTTGTAGTCATACATCTCATTTTAGTACCAAGGAATTCCTCTTTTTTTAAGCTCATTGGCTACTGCGTCTAATGTCTGCTGTACAAAGTCTATTGACCAATTGTGGCTATCTTGTATGTACTCCATGTCAATTATGTATACGAAACCAGTTTCTGTCAGATAAAATACTTTTTTATTGGTTACGACGGTTTTATAAAGTGGCTGCTCTTTGACATCTTTTGTGTAATCAACAATAATGTTAGCCCCATTGTGCACGATAATATTTCTTACGTCTTGATTTACCTTAAACCGACTCCATTCTTTGCCGCCATTTATTGAAATGTCTAATTTTTCTTGTAGATAGTTCTTTGCCTTATCAATGCCTCGACCATTATTGTAGTCAATAAATCTGTCACCAGTATATATTGCTGCAAGTCTACAGCATTCAATTAAGCCCCATTCAATAAATGAATTTGTCTTGATGAATAATGCATTATAAATGAATTGTTTTGAGTTAACGTCAGACCACTTGACTAAATCATTAATTAAGCCCTTCATATGTTCATCTGTAATCTCGATTGAACTAATAACGTCACCTTCTTGCGAAGCTTTATTGGCCTGTTCTGCTTTTTCTTCAAGAAACGTTTTAAGTTGTTTTATGTAGTCGTTGATATTTCCATATTGAAGTCTTGCCAACTGTTGAAAATGTCCATAATCCATTGGAAGGTCATTGCCTAAATACATATTGTCAATATATCATTTATAAATTATGTTTATATAAAGAATCCTCACAACTAACCCAACGGACTTCAAATTATAAAAGATTATTTTAAGAAACCGCTTTCTTCCCTTGCTTTTTAATCACTTCCATTTCTACCTGCAGGTTGCGGAGCATGCTCATGATGCTGCCCACGTTGAGTTCTTCTTCGCGGTAATCGCCCATGTTAATGCAGCAGGTGTATTCCCACACTTCGAGCACATCTTTTAAATTCACATTGAATGGCGGATACATTTTATTATCGGAGTGGCATTCCATGAAACCTTTTTTGGTGTTGACATTAAAGATACGTTTGTAAGAAATGCCATCGTCTTTAGTGACCACAATATAGGTTTGCCCGTTCTTAATGTCTTCAATACGGTCGAGGTATTTGGCTACCACAAAAGAGCCTTCTTTAATTGGCGGCATACTGTCGCCCTTAATTGGGAAAGCGCGGTGCTTGCCCGAAGGCAGGAAAGGCAGTTTCATGCGCGGTAAGCGCTCCATGTATTCAGGGTCGGCATAGCCGCGCAGGTAGCCGGCACTGGCTTTTAATGGCACCAACTCCACGGCATCGCGGCCATCTTCGTCAATAACCACCGGGAAGAGCATGCGGTTCTTGCCAACTTTCATTAAGCCATCGAGGTTGGTTTTGGTGAGATCGCCCCGCACCAATGCATCTACGGCAATGTGAAAAAAATCGGAGATCGTAATTAAAAGATCAATAGAGGGTTCGTTACGGTTTTCTTCGTAAGCGCCAAGGCGTGAACGGGTAATGCCCAAACTTTCTGCCATTTGCTCCTGCGACAAGCCTCTTTGAAGGCGCAGGAATTTTAAATTACTGAATATTTTGCTCATGATTTCAAATTGCTACAATTTATAGCACGAATATACTACATAAAATAGTAATTTTGAAAAGAGTTTTTGTTAATTTTTGTTTTTTGTTGTTGACAGGGTTTTGTAAACAGGGGGTTAAGGCCTGTTTATGAAACCTTTTGTCTTTTGGTAGCTATAGAACGCAGATGGTTATGATAACATCCCCCGTCCGCCAGTTGGCGGACACTTGCTTCAAAGGGGGAAAGGGAGCACGGATGGAACGGATTAGGCAGATTTCCGCGGATTTTTATTGGCCCATTCTGTCACACTGAGCGGAGTCGAAGTGTGAAGGTTTATTCAGAACACTTTTCGACTCCGCCCGAAGTGACAAAAATAATTTACCAGTGTTACAATTAATTATTTGGAAACTTTCTCTATTTTCTCGATCACGTTAAAGTTGCGGTACTCCCCAATTTTAGGATCGAAGAACTCTTTGGCGTAATAGGTGATCTTTACATTGTTCTCAATAAGGGTGCGGTAATTATTGGCGAGGTCGATATTGGATTCGGCCGAGGTGAGCCAGTAAAATTTCATGGATTTTCCTGAGTTGTCAAATACCGAAAAGACCACAAAGTTTTCACGGTCGATCTGCGTTACTCTTCCAATGGAAATTAATTTGTTTTTGGTGGAAGTATCTTCTTCCTTATCCATATTGGATAGCCTTACCAATGCATCGGGACAAACGGTTGCCATTTTAAAGCCAATGACCTTACCTAAAGCGGCTCCTTCGTTCTCAATGTTATCGAAATTAATGTTGTGGTCTTTTTTTAATTGTTTTTTATAGGGTTGGGCGGCGTTTATCATGCAAACGCCTAATTCCATATATTGTTTTTGGACGTTAACGGTGTCGGAGATCTTGCTAAGGCAATCGCAGGTTTGCTGGGCAATTTTATCCATGTAATCCTGTGAATAAGCGCTAATGGACAGAAAGGAAAGCAGAAGAAAGGCAATTTTTTTCATAAAGTAAGTATAGTGTTTATTTTTGAATATACCGCATGGTCCTGTGTGGAATATTATCCTCTAAATACATTTCGCCTTCGGGGATAAAGCCCAGCTCGCGGTAAAAGCGATCTAAGTACTGTTGGGCGCCAATAACAATGATGGTGGAATTGAAACGTTCTTTGGTCTCTTTCATGCTGTATTCCATCAACAGTTTTCCGTAACCGAGTTTGCGTACCGAAGGATGTGTTACCACACGGCCAATGGATGGTTCCAGTTCGTAGGAAACTCCTTGCGGCACCAGGCGGGTACAGGCTACCAGTTTGCCATTATCGTAACCCAGCACGTGAAAGGATTTTTGGTCCTTGTCGTCCATATCGAGGTAAGGGCAGTTTTGCTCTACCACAAATACTTCGGCACGCAGTTGCAGCAGCTCATATAATTCGAGCGTGCTGAGTTCCGAAAATGATTTGGTAATAAAGCTGATCATTAATATTGGTTAGTGGCCAGCATTACCAGGGTGCAGGCATGAACCACTTCAATGCCCTGGCTTTCGGCTTTGGACTCGAAGGCGGGATTGGCAGTTCCGGGGTTAAAAATAATACGTTTTGGTTTTAAGGACAGGATATAATCCGTCCAGGCGGGTTGATTGTCGGGCCCTACGTAAAGCGTTACGGTGTCGATGTTCTCTATTAAAGGTTTGTCGGTAATGATGTTGAGGCCGTTTATTTCGCCTTTGCGGATGCCGATGGGCAATACAGGGTGTCCGTGGCTTTGAAGGCTTATCGTAGCTTTGTAGCTGTACCTGTCTGTATTAGGAGATGCTCCAATAACAGCGGTTGATTTAGTGTTCGACATAATTCAAATCTTTTCCAAAGGTTTCTTCAAGATACCAGAGCGCCACAAATCCTATACCAATGATAATGCAGCCGGTTATTTTGGTGGCAAGCAGTTTATCAACTGCAAAGGCCGAAATGATAAAATTCAGTAAAATGGAAATGAGAATGGTAGAGCCCCTCACAAAATTTGGCGCGGTAGTAGTAGCGGTTGCGCGAATATTGGTGCCAAACAACTCGGAAGCAGTGCTGATAAATACCGCCCAGTAACCGGTAGCAAAGCCAATAAAGGCAACAATGGTATAAAATACCGATACTGACAGGCCCCCGTACATAAAGTACAAAATGACACCCAAAACGGTTAATGACAGGAACAGGGCAAAGGATTTTTTACGTGACCTGAGCCACTGGCTTATGAGGCCCGAAGCAATGTCGCCAAGAGTAATGCCTGCATAGGCATACATGATGGATTTTCCGGCAGTAACGCCTCCTTCGGGCAAGCCCAGCAATTCGCTTAACTCGGGAGAGAAAAGAACCAGGGTTCCCATGACATACCATACAGGTACGGTGACAAAAATAATGGAAAGGTATTTTTTGAGATTTTTGCCGCTCGAAAATAACTGCAGCACATTTCCCTTTTTAACAGCGTTGTCTTCCTTAATATGATCGAACATGCCCGACTCGAACACACCGATGCGTAACACTAAAAGGGCAAGTCCCATGGCGCCGCCCAGGTAAAACGAATAACGCCAGTTGGTAATAACGTCGCCCATAAAACCAGCTACTACGGCGCCAAATACGCCAACTGTTGCTACAATGGTAGCGCCATAACCACGTTTTTCCTTGCTCATGCTTTCGCTTACCAGGGTAATACCGGCACCGAGTTCGCCCGCTAAACCAAAGCCCGAAATGAAACGCAATGCCATGTACGAATCGGTGCCGTGCACCATGCCATTTATAATATTGGCGATGGAATACACTAAAATGGAACCGAATAAAACCGAGAGCCTTCCTTTCTTATCGCCCAAAATGCCCCAGAAGATGCCGCCAATGAGCATGCCGGCCATTTGCCAGTTAAGCAATATTTTTCCGTAAACGGCATTGAGGTCTTTTTTTACCACATCCGAAAATGTTGGGTACATTTCATTGAGGATCTCTTTTAAGCTTTCAGCCCGCTCAACGCCAAACAATAACAGGTCGTAAATATCCACAAAGTAACCCAGTGCGGCTACAATGATGAGTTTGTTGAGGTTTTTGTTGGGGGAGGGTTGTGGCATAAATTAATCTATAAATTATTTTTGTCACCCTGAGCGAAGTCGAAGGGCTTTTTGTTAATGAGTGAGTTTACTTAGGCTTCGACTCCGCTCAGCCTGACAAGAACGGTTATTGTTCTTTCTTTTCGTCTCTTTGTCTTTTCAATCCCAGCAATCTCTTCGGTCTCTTGTATCTCTTAAACGAACTTATCTCCTTTTTGCACTTTCACGTCGTTCACAAAATTGCGAATCTGCTGTTCGTCCTGCTTTTTGCATACCATCAGCACACCTTCCGACTCCACCACAATGTAATCTTTTAGCCCCTGCAATACCACCAGCTTATCTTTTGGTACATGCACAATGCAATCGTGGCATTCGTACTGCATGATGTTTTTTCCTACAATGGCATTATTGCCTTTATCGTGGTTAATGTGGGTAAATAAGGAGCCCCAGGTGCCAAGGTCGCTCCAGCCAATAATGGAAGAACGTACATACACGTTGCCCGCTTTTTCCATCACGCTGTAATCAATGGAGTCGTTCTTGCAAATGTTGTATGCCCTGGTGATGAATTCTTTTTCTTTTGGGGTATTGTAATGTTCCTGTCCTTCTTTGAAAATGGTTGCCAGCTCGGGATCGTATTTTTCAAAGGCATTGATGATGCTTTTGGTGCTCCAGATAAAGATGCCGCTGTTCCATAAAAACTCACCTGTTTCAATAAAGAACTTGGCGGTTGCTGTATCGGGTTTTTCGGTAAAGGTTTTTACCTTGAACATACGTTTGTCTTTTTCAGCTACCGGTGAGTTAATGAACTGGATGTAGCCATAACCTGTATCGGGCCTTGATGGCTTGATGCCTAAAGTTACCAGGCAGTCCTCGCTTTTTGCTTTGGCAAAGCAGGATTTAATGGCTTTGGTAAAAGTGTCTTCCTTTGTAATTAAATGATCGGATGGAGCAACCACCGTTAAGGCATTAGGGTTGAGCTTATGGATCTTGTAAGAAGCATAAGCCACACAGGGAGCTGTATTTTTACGGGAAGGCTCGGTTAAAATATTTTCTTTTGGGATCATTGGCAGCTGTTCGGCTACCAGCGTCGCGTAAATATCATTGGTAACAACGTAAATGTTCTTGGTGGGACAAATCTCTTTAAACCGGTCGAATGTTTGTTGGATCAATGTTCGTCCGGTTCCAAGTATATCTAAAAATTGTTTGGGGTGGGCGGTGGTGCTCATTGGCCAAAAACGCGTACCAACTCCACCAGCCATTATAATACAGTACTGATTCTTCATAAATTAATAAAGGACTAATTTAAGCATAAATTGAGAGATAAAATGACATAAAAGCATTAAATTTCATAGTTGCAGAAATAGGATTGTATGTCACTTCGAGTCCATCCCGATACCCATCGGGATGGGTATCAAGAAGTGATGAAAAAGGAGCAGTTCTCGATACAAAAAACGAAAAGAGGCGCGTTTTTTTACTTGAACTGACATTAAACAGAATATATGAGCCTGTCACTTCGAGTTTCCGCCAGCTGGCGCACCTGCATCTTTGCTAATGAGTATTGAGAAGTGATGAAAAAGGAGCAGTTCTCGATACGTTTTTTGTAAGAGACAGACAAAAAACACTCGAACTGACAGTGTTTTAATATCATTTACTACAAGGGTTTAAATCTTAATGCCAATCACCAAAACGTCGTCAATCTGTTCGGTTTCTTTTTTCCAGTCGTTGAATACCACTGCCAGGTGCTCTTTTTGAACTTCCATAGGCTGGGTCACGCATTCAAAAATGGTTTTTTGCATGTTGGTGAGCATGAATTTTTTGCCTTTTGGCCCACCAAACTGATCGGCATAACCATCACTAAACAGATACAGGCAATCGCCCGGCGCTACGTTTATTTTATGGTTCTCATAAACGCGGTTCTCTTCCAGTTCCAAACCGCCAATAGGGAATTTAGTGGCTTTAATAATTTCCAGTTCGTAATCTTTGTCTTTACGGTAAATCCATAATGGCCTGTTGGCACCGGCATACTCAAT
Source organism: Bacteroidota bacterium (assembly GCA_048498515.1). Classification (GTDB taxonomy): domain Bacteria; phylum Bacteroidota; class Bacteroidia; order B-17B0; family Aurantibacillaceae; genus UBA4416. The sequence goes on along the minus strand of JBEHXV010000031.1, from coordinate 15,030 downwards.
TACATCCGACCCGTTGGTGATGGCGCAAAGTGTAATATCCATCCCATCTCTTCTTTCAAATTCCTTGGCATTTTGGTTCAGGGCTATTTTCACACCTTTATGAAGCTCCAGTAAAATATCGCCCGGGGTATATATTTTTTTATCGTTCACAATCTCGTTCAGCAAGGTGTTACCCACAATACTCATAAAAGCGCCCGGTACACCATGGCCCGTACAATCAACCGCGGCAATGAACTGGGTGGTTTCATTTTTGGCGAACCAGTAAAAGTCGCCACTCACAATGTCCTTTGGCATGTACAACACAAAACTGTTCTTAAACAGGTTACCTATTTCGTTGAGGTTTGGTAATAAGGCTTCCTGTATGTTCTTGGCGTATTTAATACTATCTGTGATCTCAACGTTCTTGTGCTCAATGATGGATTTTTGTTCGGTTACTTCTTTGTTGATGATCTCTACTTTTTCTTTTTCTTCGCGCAGCTCTTTGGTACGCTCTGCCACCTGTCCTTCGAGCTTTTGCTTGTCGGCGATGAGTTTTTTGGTATGAATAAAGTTATACAGCCAAATGCCGCCAATTAAAGTAATGATGCAAATGGTGTAAAACCACCAGGTATTATACCAGGGTGGCGAAATTTCGAAATCAAAGGTAACGGGTTCTTTGTTCCACACGCCATCGTTGTTCATGGCTTTTATCATGAATTTGTATTTGCCCGGTGGCAGGGAAGAGTAGGTGGCTTCTGTTTTCGATGTAGGGGGTGTCCAGTCCTGGTCAAGCCCTTCGAGCTTGTACTGGTACATGACTTTTTCGGGAGTGGTTAAGCTCACACCAATGAACTGGAAGGTAAGGTGGTTTTTTGAAAAAGGCAGTTTTAAATTTTGAGGTAACAGACTGGCCGAATCAATGCTGTTTGAGTATTTTGAAATGTCCTCTAAACCAAAGAATAATTTAACGTGGTTTATTTTTGTGAGCGCTTCGTTGGTATTCTTTTTATCAAAGCGTGGATCATAAATTTCGAGGCCGTTAATGGTTCCTATCAAAATCCTTCCAAGGTTGTCTTTACAGCTGGCGTTGGAGTTCGATTCAACACTCAGTACACCATCATCCTTGCCAAAATGCTTAATGCTGATCTTGCTTTTATAAAAGGCATCCAGGTCAAGAATGTCGATCCCGGTATTGGTGCCAATGAGCAAGCGGTCCAAATTATCGGGCTGCAGGAAGTTGATGAAGTTGGATGTTAAACCATTTTTTTGCGAGATCTTGGTGAAGTTCTTATAGTCGTAATTAAACAAACCTTCTTCGGTACCAAACCATAAGTTCTGCTGATCGTCTTTAGTGATGGTAAGTATGCGCCTGTTGGTGAAATTATTTTTATCGGAGAACATGGTAATGCTGGTGCCGTCAAATTTTATCACGCCATTTTCAGTACCTATCCATAAATGGCCTTCCTTGTCTTCAATAACTGTAAATATGGGAAATGGTATGTCGCTTTGTTTTAACACATTCACCGGTTTTACAGGCGCGATAATGCCGTTGGCGTATTTAAACAAACCGTCGTTGGTACCTATCCAAATGTTTTTCTTCCTGTCCTGGTAAAGGGAAAGAATGTAAGCGTTCCTGAAATCAAAATCGCTGATGGTTTTAAAAGACGTATTATCGTAAATGCAAAGACCATCTCTGGTTCCAAAAAATAACCTGCCATCGTCTGCAGCTAGTATAGAGGTAATGTCATCATCCGGAATGGTATTTGCACGGTTCTTATCAAACCGGTAACTGGTAATTTTATTTCCCTCTACTTTGCAGATTCCTGAATTACGCAGTGCTACCCAGTAGTTTCCTTTTTTATCCTGTGTTACCGCGTTCACATAATTTTCGGGTAAGCCATTTAATTTGGAGAAGGACACAAACCTGTCGCCCGAATATTTATACACACCCGAACCGTCTGTTCCTATCCATATGTTGCCCTCCCTGTCTTCGTACAGGCACATAATGGAGTTAAAGGTGAGACCGTTGGTAAGGTTGAAAAATTTCACCGCTCCGTTCGCATAATGACACAAGCCTTCGGAGGCGGAACCAAACCATTGCGCGTTCTTTGAATCGACCAATGTGCTTCTGAAAGCAATGTAGAACTGGCGTGGAATGTAATCACAAGCTCTTGCTTTACCGTTAGTGCCAATAATACTTACACCACCAACGAGGCCCAGTAAAATTTCCTTGTTGGCATTTTCGGCAATGGAGAATACCAGGTTTTCCTGCAAGCCGTTCGATTTGTCGTAATGTGCAAATGTGCTTGTGGCGGGATCGTAACAAACAGCGCCATTGGTAATGGTACCAAACCAGATGCGTTTTTTAGAGTCGATGAACATGGAGAACACGGCCGATTTATCAAGGATGCTATCGAACTGAAAGCGTCTTATTTTTTCGTCCTGTAAAATGTAAACGCCATCCTGTGTACCTATCCAAACTTTATCGCCATCCTTGAGCAATTTAAACACCCAGCTGTTTTGCAGGCCGTTCTTTTCATTGTAATTTTTGTAGCGGAAACCGTTAAATACGCTAATGCCTTTACTGGTACCAAACACCAGCTCGTTCTTATGATTCTCAATAATAGAGAAGACCACATTGTTAATGAGCCCGTCGTTATCGGAAATGGTGCTGAATTTATTTCCGTCGTATTTTCCCACACCGCCGCTGTTGGTGCCAAACCACATATTGCCGCTGTGATCCTGGAAAATAGAAAGTACCTGCGATTGCGGAAGCCCCTGTTCGGTATTGTAGTTCTTAAAATTATAGGTTTGCGCGTTAGCTATTCCCACCAGGAGAATAAAAAAGAACGAAGAGATATGGCGCTTGAATTGGGGCATTTTTGATTTGCATCTCAAATATAATAAAAAAGCCAACTGCTTACTAACGGTTGGCTTTTTTATTCAAATTATTGAAAATTAGTGGGTTATTAATAGTTTCGTCACAACTTCGCGATCGTTTATTTTTGTTTTTATAAAATAAATGCCGGGCTTAAGCTCATCGGTGCTTACCTTATGAGCATAGGTGTTTTGGCTCAGTAAGGATGGAGGAAGAATTTCTTTAACCGATCTTCCAACAAGATCGTATAATTCTATTTTAACCAAACAAGCATCTGATAAGTTGTATTTGACCGTGAAATTCTGACTGGCAGGATTTGGAAATACCGTGATGTTATTCGCGGCTGCAGAAGCATCCTTTAAAGCTGTTGGGCTACCATAAGGTATGGGATTAATGTAGATGGAATCGACGGTGAAATTCAATCCGCTTATTTGATTGTTGGTAGATGTAAGCGTTCTGTGGTATGTAAGGTTGGTGTCCAGGCCCGCCATATCAACAAGGATAAAATATTCTTCGCCAGGAAGGTTATCGGGTAAAGCCACCAGTGTATATCCTCCTGCTACATCGGTTACCGTTTGGGTAAACATGAGTCCGCCAGGATTTTTACCACCCTTTACAATGATGCCTCCAATTGGATTACCGGGAACCAGGGGAGCCATAGAACCTGTGGGTCTTTGACCAAATCCCACTGTTTCGGTAACAACACCGCTTAAAAAGCCGGTACCAACGCCAATGCTGGTAAACGGAATAATATCAATAGACTGGGAAGTGTTGCTTGTACAGCCATGGTTTATCACCGTGGCATCTTTCCAGCTAATGCCGCTTGAGCCGTAGGTGGCCTGCACATTGGTAGCGGTTGGAATGGCTCTTACTACATAGTTGCCGCTATCAACCGCGTTGAATGTATAGGAACTTGAAAAAGGAACGGTGTTTACAAGCTGCCATTGGCTTAAAGTAGCTTTGTATTTGTAAAGTTCCACGTTCCCATTCTGCGGACCGGCTACCGATACAACAGGGCCAGTAATATTTTTTGGAGGATGTACCGAAACTGTTACCGTTACACTATCCGAACAACCGTTGATGTCGCCCGTTAAGGTATACGTTGAAGTAGTGCCCGGATTAACGGTTGTTGTGTTGCTATACACGCCGCCACTCCAGGTATAGGTAGTAGCGCCTGAGCCCGTTAATAATACGTCGGCGCCGCTGCATACAAGTGTTGACGAAGCATTGGCGGCAACCGGTGGCTGATTGCTTACCTGTATGGTTATGGTATTTGTATTGTAACAGCCGTTCAGGTTGGTTCCTGTAAGTGTATAGGTTTCGGTAGTCGTTGGGTTAAAGCTGGCACCATCAAATACACCATGGCTCCATCCGTAATAATCAGTGCAGCAGCCGTATAAGGTAACGCTGCCTCCAACACACACTCCTGTGGAAGTAGCGGTAGCGTACACTGTAGGTGGTGGGGAATTTAACAGGATGCTCACATCGCCGCTACCGGTGCTTCCTACCGCCACGTCGGGTTTCGAATCGGTATTGAGGTCCTGCACCAATACAGCCCATGGGGTGCTTGAGTTTGTTGGAAAGTCGTAGCGTGCAGGAAATGCTCCCGAGCCATTGCCCTGGTAAATACCTACAGAGCCACCCGAACCATTTAATACACAAAGGTCCATAAACGTATCGTTATCGAAATCGGCTACAGCAACGCCGCGCGGACCGGGGCCTGTGTTATAATCAACAGAGTTTGGAAAAGTTCCGTCGCCAACACCTAACAGTACCGAAACTTTATTGGTACTGTTGTGCGAGATAACCAGGTCGGGATGTGTATCGCCATTCAAATCGGCAGCAGCCAGATGTGTTTCGGGATAGGGACCTACTGTGTAATTTGTAGCCGCTGAAAAGTTTCCCGAGGCTGTTCCTAAGAAAACAGAAAGGTTATTGGAAGCGTAGTTAACGGTTACCAGGTCAATATTGCTATCGTGGTTCAAATCGGCAGAGATGATGCCACCTGGGCTATTTCCGGTTGCATAAGTTCCTGAAGGAGTAAAGGTACCGCTGATGCTGCCAAATAAAACCTGCATGGTGTTGTCAACACCATTGCATATGGCCAGGTCCATGCGGCCATCCTGGTCAAAATCGCCGCGGGCAATATCATTAGGCGCATACCCGGTGGAATAGCTCGTTACCGCGCTGAAACTGCCGGTGCCGGTACCAAATAATATGGCCACATCATTGGTCATGTTGTTTACGACGGCAAGGTCCAGGGTTGCATCGGCATCAAAATGTCCAACAGCAATGGCTGTGGGATATGATACGGGGCTTGCACTTACGGTAAAACTGGCAACGTTTGAAAATGTACCCAATGCGCTGCCGCTTAATAATGAGATGGTATTGCCTCCGTAATTGGCGGCTATCAAATCAATGTACGAATCGCCATCAAACATGCCATAGGCAACGGCACGAACGCCGGTGCCAACAGAAACAGGTGTGGGATCGGTAGCAGGAGGAAGCAGGCAGGTTACCTGCGACTTTACCTGCAATAGGTACAGGAGAAAGAGGGCAGAAGTTAATACGTGTTTTTTCATAGTTTTTATCGTTTTATATAAACAAAAGAGCCCGCCGTAAAAGCAGGCTCTTTCATGGTTAATACTCAATTTAATTGGTTACAAATAACTTTATAACACTTTCAGCATTATTGATCTTGAGTTTCACAAAGTACATGCCTGATGCCAGGTCATTAATATCAACACTGTAGTAATGGTTACTACGTATGCTTTGTTCTGTTTGCGGCTGAATGGTTTTTATGACTTTTCCAAACAGGTCATACAATTCGATGGTGACATTAGAGTTTGTAACCAGGCTGTATTGAATGTTGACGCTGCCGCTTGCCGGATTAGGGAATACCTTGATCTGGTTCTCAATAGCCGACAGGTCATGCACGCTTACACTTGATACAGGATTGATCTTCGCAGAGTCAACCACGAAATCGAGGTTTGTGTAACTGTTGTTTGAAATCGTAATAACCTTGTGGTATGTATTGTTTGTATCCAATCCCGGGATATCCACTAAGATGAAGTATTCTTCACCCGGTCCGTTTGGAGGCAATCCAGGTAAGGTGTACTGACCCCAGGTTGGGCCTCCGGCAGGACCTGTAGTTGTTTGAACGAACATTTGTCCACCCGGGTTTTTACCACCTTTTACAATGATACCGCCAATTGGGTTACCCGGAATGGCTGATTGGTTTACTCTATGGGTTTCATAGCCTGCTCCTTCATAAATGGTTCCGCTTAATGAACCTGTACCTGAAGTAGTGAAGGTTGATAATGGAATAACCGCAATGTTCTCAATCGCATTACCCACACAACCGTGAGAGATCTGGTGAGCTGTTTTCCAGTTTACCTCGCTGTTGCCATAGGTAATTTGAAGTCCGGCTGCACTCGGTACTACTTTTACAATATAAGTTCCTGAGTAAGCGCTGTTAAACGAATAGTTACCCAAAGCATCCAGGGTTTTGGTATCAATAGAATCAAACTTGGTATAGAATGGTTCATATTTATATAAGGAAACATAACCTGCTACCGGAACTCCTGTAGTTTGAACAGTTGCTGTACCGGAGATGTTTGTAGAAGAAACCACATTTACGTTGTAACCCGCACTTAACTGAGAACATCCGTTTGCATCGGTTACTTCAACATACACGGTTTCGGTACCGGCTGCAGGTGCCGTATAATCCATGGTAGCAAGGTTTGATGCCTGCGCTGAAGGTAAAGTGCTCCATGTATAGGTTACAGAACCAACAGCGTTGGATACGGCAACTGAATAAGTGGTTGTACTGAACTCGCAAAGGCTGCTTGCACCACTGATGTTAAGGCCAATTTGAGTTGCCTGGCTAAGGGTTACTACCTCGTCGTATGTACAGTTGTTGGCATCAGTAATTGTACAGGTGTAGCTTCCTGCAGTTACGTTACCTGTAATGGTATTTCCGGCTGCGCCAAAACCACCGCTCCAGAAGTAACTATAACCCGAACCAATAGTTCCGCCCGAAGGTGTTACGCTTGCCGAACCATCGTTACCGCCAAAGCAGGTTACATTGGTTTGTGAGCTGGTTGCTGTTAATGGAGTAGAAGGCTCGGTAACCATGACGGTATTGCTTGTGGTGCAATTGTTTGCATCGGCAATATCGCAGGTATATGTTCCGGTTGTTAAACCATTAATACTTGATGAGTTGCTGCCACCCGGTGTCCATGTATAAGAATACGATCCTGTACCTCCTGCAGGAGTTACACTGGCCATACCATTGTTTCCTCCAAAGCAGGAAACATCGGTTTGCGCGGTAGTTGATGTAAGAACAACAGGTTCGGTAACGCTCAGCGTGTTGCTGATGTTACAGTTATTGGCGTCCCAAACCATGTATGAATAAGTTCCTGCAGCCAATCCGCTCATGTTATCAGGACCAATGCCGCCCGGTGTCCATGAATAGGTATACGATCCTGTACCACCGTTAGCGGTTACAGTTGCCGATCCGTCGCTTAAGCCAAAACAGCTCACATTGGTTACAGCAGCATTGGCTGTTATAGCAGCAGGCTCGGTAATGGTGAATGTTTGTGTGGCATTACAGCCTACGCTGTTAGTCATCACTACACTGTAGTTGCCGGCGCAAACCGCAGAAGCCATATCCGATGTCGCTACGTTCGGTGTCCATGAATAAGTTATGGTGCCACCAAAGTTCGACGATGCGCCTAATGAAATGGTACCATCGCATAAGCCATTACAGCTTGCATTTGTGAACGAAGGCGATGTGGAAACCATATGCACCTGTACGCTGGCTGTGTTGGATGTTAATACAACGCTTCCGTTACATAATACATCGCAGTAATAATAAGTAGTTACTACAGGTGCCGCTGTAAAGCTTGATGTACTGTTTGCTCCTCCATCAGGAGTAAATGTACCTGTACCTGTGGTTGACGAATTCCATTGATATGTAATTCCGGTTGCAGTTTGCGGCTGCGGTGTCAGGTCTAATGTTGTTGACTGTGCCGAACAGATATTGGTGTTACCTGTAACCGACATTGACGGAGGGAAGTTAATGGTTGAGCAATCAGGAGGTAAAATGGTTACCAGGTAATCTTCTGTTTCTCCATAAGCAGATCCAGGGAGAAGTCGGAGGCTACCCATTCTTGATCCGCCACCGGTAGGAACCAAGCAAGCTTCATCGGCGTTAAGTGCATTGTTGCTTAAATTACGCACACGCATCCTGGTATCTCCCAGCATGGCATTGGCAGGAATATCTACCGATCCGTTAATGGTATAAGTTCCGCTTCCTACAGAGTTTCCTAAGAAGGTATATTCAGACGCGTCAAATGTACCGCTGTGATCAAAATCAATCCATACGCTTATGTGCTCATAAGAGTCATATCCAAGAGTAACTTCCATAGTGTAGGTTTGTAAAGCATGGATGGTTGCAGATGGTACAGAGGTTGTATAGTCGTCGTAACCTGTAAAGTTGGAGTTGCAGGTTGAGGTATTGCTGATGGTAGCAAATATCACATTATTAATTTCATCGCCCTGGCTGCAATCAATTCCTGATGGAGTGCAATAGCAGTTAAGGAATGAGTTTTGAGAAACCATGATTGGAGTAGAGGTTGCTGATAAAGCAGTTGATGTACAGGTAGTAATACACCTGTAATACATAACTACCGATTGTGTACCAACCGAATAAGGTACAAAGCTTTGCAAGCCACCCATGTTTGTCCAGTTCGTATTATCAGGCGATGATTGCCACTGGTAAGTCATGTTACTGGCAATGCCGTTGCCTGTAAGGTCTACAGTGAAAGGACTGTACTGGCAGGTGATGGTAGTTGAAGATATGGCATCGCCCGCGTTTGGTGTTCCGCCGCATGGAGCAACAGGTGTAATATTAATCAGGTAATCCAGTGTTTGTCCATCGTATTCAATTGCCATACATGGATCAAGACCGCTGAATGTGCCCCAGGTCGATTCCATTTTAATACGCATCCTGGTGTCGCCACCTACTGCTGTGAATGGAACATTGACAGTAGAGGTAAGAGTGCCAAAAGAAGTGGTTCCTACATAAGTGTACTCATTGGTATCAAACATGCCGTTTTGATCGAAATCGATCCAGTAGCCAACAAAGCCCGGGCCTCCCTGGCAGTTAACACCAATATCCATGGTGTATGATTGGTTTGCGGTTAAGCTCACGCTGGCAACCGTGCCCGTATTATCGGTGTAACCATTCGGGTCACACGTTGGTGAGTCGTTCAAAGTTTCAAACGTAACATTCGTCATTGAGCCTGATCCGCAGTTAACGCTTTCAGGTGTACAGTAGCAGGCCGTTGCCGGATTTTGGTTTACCGTTACCGCTGTTGAAGTACCCGATAAAGTGGTGCTTGTACAAGTGGTTACGCAGCGGTAATACGTTGTGGCCGATTGCGAAGCTACCACATAAGGAATAGTGTTTTGTGCAGAGCCAAGGTTTGTCCATACACTTCCGTTTGGCGACGATTGCCACTGGTAAGAAATGTTACTTACCAGGTCGTTGCCTGTAAGGTTAAGCGTATACGAATCAATTATACAAACGCCGGTTGAGGTTGAAACCGCAGTACCCGCGTTGGGAGAGCCCGAACAGGCAGGCGCGGCTGTAAAGTTCACTTTGTAATCCAATACCTGGCCTAAACCTCCTGAACTATTGGTGCATGGATTGAGCACTGTCGTACCATCCGCATAATAAGCATTCAGCATCATGCGCATTCTGGCAACACCGGTATTTACAGTAATAGGAAGCGTTACAGTAGTTGAATAGGTTCCGGAAGGACCATAACCTACCGTTACATATTCACTGGCATCAAATAACGTGTTTTGGTCATAATCGATCCAAACACCTACAATACCATCGCCGTTAAAGCCGCTTAAAGCGGTGTTTGCAATGATGGTATAGGTATTACCGGCGGTTAAGTTTACAGAAGTGAAGTTGCTGGCTGTAGAATCTGAATAACCATAGCTGTCGCAGTTAGTTGTTTGTCCTGCCACATTTGAAATAGAGAAGTCAATAATTTTATCTTGTGTACAATCAACGCTGTTTGCATGAGCAAAATCGAAGGTGCAATAGCAATTAATGGCAGGGTTCACATCAATAAATACCGATTGTGAAAAACCGGATGCGCTGCTTGTAGTACAGGTAACCATGCAACGGAAATAAGTTGCTGTAGAAAGGCTGCTAATGGTGTAATTGTAATTTTGCTGGGTAGTTCCCATGTTTGTCCAGTTGCTGTTGTCAGGAGATGATTGCCATTGGTAATCAAGGTTTACACCCGAGGTAACACCCGAAAGGCTCAAATCGATAGGAGTATTAACACACACAAGGGTGGAGGTAGCAATGGAAATACCCGGAGACGGAGTACCTACACAGGCAGGGAAAGGGTTTACCGTAATTTCATAATCCTCAGTTTCGCCATAGCCCGAGTTGGTATTTCCGCAGGCTTCGTTTGCCGCAGGCCCCGGAGGGGTATCGCTCGACCTGAAACGGAGTCTTACAACACCCGGTCCTGTTGAACCAGGAATGGTGATGTTCCCAAAATTTACAATGGTAGTACTTCCGGCATTTGGCGAAGACCCGATGAATTCAGAAGCTTCGAATACACCGTTGCGGTTCCAGTCGCCCCAGGCAGAAATGTGGCAGGTATTATACGTACCACCGGCTACATTTATCTGGTAAGGTGTTTCCATATCCATATTGGCGGTAGATGAGCCGCTGGCTGGATATAGCGTAAAATACGGGCTTCCGGGGGCTCCGCCCGAGTTGTTATTTAAAGTGGTGCCCACAATTTCAACATTTGAAATGTAGTCGCCGGCGCCGGTTCCGTTATTGTAATTCGGCGTACAATACTGCGCTTTTAAGCTTGAAATACCACAGGTAAGAAGTAAAGCCAGGATTGCCGGCTTGCTGAATAACCCGTTTTTTGTTTTGTTGGGAAGGTAGGTGTGTTTCATGCAATTAAAAATTAATATAAATAAGAAAAGGTTTATTTTTTATGCATGTCAAAAATATAATTTTTTTCTGATTGATAGCAAATTAATTTTCAAATACTTACACCCGTTTTCCGGTAGTTATTGTTCTATTCCGGCATTAAATAATATCTACAAGTAGGGGGCATTTCTCCTGTTTTTGTCAGGGAATACCCTGAAATTGATAAAATGCGGGAGATTATGGCTTTTAGGAGCAAAAAAAATGCTCCCGGCTATTTTGGTCCGGGAGCATATTAAATGGTTAAATACTCGTTATTTTGTTAAAATCAGTTTAATACTGGTGTCCCTACCATTGAGTTTTAATTTGACGAAATACACGCCCGAATTCAACTCATCGGTTTCAACGCGGTAATTGTATTTGTTTTTGGATTGTTTACCAGGAGGCAGCGGTGTGCTCACTTTTTTGCCAATCATGTCATATAGCTCTATTGCCACATCCGAATCGCTTATCAACTCATATTGAATGGAGAAGTATTGGCTGGCAGGGTTAGGGTAAACCGCGATCTTATTCTCAAAAAGAGCGCTTTCCTCTTTTACCTTTGTTACATTCACCGGGTTAATGTAAACCGAATCCACATAAAAATTCAAGTTTGTAATTACCGGGCTCCCGCTGGTAATGATAGTGTGGTAAGTTAAATTAGTATCCAGTCCTGGAATATCCACAAACACAAAATAATCTTCCAAACCGGTTGATAATGGTATGCCTGTTAAAGTATATTGTCCGCTTGAGTTGGTAGTGGTTTGAACGAACATTTGTCCGCCCGGATTTTTACCACCTTTCACAATAATACCACCAATTGGGTTACCTGGTACTAATGGAGCAAGCGACGAGCTGACCCTGTGGCCAAAGCCATTTCCTTCAACAATGGTTCCGCTCAGTTGTCCCGGGCCTGTTCCTATATTATCAAGGCCTATCAACTGAATGTTTTGTGTGCTGTTGTTTGTACAACCATGGTTAATAACGGTTGCATTTTGCCAGCTGATAGAACTGCCCGCGTAGGTTACCTGGATGTTTGTTGCCGTTGGCATGGCCCTTATGACATACATGGCGCTATCAACATTTGTAAACACATAAGACGAGGTTAACGGAACCGTTGTTACCGAATCCCATTGGCTGAGAAATGCCGTGTATTTATACAATATCACGTCACCTGCTGTGGCGCCGGCGGTGCTGGTAATGGTACCGGTAATATCTTTTGAGGTTACAATTGATACAACGGTAGTTAATGAAGAGGTACAGGCACCGTTATCGCCGGTAACTGTGTAAGTAGTTGTTAAGGTTGGTGTTTCGCTGATGGTTGCCGTATTAGCTCCGGTGCTCCAGGTGTACGAAGTAGCGCCGCTGGCGGTTAAATTGGCAGCGCTGCCTTTACAAATATTGGTAGCACCCGTCACCGAAAGCGATGGCGTGGCATTTACTGTAACTGTTTCCGTCATTATATCGGAGCAGCCGTTTGTGCCATAACCTGTAACCGAATACACGGTAGTACTTGCAGGCGAATCATTGATGGTGGCAGTAGTTTGCCCTGTACTCCATGAATAGCTGCTGGCGCCTGTTGCTGTAATGTTGGTAGGGTTCCCCGAACAAATGGTTGATGGAGCTGCATTGACACTAAATACAGGTGGTGTTATGTCCTGGTCAACCGTAAGGGTAGCTGTAGCAGAACAGCCTGTTGGGATATCGGTAACGGTTACCGTATACCCGCCCGGTTGATTTACTACCAGGCTATTACCTGCGCCACTGCTAGGCCCCGACCATACATAGTTTGGAGTTCCGGCAGAAGTAGAAGCCGATGCCGTAGCACTGGTGGTTAAACAGGTTAAGGTGTTGCTGATGCTAACAGTGATGGTTGGAACAGCTGTGCTGCTTGTTACCACAACTTCATCCGTCCCAAAACAGCCGTTCGTTGGATCGGTAACGGTTAACGTATAGGTGCCGGTAATGGAAGCCGTGGCTGAATAGGCATTGGTTCCTGAGTCAACACCACCGGTCCATACCGGGGTACAGGTAGCAGGGATGGCAGATCCGTTTAAGGTAACGGTTGGAGAACTGCATGTTATGTTTTGATCCAGTCCTGCATTAGCAGATGGAATGTTGGTGTTTTGATAAACGGTAGTAGTTTCAGTTCCTACACAACCATTGCTTAAATCGGTAACAGCAACCGTATATACGCCGCCTGCAAAGGCATTTGGATTACTGATGTTGTAGTTGTCAAGCGTTCCTGCTGACGCAGAGGTCCAGGTGTAAGTGCTTGTAGGATCGGCACTGCTCGAAGAGCTTAAAGCGACACTTGATGTGGTGCAGGTGATGGACTGACTTGCACTTGCAAAAACAGAAGGCGTTGTTGTATTCTGGCTGATGGAGGTAGTGGCGGTATTAGCGCAACCATTAATGACATTGGTTACCTGTAAAATATAAATCCCCGCTGCATTGGCAACCGCGTTTTGCGAAGTAGCGCCTGACGCAACTCCCGGACCGCTCCATTGGTAAGTTACACCTGTTCCTGGTGTACCGTTTAAGCCAGCTGTAAAGTTAGTACAGCTCAACATACCCGAAGAACCCGCTGTTGGCGATGGAGGTGTGATGTCCTGAGTTACAGCAGTTGTTGCCGTAGCAGCACAGCCGTTTATAGAATTAGTAACCTGTAAGGTATAGGTTCCTGGCGCGTTGGCGTTAGTGTTTTGGATATTGTTTGCTCCTGTAATGCTTGGCCCCGACCATAGATAGGTAACGCCTGTTCCCGGCGTGCCGTTCAATGTTACTGAACTGCTGATGCAGGTAATGCTACCGCCGGTGTTAGCTGTAGGCACTGGTGGCGTTGTGTTTTGTGTAACGCTGGTTACAGCGGTATTCGTGCAACCATTTGTAGCAGAAGTAACTTTTAAGGTATAAGTTCCCGGTGCACTTGCCGATGTATTTTGAGTTGTTGGTGAACCCGAAACCCCTGGCCCGGTCCATAAATAAGTTACCCCGGTTCCGGGACCGCCATTTAATGCAGCCGTAAGTGTAACACATGTTATGGTGCCGCTTGTGCCGGCTGTTGGCACAGGAGGAACTATGTTTTGTGTAACCGCTACAGTAGCCGCTGGCGTAGAGGTACAACCCGATGAGGTAACAAGCAGGCTGTATGTACCCGGTAAGTTTATAGTTGGATTTGCCGTATTGGCTCCCGATACAATTCCCGGACCTGTCCAGGTGTAAGTTGGGATACCCGTACCCGAACCGGCAAGTGTGGTTGAAGTATTGGCACAGGTTAACACCCTGGTAGTACCCGCGTTGGCAACAGGAAGCGCCGTTACATTCAAGTTAACCGTTTTTGTTCCTGTACAGCCGCTGGTAGTTCCCGATACGGTATAAGTGGTTGATGAGCCCGGAGAAGCCGACATGGTACTGCCCGGTACGCTGCCCGGGTTCCAGACATAACTTGTGGCTCCAGTGGCGTTGAATGTATAGGACTGGCCCGCACAAATAGCGCCACTGGCATTTGTAGTTAATGTAGGAATGGCATTAACCGTAACCGCTACAGTTTTTGTACTGCTGCAGCCTGTTGGCTCAGAACCGGTAAGTGTGTAAATGGTTGAAGAGGCAGGAATAATGGCGGCAGTAGATGTGGTCATGCTACCCGGGTTCCAGAAATAAGTTGTTGCGCCGGTTCCTGATAAAGTAGTTGTACTACCCGCGCAAATGGTAGCCGGGCTTGCACTTACTGTTAATGATGGTAAAGGATTTACGGTAATGCCAACTGTAGCGGTGCTGCTGCAACCATTGGTTGAGTTAGTAGATGTAACGGTGTAGTTGGTAGATGACGAAGGCGTTACTACCGGGGAAGAACCCGACATGCTTCCGGGCATCCATACATAAGTATTGCCGCTACCGGTAGCCGAAAGAGTTGTTGACACCCCATCGCAAATAACCGATGATGTTGCACTGGCAGATACGCTTGGAGGCGTAGTGTCCTGCGATACAAAGGTAGTTACCATAGAGGAGCTGCAGCCTGCAGCTGATGTTACTGTCAAATCATAAGTACCTACAGCATTAACAACCGGGTTAAGGGTTGTACTTCCGGAAATGATACCGAAGCCTGTCCAGCTGTAAGTAACGCCACCACCAGTAGAGCCCGATAGAGTAGGTG
>JBEHXV010000030.1:0-57664 GCA_048498515.1 Bacteroidota bacterium | reverse complement strand
GGGAAACGATCGACGACCTCATCACCCTGTTCGGCCCCATCAAGGGACATCACCTACTTAAAACCTCTTTCAGCTGCTATCTCTATTGGTACCGGCGGGCCGTTTGGGGCCGAAGGTCCTATTATTGCTACAGGCGGCGCTTTGGGTTCTACACTTGGCCAGCTATTGAAAATAACACACCACGAACGCAAAATTTTGCTGGCAGCAGGAGCTACAGCGGGTATGTCTGCTATTTTCGGAAGTCCCATTGCCGCTGTTTTCCTGGCCATAGAGCTTTTACTTTTTGAGTTTTCGCCTCGCTCATTAATTCCTGTAGCGCTGGCTTGTATTACCGGTGCGGCCGGGCATCATTTATTGTTTGAAGAGGGGGTTGTTTTCCCTATCCCTTTTAAAATTGAGTTCTCTTCAAATTCGGCCCTGGTCATGTATTCGGTCATAGGGTTGGTAATAGGCCTGCTCTCTGTTTTGGTTACCAAAATTGTTTATTTTATTGAAGACAGTTTTGAGAAGCTGCCCATTCATTGGGCTTGGTGGCCGGCCATTGGCGGCATCGCTGTGGGAGTGGTGGGCTATTTTGCGCCGCGTACCTTAGGTGTTGGATATAACAATATCACCGACCTTCTTTCGGGCTCTATGCCTGTACAAATTGTTTTGTCCTTATGCCTCATGAAATTTATTTCATGGGCTATTTCTTTGGGAAGCGGAACATCGGGTGGAACACTCGCGCCCTTATTAACGATAGGTGGTGCCACCGGCGCATTACTAGGCAGTGCCATCTTGTCTTTTTTCCCATCAAGTGGTGTCACCTTACCTTTATCGGCATTGGTAGGAATGGCTGCCATGTTTGCTGGCGCATCCCGCGCGTTCCTCACGTCAATTGTATTTGCTCTGGAAACAACAGGACAGTTCAATGCCCTTTTACCATTATTAGCAACCTGTACAGCTTCTTATTTTATTTCGTTCTTTATTATGGAAAACACTATTATGACGGAAAAAATTGCACGAAGGGGAGTTAAAACACCGCATTCCTATGAGCCGGATGTTTTAGAAAAACTCCGGGTAAAACAGGTCATGACAAACGACGGGTTAATTATTAGTGAGCAGAACAGCATTAAGGAAGTTCGCGACCTGCTGCAGCAGGAAGAAGGATATCACTCGAACTATTTTATTATTTCAAGCAACGAAGGCGAGTATAAAGGGATCATAAGCTCTTCGAGTTTATTTAATACGATCCACCCGGAAGACAATACCATTTCTTCGCTGATAAAACGAAATGATACTACCATAAAATTAAATGACACCTTAAAAACAGCTGTTGAAACAATGGCAAAAGAAAATATTGATGTTTTGCCTGTTATTTCGGATGAAAAAAACGATATTGTGGGCGTGTTATCTTACCTGGATATTATTGCTACTTACAAAATGGGAATTGACGAACATGAAAAAAAGCAACCGCATTTGTCGTTAAAAAGAAACGGACTAAAAATCTTATTAAAAGGTCAGAAAATAGTATTCACAAGAAAAACACACAACAAATAATCATTATTTTAATAGCTAGAGTAAAACTATGCCTATCAAAACAATAAAACGCAATTATCATAAAGTAAAATTTGTACTGTACCGCGAAACGCTCATCGATCCTAAAGAGCATTTACTCACCTTCCTGGGGGCATTTTTTGGAATAGGAATCATTGGTTACATCAACAGCAAATATTTCGTATTGAATGACAATTTATTTTTGATCGGTTCTTTTGGCGCCTCTTCCGTTTTAATTTACGGGATCATTAACAGCCCCCTGGCACAACCGCGCAATTTAATTGGCGGGCACCTGGTTTGCGCCATTGTAGGTGTAACGGTTCACAAGTTACTTCCCAACGAAGTGTGGCTCTCCTCTTCGCTCGCCGTTGCCTTATCCATTGTGTTGATGCAGATCACCAAAACACTGCATCCCCCGGGTGGCGCAACCGCCCTCATCGCAAACATTGGCAGCGAAAAGATTAAAGCGCTTGGTTATATGTATGTACTAAGTCCTGTACTAACAGGAGTCATGATCCTTTTTGTGGTAGCATTGATCTTTAACAACATTAGCAAAACAAGGCAGTATCCTACCCGAAAGAAACCGGTTGGATAAAATTTCTTTTTTTATCTCACTCATTCAAAAGCGCGCTTCCATAAATACCGGATGTGCAAATTATAAATTCATGTAATTTTGGCGAAAACTTTTTCACCATGAAAACATTTATCCTTTCTGTTGCCTCTGTATTTCTTACAACAATTTCCTTTTCACAGCTATCGATGATCGAAACTCATCAAAACCCTTCATGTAACGGAAATTGCGACGGCATCATTGCCATTACACCAAACAACATGGTTGGTTCTGTAAGTTATACCTGGTTACCGACAGGAGCAAACAATAGTGTAAACAGCAATTTATGTGCAGGCACTTATACCATATTGGCCGAAGACGGCGCTTCAAATACAGCATCCTTATCGGTTACATTAACACAACCTACTCCGCTAATGGCAACCACATCGCAAAACAATGTAACCTGTGCAAACTGGTGCAATGGTTCGGCAATTGTAAACCCATCAGGAGGAACACCTCCATACAACTATGTATGGCAAAATGGTGTTATCACGCCGCAGGTAACCAACCTTTGTCCGGGTGTGATCCCGGTAACCGTTACCGACTCCCAGGGATGCACCGTGACACAAACGGTTTCCCTGGTTCCTCCAACGCCGGTAAGCCTTAACATGACCGTAACAAATTCGTCATGTGCCAGCCTGTGTAATGGTAGCGCCACTACAAGCCCTACCGGCGGCATTGCCCCTTATACGTATCAATGGTTCTTTGCAGGGGGATTGAATTTCACCATCCCTGTTATCCAGAATGTATGTGCAACCTCCGGTTCGCTGATCGTAACCGATGCAAACGGATGCGTAACAAGTACTGCGGTAACTATTGGCATGACCTTAAATAATCTTCCCAATGCTTCCATCACCAGTACTTCTTATAATGAAACATGCTATTTATCGGGCGACGGTTCTATTGATATAAATATCACCGGGTCAAATACGGGACCATTTACCTATACCTGGAGCAATGGCGCCACCACACAGGACATTACCAATATTCCATCGGGCATTTATTGGGTAAGCATTACCGACGGCAGTTCAAATTGCACTACCATGAGGGATACGATCACGTCTACAGGCATTAATTGCGGAACCATTACAGGAAATGTGTATGCCGATAACAATAGCGATTGCATGAATAATACCGGTGATGTTGGCTTTAATCATGCTGCCATTTTTATAAATCCGGGTAACCGTTACGGGTATACAAATCCTAATGGTGATTATGTTATCAATAATTTACCCTACGGTACTTACTCTGTTTCAATAAACAATCTTATAGGGAGCTGTACACAAACCATTACAACAAACGTAAACGCAGGAACTCCCAATTCAATTAATAATGATCTTGCTGTATCTATTAATTACACCGTGCAACCTGATATGATGGTGTCGGGATTCGGCTCCGGCATAGTACCGGGCTTTGCCGGCAACCTGGTCTATTATCTGAATAATTTAAACATGAACAATGCCTCAGGCCTGTTCAAAGTAACGTTGCCATCTGCCTGCATCCCTAATATCTTAACTGTTTCCCCATCTGTTTATACAATCTCAGGAGATACGATCATCTGGAATTTTTCAAACATTACTTATGGTAACCAGCAGCAGTTCTACGTGTATTTCAATGTACCTGTTTCAACACCTCTGGGAAGCCTGTTCCAATCCTGCGGTTATGTGCAGCCAACGTTGCTTGATGTCAATCCAAACAACAATACATTTTGCTACCAGCGTATCGTAACAGGCTCATTCGATCCTAATGACAAAAGTGTAAGCCCTGTTGGAAACGGCCCTACAGGCGAAATTCCTATCTATACAAACGATCTTACCTACCTGATCCGTTTCCAGAATACAGGCAATGGTCCTGCAGTGAACATTGTCGTTAAAGATACCCTGTCGCCTTATTTAGATATCAATACACTTGAGATGCTGGGATCAAGTCACAATTATGATCTTGACATTTTACCGGGTAACATCTTACGCTGGAAATTCAATAATATCATGTTGGTTGACAGTGGCACCAACGAACCGGCCAGTCATGGTTTTATTCAATACCGCGTTAAATTCATAAACAGCATTTTTGGTGGAGCGGAAATAAAAAACACAGCCTACATTTATTTTGATTTCAACGCACCGGTGGTTACCAATACGGCGTTAAATACGATAGAGATCATAACTAACCTTAAAAACAGCGCTGCCGGTGATAATGACTGGAACATTTACCCGAACCCAAGCAACGGAACGTTATACCTTTCAAGTCAATCGGGTATAAAAGAACAAAGCCTGCTTACGATCATTAATTCAATTGGGCAAACGGTTCATGAAGAAAGCCTGAACAGTAATTACAAAACACTCGACCTCAGCAAACTGAACAATGGTGTGTATTTTGTGAAAGTGACTTCCGATTTGAAAAGTACGGTAAAGCGAATTGTGTTAAATAAATAATTGCTTACTCACCAAAAAGCAGGACTTGCTAAGTGGGCCTTTATTAGCTCATTAAACTATTTAGTTAACTAAATAGCCTTAACATTGGTTACTGTTGAATAAAAGCAATGGAGTATTTTTATAAAAAAAATACTCCTATGAAAAAAACATTACTTTCTTTATTTACTTTATCAGGCCTGCTTACACAGGCGCAAATAACAGTTTCAACAGCCAAAGTGCCTTTATACATGCAGGGCGAATCGGGCACAAACAACAACAGGGTGCCACTGTATTTTTGGGCGGAGCTTTCGGGCTTAACACCCAATGCTACTTACAGGTATTATACCAGTATGGATACCTTGAACTCATCACCAACAGCCAACGGTGCCGGAAACGCTTATCTCATTAATATTCCAAATGCTACAGTGAGGCGTTCTACGGCACAATCGCTCAGCAATACCGCCAATTACGATTCGTTACTGGCACAGGCAAACGGAACCTACAAAGGCTGGTTTGCTGTTGAACCAACCAGTAACGGCAGGTTTACACCGGGTAATACGGTATACCCTACCCTTCTTTTAAATAACGGGACACAAAACGCAACCTCGGTAGTAAACCGCATCAAACTCGCGGCTTATCCTGTATCGGTTATTACCTTCAGTAATGTGGTATCGCCTTTATATGGCTCTGCCATTATGGATAGTGCCGATGTTTCGGTGATAAGCCCTAAAAGCCTTGTCTTTATATACGACAATACAGCTAACAGTGGAAGACCACTGGCCTCAGCCATGGTTGAAATGGAAGGAGTTAACCAGAATACAGTAACCAGTATTGCTTCCTTTTACAGAAATACAGTTGACTTGTATCCTCAACGCTGGGGAACGATTATTCCAAACGGAAACGGGCTTGGTGTAAGATCGGTAGAATACCTGGCATTGGGTGACGCGTCAACACTAAAAACCATTTCAAACAATTCCGGAAGCTGGTGTGCCGGTGCCAATACCCAATCACCTACAAATGGGTCAACAGCCATGAACCTGGCATCAACGGCAGAACTTAACTCCATGCTGATGGGGCCTCCAAGCGAAATGACGGGCAACGTTGTGAATTTCATAGATATGACCAACGCGCCTGCCGGATCATTTTATGTGTGGGATTTTGGCGATGGCAATACCGTACCGGGCTTTAGCAATGTGGGTTCTCATACCTACACAGTGGCAGGTGTATATAACGTAACTGCTATGATCCAGGCCCCTGCACCCAATACAAACTGCACTACCTTTGCAGTTACTACCATTACCATCTCTACTACTACAGGATTAAAAGACAACAGTCTCTCATCTTCCATCTCTGTATTCCCTAATCCATCAAACGGAATATTAACCATCAAAAATCATTCATCCAATACTTCAGTTATAAAACTGAATGTGATGAATGCTTTAGGCGAAGTGGTAGTAAGCACAACCTTTGACTCAGAAGAAAAAACACTTGACCTGAGCGCTTTGGCGAATGGCATTTACACTTTGAAAATGGAAAACGAATCAGGCAGCATGATCCAAAAGATTATTCTGGCACATTAATTACAGGATCGCATTGATGATATAAGAGACACCGTTAAATACAACGGTGTCTTTTTGCTTTTTACCATTCAGCACAAGTGCCAAAGGCGAGCGGTGAGAGATCACAAAAATAGTTTTATCCTTCACTTGTATCTTTCCAATGGAACCCGCTATGAAAAAATGTCCCTTATTTGTTTCAACAAAACTTCCCTGTCCTATTGCATGAGCAGGTTTGTTAAGATCCGTCTTTTGAAATTCAGCCAGCTGGTCTTCCGCTTCTTTTAATTGTTTGCCCAGTTTCTCCTGCTCAAGCTGCATCATGGCTCTGCCCGTTTCGTGCTTATCGCCCGCGGTACTTTTGGTTTCGTTGTTGGCCGAGTCGCTCAGTTCCAATACCATTGCCGTTAAAGAGCGGACTTTATCTTTCAAATGGTTTTCGCAGGTTGCAATAATATCTTCTTTAAATAATGACATAAGTTGTGTGCAAAGATGGGAATTATTGGAACACGGATAGAACGAATCTTACGGATTTCCACAGATACAATTTTAAACGATACCAGGTAAAAAATCAGTGAAAATCCGCCACATCCGCGTCAACTGTGTCCCCATTGCACTAATAAATATTAACAATTTGAACAATTCTGTTAAAAATTAAATCCCCGAACAGCGTATGGATAGTGTATCTTAGCCCACTGATTATGGCAAAGGCAAGCGACAAAGAAACCCCCTTAATGAAGCAATACAATGAAGTAAAAGGAAAATATCCTGATGCTATTTTATTGTTTCGTGTAGGCGATTTTTACGAAACCTTTGGCGAAGATGCCATCCGGGCATCACAAATTTTAGGAATTACCTTAACCAAACGGGCCAATGGCTCAGCTTCGCACATTGAATTGGCTGGGTTTCCGCATCATTCCATCGATACCTACTTACCCAAGTTGGTGCGTGCAGGTTACCGGGTAGCCATTTGCGACCAGCTCGAAGATCCTAAAATGGTGAAAGGGATCGTAAAGCGCGGTGTTACAGAACTGGTAACGCCGGGTGTGAGCTTTAACGATAAGGTACTGGAACATAAAACCAATAATTTTCTGGCCAGTATTCATCTTGACAAAGACCGCGCGGGAGCTTCCTTCCTGGATGTATCGACCGGCGAGTTTTTAGTAGCCGAAGGTTCGCTGACTTATATTGAAAAACTGGTCCAGAGCTTTAAGCCCAACGAAATATTATTTGAACGCAATAAACGCCAGCAACTGGTTAACCTTATTGGTGAGCGCTTTTATATTTTTGGTTTAGACGATTGGGCTTTTACCCGTGACTTTGGGTATGAGGCTTTGACAAAACAATTCGGCACCAACTCCTTAAAAGGTTTTGGTGTAGAGCACCTGGCACTGGCCATTAATTCATGCGGCGCTATCCTGCATTACCTGGGCGAAACAAAACACGACAGGCTACAGCATATTACAGCGGTGAGCCGTGTAGAAGAAGACCAGTATGTGTGGCTCGACCGTTTTACGGTGAGAAACCTTGAACTGTTTGGCAGCAGCCACGATAACGGAAAATGCCTCATTGATATTATTGATGCCACCGTAACACCAATGGGTTCACGTTTGCTCAAACGCTGGTTGGCCCTGCCATTAAAACAACTTGAGCTCATTAACGAGCGCCTGGATGTAGTGCACTATTTTGGAGTGCATAAAGACCTGCAGGATAAGCTCATTACTGAATTTAAAGAGATTGGTGACCTTGAGCGTTTGATCTCCAAGGTAGCTGCCGGAAAAATTAATCCGCGCGAGCTGGTGCAGTTAAAACGCGCCCTCAATTTAATTGAATCCATTAAAGAAACAACCGCTACCTGCGATAACCATGCCCTGCAAAAAATAGCTGAGCAGCTGAATCCTTGCTTATTGATGCGCGACCGTTTACAGAATGAGCTGAACGAAGAAGCGCCGGTGATCCTCAACAAAGGAAACGTCATTAGCAAAGGTGTGAATGCGGAGCTGGATGAGTTACGCGCCATAGCCTTTAGCGGCAAGGATTATTTATTGCAGATCCAGCAGCGTGAAGTGGAACGCACTGGTATTTCTTCTCTAAAGGTATCGTACAATAATGTGTTTGGTTATTATTTAGAGGTAACCAATGTGCATAAGGATAAAGTACCCCAGGACTGGATCCGCAAGCAAACGCTCACCAATGCCGAGCGTTACATTACACCCGAACTGAAAGTATACGAAGAAAAGATCTTAGGAGCGGAAGATAAAATCGCTGTTTTAGAACAAACCTTATACGAGGCCCTGGTGCGCGACCTCATTGATTACATTATTCCCATTCAGTTAAATGCGGCGCTGATCTCAAAACTGGATTGCCTTTTATCCTTTGCCAAACTGGCGCGCGATAACAATTATGTGCGCCCTGTTTTAACCAATGAGTTTGCCATTAATATTGCCGATGGGCGCCACCCGGTAATTGAAAAACAACTGCCTTTGGGTGTGGAGTATGTGAGCAACTCCGTTTACCTGGATAACGACACCCAGCAGGTAATGATGATAACCGGACCTAACATGAGCGGTAAATCGGCTTTATTACGCCAGGTAGCCCTTATTACGTTGATGGCGCAAATTGGCTGCTATGTGCCGGCAAAAAGCGCCGAAATTGGTATTGTAGACAAGATTTTTACCCGCGTAGGCGCCAGCGACAATATTTCTTCGGGCGAATCGACCTTTATGGTGGAAATGAACGAAACCGCCAGCATTTTAAATAACCTGAGCGAGCGCAGCCTTATTCTGCTGGATGAGATTGGCCGTGGCACCTCAACCTACGATGGTATTTCTATTGCCTGGGCCATTGCCGAATACCTTCATTCGCAGCCAAAGAACAGGGCCAAAACCTTATTTGCCACGCACTACCACGAATTGAATGAAATGACCACTTATTTCCCGCGTATTAAGAATTTTAATGTGTCGGTAAAGGAAGTAAACAACAAAATCATTTTTTTACGCAAATTGCAGGAAGGTGGCAGCGAGCACAGTTTCGGGATCCATGTGGCCCGCATGGCCGGTATGCCTAAACCGGTGGTTGACAGAGCCAACGATATCCTGAAAAAACTGGAAAAAGACCATGAGCTGGAGCTCTCGGAAGTAGAAGTATTAAGCACAGGCGATTCCTCGGAGGCCATGGCCACCAAAAGCAAGAGCAAAAGCGACTATCAGCTGAGCTTTTTCCAGCTAAACGACCCTGTTTTGGAGCAGGTAAAAGATGAGCTCCTGAAAACCGATATTAATACCCTTACCCCGGTAGAAGCCCTCATGAAACTCAATGATATCAAGCGACTGATAGGGGGTTAATTTTTTTGAAAAAAAATTTTGTGAAACTAAAAAATCACTTATCTTTGCATCCCGATTTAATTATTGGCAGTTCATTTAAATAAAATTACAAGCGAAAGTAGCTCAGTTGGTAGAGCGTAACCTTGCCAAGGTTAAGGTCGCGGGTTCGAGACCCGTCTTTCGCTCAAAAAAGTAAGCCTGAGAGGGCTTATTTTTTTATCCGGATGCCCCGGTGGTGGAATTGGTAGACACGCAGGACTTAAAATCCTGTGTCTTCGCGGACGTACGGGTTCAAGTCCCGTCTGGGGTACACATGAATGAAAAAAGGTTCAAACGCAGGTTTGGACCTTTTTTGTTTTCAAAAATTTCGTGCATGTTCCACTACATTTATTTAATACAACTAACAAAGATGCTATTACCGACCTGGACTACATTATTATTTTTTCAGAAGGGCATTAATTAAAAATTTGACGCCGGTATCATTGAAAAATTTGCCCACCAAAATTTCATTCCCGGATATCAGGTAAGCACTCATTAATCCTCATGGCTAAAGGCTTGTAAGGCTTTAATGTAAGATTTAAGTAAAATTTGTCGCGCTCCATCAGAGATAAAAAAATGGTTCTGTTCTCCCATTATTACTTTACAATTCCTATTTTTGGTAAAGCCCCACAAATTTCCTCACGATTCGTTTACTAAAATAATGCAAAAACCAAGAGTATATATATCTTCCACCTATAACGATCTTAAAACATTCCGACAACGGTTTATTGAGTTCCTTTTTCGCGAAGCCCATGATGATTTTGAACTGGGTAAGATTATGGAACGTATGTATAATGATGGCAAAGGGATTCCTTCGTTACAGACCTGCCTTGAGGAAGTAGAAAAATGTGATATATATATACTTGTTGTAGGGCTTTCCATGGGCTCCTTCCCTGATGAAGATCCTACACTTTCATATACACAACATGAATATAATAAAGCTAAGTGTTCAAAAAAACTCATACACATTCTGTTTTATGATGCTGATGAAAGTGGAATAGAAGATGCATGCAAGCAATTTCGCAAACAAGTTAAACCTATCGCTACCAACACATTCTCTAACATAGACCAGTTTGAAAAAGAATTCATAAAAATATTCTATATCCATAAACCGGATAGATCAACATTAAGGGATGAGAGCAAGATAGCTACCATAAACCGGAATAATCAAATCCAAACATTTACCATATCTCGCTTTAAAAATTCACAAAAAATCCAGTACTATATATACACTTCATTAAAAACAGATTATTGTCATTTGTTCAATTTCAGGATTAGTGATATTGAATTACAAAATCACCTGTATAACTTTCGAACCGCACCCGAAATTCTTACTGAATTTATTGACAGCGAAGATATAGATGCTTCGGATAAACAAATGCCTGAAAAGGAAAACAAACTAACTCAAATGTTCATAAATCAAATAGTTGAGAATCTATTAAATGAAAAGGGGTTAAATATTAATAATATCAGGGATTTCTATTCTTATCTCGAAGAACAGCAACCATTAATAAACTCACTCGTAATTCCTATAAAAATTGAGCATTCTGACGAAACAGAAGATGCCAGACTTATAAAGCTGAACAGGCAATTAAAAAGGTTCTCCATTCAGGAAAATACAGCTGCGTTAAAAACAAAACAAATTTTTTTCCTTATAAATATTCAGATTAAAAAGGATGAGATGCCGCAAGAAAAGGTACGTCTGCTCTTTGAGGGGTTAAATCCTGATGGTTTTGATTATAATTTAGGAAAATTAAATTCTGTAAGAGAAATTGACATTGAACGATGGATAAGTAACAAATTTGAAAGTAACCCGGATGTGATTTCGGGATATATAACTACCTATTTTCCGGGTGATTTTCCAAAACCTATGTCACAAGTATCACTACAAGCGCAAAACTTAATCCGAAATATAAAATAACAACTATCATATGACATCCTACAAATTACCAAAAGAAAAAGACCTTGCCACCTACATGCCTTCTGAAGACCTGATCGCTGCCAGTGAAATGTCGCAGGCATTGGGCAGGCCATTATTGCTCTCGGGAAAACCGGGTACGGGAAAAACACAATTTGCATGGTGGCTGGCCAGGAAACTGAGTGAGGGAAAAGCCGACCCTTTTGTATTTAACACCAAATCAACTTCTACATATACCGATCTGTTTTATCGTTATGATGCGGTTTCCCATTTCCGCTCAAAAGATGCTGGTAAAACCACGGGGCATTTTATTGAATTAACCGCTTTGGGAAAAGCCATTGTGTGCGCCAGGCAGAATAAAAACTACAGCCCCGAAATGCAGCTCATTATTGACAAATGCATGACGCCATCAACACAAGCAAAATCGGTAGTGCTGATCGACGAAGTTGACAAAGCTCCCAGGGATTTTCCAAATGACCTGCTGCATGAAATAGAAAACCTTTCGTTTATAATAAAAGAAATAAGTAATGAGCCTATTACATTGACCGATGACGAAAAGCAAAACATAAGCATTGTGCTGACCAGTAATTTTGAGAAAAGCCTCCCGGACGCTTTTTTAAGAAGGTGTTTGTTTTACCACATTCCTTTTCCCGATGAAGAGGCATTAAAAAACATCATACTCACAAAGCTTACTGTTCAGAAAATAAATATTAACCACCTGGAAGATAAGCTCACACAATTTTATAAAATCTATTCACAAAACAACATCCAAAAAAAACCCGGCACCAGCGAATGCATTGACTGGATAAACTGGCTTAATCAAAAAGAACTGCTTCACAAGCCAATTTCAGAATTGTCAAATACCTTATCTGTTTTATTAAAAAACGAAACCGACCTTCAGGAAGCAATAAAATTATTTCCAAAGCAAAATTAGTGAGCAATTCCATTAAACCATAACCTTATCAGTAACCCGGGTAATATTCCATTTTATGAGCTGTTTGATTATTTAATCAGCAAGGGCTTTGCCATTAAAATAAGCGATTATACCGAAGCTATTTGGTTATTGAGTAAGGTAGAGCCTACGAACAGTGATGCTTTAAAAAAAGTAAAATATAAACTGGCAGCCATTATTTGCCACAATGAAGAGGAACAGGAAAAATTTTATGCCTGTTTTGAAGATTTTTTCCGCGAAGACCTTAAAGCCAGGAACACGATCATTGCCTGGAAACTGAATGAAAAAGCTGAACAAGAACAAGAAAAACAAAAAGAACAAGAAAAAGGAAAAGAAAAACAAAGAAAAATAATTCTGCGGGTTTCATTGATTTGTGTTATCGCTATTGTTATTAGTGTACTTGTTGCTATTGTTATACATAACTGGTCTCCAAAAAGGCTTCCGGCACTTGTTTATCAAAGCCAGCCACACCTTATTGCAGGCGAACCGGCAGAGTTTTACGCTTATGATACCACAAAATCCCTGGATGATAATACGCCTGATTTTGAGGATATTTATGATCCAAAAAAAGATTCCGTACAATGGAACTTTGGAGATAGTACCACTGCGTTGAATGTATTACAGCCTGAGCACACATACAGTAAAGCAGGAAATAAAAAGATCACTGTAAAAACCCGTCTCCATGATCAGGATCCTGAGTATTACGATACTACTGTACAGGTATGCGATAAATTACCGGATCTAACACTCTTAAATAACAGCGGAAAAGTTGACAGTATTTACTATCTCACAAGAAGTCCCGGAGATAAAGGTAAACCACTGGTATGGACCATTGACAATGATACAACATTTCTTTCCACGAAAGATACGGAAACTTATAAATTTTCAGAAGATGGTTTTCATACGATCAGCTGCAAATACGAGAACCAGTTTTGCACCCATAACCTTAATACCATCACCGTTTCCATTAAAAACACTTTCGACCAATACCTGCAAATTGATCCGGATCCACTCACCAGTTCTCTTGCCACACTAACGCCCAAACCTTATATAACAACCTTGTGCTTTATTTTACTGCTATTGTCCGGTCTTCTTCCCTTTGTTTGGTTTTGGCTTGAAGACCATCAGAGTAAAAAACTCACCAAATATTACCAGCCCAGTGAACCTGAATTTAAAAATAAAAAACCTCCGTATAATGTTGTTTTCCCGGAAAACAGAAAATTTATCTTTACAGAAGAATTTTACAAGACCTGGATTCAACACTTGCAGCAAAGAGTGGGTTCAGGCCAGCAAACGCTTGATATTGATAAAACCATACACGCTACTATTCTCAACGAAGGTTTAGTGACCCCCATATTCCAAAACAAAAGTTTTAAAAGAGAATACCTGGTACTGATTGATGATAGCATTGTTAATGACCCTCAAACACATTTAGCCCAACACCTCTTTAATTTTGCATTATTCAAGCAGGTTAATATCGAGATCTATTATTATTCCAACGATCCTTCCATTCTTTATAAAAAAAATGAAGAGAGTAAAACGAATGTGAGGAACATACAGGACAGGTACTATAATTCGGTGCTTATCATGTGGGGAAACGGGTATAATTTTCTTGACCGTTATGAAGCAACTGTTAATAGTGAACTCAAAGACTTGTTTTCATATTGGCAGAAAAGGATCCTTATCACAACCATACCTTCCATGGACTGGCTCTTTAACGAAGAGGCCCTTGCTTCGTTTTTTCATCTGGTACCTGCCGATCCAAAAGGTTTGCTTGAAATGATCTATTTTGCCGGCCTGGAAACATACGACCAGCCGCTCATAAATACAACTTCCTTTGATACGTATTCTACAGATAACATTTTATTTGAGGACATTAATGAACTTAAATTATATATCGGCAATGATGCGCTCTTTCAATGTGTGTGCGCCCTTGCCGTATACCCTAAATTATCATGGAGCCTGATGCTTCATATAGTTCATACAGTCGACCCTAAATTACTCACTTACACAAACTTATTAAAGATCTGCCGAATCCGCTGGATCAGGCAAAATAACTTCCCGGCCAGGATACGTTTTGAATTGCTGAAAAACCTGACAATCGACAATGAAATTAAAACGAGGGAAAGCATTGTTACGCTTCTCGAAGGATTGGAGATAAACGAAGAGGAGTATGCAAGTAATGAAAAACAGCAACAGTTGTTGATTAATCGTTTTGTGTTATATGCCAATAACCCGGTTGTTTACTCCAGGTACAAAGTGCATGAACAGGAGTTTTTAAAGTTATACCGCGCCGGAAAGCTCAGGGATATTCCTTTTAAACTTTACATCGAAAATGATGATCCTGATTATCCGCTAACCGATGAACCCAATGAAAGGTCATCGTGGAGCAGCCCCCTTGATCCCCATAATCTTGGCAATAAGGACATAAAAAATTATGTTTTGGAAAAACTAATTCCGGCACCGGTTTCAACGATCAACAAATTACTTACTGCCTTTAGTCAATTAGTTTTAGCCGGCTCTTTAGGCGTCCTGTTATTTTTGTTTGCAGGTTTGTACACAAAATGGCCTGGTTTTCAAAAACTCGTTAAAGAATCTGAAGACTATAGTTTCAAAATTATGCGTGATAGCTGTTACCACTATTTCGGTGCCGACGCTCCAGTTGATATAGAAGTATACTCAGATGATAAACAGGTAGCTCACATAAAAGACACCTTGCATACGGATTATTTTATACTAAAACCACTTCCCGGTGATTATAAAGGCAAGAACCTTGAAGTTGTATACCTGGATAGTGCCGGCATTAAACTAACTTATAACGGTGTTTTTTCATCGCCTGAAATGATTATAAGGGTTATGGGAAATTGTTCCGACATACCGCCGCCGCCACCACCAATAAAACCTCTCATCTATATCCAGTGCAATGCACCAAACATTGCCAATAAACTAAATACTCTAAGAGGCTGTTTAAGTTCCTTTTCCTATACAATTCCTCCTGTTGAATACCTTAAAAACTTTAGCCGAAACGAAATACGGTATTTCCGCGACAGCTTTAAAGACTCCTTAGCGCCAATTTTGAACTGCCTGAAACAAAGTTTTCCTGATAAGGATTTTAAACCTTTGAAAATCCCTGGCAAAAACACAAAAGCAGCGGCTGAAATATGGATCCATGAAGATGCAACAGGTGTTGCCTGCGAAGATGAACACATCATAAACAATAATAAATATGTGTTTTATTCTGGCCCTCATTCGTCTGCCAATGCAAAAAGACGCCGGTACATTGATGACATAGCCCTCATCCTAAAAATGAATCCTGACGCATATGTCAACATAACACCCTTTGTCAAGGATGCAGAAGCTCAGAATGAGGTGACGTTCTCCTATTCCATCAAGTCGTTGCTTTTATCAAAAGGTGCAAAAGAAGATCAAATTAAAATTAACAATCCCACTACTCAGATTGTAAACACCTCATTGAGTAGTTCGGACCTATTCTGTCCAAAAACAGAAGTTGATCTGATTTACACCACTTCATCTTCCTACCCAACTTCGCCTAAACCTCAGCCGATACTTGTAAAAATTATCATAACCGATAAAAACGTTGCAAGGCAAGGCGAATCTTTTGCCAAAGAATTACTTGGCAATAAAGATTACACTGTTGCACCGGTGGAATATGATTTTTCAACTCCGAAAAATGCCATAACTTACAGTAGCAGTTCTCTTTTTGAAAAAGCACACGAACTCCAAAAGACCCGCGACTACTATTTCCCTGGTCCAACAGCTTTGGTCCCTGTTTTTAAAAGTGACAGCGGCCAAACAATCACATTTTATCTAAGTGATGCGGAAAACAGCATAAAACCTGAACCAAAGCTCATCAACCAATTTAAAACCTATTTAGGAGGTGGTAACGGCGAAATGAAATATGAAAATATAGAATTAATAAAATCATATGGCATTATCCTGACCCGTGTTAAGAGTAATGTAGTGAACAAAACTTCCACTTTTGAGATCTCTGCAAAATCTGCAAATGGTAAACCACAGGTGTTTGAACTTTACATGGAAGAGGAAAAAGAATTTATCTTTAAAGACCTTAAGGTATCGATAAAACTAATTGGCTTGGAAAATTCAACAGGACTTGCCTCTACCAAGGAATCTCAGTTAGAGATCAAGGTATATAAGATAAAATAGTGTTTCAAATGTATTTTTCAAACATACAATCATATCTGCAGAAATGGATCAGCATAAGATCCACCACACAGTTCGTTCTTATTTTCTTTCTATTTCTGAATAGTGATCTTTTTTCACAAGTATTTAAAGAAATGAGCCTGAACCCTTACCACCCTACGGTACTGCTTGGAAACGGGAATGATCTGAAAACATTTAAGAGTGAGTTGGATATTTGCCCAAGGCATGACTGTTTTAATCGCAACGAGATCCATATTTTAAGAGTAGATGTAAATAAATACACGGAAGACCTAAACCGGGAATGGCTCAACGCTATGCTTGATGCAGGCGCCCAGGTATATGTCCTTTGTTGTGAGAGTTCCTGTGATCTTGATAGTCGTACATGCAGATCAAAAGGGCTTGATTTGGAGTTTGACATCATAAACCATTGGAAAGGCGAGCAGTACCCTTATTTTAAGTTACTCCGATAAAACTCACATATAAAAAGAAAAATCCACAATTATGAAAAAGGGCGGAAAACCGCCCTTTTTTTCTTATTTTAAGATTCTATATTCGTAATACCAAAATCAATCACTAAACAATAGTAAAATGGGAAGGGTATTTATAAGCTTTAATTATAGCGATAGTGCTATGAAAAAAACTGTTGACAACTGGAAGAACCAGGAGATCGGTACAGATATTTCTTTTACTTCATTAGACGGGCATAGCTACAGCGATAGAGGCGATGCTCATGTTGAACAGCTCCTAAGCAGCTATATTGCTAAGTCGCATATTGTGCTGGTACTGGTGGGCAACAATACGCATAACAGCCAATGGATTAAATATGAAATTGCGGAAGCAAAGCGTCTGGGAAAAACACTATTGTGGACACAACTACCCGGAGCTACGGGTGGAGCACCCAGGGAGTTGATGCAAGAAAGGTGCCTGCCATTTGACATGAGAGAGATCCAATGGCAGATAAGACAAATCAGGTAACTATATTAACGACTAACTTAAAACATAAAACTATGAATACACCAGACTGGGGCCCTTTAGCGGCACGCTACAACACAGAAAAGCCACGTAAAATGCTTGCTCTCGATGGCGGCGGCATTCGTGGAGTACTTACACTTGAAATCCTTCTTGAACTCGAAACTCAACTCAGGGCAAAACTCAATGCCGGTACTGATTTCCGGTTAAGTGATTACTTTGATTACATTGGCGGCACAAGCACAGGCGCCATTATTGCCGCGGGCCTTTCCATAGGCATGTCGGTAACAGAACTTCTTAAGTTCTATGAAGAAAAAGGGGAAGCCATGTTCGACAAATCATTTTTATTGAAACGTGTGAAGCACTTATATAATGATGGCCCATTACTCCAGGAACTTAAAAATACGTTTGGCAGTGGCGACATTTCACTGGCATCAAAAAAATTTAAAAGCCTGCTGCTTGTAGTTACCATGAATAGAAGCACTGACTCACCCTGGCCAATAAGTAATAATCCTTGTGCCACGTTCAATGACACCGCATTGGATGATTGCAATTTAAAGATCCCTCTATACCAGCTCGTACGTGCCAGCACGGCTGCTCCGGCTTATTTTCGTCCCGAAACATTGCAATGGGATCCAAAGAACCCTGAAAAAACGTTTACGTTTGTAGATGGAGGAGTAACGCCTTACAATAACCCCGCATTTCTTATGTACAGGATGGCAACCCAAAAAGCCTATTGCCTGAACTGGAAAACCGGGGAAAAAAATTTACTCATCGTTTCCGTTGGCACAGGTTCGGCGCCCACACCGGGTGCGTATGGCAATATTGTAAATACCTTAATGGAACTTCCGAGCAACCTGATGTATGCCATGCAGGTTGACCAGGATATTAACTGCCGAACAGTTGGCCGTTGCGTTTATGGCGCGCCTGTTGATATGGAATTAAGTGATATGGTTCCTATTGACGATAAAGGAAATTTACTAAGCCTTGATAGCGATGCAGGAAGGCACTTTAGCTACGTGCGTTATAATGCTGATTTGAGTGAAAAAGGATTAGAAAGCCTTGGCTTATCACACATTGACAGTGACAAGGTACGTGAAATGGATTCTGTGAAATACATACCGCAATTGCGTGAGGTAGGAAAAGCAGCCGGAAAAAAACAGGTAAATGTAAACGCCCATTTCAAACATTTTTAAATAGTACATGGCCCATATCATTTTATTTTCCGGACATATGATCGACGATCCAAAAAGAAAGGAGTCGCGTTTTCCACCTGAAAAAGAACCGGAAGTGGCAGCTGCACTGGCCAAATTGCTGGCCGGGGAAAAGGAAATGACGAATGGTACCATAAAAGGCATAGCCAGTGGCGCAAGCGGTGGCGACATCCTGTTTCATGAAGCCTGCCAAAAACTGAATATTGAAACGGAAATGTATTTGGCCTTACCGGTAAACGAGTTTATGGCCGAATCTGTTTCTTTTGCTGGAAAGGATTGGGAAAAACGGTTTGATAAATTGACTGAAGAATTACCTGTTCACATTTTACCTGAAAACAAAAGCAAGAACAAACAAAACGTCTGGGAACAAACAAACCTGTGGATGTTGGAAAAAAGTATTGAGAGCGGTTCTGAAAATGTTACACTAATAGCACTATGGAACATGAAAGAAGGCGACGGGGCTGGCGGCACAGAGGGTATGGTAAAACAAGCAAAAGAAAAAGGAGTGAAAACAATTACTATTGATATTACTAAAATTATGGAAGATAAATAACATAAAGATTGCTCTGACAATACCGAAAATAATAATTAATAAAACCTATAAACCTATGATACCTAAAGAATGGATGCAGCATTTGCCCCAACCAAGCCCCGTGAAAGAAGGAAAAACATGGAATGTATTCCTCTCTTACAGATCGGTAAACAGAGGCTGGGTGCTAAATTTATATGATGTATTAACCGAACTTGGTTTTAAAGTGTTTTTGGATCAATATGTTTTAAAAGCAGGTGGCTCATTGGTTAAGACTTTACAAGACGGGTTGGAGCAGAGCCAGGCGGGAATCCTTATATGGTCTGCGGCAGCAGCCGATTCGGACTGGGTAGCAAATGAATACGAGGTATTGATCTCAAAAGCAACCAACGACAAAGGGTTTTATTTTGTGCCAATTAAAATTGATCGCGCAAAACTACCTGCCTTTGCCTCTACTAAGTTGTTCCTTGATTTTTCTGAATATCCTGATGGGCCAAATGGTGGAGACTTGCTAAGATTGGTTTATGGAATCCTGGGAAAGGCACTTAATGATGGGGCCGTTCATTTTGCTTATGAGCAGGATGAAGCCGCTGCTATTGCCAATGCTAAAATTACCGCTGCCATAAAAAACAACCGGCCCGAAAAATTACTGCAACTTTTTAACGAAGGTGGTTTGCCCTGGAAAACAACAGCTTCGCTTGCCTGTAAAACAGCCGATGGCCTCATAAAATTAGGACGTGAAGATGAGGCCATCAATACATTGACCCAAATCGAGCAGGATTTTCCAAAGGCTATCAGGCCTAAACAATTAAAAGCTCTGGCATTGGCACGAAGGGCTAAGGGCGATGATCTTGAACAGGCACAGGATATTTTAGGTGAATTATATGCGCTTAATCACCTCGACCCTGAAACACTTGGCATTTACGGACGAACCTGGATGGACAAGTACAAACTTTCCAATGATCTTTCAGACTTAAGAACATCAAGAAAGTATTATGCCGAAGCTTTTGAAAAATCGCCGGACGATTATTATACAGGGATCAACGCGGCGTCGAAAAGTATTTTCCTGGGCGAAATGGATAAAGGCATGGCTTATGCCGAAAAAGTAGCGGAGCTGGTAGGCGATAAACCAGTTCCGAGAGACTACTGGCAAACAGCCACCATAGGTGAAGTATTCGTTATCAAAAAACAATACAAAGAAGCGGCTGCGATGTATCAGGCTGCTGTTGATATGGCATCAACAGAAAAAAGATCGCACGAATCAACCTTTAAACAAGCCCAATTATTACTGGAAAAACTAGGAGCATCTGAAGCAGACAAAACACTTGTTTTATCTGCTTTTACCCACATCTCAAAATAGGTTCAGCCGGACTTTTTACTTCAAAAAGGCTTGCGTTAAAACCGAAAAGCTTTGCCAGGACTAAGCTGCCAGTTTAATTTCCTTAAACACCTGGTAGTTTCCAACAATACCATGGTGCAGCTTTCTTTCCAGGATTGTGACATGATCGCAGATAAACTCTTCATGAAAATCCTGCTTTTTGACAATGGAAAAGCTTTTGGCAAAATTGGCACGTGGCACCGTGCGTGCAATGGTTAAATGCGGCACGAAGGAACGAACACGCAAGCCCAGCAGGTTATGAAGTTCTTTGTAAAGCCTGGTAATTTTTTCCGAATCACTTAACTTGGCATAAATGGTATCGGAGGCTGAACCATGTACAAAATGCTCAAAACCATCCAGCTTTACCTCAAAAGCATTTACCTGTGAAAAAAGTTCCTGCACCGCCTGGATGAATTTATCGTTTACCGGGTACATGGTATGAAACGACATGAGCGAAATGTTGGGCACAGAATTCAGGTTGTAATTACTCAATCCAACAGCCCTGTTGAGTTTTTGTTTTAAAGACTTCACCTTGCTTTTAATGGTGTCTGGCGGCGAAATAATAAAAAAGTACTGGTGTACTGTATCCATTTCGGGTACAGGGCTTGTGTCTTGTTTTGGCTCCGGGAAAAGCGATAACTGATCGCTTGAGCCACCGTGGGTGTGTTTTTTCATGGCTTTATTTAATTAACAAAAATCTATTGATAAAATTACTACATATGCAAACACCATGTTGCTATAATTTGTAGCAATTTATTTCTCAAGAAAAAAATTAACTTTTTAGTGCCCGAATTTGGCTTTTATAATCAAACCTATTTAGCTTTAATGGTAAAAGCCCCAGGTTTGATGCTGCTTACTTGTGGTTAGTTGTGGAGAGTCACCTCGGTGTACTTATCAGCATTCCGCTTCGCCAGCCATAGCCTGTTTAAGTTTCAGTGAACCAATGCTCTTGGGATCATTAAAATTCAGCGGTTTTAAAATATAGCCTGACACTCCAAGGTTTTGTGCTGAGATCTGGTCGTATTCTTCTGCCGAGGTGGTAATCATGAAGATCTTAATGTTTTTAAGGCTGTAATAATTTTTAATGATGCGTAAAAACTCTATCCCGTTCATTTTTGGCATGTTAATATCCAGTAAAATAATATCCGGGATTACTTTATTTTCTTCCCTGGTGAGCATATTGAGCGCGTCTACGCCATTATGAGCAATATGCAACACGTGATCTATCTGTTGTTTTTTAAGAGCACGCTTTACACTTTCCACATCAAGGTAATCGTCTTCAACTAATAAAATGGTGTTTGTTCTCATACTTGGTACTTATAGGTCGGTTATTGGTTTTGGGCCAGGTAAACACAAACGAAGTGCCTCTACCCGGTTCTGAATTTACTGTAATAGTTCCTTTATAATCTTCTACGATCTTTTTAACAATAGCCAGGCCAACGCCGGTGCTTTCAAAGGCATCGCGTTCCTGTAGCGTCTGGAAAATAACAAAGATCCTGTCGAAATACTCTTTTTGTATACCCTGGCCATTATCACTTACTGTAAATTGGTAGGCGTCATGCAATTCCGTTGCACTTATAATGATTACCGGCTTGGGGTTATGATTGTATTTTACGGCATTACTGATAAGGTTTGAGAATACCTGTTCAATATGCAACCTTTCGGTCACAATAACCGGCATGGCACTGGTAATTTCCACTTTAAAATGTTTTGGCACCAACAGCTCAACCGTTTCCAAAACAAGGTCGGTCACATCAACCGCTTCATACCCTTTCTTTATTTTTCCAACCTTTGCGTATTCCAGCAAGCCATTGATCATATTTTCGAGGCGGGTAGCTCTTCCTTTAATTAAAACCAGGTTGTGTTTTACATCAGGCGTAAGCTCCTGCTCATGGTCTTCCTCTATCCACGAAATAATATTGGCTATGCCCCTGAGCGGCGCTTTCAGATCGTGCGATACCACATAAGCAAACTGGTCGAGTTCCGAGTTCTTTTTCTTTAATTCCTTAAAGTTCTTCTCCAGTGTTTCCGACATGTCGTTGAGCGACACCGAAAGCCTGTTTAGCTCATCCTGTTTTGTGTCTTCCATTTTTTTAAAATCACCTTTCGAAATGTGTTCGGCCAGGTTCACCATTTTTGAGATTCGTTGTGTGATGGTCCTTATAAAATAAAATCCTGCCAACAGTGCAATGACAACAGAAACGAGCGTAAGTGTTAAAGTAATGATACCGGTATTTTTTAATGATTTTTGCAATGCTACCCGTCTGTCTTTTCTCACCTGGTATTCATAATTATCAAAATACAAAAAGAGTTTATGGATGTGGTCATTCAATTTTTTTCCCACTTCCATCTTTAGCTTGGTTTCAAATAATTCCTGGTATTTTTTAGTCGCTTCGGGCAGGGTGTCTTGCCTCGAAAATATTAAGGAATTAGCGTAATTCACCCAATTGTTATGAAGCGTGCGGATCGAATCAAGCCGCTCACGCTGAAGGTCGGAAGACAGCAAGCCATATTGCTCACGGATAACAGGAGGTACGGTATTGATGCCATCATAATAAGCCTGCAAAAAAACCTCCTGTCCTGTCAATAAAAAACCCCTGAAACCGCTTTGCATCTCAATCATCTCCTTATGTATCACATTGGAGTTACGGATAATGGCTTCAGAATTATTGATGTAAGATGTGTTTTTAAGGACTTCGTTGGAAAGGCGCTGGTTCACAAAAAAACTGATGATAAAGATCATTATCAGTAAAGAGAACCCAAGGAATAACTGCAACCTTATCGACATTAGTTTATTTTTATAACCTGTTCATCACAGGTTTGTTTAACACATTACGCTACGCGTATTTAAAAATAAAACTACTCGGGTTCAATAGTTATAATAACTGCAAGATAGCAATAATAATTACTTTTCAAAATGCCATTCGTCGATTGATATGGCCTTAGGCGTAATTACTATTGCTATGTGGCTGAATACAAGCTAAAAGCCTGTATCGAACAAATTACTTAGAACCGCTTTTTTTGCCTGCCGCTTTTTTAGAAGTCTCTTTTTTTGGAATGCTTTTTTTGGAAGCGGATTTTTTGGGTGCAGCCTTTTTAGCAGCACTTTTTTTGTTTGCTGATTTTTTTGCGGGAGATTTTTTGGCTGCTCCCTTTTTTGCCGGGACTTTTGCTCCTGCCTTTCTGGCTTCCGAAAGGCCAATGGCTATTGCCTGCTTCCTGCTTTTAACTTTTTGACCGGAACCGCTTTTCAACGTTCCTTCCTTCATTTCATGCATGGTTTTTTCAACCTTGTCCTGTGCTTTTTGAGAATACTTAGCCATATGATTTAGTTTTGATTTAAACCTCAAATGCAAATCTTATGCCTATGGGCTTATAGCTTTCACTTCGACTCCGCTCAGTGTGATAACCCAGAATTAAATCATGTTCAGCAACTCCAGCACATGTTCCTTCTTACGGTTGGAAACAGGAACAATGGAGTCGTCTTTCATTACAATATGGCCTTCGGCCTTTTCGTAACAAAACAAATGGTTAATGTTTATCAAATGCGAGTGGTGCACCCTTACAAAACCTATATCGCTCAGCATTTCATCAAACTCTTTCAGCGTGCGCGATACCATGATGCGCTTTCCGTCCAGCAAATAGGTTTTTGTATAGCCTCCATCCGACTCGAAACGAATGATATCATTCATATCTACTGAATAAATACGGTCGAGGGTCTTTAACACGATCTTGCGGTTATGTTTTACCGGTTCGCCAATGTTATCCAACAAGGTTTTCAGTTTTTCATTCAGTTCATCGTTATTAAGCGACTCTTCCACTTTTTTTACTGCCGCGAGTAAATTCACCGGCGACAATGGTTTCAGTAAATAATCGATAGCACTGAACTTAAACGCTTCAATGGCAAACTCCTGGTGCGCGGTAACAAATATGACCCTGAAATCGATCTTGTTATCAAATAGTTTTAAAAGGTCGAAACCCGTTCCATCCTGCATTTGAATATCCAGGAAGATCAGGTCGGGCTTATGTTCTATGATGGCTTTATAACCCGTTTCTACCGAATTAGCCGTGGCCACTACCTGTACATTTTCCGCATAGGATTTTAAAAGATTGCAGATCAACTCCTGGTTGTTGCTCTCATCATCTATTATTATTGCTCTGATCATGTTATGATACTTCTTTAAATGGAACTATAAATCTAACTTTAACACCCGGTGTATCGGGAGAAATTATTTTTTTATCAATTATCTCAATCTCCGCCTTGCTGTTTGTTTGCTCGCTCAAGGTACTCATACGTTCTTTGGTAATAATGGTTGCCAGCGACTCGTAAGAAGATTTTAACTTGTTCTTGAGTTTCATGGCTTCTTCCAATCCAACACCATTATCTTCGATCTCGTAAATTAAATTCTTTTGTTCAAAAAACAGCCTCACATCCACCCTGCCCTTTTCTTTTTTATAAAAAATACCATGTTCTATGGCATTTTCAATAAATGGTTGGGCCAGCATGGGAGGAATTTGGATCCCTTCGGGGTCAATCGCTTCATCAATCGTAATGGAATAATCGAATTTATTTTCGAAACGAAGCTTTTGCAATTCAAGGTAAGTATTCAAAAGCTTGTTTTCAGACTCTACCGAAATATAGTCTTTCCTTGAATAATCAAGGATCATGCGAATGAGTTCCGAGAATTGCGTAAGATAAGTCCCCGCTTTTAAGCTATCCTGTTTAAAAATATAATTTTGAATGGCGTTGAGTGAATTAAAGATAAAGTGCGGGTTCATTTGAGATACCAGCAGCTTTTGTTTTAGTAAATTGTTCTTTTGATTGGTTATGATGCTTTTTTGCTTGAAGTTGCGGTAAAAAAAGTAGGAGCTTATGCTCACCAATACCAACACCGCGCCAAATACAATGAGCCAGATATTTTTCCGGAGGTTATTCCGCTCATTTTCAGATTTAAGTGTCACCAGTTTTTTTTCATTTTCCGACTTGGCAATCAGTTCTTTTTTCTCATACTCATACTTCAGTTTTTGTTCCAATAAAGCGGTTTTCGATTCCTGGTTATCCAGTATGTTTTTAGTATTAATGTAAATTTCGTTCATTTTTAAAGCCTTTGAAGCTTGCCCCGCAGCGTTGTAAATATCGTACAACTGCTTGGCTGCCATATTAATTTCGGCAGGGTGCTCCATTTGCTGGCTTATTGCCAAAGCAGCTTCGCCATGCTTTACTGCCATGGCGTAATTTTTTTTCAGGTTAAAAATCTTGCTTAAAATAATCTGGCTGTGGCTTACCTCTACCTTGTTTTGCATGCTTTCAGCAATCTTCAAACCCTTTAAAGCATATTCAAGTGCCTTATCATGTTTTCCCTGAAAAATGTAAATATGAGCGATGTTAAGATAAGCGACTGAATTGGCGCCATAATCGGATTGTTCAATGAGATCGATGCTTTTTTGGAGGTACGATAAAGCTTTGGTGTACTCGTTCTGTTCATAATAATCAACTCCCACTTTATAGCTAATGGTGCTCATGGCTACCTGGTAATTGTTCTTTAAGTACAGTTTATAGCTTTTTTCGTGGTGTTCCTGGGCTTTTTTAAAGTCTCTCTGAAAAAAGCAAATATCACCAATACTCAAATGCACATCGGCTATTCCTATTTCATCTCCTTCTTCCTCAAAAATTTTAAGGCAATCATAAAGCTGGTTCAGGGCTTTGGTGTTATTCCCTTTCCGGATATCGATCTGGGCTATGGCCTGCAACGAAATAGCCATCTGGTTACGGTTGCCCGAGCTTTTGCAAACTTCAATACTTTTGTTAAAATATTCAATCGCTTTATCGTCGTTCGATTGCTCGGAGTACATGATTCCTTCGTTGTGCAGTGCCGTAGCATAATACCTGGAAAGAACTACCAATAAACGCCCCTTAGGTTTAAGCTCCAGGTCTTTCATAGCCAGCTGCTTCATTTGCTCATTATACTTTTGCCATTCGCCGTCCGAAGCGATCTCAATAAGCTGGTCCAGGATGTCGCAGCGTATGGTGTCATGCTTTGCCAGCTGCAATTCCTTTTTCAAAGCCTCTATCGTGTTTTGCGACTGGACTTTAGTGAAAAGGAAAACAGTAAATAATAATAATAAGCTAAAACAACGTTTAAAATACATACACCAAAAGGGAGGTTTAACCTATACAAGATACAGACTATTAACAGAGTTTACAAATACTTGGGCAAAATCCTGGCATAATATCTCACTTTTGGCGTACCTTTAAGCTAAATGAAAAGACCTGTTTGTATCATTATGTTGATCCTCTTATGGGTCAGCGGCTTTTCCCAGGTGGGAAAGCTGGAGATAAGTCCTGTAGTGCCGGCCGACAGCCTTATAAAATTCAGTAAGCAGCATTTGGGTACAAGGTACCATTATGCCAACTGCACTCCGGCCGAAGGCTTTGATTGTTCGGGCTTTGTGTATTTTGTCTTCAGCCATTTCAATATAAAAGTGCCACGTTCATCGTCGGATTATGCCAACTTTGGAAAATCGGTACCAATGGATTCGGCCAGGGTTGGCGATGTGATTGTGTTTACCGGAACTGATGCCAAAAGAAGAAAACCAGGCCATGTGGGAGTTGTGATTTCAAAACCGGGAGAGGAGTTGCTTTTTATTCACAGCTCTTCTGATAAACGAAATTCAGGAATTAAAATTTCCAATTATACAGCTTCACCTAACTATAAAAAACGCTTTCTTAAAATTGTAAGAGTGGCTGTGGTGAATTAAGCTCAATTTTGTCAGTTCGAGCGGAGTCGAGAACTGTTCTAAGATTATTTACTATAGGTTCTCGACTCCGCTCGAACTGACATAGAATTCTTACTATAGCAAGCTTGTCCAAAAAATTCCCCACTTATTTATTGATCTCAATGATCTTTAACTCAACACGGCGGTTCAGCTGTCTTCCTTCCGGGTTATCGCTACCATCGGGATTCTTATTAGGCGCTGCCGGCATGGTTTCGCCATATCCTTTGGAACGCATACGCTCTTTTTTAATACCTTTCTCCATTAAGTAATTAGTTACCGCAGCAGCCCTGTCGTCCGACAATTTTAAGTTATACTTAGGATCGCCTTTGGAATCGGTATGGCCCGAAATCTCAACCACTATCTTAGGGTATTTATTCAGGAAGCGTACGATGTTTCGTAATTCTATATTGGATGTTTGGCGCAGGGTGGCCTTGTCAAAATCAAAGAAAACATTGTTCAGCACCACTTTGGAACCAACAATGATTGGCGGGAGCTGAATAGGCCTGTAAATCTCATAATAATTGGTGTTTTTAGGAATGTTCCTGTTCTCGGAATAAAACAAGAAGCCTTCGGCATCATAGGATATGTTATAATCTTTGCCCGGAGGTAAAATAAATAAATACTCCCCGCTTTTACTGTTTGGCCTGTAAACACCCATTACTTTTCCGGTTTCATTATCGGTAACGGTAATCTCAATATCCTGCGGCACCTTTCCATCGTCGGTTTTCACGATCCCTTTTAATAAGGTGAGCGGCGCTTTTTTCTGTTCCAGGAAAGTAATCATGTAATTATCTTTTTCGCCAAGACCGCCTTCTTTAAACGAT
This sequence comes from Bacteroidota bacterium, assembly GCA_048498515.1. Taxonomy (GTDB): domain Bacteria; phylum Bacteroidota; class Bacteroidia; order B-17B0; family Aurantibacillaceae; genus UBA4416. The sequence continues at coordinate 29,446 of JBEHXV010000030.1, read as the reverse complement.
GAATAATAGGCTTTTGTTTTATCGGTTGATACGACATAGAACACATCATCATCAGGTGTGTTAACCGGGTAACCAACATTTACAGGTGCGCCCCAGGTTTTACCGTCATCGCCCAATGTGCTGTAAAACACATCAAAACCACCCATGGTTTTATGTCCGTTCGAACTAAAGAACAAGGTAACACCGTCGGGGTGGATAAAGGGCGCGTCTTCCTCGTAAGGTGAATTAATCAATGGCCCCATGTTCTCAGCCTTGCCCCACTCGCCGTTCTCTTCCTTTTTACACACATAAATGTCTCTTCCTCCATATCCGCCCGGGCGGTTACTCACAAAATACAGGTAATAACCATCGGCCGAAATAAACGCACTGGGTTCCCAGTATTTTGTATTGACGGTTGAATTTAATTTAACGGGTTTCGACCACACGTCGCCCACCAACCTGGTTCCATAAATATTGCCATCGCCGTTATCGTCTTTATAGATCAGCACTTCCTGCCCGTCGGGCGAAACACCCACCGAGGCTTCGTTGCCATTGGTATTGATCTGGTCGCTGATACTTTCGGCAGGCGACCATTTCTTCCCGTCGTAATGTGTAATAAAAATATCTTCGAAATATTTCCCTTCAAACGTTTCTCCCCCGGTGCTTTCCTTTCTCCTGGTGGTAAACACCATGGTGTTGCCATCACCGGTTAATATAGGACAGTAATCGGCATAAGGCGAATTCACATTTGGCCCCATGTTCTCAATTTTAATCTTCACCGGGTTTTTCATCAGGTCCTGCGCGGTATGACACATTTCAATCTTATGATTTGCATCGGCCAGGATCTCAGGCTCCGAGCGCTTGTTAAGGATCAGCTCCTTTTTATAGGTATCGTACGCGGCAATGGCTTTGTCAAATTTAGAATGGATGTGATATGCATCTCCTAATAATTTCCAGGCAACTACCGGAGCATTTTTTTCAGCCGGATCGCCTCCAACATATTTTGGTGAAACTGACCTGATGGCGCATTCCAGGTAACGCACGGCATTGGCTTTTCCGCTGCGACCCCTTAAATAGCAATCGCCAACCAGGTAACACACATTGGCATTGGTGCTATCCATTTTATGCAATTCAATAAACAAGGGCAAGGCATCGTAAACATTGTTCTCTTCGTAAATTGAAAATGCCTGCAGGAATTTTTCGGAAAAATCTTTGTTTTGCGCCAATAAGCCGGTAAAGCTCATCACAATCGCTAAAAGTAAAACTTTTGCTTTCATAGGGTTTTGTTTTAATACAGGGTATTAAAAACCTATGCCAGCAAAAGTCTTATAGGTATTTTAGTTTAGTATAAGTTATAAATCTCCATAATATCCCTGAGGATCTTTGGAAAATCAATATTAAGGTCGATCAGTTTTCCGCTGTGGATATCGAACACCCAGCCATGAACCTGGATCTTTCGTTCATTATAGGCTTCCTGCACAGCAGCCGTTTTAATAAGGTTCACACATTGTTCCTGTACATTGAGTTCCACCAGGCGCTTGTAACGGTTCTCTTCATCGGCAATAGCGTTCAGCTCATCTTTATGCAGCCTGTACACATCGCGTATGTTACGCAACCATGGATTTAAAATACCCATATCGGCCGGCTGCATGGCAGCTTTTACACCGCCACAGTTATAATGTCCGCAAACCACAATGTGATTTACTTTTAAATGGCGTACCGCGTAATTAATGACCGACATCACATTCAGGTCAACGTTATTTACCAGGTTGGCAATATTGCGGTGTATAAAAACTTCTCCGGGTTGCATGCCCATAAGGTCTTCGGCCGTTACCCGGCTATCAGAGCAACCAATGTACAAGAATTCGGGCTGTTGGCCTTTTGAAAGGTTCTCGAAATAATGTGGATCACGCGATAATTTTTCCTGGATCCAGGCTTTGTTGTTCTCAAAAATCTCTTTAACGTTTTTCATAATTAATTATTTAAAATTCAGTTTTTATGTTTGTTGTGTTCATCCAACTTTGCATGCAGCTCATTCAGCAATTTTATTTCAATGGTCTGCGTCTCCACTAATTTATTGATCTGTTCTTCCATGAGCAAATTTATTTTCTGGTGCAGGTTCCTGATCTCGATCTCCGCTTTTAAATTTACCATGTAATCATTTTCAGCCCGTTTGCGGTCTTTTTCCTCTTTTCTATTCTGGCTCATCATGATAATGGGCGCCTGCAGAGCCGCAATACATGATAAGATCAGGTTCATCAGGATAAAGGGATAAGGATCAAAAGCCTCATCTTTTTTCACACTCACATTATACACAATCCAGATGGTTAATACCACCGTGAACAGGATAATAAAATTCCAACTCCCGCCAAAGGTAGCAACTTTATCCGACAACTTTTCACCCTTCGACATGATCTCTTCCTGGGGGTTCTTAAGGTTGTTAATGATGAGTTCTTCTTCTTTAATGGCATCTTCAACCAGGCAATGGAGTTTGCGAATCTGTTCGCTTTGCGATTTGTTAAGCGAATCGATGATCTTGATATTAGTTGTTTTCATAGTGAAGTTTATATAATTTATTGGTACAGTTAAAGGTAATCAAATACTTATTTAGTAGCTTTGAAAAGTATTACAAAACCTTCATGTTAACCAGCACCGTTTCACTCTACAGGAATTCCTTTACAGGTTTATCACGGCAAACCTGGCTGCTTTCCTTTATCATGCTTATTAACCGCAGTGGTACCATGGTTGTTCCGTTTATGACCCTGTACCTTACTAGCAAAAGCATGAACCGTACCCTGAGCGAAGCCGGGGTGGTTATGGGATTGTTTGGTTTAGGGGCTGTTGTAGGGGCTTATTTTGGCGGCAAATTTTCCGATAAGATCGGTTTTCATAAAGTACAGTTGCTCACCTTGTTCTTTGGCGGGCTTATGTTTATTGTATTGGGGCAAATTAAATCGTATCCCATCATTTGCCTATGTACATTTATGTTAAGCATGGTCAACGAAGCCTTTCGTCCGGCCAATTCATCGGCCATAGCTTACTATAGCCATCATGAGAACAGAACCCGTTCCTACTCGCTGAACAGGCTGGCGGTAAACCTTGGCTGGGCAGTAGGCGCATCTATTGGCGGTTTTATTGCTTCTTATAATTATGAATTGCTGTTTTGGGTGGATGGACTCACGAACATTGGCGCGGCAATTTTACTGTTCCTCATCTTAAAGCCCACAATCACCTTAGCCGGTACAAAAAAGGAAGAAAAAGATGTTCCTGAAAAACAATCGGCCTACAAAGATAAAACCTACCTGTGGTTCATTTTTTTTACAACCCTGTTCGGTTTTTGTTTCTTTCAGCTGTTTACCACCGTGCCAAAATATTTTCGCGATAATTTACTCTTAAGTGAGCGTTACATTGGCTTCATTATGGCCATTAACGGCCTATTGATCGTGGCTTTTGAAATGGTGATGATCTACAAACTGGAACAAAAGAAAAAAAATCATTTTTACATCGCCTTAGGCGTGGTGCTGTGCGCCCTTTCGTATTTTTCCTTATTAATTCCCGGCAACGGACAACTCATCACACTCATCATGATCCTGTTCATTACTATTGGAGAAATTGCCTCCATGCCTTTTATGAATACCTTTTGGACTATGCGCTGCAATACCAGCAACAGGGGGCAGTATGCCGCTTTATTTACCATGGCCTGGGGCGTAGCACAAACTGCGGGCCCGTTTTTATGCTCAGCGTTGGTAGAGGCTACCAGTTTTAAGGTGATGTTTATTCTGCTGGGTTTTATTTTGCTTATTTCATCGCTGGGGTTTTATAAACTCACTAAATTATAATTGTGTATTTTAGCTGGGAGTTCCTGTCACTCTCAGTAAATGAAGCAAAGTTTAACCACTATTTTTAAGGACTTTACCTCCAGCGAAAAAAACGCAGGACTGTTGCTGTTGTTGTGCGTTTGTACATCCTTGTTCATCTCTAATTCATCCGTCAGCGAAAGCTATCTTCATTTCTGGCATCAAAAGGCAGATTTTTCTTTCGCCGGTTTTAACCTTCATTTAAGCATAGAACACTGGATCAACGACGGCCTGATGACCATCTTTTTTTTAATGGTTGGTCTTGAAATAGAGCGGGAATTGTATGCCGGCGAACTGCACCCGCTTAAAAACGCCCTGTTGCCTGTTTTTGCAGCACTGGGCGGCATGTTGATGCCGGCAATTATTTTCCTGTTGTGTAACTACAATGTACCAACCGCAACTGGTTTTGGCATTCCCATGGGAACCGATATTGCCTTTGCTCTTGGGGTATTGGCTATTGCCGGAAACCGAGTGCCCGTATCTATAAAAATACTCCTAACAGCCATTGCCATAATTGATGACCTTGGCTCTATTTTAATTATTGCATTCTTTTATGGAACAGAGATCAATTATTTGTACTTAAGTATTTCCCTGCTCATTTTTGTTATTCTTTTGCTGTTAAACTATTTAAAAGTCCTGAGCATTTGGCCTTATCTTATTTTAGGAATTCCCATGTGGTTCTTCATGATGCAATCGGGCATACATCCAACCATTTCAGGGGTATTATTGGCTTTTGCCATGCCTTTTGGCAAAGGCGATAAGACCTCTCCATCCATAAAGCTACAGCACTCCCTACACTACCCGGTTGCTTTTTTTATACTTCCGGTGTTTACATTAGCAAACACGGCTATCCCCTTTAATGCCGAAGCTCTCACTGGTTTGTCCGGTCCACATTCATTAGGAATAGCATTAGGCTTATGTATTGGAAAACCACTTGGTATTTTGGTAACAGTATTTCTTATTACTAAACTAAAAATTGTGCAGTTGCCTAAACCCGTTAGCTGGCATGATTTGCTGGCATTGGGTTTTATTGCAGGTATAGGGTTCACCATGTCCATTTTTATTACACAATTGGCATTTACAGAGAATGTATTGATACAAAGTTCCAAATTGGTTATTTTAGCAACATCAGGAATAGCAGGATGCGTTGGATTGTTGCTATTCTTTTTAAAGAAAAAGCCTGCCAACACCACTGATCTTACACCATGAAACTGATACTACGCCTTTTATTTAACGCCAATAAATTAATTACCTGGATCCAGCACAAACTGAGCCCAAAACAGTTTGTGATCTTCAGCGCTATTTTGGTTGGCTTAACGGCTGGTCTTGCTGCAGTATTCCTTAAACTATGGGTGCATTTTATTTTATCGAACCTGCAAACCCATTCGCCCGATAAGCAATTTTTAATTGCTGCTTTTCCTATTGTAGGGATCAGCCTGTGCGCACTCTACGTTCATTACCTGAACGGTAACCGCCTGGGAAAAGGCATTGCCAACATCTTATACGCCATTGCCAAAAAATCAAGTATTTTGCCGCGCGACCAAACCTACAGCCACATCATTAGCAGTGCCTTAACGGTGGGTTTCGGAGGCTCTGCCGGTTTAGAGTCGCCCATTGTGACAACGGGTTCGGCTATTGGCTCTAATTTTGGCAGGGTATATAAACTGAGCTATAAGGAAAGGACTTTATTGCTTGCCAGTGGCGCCGCTGCTGGTATTGCCGGCGCTTTTAACACGCCCATTGCCGGTGTGTTGTTTGCTTTGGAAGTATTGCTGGTGGAGGCCAACATCTCTGCCTTTATTCCCATTTTAATTGCTTCGGCATCCGGTGCACTCTGTTCTAAAATTATTTTACAAGAAGATGTGCTCCTACAATTTAAATTATTGACGCCTTTCAATTACGAAAATGTACCCTTTTATATTTTGCTGGGATTGGGTTGTGGCTTAACCTCTTTTTATTATTCCAAAATATTCATCGCAACCGAACACTATTTCAAGCGCTTTGATCATAACAAGATTTTACGGGTCATTATTGGCGGGCTCATGCTGTATGTACTCATCCTGTTTATTCCGCCATTGTTTGGCGAGGGTTATAACAATATTAAACTACTTTCGAACCTCAATGCCGACTGGATCTTTAAAAATTCCTGCTTCGCCATTACACATTTTTCAAAACCAATTTTGTACCTTTTAATCTTACTGGTCATTTTGTTAAAGCCCATTGCCACTGGCATTACCATTGGCAGCGGCGGTAACGGTGGTAACTTTGCCCCTTCCTTATTCCTTGGGGCATTTACCGGTTTTTTGTTCTCTTCCATTATTACCGATCTTGGCCTGCCATTACCCATCAGCAATTTTACCATTGTAGCCATGGCCGGTATTTTAAGTGGCATTTTTCATGCACCTTTAACCGGCATTTTCCTTATTGCCGAGATCACCGGGGGCTATGAATTAATTATTCCCTTAATGCTTGTGTCAGCGTTAAGCTATGCCGTTTCAAAATATTTTATGCCAATGAGCATTGATATGTTGAAATTGTCGAGCAAGGAAAAAATCGATACCAGCAATACCGATTCTTATTTGCTCAGCAACATCGACCTGTCTGAATTTGTGGAACATGATTTTTCGGAGGTGCGTATAACCGCGAACCTGAAAGAATTGATTGAGGTCATCTCCAAATCCAAACGCAACATTTTCCCGGTAGTGGACAAAGACCTTGCACTCAAAGGCCTCATTACCATTGATGATATCCGCGACATCATGTTCCGGCAGGATTTGTATGAAAAAGTAACGGTGAAAGAATTGATGCGCCGACCGGGTTATTTAATTTCCGAAAAAGACGATATCATCTCGGCCATGAAATTATTTGATGAATCGCATTTATGGAACATCCCGGTAATTTTTAATGGCAAATACCAGGGCTTTATTTCCAAATCATCCATTCTTGAAAAGTACAGGGAAGTACTGATTCAGAGTTCGGTGGAGTAGACCTCACCCCTTGCCCCTCTCCTTTGGAGAGGGGAATGTGAATCGGTTAATATAGAATTTTAATGAAGTCGTAATAAATAATGAGGCGTTGTATCCTGTTCTACTTCCCTCTCCCTTGGAGAGGGATTGAGGGTGAGGTCTACTTACACCCCGCTTCCTTATAATCCTTCTTCGCATTAGGATTATCCAATACCTGGAACGACATGAACGGATCGCCAAACAGCTTGCAGTAACGCTCAGGGTTTCTTTCCTTGGCTTTGTGCAGGGCATCGCTAAAGGTGCGGCTGTAGAATTTCTCAGGCAAGTGAGAGGCAATGGAAATGTAGCTGAACAACAAGCCTTCATTCACATTCTCTACCTTTAAGAATGGCTCTAAAATGTTGGATGAGAATTTATAATCCTTTCCACGTGTAAAGGCATAAGCCAGTTTAAGGGCATTTTGCCAGCTGGCATCCTTAAAGTTATAGAAGCCTTTTATTTTATTAATACAAGCTTCTATTTGTGCTTCGGCTCCATCCAAGGTATCCAGGGTTTCCATGATCTTAAACTGCCATTCAATATTCAAGCCATCCACATGTTTTTTAGCGATCTTGGTTTTATAGAGTGCGTCAATTTCCTGCTGCATTTTTGCCTGCTGGTCTTTGGTGCCTAAAGTCGAGTCAAGGATAATTGAACTGTAAATACGGTTGTAACGCACAATATCGTTTGTAGGGTCCAGTTTCTCCAGGCGTTTTATTTCGGCATAATCGTCTTCATCTACCAGGCTACTGTTTCCCAGGAAATTGTAATACACCTTGTTATTCATCAGGTTCACAAATTTGACGTCATTTGGAATTTTCAAACTATCCATCACATCTTCCGAATATTTTTTCTCCATCTTCTTAGCCTGTATGTATTCCATGATCTTATAAGCCTGAGGGAATTTACCGGCTTTTACGGCACGATTGAATGATACGACCGAGAATTTCTCTTCTTTATTGCCTGTAATATCATAGGTCACATCCATTACAATTTGTGCAAAACGCTGTTTTGATAAAACAGGTTCCAGTTCTGTCAATAAACCATTATCGGAATTGATCTTTTTAATGGCTTTGTCTTTACCCAGTTTCACCAGCTCGGCATACTTTCCGTCTTCCATTTCCATTTCAAACAGGTTCCATGAATCTTTGGTCTCAATGGTTGGCGTAATTTTATTTTGTTGGAAACTTTGCAATACTTTGGTTACGCTCTCGGCGCGCTTACGCTGTAATTTGGCATTGGCAGCAGCGTCGCCTTCAATAGATGAGTAAGCGTATATGTACAACCCATCAATCATAAAGTCAGGCTCGTTCAACGCATTGATAAATGGCTTGATGTCCTCCGCTTTAAATTCCGATTTATTTTTTTCGAAAGGAATGGTGAAATTTAAAATGGAACTTTCCGAACGTGGCTCAAAGGCAGGTTTTAATCCTGTACTTTCATCGGCCGGTAATAAACCTATTGGCGTGTTGCTTTCCTGGTCGCCCTGCTCTAAATAGCTGCGTGTAACTGTTCTGCATACATGCCCATCCTGTATCACAATTAAATTGAGCTCATAAGGTCCGGTAATTTTTGGGTTAAATTTGCCCATCTCTACCTTCAGTTTGTTGATCTTTACTTTTTTCTTGGCTTTAGGATCGGGCTTAATTAAGTTCTTGGAAAAAATAGCATCCTTTGCAATCACTTTGCCCATAATACCTTTGTTTTGCAAATTATTATCCACAATGTTGTAATCCGCTTTTTCATATTGCGCGCGTTGTACCACATCTACCGCCAGGCCATCTTTGGTTTTTTTCAATAAGCGTTTCAGGTCTTTCAGGTTAGCATATTCCAGGTAAATTTTTCCGTTCTCAACTTTCAAACCTTTTTGCAACAGGTCGTAGTTTTTCCATTTATCGCAATTCTTGCATGATTTCACATCGGGCGTTAAGAGTTTTTTGGATTTGGTATTGAATGGTACAGCCAGTTCCTTTTTCATTTTGGCACCGGTGTTAAAGCTGTCGTAACCGCCAAATACTGCTGTGGCCAATACTTTTTTATTGTCCTTATCCATCACACATTTAATACCAATAAGCATATACTGCGCTTTGAGCAGGATCTCTTTATCTTTTTTGTTATTCTCCCAGCGTGTCCAGATAACTTTAGCTACCTGGTCGGTCCTGTAATTATCTCGGCCTTTGCTTACCGGAGCCAACATGGCAACTTCTTCTCCTTTTTGTGTGCCTCCGGCTTTTACCAGGTTCTTTTTCACTTTTGCAGGATCCACCTTTACCTGAGGCGATTTTACTAAATTTTTGGCATCAATAGCGGCTGCATCAACCAGCACCTGGTTTACCTCAAAGGTATCCAAACCGTTTTTTGCCCTGAAAAGGTTCAATTCATGGATCAGGATCTTTGGAAGATCGTCTATGTTAAAATTGTCCTGGGCCTTGGCACAAAATGCCAGTAATAGAAAGGAAGCAAAAACTAAAAGTTTTGACATAATGGGAAGTTTAGTGTTTTAACAAATATTAAAAAAACAGGGGATATCTGCTGTTAAGAGTATTCACAAACTATTAACAAACAGTGCTATCTACCGAAATTCTACGAAATTATAGAGATTCAAAAATCAATGAGTATATTCGTAAACACTAAAATTCTGAACTAATCTGATGAACAAAATATTAATTGCCAACCGTGGAGAAATTGCCTTGCGTGTAATGCGCAGCGCCAAAGAAATGGGAATAAAAACCGTTGCTATTTTCAGTGAAGCCGACCGAAACGCACCCTTTGTGCGTTATGCCGATGAAGCCGTTTGTGTTGGCCCACCGCCAAGCGCCCAATCGTATTTACAGGGTGATAAAATTTTAGCCATTTGTAAAGAATTAGGCGTTGACGGAATTCACCCCGGCTATGGTTTCTTATCGGAGAATGCCGATTTTGCCCGCAAAGTAAAGCAGGCCGGTATTACCTTCATAGGCCCGAGCGCGGAAGCCATGGATATGATGGGCGATAAATTAAGTGCCAAGGCTACTGCCAAAAAATACAATGTGCCGATGATCCCCGGTTCCGATGGCGCTATTAGCGACCTGGCCGAAGCCACCAAACTGGCTAAGGAGATCGGTTTCCCTTTATTAATTAAAGCTTCGGCCGGCGGCGGCGGAAAAGGAATGCGTTTGGTAGAGAAAGAAAGCGAGGTAGAAGAACAAATGAAACTGGCTATCAGCGAAGCCATTTCGGCTTTTGGGAACGGGGCCGTGTTTATTGAGCGCTATGCTTCCGAACCACGTCATATCGAGATCCAGGTATTGGCCGATAACCATGGTAACTGTGTGTACTTGTTTGAGCGCGAATGCAGCATTCAGCGTCGTCACCAAAAAGTCATCGAAGAAGCGCCTTCTTCGGTTTTAACTCCCGAACTAAGAAAAGCCATGGGCGAATGTGCCGTGAATGTGGCAAAGGCTTGTAACTACAGCGGCGCCGGTACGGTGGAATTTTTACTGGATGCCGGGATGAATTTTTACTTCCTTGAAATGAACACCCGCTTGCAGGTAGAACATCCCGTAACCGAACTCATTACAGGGCTTGACCTGGTAAAGGAACAAATTAAAGTTGCCCGTGGCGAAAAACTATCATTTACCCAGGCCGATCTTAAAATAGATGGCCACTCCATAGAAGTACGTGTGTGTGCCGAAGATCCGGCCAACAATTTTTTACCGGACATTGGAAGACTCAAAACCTACCGCGTACCAACCGGTCCGGGTGTGCGTGTAGACGATTCGTTTGAAGAAGGCATGGACATTCCTATTTATTATGATCCAATGATCGCTAAACTGATTGTGCATGGTAAAGATAGAACGGAGGCCATTGAAAAAATGCTGCGCGCCATACAGGATTATCAAATTACAGGCGTGGAAACAACCTTGCCGTTTTGCGCGGTGGTTTTAAAACATCCCGCTTTTGTAAGCGGAAAATTTGATACCGGTTTTATCAAGAACCATTTCACACCCGATATGTTAAATAAATCAAATGCCGGGGAGGAAGAAGTTGCCGCTATTTTTGGAGCTTACATGGCTTCAAATTTGTCTAAACCACAGGAACAGCAAGGCAACAGCAGCACAGGAAAATCAAAATGGCGCTTAAACAGGGTATAATTGTTTTGATGAGTGATCCTGAACCGGCTTTCAGGATTGAACGTTAATTTGTAATTTTAAGGTAACCTAAGGGTTACCTTTTTAGTTTAAGGAATAAACAGTTAAATGACAAAGAGCAGTTTCATATTGCAGGCAAGTCGCCCTAAACAAAGCTTACAGGGTTTTATTTATTTAATGGGATTTATGATTGTTTCCCTTTTTTCCTTTTCCCAGGAAAAAGAAGAAATTACCGTCCCGGCCGACAAACCAAAAACCTATTATAAAGTATGGGCAGAGGTAGTAAATGGCGATACCGTTCCTTCCATTCGTTTGTATGATATTTATGTGTACTCGGAGTATTCCTTTAAGAACCGGAAACAATATGAAGCATGGACACGCACCAAACACAACGTTAAAAAAGTGTATCCCTATGCCATTTTAGCCGCGGCAAAGCTCAAAGAGTATAACCGCAACATTGAAAAAATGACGGACGAAAAGTCCAAAAAAGCGTATTTAAAAAGTGTTGAGAAGGAATTAAAAGACCAGTTTGAAGAGCCTTTAAAAGACCTGACGGTAACACAGGGCCGGATCCTGCTAAAACTCATTGACCGTGAAACCGGGAATACCAGTTATGATGTGGTAAAAGAATTCAGGGGTGGCTTTCAGGCCTTTATGTGGCAAAGTGTGGCGCGTTTATTTGGCAATAACATGAAATCGGAATACGATCCCAATGGCGAGGATGTCATGGTTGAGCGGGCCATTAAATTAGTGGAAGCGGGGCAGTTTTAAGGAATACCGGCTCACCACAGAGGCACAGAGAAACAAAGGTTTATGTTTTTAATAACCGTATAAAATAGTACTTTTAAGCTCATAAATGTTAGCCTACTTTTATGAGCAAATTATATATCCCGATCGTTTTTCTTGTATTACTTTTTTCAGGAAATCTTTTTTCTCAAAATAAAGAGCCCTCAGCTTTACAAAAAACATTTGATCGTCATAAAGACAGTATTTTTTTACGTAGGCTGTTTGATTATTACCTGACACAAAGTAGCTGTTATAAAAATTTAGAATTCTTAACCACAAAAATTGAAAGCCGTTTGAGCGGTTCACCGGGTGCTGCCAAGGCGGTAGCCTGGGCAAAAAAAGCCATGTATGAGGCGGGCGCCGATACTGTATACCTGCAACCCTGCATGGTACCGCATTGGGTAAGAGGCGAAAAAGAAAGCTGCTCTTCCGTGAGCCAAATGAAAATTCATGCAAATACAAAACAAAAAACAAACTATGCAATATGCGCCCTTGGCAATTCCATTGCTACTCCCAAAACAGGCATCACTGCACCGGTAGTGGTTGTTAATAGCTATGCGCAACTCGATTCGTTGGGTGAAAAGAACATTAAAGGAAAGATCGTTTTTTACAATGTATATTTCGATCACCGGCATTTACGTACCGGCACTTGCTATGGCGAAACCGTAACCTACCGTTATGCCGGGCCAAGCAAAGCGGCCAAATATGGTGCCGTGGCAACCATGGTGCGCAGCATGAGTTCCATTGATAACGATTTTCCGCACACTGGTGTCATGCGTTACGACACCACCGTTTCCCAAAACAAAATCCCCTGTTGTGCCATTAGTTTTCACAGTGCCAATGTGTTGTTGCAACAGCTAAAACAGGAGCCAACATTAAACGTATTTTTAAAAATGAGTTGCCAGACATTGCCCGATGAACCATCTTTTAATGTAGTTGGCGAGATCAAAGGCAGCGAAACACCAAATGAGATCATTATGGCAGGCGGACACCTTGATGCCTGGGATAATGGACAGGGCGCGCACGACGACGGTTCAGGAGTTGTGGAGGCAATTGAAGTGTTGGCCCTATTCAAAAAACAAAACATCAAACCAAAACATACCATACGCGCGGTAGCTTTTATGAACGAAGAAAATGGTGGCCGTGGCGGCAAAGCTTATTTTGATGATACCAAAAAAAATAATTTAAAACACATTGCCGCCCTCGAAAGCGATGCCGGTGGTTTTTCGCCAAGGGGCATCGCTGTTGATACTACCATGGGCGCTTACAAAACATTGGTGAGCTGGAAACCTTTGCTCGATCCTTACTTCCTACAATACATTCATAAAGAAGGACATGGTGCCGATATTGAATACCTGCAGGAAATTGGCGTTCCACTGATTGGTTTTGAACCCGAAGGGCAACGGTATTTCGATTACCACCATACCGCCGACGACACGTTTGATAAAGTAAACAAACGCGAACTGGAACTGGCAGCTGGTGTCATTGGCTCTATTGTTTACTTAATCGATACGCATGGATGGTAAATGAAAAAAGAATATGTCAGTTCGAGTTATTTTCGCTGCCTCCTCACGAAAATAGTATCGAGAACTTTCGAATATACCTCGATACGAAAATTCAAAGAGGCATAATTTTTTACCCGATGTGACAAAAGCTTAAAATTAAATAGATTTAAAACTCATATAAACTCTTAAACAAAACCTCCGTGTCTCTGTGGTGCAAAACAAAATGAAGCTCTCCCAAAAAACACTCAACATTATCGTCTTATTCTTTGTGATAGGATTTTCGGTACTGTGCGGCCTGAACATAAAAAACCTGAAATTCAATTACGATTTTGAGGCCTTCTTTCCTAACGAAGACAATGAGCTGGAAATTTACGAAACGCACCGTAACCGTTTTGAATGGGATAATGAATTTGTTTTGTTAGGCATCGAAAACAAAAAAGGCATTTTCAGGAAAGATTTTTTAACAAAGATCGAATCGCTTACCAATGAGCTAAAAGCCATTCGCTATACCGACCGGGTTATTTCGCCAACCAATATCAAAAATGTTTCATTAAGCGGTTTGGCCCCGGTGCAAAAACGTTTGTTGCACATTGAGGACGAAAGCCTGTATAAGGAAGACAGTGTTAACATTTACAGCACACCCGAACTCATTGGTTCCTTTTTTCCCAATGACGCTAAATCGCTGTCCATTTATATTAAAACCGATGAGGGCCTGAGCAAAGTAAAAAGCGACAGCCTTGCCCGCAATATTGAGAAAGCATTTAAGAAATATAATTTTGACGAAGTCCATTTTGTTGGAAGGATCGTAGCGCAGGATGTGTATTTAAAGAACCTTGAAAAAGAGTTTGTTTACTTTTTAGGGATCTCTTTTGTACTTATTATTTTCTTCCTGTGGCTCTCGTTCCGTTCGGTATATGGCATTATCGTTCCCATTACCATTGTCATCATTTCCATTTTCTGGACACTGGGCATTATGGCCATGATTGGGCAACCGCTGGATATTATGACCGTAATGTTGCCCACCATGATCTTTATTGCAGGCATGAGCGATGTGGTTCACTTTTTCTCAAAATATTTCGAAGAGTTGGCCAAAGGTACCGTGCGCTCCAAAATTTACCCGATGATCCTCAAAGAAGTAGGCTTTCCCACATTTTTAACCCTCATTACCACAGTCGTAGGTTTCTTATCGCTGCTGTTCTCAAGCATTATTCCCATCAGGGATTTTGGCATTTACACATCGGTAGGTATTGTGATCGCTTTTATTTTAACGTATACCTTACTTCCTGCCCTGCTCTATTTCTTCACGCCAAAAAAATTAGTAGCGGTTCACGATCATGATAACAATACCTACAACATCATGCGCAAAACGCTGTTCTGGATCTTCAGGAACCAGAAGACCATTATTGTCACTACCTGCATCCTGTTAGTATTATCAGGTATAGGTATTTATAATATAAAGGTCAATAATTTATTACTCGAAGACCTTTCGGATGGCGTAAAGATCAAGCAGGATTTTAATTTTTTCGACAAGCATTATAGTGGTGTACGCCCATTGGAATTAACGGTAGAAATAAAAAATAACAAAACTGTGTGGGATTATGAGGTCATGAAACAGCTTAACTCGGTGGACGAGTATTTGAAAAAAGAATACCATGCCGGTTTCATGTATTCGCCCGCCATGCTGGCCCGAACTATTAATAAAGCGCTGAATGATGAAACATCCGGTCCTGGCACATTCCCAAATGAAGAGGATTATGCAGCCGTTAAAGATCAGTTGATGGATAATAAAAAGAACAAGGACATCAAGCGGATCATTACTCCTGACGGCCATTTTGCACGCATTAATGGGAAAATAAACGATGTAGGAAGCATTACCGTTAATAAACTCAATGAAGGCCTTCGTACCTTCATTGCCAAAAACATCAATCAAAAAGACATTGATATAAAAATTACCGGCGCCGCTCACCTGGTTGATCGGAACAATGAATACATGGTGAGCAACATGACGCAGGGCTTCCTCTTCTCTATTGTTGTAATTGCTCTACTCACTTATTTTTTACACCGCAGCTGGCGCATGGTGCTGGTATTTATTTTACCCAACTTTATTCCTTTGTTAATCATTGCCGGCATTATGGGTTTTGCCGGTATTGAATTGAAAGCAGCCACTTCTTTGGTGTTTAGCATTGCCTTTGGTGTGGCCACGGACGATACCATCCATTTTATTTCGCGGTTAAAGATAGAGTTGGGTTACGGTAAATCGCTGGTATATGCCTTTAAACGAACGTATTTTGAAACGGGTAAACCCATTTTATTAACCACCTTTATTTTAATGGGAGGTTTCATCAGCTTAATGGTAAGTGATTTTCAAAGTACTTTTTATTTCGGCTTTTTAATTTGCATTACCATTATCATTGCCGTAATTGCCGATATTTTCCTGCTACCGGTGCTGTTGTTCTGGATCTTAGGAAAAAAGAAAAAAGAGAACTAACTTAGGATATAATTTTTTAAGGGGCCCATACATGAAAAAGATCGGATTGATAACATCAGGCGGCGATTCACCGGGAATGAACGCGTGCATAAGAGCAGTGGTGAGAACGGCCCGCGCGGAAAGCATTGACGTGATTGGATTTTACAGGGGATATGAGGGGCTTATTGATAACGATTACATTCAGCTCACCAAAAGTACGGTATCCAACATCATACACCGCGGCGGCACCATTTTAAAAACCGCCCGCAGCAAACGCTTTATGACAGCTGAGGGAATGCAAACCGCTGTGCAAACCCTGCTAAAACACGAGCTCGAAGGATTTATTGTGATTGGCGGTGATGGCAGTTTTAAAGGCGCTTTGGAATTAAGCAAACACAGTCCCATCAAAATTGTGGGCTGCCCCGGCACCATTGATAACGACCTGGTAGGGACCGATTTCACCATTGGTTACGATACCGCCATTAACAATGTGGTGGATGCTGTAGATAAAATAAGGGATACCGCCGAAAGCCACGACCGCATTTTTGTAGTAGAGGTTATGGGGCGCGACGCGGGTTTAATTGCCCTGAGAAGCGCGATTGCCTGTGGAGCCGAAGCTATTTTAATTCCCGAACGAAAAGACGACCTGGAGATTTTATTGGAAAAGAAAAAATCGTGGCGCCAAACCAAAAAAAGCCGGATCATTATTGTAGCCGAGGGAGATGAACATGGTGGCGCAATGGGTATTGGAAATTTATTAAAAAAAGAATGGCCAGAGTTCGATATCCGCATTTCGATTTTAGGACACATACAGCGCGGCGGCAACCCAACCTGCATGGAACGCGTAAATGCCAGCCTCATGGGTTATTATGCCGTAAAAGCGTTGCAAAACGGGCACAACAATGAAATGATAGGAATAGTGAACAAGCAGGTATGCTACACGCCGTTTAAAGATGCCATTAAACACATTGATGAACTAAATCCTGAAATGATAAACATCCTTGATATTTTATCAGCCTGATAATGAACGTTACCATCCATTCTTCCCATGCAAAAATTAAGGTGAAAGCTGCGTTTATAGCATTTCTGCTTTTCATTAGCTGTGGATCATTTTTTTCTCAAACAAAGGGTTCTGACAAAAATGACTCCCTGTTCATAAGCGCATATAAAAAATTTAACGAAAAAGAATACAAAGGTTCTTATATCGATTACTCTTCTTATTTGGTGAAGTACCCCGGTGATGCTGTGGCTACCTATAACCGCGGCCTTTGCGCTTATGAAATGGAGGATTATAAAGATGGTATTACCAACTTTAACAGAAGCGTAAAGTTAGGCAGAAGGGAAGCGGATCTTTTTTACATAAGAGGTTTATCCTATTACCAGTTAAATAATTATGTCACCGCCATTGCCGATTTTGATACAGCCCTGTTGTTTAGCCCTCATTACACCTATGCCTTAACATACAAAGGCGTGTGCCTGGATAAGCTGGGAAAATACGAGGAAGCGTTGAGATCATTTAACCTGGCTGTTTTATCTGCACCCGAAAATGAGAACGTTTACTATTACCGCGGTATCACAAAATTTCATTTAAGGGACTATGCAGGTGGTATAACCGACTGCAATAAAGCTATTGCCATAAACCCGCTGTATGATAAATACTTTTGGCGGGCTCAGAATTATGCCGGGTTAAAAAGATTTAATGAAGCCATTAAAGACTACGACATGGTGATTAACTCTGACCAGAAAAACAGCAAGGCCTATCATTACAGAGCCCTCGCCTACTACAATTCAGGAAGTTTTGAAAAAGCGCTGGCGGATAATAACCGTTGCCTAGAGTTGGATCCGGCAGATACATCGGCTTATTTTAACAGGGCCTTAATCAAATACGAGTTAGGAAAACACAAAGAGGCGGAACCTGATTTTAATGCCGCCATTGGTCTTAGATTAAACGATTCCAAACATTATATGTGGCGGGGAATCAATTTTTATTACGAAAAAAAATACGATCAGGCCATTAGCGATTTTAACACAGCCATTCAAAAAGATCCGAAAAATGAACGCGCTTATTTTCAAAGGGCATTGGTGAAATTCAGGCGGGGCGATGATAAAGGTGCTATTGAGGATTGCACTGCAGCCCTCAACTTAAGAAAATCGGGCGATACCTATTTTCAAAGGGCCTTATGTAAGGATGAGTTGAAAGATTATACAGGAGCCATTGAAGATTACAACGAATCCCTGAGATTAAAACCGAATTTTCAACCCGCTATTTTAAATCGGGGTATTGATTATTTGCTAATGGAGAAAGATGCGATGGCAATGACAGACCTTAATAAGGCAATTGAAATGGATCCGCAATCAGGTATAGGGTTTTTCTTTAGGGGCAAACTAAAAAAGTACATGAATGATGTAACCGGCTCCTGCGCCGACCTTAAAATGGCAAAAACACTTGGGTACGATAAAGCTAATGAAGAATTGCTGAAGAACGGATGTCAGTGATAAACTACTCATAATTTTGCCCTTAGGGGGAAAACATCAAAATTTAACGTATTTTATGTGCATTTTAATGTACCATTTTGGCACTATTTTCGTTATAAGCTAAATGCTAACCCTATGATCCTATGAAATATTTCCTCTACTTCATTCTTTTAGTTCCGGTTCATTTATTCTCCAAAAGCACTCCCGACTCTTTGCGAACCGTTGACCTGCAGCATAAAAACCTAAAGGTTTTACCTTCCAATTTAGAATATCTAAAAATTCAAACATTGCACCTGGGTTACAATCCCTTAAAAAATATTCCAGCAGAACTTGCTACAGCAAAAAACCTGAAAAGCCTGAGTATTAATTTTAATCCCCAGTTCGATTTTGAAACCAGTGTTGCTACCATCAAACAATTGAAACTGGAAGCTCTGTCCATTAACAACTCAAATCTCATGTATTTGCCGTTGGAACTTGGGCAAATCAAGACTTTGAAACATCTGTCTCTTGCCAACAATTATATAAAAGATATTCCAGAGTACTTATTTGTTTTTTCCGACTACAACAGCTTAAATTTTTCAGGAAACATGATTGGAAGCTTACCTAAAGAAATCTCATCCCAAACAGATTTAACCTTTCTGGACATCAGCAAAAACCCATGCATTAATAACAGTTCTACCTATCAGAATCTCTTGCCGCTTACATTATTAAAACAACTCGTAGTAACCGGAGCCGATGATCTACCAGCCGGAATATGGAATTTAAAAACAATAGAGAAACTGGATATCAGTGATGGCATGTTTAGCAGATTGCAATTATCCGAAGAGTCACAAAAACATCATTTAATTCAGTTGAAAGCAACTGACTGTAACCAGCTCGATTTTTCAACATTACTGCCAGTCCTATCCTGTCCTACTTTAAAAGAGATTTACCTGGGTGGCGACAAATTCACGGGCTTTTCAAATGCATCCCTTTCCAGTAACCTCACGCATTTGTCGTTAAGTGGCGAAAACCTCAGCCACTTTTCACTATCAGGCACTCTTCCCAACCTGGAGGATCTGACTCTAAACTTCAAATCCATTTCTTGCCAAACCGAATTAATCAATACGCTTGGCAAGTTATCCAACCTAAGGGCTGTAAATTTAAGTAACAGTAGCCTCAGTGCTTTTCCTTCGCAACTAAACCATTTAAAAAACCTCGAAACATTGAACCTGGCAGGTAATAAATTGACATCCATAAAAGAACTATTTTCCATGAAACAATTGGTTCTGCTGGATGTGAGTATGTGCGGCTTATTAAACACACAGATTGAAACACTAAAAAAAGAGCTACCGAATACAACCATTATTAATAACGAGTTATACCAAAACCTGCCTTTGGAAAATGTACTTCCAAAAACAGAAAGCTTTAGCATTTCTGCCGCCCTTACACAAACAATTGTAACTAAAGATGGAACGGAGATCATGATCCCGAAAAACAGCCTGGTTTACAGCAATGGAAAGCCTGCAAAAGAAGAGGTAACGGTAAATTTCACCCCTTATTATAATCTGGCAGAAATTGCGGCATCGGGGATCAATATGCACTACGAATCGGGTGAAATTTCCGCCCCTTTCTCATCGGCAGGTATGTTTAAGATAACAGCAAGCGCCAATGGAGAAAATTTACAGCTTAAAAAAGGTTCTGAAATTAAAGTTGCATTCAACAGTAATGATCCCAACGAGTCTTATAATTACTACATGTACGATTCCATAAAACGTACATGGACACAAACAGGTAAGGATACTATCACGAAAATTAAGGTTGTAAAAGAAGAAGAAAGTAATGATAGTACTCAAACGGATCAAACGGTTCTTTCAAAAGCACCGGTTGCAAAATACCCTATACCAAAAGATTTTTACAAGTACCATAAAATATCCATCAACTGGAATTTAAACCGTAAAAATAAACCTGATGGTACGTTTATTATTTATTCTACTTATCAAAAGCCTGATGTAGCATTTGATACAACCAAACAGGTTAATTTTTTTAATGAAATAAAGCCGTTAAATAAGTTCACCTGGAATGTTGATGCGGTAAAATTCACTAACGAATTAAAAAAAATAACATCAAAAAATAAACTATTCCATCAAACCAGCGAAAGACGTTTATTTAAGTTTCTGAGATCAAGACATCTCACCTCTTCTACAGTTACCGAAATGGAAGTAGATTTTGAGCTACTGGCTGACAAAGAAAATGATAACTTTATTTTAAAATTCTACAATTCAGTTGATACTATCAGCATACATGCCTATCCTGCTATTAATAACAGGAACGCAGGACGAGTTCAAAAAACAATTAAAAAAATGTATTTTGATTACGAGGCTATTGCAAAAACGAGAAAACATGCCACTCAAACCAGGAAACGAAAATTTGAAGTAGCTTATAAAAATTATAAGGATAACGCGTCCGTTTCCAGAGGTATGATTGGTTTGGTAAATCGCCAAAACATCAGCTATGTTCAAAGAAGAGTTGTAGCGGATTCGAGAATAGTGAGAAGGGTTATTTCGATGATGACACTTGGGGTGTTGAATTGCGATAGGCCAATCATCATAGAAAGTCCTGTTGAAATTAAACCGTATTTTGTAACAACCGATGGAAATGAGGTTTCAGGAGGCGTTTACGAGGTTGTTGATCCAAAATACAACATTGTTCAAAGTTTTTACCAGCCCGAGAGTATTAAGGTATCCAAAAAAACAATTTTGACATTTGTATACAACAGCGGAACATCAAAACAAGTGTATATGGGTAAATTGAATACGTTTGACATAGCAAACAGGCATGGCAGAGTAAAAGTTACACTCTCACCTATGCCATCAGGCATAACCGGTGGGCAGCTTGCAAGTTCAATTAACTTAAATCAATAGATTTGCTAAGGAACTTAGTTATAATTGCTTTATTACTTTCGATCTCATTATCTGCCCAGGATTTTGATCCCGTAAATCCTGATTATGAGTTACTCAAGCAATTGGTGCTCGAAAAAATAAATCAAAAAAGGGCCCGCAAGTCAATGGGTAACCTTATCAACAACTCTCCGCTTCAGGTAACGGCAGATAACTATACAACAGCACTGAGAGCAAGCAGACTTGAAAAGAACTCCGAAAACAAACTACGGATCAATAAAAAATTCAAAAAAAATTGCAGGCTCAATGGTTACAAAAATGGCTTTATTGATTACCACATTGCATCCGTAAAATGCATGAACTACCGCCAATCGAATTTCTATTTTGACAAGGAAGATACAGAAACGCCAACCCATCTTTTTGTTGGAAAAAAACCGTCAAAAAAGGAAAGAGAGGAAGCTGACTTTAAAGCCGTACCTGTTAAAGCATACTCATATAGTGAATTGGCTGATATACTTGCTAAACAGTTTGTGAGTGATGAAGCAAGTTTTAAAATCTTAAACACTGGCTATGATAAATTTGGTTTTAGCATAGCGGTTGAGAAACGCACCTTGTTCAGGAGCAAGCTCCCTGTTATTAAAGCTATTATTATTGTTGGAGGAAACAGGATCACCTGGTAGTGAGCCTTAAACCAGCCGGGTTTTATTTCTTTTTCGTCCTCAACGTCCCGGTCTTTGTTTCTTTTGATTTTATTTCCTTTTTGCTTTCAAGTAACGAGATGATCTTTTTAAGATAATCGATCTCGTTTTGCAATGTTTGGTTTTGTTGTTGCAAGGCGGCAATGAGCTCGGCATTTTTGCCGTAAGCTACCGGCGGGTCATTCACATAAAAATGCTTTACGCTTTCCTGTGTGTATTCTTTTTGCGAAGAATACATGGAAAAGAAATCGCAGTTCAGGATCTTACCAATCTTGTTCAACAGGTCCGTATCAATGCTTTCCCTTCTGAAAATATCGTACACCACATTACGGCTTCGGTTGATCTTTTTTGCAAAGAGGGTGACCGAAAAATTCTGTTTCCGGATCTCTTCTTTTATCTTTTTCCCTACATGTATGGCCATGTATCAAAGTTAACCGGGAGCTAAAGATTTACAGCCACGCGAGTGCCACAAATAGAATGACAAAAATGTATGATTTTATTGAACATATGTACCATATAATAGTACATTTTAAAAGATTGTACAATAAGACAACAGTGCTTAAAGTATAGATCAGCCAATTTTATTAAGCTCTTGTGTCAACTCATGAATAGATGCCGAGGTAAGTTGTCCTGTTTTCCTGATCCATCCACCAAGCAAAGGCTCGTCAATTGTTTCCGAAGCCACATGTTTTTCCATCCTGATGAACAGTTCCCTCATCTCTTCAATGCCAAAATAAGCGGCCGTGGTTTTCATTTTATGTGCCTGCTTCCCTACCTCAGGCCAATCCTTAGCAGTATACACAGCATACAGTTCTTCCATGTATTCAGGCATCAGGTCAATATACATCTGGATCATTTCCTTAATGTATTCAATATTACCACTGGCGTGATCGCGAATGATGGCCAGGTCGGTGATCTTGTCGCCCTTACTATGAACGCTGAGCTCCGCTTCGGGCTTTTCTTCATTCTCCTTTTCTTCAAACCCGCTCCAGTGTACTATTTTTTTATAAAACGTAAGAGGGTTGAATGGCTTTGAGATGTAATCATTCATCCCGGCCGTAAAACATTTTTCTTTTTCACCTGCCAGAGCCGAAGCCGTCATGGCAATAATGGGTGTGCTCCTGGCCGGCTCCTGGAGCTCCGTTCTTATGTAGCGGGTTGCTTCAATGCCATCCATTCCCGGCATTGAAATATCCATTAAAATGATATTGTATTTTTTGATCTTTAATTTTTCGATAGCAACCAACGCGTTCTCTGCCACATCAGTGTTTGCTTTCCATTTATTCAGCTCAAACAAGGCTACACGCTGGTTAATAACATTATCCTCGACCAGCAACACGTGTATTCCATTTAAATTCACGCCCTGAGGTACTTTACTCATTTGCTGAAGTTCGTCCCCGGCCTGCTCTACGTCTCCTTTTTCAAAAGGCAATTCAAAACAAAAGGTCGAGCCTTTATTCACTTCGCTCGTTACGGTAATAGTACCGCCTTGTTTTTCTACCAGGAATTTTGAAATACTAAGACCTAAGCCGGTTCCACCATACTTGCGGGTAGTATGTACCTCGGCCTGGGCAAAGGTTTCGAAAATATAATCCAACTTGTCCTCCGGAATACCAAGCCCTGTATCTTCTACACAAAACTGCACATTTACCTGATCGTTGAAAGAATTTAGCAATACAGCCGAAATAGTAACAGAACCCTTTTGTGTAAATTTAATGGCATTACCCGCCAGGTTAAGCAATACCTGGTTCAGCCTCACCGAATCGCCAATGAGCACCGGTGGCAATTGTGGATCGACATGCGTTCGGAGTTCTATATGCTTGCCTTCGGCTTTGTACTGCAGCATAAATTGCAGTGACCTGAAAAGGTCGGCCACCCTGAAAACGTTCTTTTCAAACACAATTTTACCTGCCCGTATCTTCGATACATCGAGTATGTCGTTGACCACGTGCAGCAGGTTGTTCGACGATTCCTTAATGGCATTTAAGTATTCGGTTTGTTCGGCATTTAGGGGCGTTTCAAGCAATTGCCGTGTCATTCCCAATATGCCGTTCATGGGCGTACGAATTTCGTGGCTGGTGTTTGCCAGGAACTGTTCCTGGATCTGGAGGCTTTGCTCAGCTGTTTCTTTGGCTTTTTTCAGTTCGGTATTTTTCTCTTCAATAATGGTGTTATTCTTTAATTTCACACTGTAACGGTTGTAGATCATCCCAAGCAATGCCAATACCATTAAAATACCCACGATCAAAAAATTACGAAGGGCTTGTTGCTGCTCAAGCTGCACATCCTGCAGGGCACGGTCCTTGTTCAACAAGCTGATCTCCTTATCTTTTTTCTCTGTTTCGTACTTGGTATTCATTTCGGCAATCAACTCGCTTTTTTCGCTGTTATATAAACTATCGTTGATGCTTAAGTAGAGCTGCTGGTACTCATAGGCCTTTTGGTAGTTTTTTTGCTGCTCGTAAATTCGGGTGAGCCTTTGGTAGCTGTTTTTTTCCTCCTCCTTGTTTCCTGTTCTTTTAGCCAGTTCAAGTGCCTGGTCGAAATGAATGAGGGCCTGCGACCGGTCTTTATTCAGCATTCCAATATCCCCAAGAGCCAGGTGGGCATAAATAGAACCGGCATCATCGCCTATTGTTTCATAAATTTCAAGCGCTTTAAAATAATTGCCGCTGGCTTCTTCCAGTTTGCCTTCGTCCTGCAAAATGGAACCAATATTGAGATAGGAAGTGGCAATGCCTTCTTTATCGCCAATCTCCTGGCAAATGCGCAATGATTTTTGGAAGAACTGGACGGCAGAACTTATTTTCTTTTGTTGAACGTACACCATCCCTATGTTGTTGTAAATAAAACCCAGATCGGATTTGTTTTGAAGCTTCTCCGCAGTTTTTAAGGAGAGGAAATAATACCTCAGGGCGGCTGGGTAATTACCCTGGCTCACGCTAATGTTCCCAATATTGTTATAACATTTGGCAATGCGGTCGAGCTTGCCTATCTCTTCAAATAGTTTGAGTGATTTGAAAAAATACTCCAGTGCATTGGCAAATTCGCTTTGGTTCCAATAAGCGAGCCCCAGGTTATTATAGCCAATGGCCAGGGCTTCCTTATCCAAATTATCTTCTTCAATTTTTATCGCCTTTTTAAGGATCTTCAATGCCTCGTGAAAATTGCCTTTCTTTTCATAAGCATATCCAATGCTGTTGTAATCGCGGGCCGCGTTCTTTTGATCGTTGACCGACTCATGTATGGCCAGTGATTTTTTAAAGTTATTCAGTGCTACATCATAATCTCCACGGTTCAGGTAGGCGTCTCCCAGGTTAGCATAGGAGTTGGCCAACACTTTTTGTACTTCTTCTTTTTCGTCGGCGTTTTGAGAGCCAAGATTTTCCAAAAGCAACCGGGCTTGGTTGGCATAGGTAATAACTTCCTTATACTGGTTGCTGTTTTTATATTCAAGGCTTAGCCCGTTGAGGATCTTAGCCTTTTGAACGTTGTTGGTTTCCGCTTTTAAGCTGTTTTGTAATGAATCGAGTGTACGTTTATTTTGGGCATAGCCAGGCCCTTGCACCAGGATGCAACATAACAGGGCCACAACATAATATGGGCGTGCGGAGCGTAACATGAATTCTTAATTAAATATAGGCCTTTTTAGCAAAATAGCAAATAGCCCCCGGATTAGCTATTTGTTAAGGATTTTACAAGCCTTAACAAGCCTGTAACTTATTTCCGCTATACTTTCATTTTATTTTCCGTCCCAGGCGGGTGCTAAAAAATAGTTTTGGTGTTGCTTTTTATAGCTGCCCAGAATAAGTGTTTGTTCAGCACTGTATATATACATCCAGGAACCTGCATTGATCTCAAATTTATATACTTTTCCATTTTGCTTTAACTGTCCCGAAATAATGCAGGGAAAAACGCCAAAATCATCGTGCCATTTGCTGCCACTGATTATTTTACAGTCTTTTATGATCCCTGAAATAGCAATTTCGGGAATAGACCAGTTCGCACATTGGTTTACATTTTTGTCGGAAGACTGATCGGTTGTTCCTTTCTGTGAGCTTAGGATCTCAAAAGGAAGATCCTTATGAAAATGGTTTACCGCAGTTTCAATATCCAGCGGTTTTTTGAATTGGTAGCCATTTATTTTTTTACTGACCGGCGACAAATAGGAAAGTTTTCGGGGTAATTCTGAAAAATTGGGATTATCAAACACAAGGTTCCAATATACTTTACGGGTCTGCTGATCCTGCACCTTGTCGTAAGTTGTCATGACCACTAATTCCTTTACATCATCATTATCCGCGTTAGCAAAGAAAACATGTTCAATTTGGGCTGTGTTACCCCGTGTAGAGAAAGAATCGATTAGGATTTGCCGGTAAGAAAAACCGTCGGTTGGCACATACAATAGCCCAAGCGTAATTTCGTCGGGCGTTGGAATAAAGGCCAGGATCATCACCCGGCTTGTATCCCACTCTTTCGTTTCAATAATGGTGTTTGGTTTATCATCTGTAAATTTTGTAATGCGCTTCACAAAATGATTCGCCGTTTCGTTTGCTTGCCGTTTAAAGGTTTGCGCGTTTGTACCAAGGCAAATGAAAAGTGCCTGTAGAAAGATGAGTAGCGTCCTGTTTGTTTTATAATGGCTCATGTAGTCGGTTTTATTCAATGGGCTTTGTTTCAACCAGTGGCAGTAGCCTGGAATCTTCCAGCGCCGCAGTACGGTGCCCAATGCCTTTCATATAGTCATGATTAGATTCAAAAGCGAGGAAACTATCTACACTATTTTGCCTGATGAGAAGAGCAGCATCCCATTGTTCGCTTACCGGCCCAATTAAAAAGGGCCCACCTTTTCCCATAAATAAAATTTCGCCGCCCGATCTTGTCAAAAAAGGTAACGTATGTTCAATGTAAATTTGATAGGCCTCCTCTCCGCTTATTGGTTTTTCGGGCATCAACTCAGGAGTTTGCGAATAATCCGCGATCTGGCGAAACCGAAGTAAATTAAGCATTACCACATTTCCTTTAATTTGTCGCATGATAAAATCCCTGCCTGCTTCCTGCGTTGGGGTCAAATAGTTTTCTTTCATATAAGTTAATCTGTTATCGGTGTTTGACTGTCAGGCGAATCGGCTTTTAGCTGCGTTATAAAGTCATCGAAATAATGTGGCTCCAGGGAAAAATTTGATACATTATTTTGCTTTATGATCCTATATAGGTCAACCCGCTGCCCGCTGTATTTTTCTTTTGAGCCCTGCTTTTCCATAACTAATAATTGCTTATAAGCTTGTTGGCTTAATGTGTACCATTTATTTCGTTTGGATGAATGTATAAAATTGCCTGAAGTTTTTGTTACCAACAACAAGGTATCTCTTGAATGGGGGCCAAATCGGTCGCCCATTCTCTCAACAGTAACTTTGAGAGTGTCGCCGGGATGAAGCTGTTTTAGAAGCCTTTTTTGCCCGAACGAATAAAGCGAAAAAAGAAAAAGGAGTATCGTAAAATGCTTTCTCATAAATATACCGGTAATTCAAAAGGCGTACTTAAAGATACAAAGATTTCATTATTCTGTATATTCCATAATATCGCCCGGCTGACAACCCAGGATTTTACAGTAATTACTTATTTATGGCCATTCATGAGTTCTTGCAACTCCTCTTTGTTGTAGTAAATTTGCTGTTCTTTGGGAACCAATTTGTTGATGAACGTAATGATCCTTCCAATTACCGGATGATAGTAATTACTCAAATGGATTTTTTTTGTTTTGTTTTGCTTTGTTGACTTAACAGAAATTTGTGTTCCATCGTGCACCCCTTTTGTTTTATATTTCTGTTTTAAAGAATCGAGTTCCA
Organism: Bacteroidota bacterium; assembly: GCA_048498515.1. Taxonomy (GTDB): domain Bacteria; phylum Bacteroidota; class Bacteroidia; order B-17B0; family Aurantibacillaceae; genus UBA4416. The sequence continues at coordinate 1,816 of JBEHXV010000030.1, read as the reverse complement.
AATAGGAAAGTTCCTGTAGTTCTTTTGAAAAAGCCAGTACAGTATCCAGAAGAACGCTATTTTGAAGCTCAGAGGATGCCGCTAAACTGTCGGTCGGCTCCAATTCACTTTTCTGTATCACTATCAATTCTTTATCGGTAAGGATGTATTGCGTGTGATAGTCCATGGAATAGTCATAATCGCTAACAATCAACTCAAAAGGCATAACTACCCCATTCGTTTGTGTCGTTCTATCATCCTCACACGAAAGGGTAATAAATACTATCAAAATAACAATTAATTTATACCTCATTTGATTTCAATTCCTGAATAAAGATAATTATTACTCCACAAATTCCAGGATATCGCCCGGCTGGCAGTCTAGTGCTTTGCAAATGGCTTCCAACGTGGTAAAACGAATGGCCTTGGCTTTTCCCGTTTTTAAGATGGAAAGATTGGATAAGGTAAGGTCTACTTTTTCCGATAGCTCATTCAACGACATTTTTCGTTTAGCCATCATCACATCCAGGTTCACAATAATTGGCATAAGCTTATACGGTTAGTTCGTTTTCGGTTTGAATCTCGACTCCTTTTTTAAAAAGAGTTGCAATAATATAAACTACAGCTCCCATTAAAATAAATGCCTGACTGTCTTCCCAAAATTGGTTCAGGTTGTCGCTAACAAAACCATGATGCATTAAATTTTTAGTTAACTGCCTTGCAATGTAACTTAACAGACCAATTGAAAGGGTGTAATAACTAATTTGTGAAATTTGTCTTGCAACAAAAGTGCTAAACGGTTTTGATAAATCCATTTTGTGCATGAGCCTGATAACTATGTAAAACAGGCAGGCTTTTAAAATTGAAATGATTAGAATAAAACTATAGATCCCGAAAAAAACCAATCTGCTGTTTTTATACATTTCAGTTAAGTCCAGCTTTTGATAAAGATTTGGGACAAATTCAGGTTTATACAAACTGAAAAAGAAATTGACGATTAAGCCTCCCGCTTCAATGCTCAAGCCTACAAAAATAAGCCAGGCCACAATGTATAAGCCCCAAAATACGACGTTGTTTGTTTTTGACATAATTGTATGTGTTTAATTATGTCACAAATATAATAAATATTTATCGAAAAACAATAAATATTTATTATTTATTGAAAATTCTTAAAAAGTCCAGGTTTTCTTATCGGTACGCTGTTTGTCGAAATGCAGCTTGCGTTTGCCAAACACCAGGCGGCAGGTAAAACTTGCTGCCAGTAAAGGAACAGAGGCTACTAAAATAGCGGTGCCTGTTTGTAATTGTTCATCGTTTCCTTTTGGATAAAAGGCCCCTGTCATAACCCCAACGTAGGATACCGCAATGACAGATGACATAATGAGACAGAAGGGTTGACGTTTGAACTTTACTTTCTCCACTTCCTTAATGGGAATTTTAAGAATATTCGTTGAGGGATGGTCATAGGTCAGTTCTATCTTCGATGGCTTATCATCATAGGCATAACGTTCCATGGTAACGCTCCATGGCCTTACAATTAAAGTATCACCTACTTTTACAATGGAATCACAATCCACTTCAACCGTTACACTATCAGAGCCATTCCTTACCACATTTTGTGTGATATTCAGCTCCTCAAATTTTCCAAGGTCGATCTTTTTAGTGCCTTTTGTTACCAGCACACTAGTTTGCGGGATAGTAGCCTGGGAATAAACAGATAAACAGGTTCCGAAGAACAGGAAAAGGAAAGCAAAGGTTTTTTTCATAGGGATTTGGCAAAAGTACATACCTAATATAGCGAGGACCAAGAGTTTATGGAAAACCAAATAAATCCATC
>JBEHXV010000029.1:0-61278 GCA_048498515.1 Bacteroidota bacterium | reverse complement strand
ATACCGACCTGGCGCTCGACTTCCGTGCCGGCCAGCGGGCCTTCCTAGCGGTATACCGCCCTTTTTAGCCATCTAAACCGTTTAGCTTAGATTTGGGAAGACTCTTTTCTGAATGATTTTATTTTAGTGCCAATTTCCATTTTACCAAAACTTAGTACGGCAGTTTTTACTTTTTGCAACATCCGTCTAATTTTGCTATTCCGGCAGGGTCCGCCTTTAGGTCGTCGGCATCGTAGCCTAATTTTGAAATGAACAGCCTGATCTTGTCCAGGTCTGTTTTACGGGTATCGTAAATTACGGTAATGGTATTTGCTTTGGAGTCAATGTCCACACGCTTAACCCCATCCTCATTGTAAAGGTCTTTATTAAATTTATCGCCACAGGTTTCGCACTGCTTGCAGTGGTCGCAATAAATTTTGGTTTTAATAACCGCTGTTTTAATGTTATCTTTTTTCTGCGCAACTGCCGCAACAGAAACAAACATTAACAGGATAAGGGCAATCTTTTTAAGTTGTAATTTTTTCATGCTTTTAAGTTTTAGTTTAATTGACGTGGTGCATAATAAATAATACATACGCCCAAAAGCGCAATTAAGGCGCCAATAATATCGTATTTATCGGGTATGTAATTATCAACCCTATTGGCCCAAATAAGTGATAGAACAATAAAAATGCCACCATAGGTAGCGTATACCCTTGCAAAGCTTGCTGTTTGCAATGTTGCCACAACGCCGTATAAAGCCAGTATAAGCCCTCCTAGTATGCCGTACCACAACGGTTTCCCTTCCTTAAGCCAAAGCCACATCAGGTAGCCGCCACCAATTTCGCATACACCGGCTAATAAAAATATAGAAAGGGATTTTAGAACTATCATTGAGGTTCAAATTTAAACAATTTAAAACAGAAATTTATAAACCAAGCTCATCGCTGATCATTTCTTTTGCACCCTCAGGCCCGGTAAGTGTTAGCCAGGCTTCAGAACCATCGCCGCTAAATGATAAGGTAAAAACAAAAAAGCTGCAACAGGATCGTTCGCTTTTTACAAATTCTGCCAGTTCATCCACTACAGCATCGGTGCCAGAAAATTTAAAGGCGTAGCCATTTGGTACTTCTTTCTTTTGCAAAATCTGGCGTTTTAAGCTGGTTAAAACCGTTTCTTTTCGTTTTTGCAATTCGGCAGTTGTGAGCTTGCAGCTGATCTCTTCAGTTTGATTGCTTGCTACCATACTATCTTGTTTTATATTGCCCGTACTGCTTTGCGGTTTTGCACATTTTTCGTCGGTACAGGCTTTATCGTTGCTGCATGACTGTAGGATGCAGAGGCAGATAAAAGGAACCAGGAGCTTTTTTACCATTGGCTTTAATGTATGCTGCAAATATAAATAATGACCCGCGTTTAGGTTAAAATCCGGTTGCAACTTTTGGTTAAAAAAGCTTATGCCGAAATTGATGCCAAAAAAACCTTAATGTTCGATTTGCAATGAGCGTTTTGATCTTTTCAATAAAGTCGACAAAAACTCCATCGGCTCAACATAATGAAGGTTTTTGTGAATTTTTCCGTTCAAAATAACATAGGGATGAGTAGCCAATACATCTGCAAGGGCTTTACCACTAAAGCGGTTAAGATCATACATGCAAATCAATGAGCAGGAGTGTTTTGGTGTTAATACATTTAAACGAGCTTCATATTCCATTAACTCATCCGTTCCCGAAACATTCTTTAGTGCCCATGTCATATCGCCGCATGCCCTGATACTATCGTAACCTGTATCTTTGGCATCAATAAGCGCTTTTTCAACGAGGCGGTACATTTTATCAGCTGCAAAACTTCCTCCTTTCAAATAAGTTTCATCTGCTGATAAAACCTTTAACTGGTTATTTGCTAATTTTTCATCAACCGAAATACCCGCGTTCGACATCCGTTCACAATGATCGGTGTACGATGTACTTTCAAGGATATTGAGGACTTCTTCATTATTTTCCAGACCTTCCTTTAAATAAGGAAGGATTACTTCATATCGTTCATCTTCCGAATTAAAAAAACCACAAATGTGCATTGGGGCAGTATGAATTTCTCCACATATTGTGAGCTTATGTTTTTGCATAAGTAAATATAAGCTAAATAACTGACAAGTAAGTTATGATATTGCGCGTTTCTTAGCATTCCTCGCTGTTAAAATCATTGTCCCGTGTACCAGATCAGAGGACAAGATTTCAACGTTATTTTTGCCAAACTATCGAATTTTTAAACGCTATATTTTGCAGGCGCCACGCCGAACTTCTTTTTAAATGCCAGACTAAAATGCTGTGGTGAAGCGTATCCCAGTTCAAAGGCTATCCGTGTCACAGTCTTCTGTTTTTCGCCCAATGCCCTGCGGGCCATGTCAAGCCTTACATTTGCCAGGTAACCAAAAACAGTATCATTAAACAGTTCTTTAAACCCGCGTTTGAGCTTAAATTCATTGATGCCGGCAATAGAAGCCAGCTGAATAAGTGTAGGCGGCGCATCCATGTGTGTTAATAAATAATCACGGGCGAAAATAATACGCTCTTTATCGTATTCTGTTTTTACAAATACGGCACGGGGCTGCTGGGCCCGTAAATAATTTTCCTGTTGCAACCAAAGCAGCTCCAGTACACGGGCATGCAAATACATTTTTTTGGTATCTTCTGTTCCGGTGTAACTCGCCACAGCTGAAATACAATGCTGCATGGCCGCATCCATCACCAAAGGTTGTTGTGATAACATCGCCTTTCCTTTCTTTATGCTTTTTACAAAATCGTGCAAGACCTTGTTTCCTGTTAAGGTCAATGCACGAAATGCAGCAGGGGTAAATTCTATTATAAAATGTGATTCTTTTCCTGCCTTTCCCAGCTTAAGAGTACGCTTGCCATATACCAGGTTATGCTGCAGCGTATGCATGTTGCACCACAGCCATACAGTATTGCCGGTGTGCTTAGCAAAACTCAATACCTCATTAGTGTTACCATCAGGAGTTATAATTCGCATTCCCATTAATCCTGTAAATATAATTAATTATCCTTATAATATAACATAGTAAAACCATTTAGCATTTACCTTTGTACCATCAAATACAACGAATTATGGATATGATTGAAATATTTAAAACCGATATAAAGCATAAAGAGGCCAAGAAACAGGTACTCACTGCTATACAGGAGCGGTGGCCTGGAGTAGTGGCAACGCTCGACCAGGAAGATAAAGACAAAGTATTACGCGTGGTTGGCGCCTGGGCACCTGTACCTACTCAGGACATTATTGACCTTATAAAAGAAAAGGGCTATAAATGCGAATTATTAGAAGATTAAAAAAATAACATATGGTAAACTTTAAAAAACTAAGACAAATGATTGAAGTAAAAGGAAATGGAAACATTGTTTCCAAAGAAATAGGTGTTAGTACCTTCGTTAGGCTACACCTGGGTTGCAAGGGTATTGTAGAGCTCTACCAAAGCAACGAAGAAAAAGTAATGATTGAAACAGATGAGAACTTGTTGGAATATTTTACAGCAGCTAACGCGGGCCAAACTTTATATGTTGCCATGGAAGCAAACTTAAAGCGTTTAGCATTTACCTCCTGTGTTATAAAAGTATATGTAAGGCAGCTGGATATTTTGTATGTGCGTAACGATCATGGCAATGTGATTTGTAAAGAGGAACTGAAGCTTTTAAACCCATTGGAAGTAAAGATCCAAAGTGTGGGAAACACAGAACTGAACATCAATGCTCCTTCCATTAAAGTATCGAGCCAATGCCAGGGAAATGTAGCACTAAAAGGAAAGTGTACTACCATTGAAATTAAAAATCAGAGTGAAGGCGATTTTACCTCAAAAGAATTATTGGCCGAAGAATTAACCATAAAAAACATGGCACAGGGAAATGTAGAACTCTATTCCAGTAAGTCAATCTCAATTAGTCACTACGGGCAGGGCTATGTTCACTTTTTTGGAGATGGCATCATTAAAAGTGTAAAACAATATGGGGAGGGCTTAATTCAGCACAAAGAAGCTTAAGGCTGAGACTGGTTTGCCGTTACGATGTCGTTGGGTTTCCTTTATTGAAAAAGGGCCACAGCAGCCATACCATAAAAGGCGATCCAATGGCCTGAAAACCCGCGCATGACGTTGGCAAGATAATGGTTGTACTCAGCTTCCGTCAGGGTTTTTATAAGTTGCCCATGGTTTTGCAAAATATACTGTCCATCCCGTATACCAGGAGTGCCGGGCTGCGACATAGCAAAAAGAAGAAAATTAATAAAGGCATAAGCAAATCCAAAAATAGCCAGTACCATCATCCAGGTGGGCCTTTTTTTGAATATTGATTTAATGAATTTAATGTGTTTGGCAACACCGAATGAGCTATTTTTTTTTAATTCCTGAAAATCCGCATCATCCCTTAAAATAAAAACGGTGGGCAACCAAACTGCAAAAATTCCAATATGTAAGAGCCATACAAAAGGAAAACTTCCGGAAGCATCGTAGTCGCAAATGAGTGCTGCTAAATGAACGGACAGCGAAATAACCCAAAAAATGGCAGCGAAAACAAAAAACAGCTTTCTCATAGTTGACACAATGGTTTAATCTTTAAATAAAAACCAATACATAAGAGCCCAAATCCCAATAAAGAAAAGGCCAAAGTAAACAGTATTCAGTTGTTTTTTTAAATCCTTCTTTACAAAAGCTCTATACAGTACCCAGGTAATGAACAGAACGAAAAAAACGATTGGCATGAGCAGTCTTAACATCGCTTTAAATTTAAAGATTATATAATTGGTATTTGAAAATAAAAGGTGGTTCCTGTTCCCAATTCGCTTTTTAAGCCAATTTGCCCTTTGTGAGCAAGGATAAACTCTTTGGCAATAGCAAGTCCAAGCCCCGTGCCGTTTTTGTTACTGCCAGGCACCTGGAAAAATTTATCAAAGATCTTATCCTGGTACTTTGGATCAATACCTTTTCCAAAATCCTGGATCGAGAACTCAACCATATCTTCTTTTTGCAAAATAGTTATTTTCACACGTGAGTTTTCAGGAGAATACCGCACAGCATTACTTAACAGGTTAACCAGTACCCATGCCGTTTTCTCCAGATCTGCATTGATCTTGGGTAAATTGTTTTCAATGTTAAGTTCCAGTTGAATATGTTTTTGCTCAGCCTGTAAACGTAAGGATTCAATGGCATAATGAACGACTTCCTCCGCATTTACTTTCTGAAAATTCAATTGAATCTTTCCTGTTTCTACCTGTGCCATGTTCAACACCTCGCCTGTGATCTTTAACAAGCGCTCAGAGTCGCCTTTGATGTTATTCACTAATTGCTTTTGCTCTTCATTCAATTCGCCTACCCTGGTATCTTCCAGCAGTTTTGAACTCAGTTTAATAGAGGCAATTGGCGTTTTTAATTCGTGCGAAATGGTGGCAATGAAATTTGTCTTGGCTAAATCCAATTCCTGGAACTGGGTGATGTTCTTTAACAGAATCACTTCTCCTATTGACTTCTCTTCGGAAACAATGGCAATCGTTTCTTTTGTAAAATAGCTTTCTTTGTTATCGGCAAATATTTTGATGGGTTTCGTGGCCGATTCATTATTGATCAACAATCGCATTAAATCGTTGTTCAGAGCCACATCTGGTGCATATTTTCCAATCATGTCCTTTTCGTTTAAGCCAAGCAGCTGGGCCGCTTTTATATTGACAAACAAAATGGTACGTTTTTCATTTAAACCAATGATGGCATCGTTCATGTTATTAATGATCGCTTCGATGCGTGTTTTTTCGAACATGATCTTGGCAAGGTTACTGTTTTCGTACTGCTCCAGTTTTTCGGCCATGGCATTAAAAGCCTCTGCTAGTTCGTTAAACTCATCGTTGGAGGTGAAGTGCAACCGCTGATGGTAATTCTTATTGGAAATCTCCTTAATGCTTTCGGTCAATTTTCGGATAGGATCGGCAATATAACCTGGAAAATTAATGATAAAGGTAAAGACAATTAAAAAACAAATGCCCCCAATGGCCCCGATATAGGTGAGCACATTATCGGCTTTTGCCTGTTCCAGGTCATTCTTTCTCAAAATAGCCTGCATATTCAGATCAGTAATCTTATAAAGATCTTTTTTGAGTTTGAATATTTCATTTTCGGATAAGCCCTGTTCCTGTAAATACGTAAACTGAGTCCGAACATTCTCCGTGTATTCTTTTTCTCCAGGCTCTGTCACATTATCCTCCTGTAATTTTAAATTGGCATCAAATGCTTTATAAAACAAGGCTGTGTCTTTACCAATGCCATCTATATCCTGCATCATCAGTTTTACATACTGAATGGATTCGTAATTGTCTTTTAAAATTTCTTTCGACTCGCGCGCCAGCGTATAAATGTAATTGGCACCTACACTGCCAATAAGGATAATGACCGCAAATAAAAATCCCAGTCCCAGGCTTAGCTTTGTTTTAATTTTCAATTTTATCATGATAGGATGATGAGATCAATGTCGGTCCCTGTTAATTTAAGGAGCAGCTGATCGATGATGGTATTACTTAATATGGATTTCAATAAACTAAATTGTGGCTTGCCAATGCAAATGGTGGTCATTTTATGCTGTACGGCCAGGTCAAAAATTGTTTTTGGGATGTTTTTTTGTTTCACCTGGAGTATTTCGGCCCCCAGTTCGGTAGCCAGTTTCAGGTTATTGATGAGATGCCGTTGCTTTGCTAAAGGAATGCTATCGGGATCTTCAGCTGGCGTTTGCACATATAATACTTTCCATTCCGAATTATAGTAAGACGCCAGTCGCGCCGTTTTACGAATGACTTTTTTTGCCGATTGATCGGTAGAACTGATACAGGCTAAAAACTTTTCCGATCGGGCCCTGGAGGGTGACAATACTTCCGATTCGATCTTACGCTCTACCTGCGACGCAACTTCTCTTAAAGCCAGCTCGCGCAACTGGAGGATTTTTTCAGATTGAAAAAAATTCTTTAAAGCCTTATCTATTTTTGAGGCGTCATATATTTTGCCTTCTTTTAACCGGGTTATTAATTCATCGGCGGTTAAATCAATGTTTACCACTTCATCGGCCATTTTTAGTACATTGTCGGGAACCCTTTCCTGAACTTCTATTCCCGTGATTTTTTGAATTTCACCATTCAAACTTTCAATGTGCTGGATGTTGACGGCGCTGATAACATTAATTCCCTTATCCAGTAACTCCACCACATCCTGCCAGCGCTTTTCGTTTTTTGATCCGGGAATATTGGTATGCGCCAGTTCGTCCACAATTACCACTTCCGGTTTTGCCGCTGTGATGGCTTGAATATCCATTTCTTCCAGTTCCTTGCCTTTGTAAAATACTTTTTTGCGCGGAATAAGAGGTAAGCCTTCCAGTAAGGCATGTGTTTCAGGACGGAAATGGGTTTCAATAAAACCTATCTGCACGTTGATCTTGTTTTTCACGAGTGTTTGTACTTCCTGGAGCATTCGGAATGTTTTGCCTACACCAGCGCTCATGCCAATGTAAACCTTGAACTTTCCTTTCTTCGATTTTTTAATCAAATTCAAAAAGTACTCAACATTATTTTCTTTTTCTCGTGCTTCGGACATTAAACTGTCTTTCGTTTTAAAGGAACTTATTTCAAGATAGTGGTATTTTACAAAATTAGGGTATTTATATGCCGCTTTCACACTGTATTGTCAATTCATAAAATTACTATATGCCAAAACAACCCTTTGAGTAATCCCATTGGGTTGTTTTATCAAACAAAAACAATTTTATATCTCGTTTTTATAACCGGAAAAGAACTGCAAAAATAATCCGGTCTTCCGATTTTACTAAATCCGGTTTCCAGTCAGGGGTTAATGGTGTTGTTTGGTAACCGCTTGGCGAGGTTACACCACCATGACCTGCAAAATAAGGAACGCTTGATTCTCTGTGAACATACTCAACCCTTACCGTTAAATGTTGATTCGGCATCCAGTCTAAATTCGTTGAATAATCAAATCCCTCAAATTTATCACCCGGATTTGCACTATACGGATAAGCTCCTGCTGTAGTTGTTGGATTAGTTGCGTTTGGTAATGGACTGGCTTGCCCTGTAGGGTAAAGAACTAAATAACGGCCGGGGTTATTCATGTAACCGCCGCCAAATGTCCATGCGAAATGATTTTTAGCAAACCATATTCTATTATAAAACATAACACTGGCAAAGTACTGGGCAGGTCCCTGGATTGAATCGCCATTTGTAAAACCATTTACTCCACCACCTTTTTCAGAGCCTACATCGCCCGTTAATGAAAAGGCCATTTTGCTAATTCCTTTTGATTTAGGTCGGTTAAAGTACCTTACCAATAAGCTATTATCAGAGTGGAATCGTTTTCTATCCGGTATAAGCGCAGCATCCGCACCGTAATAGTTATTGGTTAACATTTTTATATTTTCATTAGGGCACCATGTAATGTTGCCTCCTACACCAGGTTGTTGGTTAAACATTCCATAACTTTGCCAGCCGTTAATGATCCATGGCTCTATCTTTAATTTCTTTGTAGCAAAGATCTGAACACGAATCCCGTTAAAAAACCAGGGCGTATTATCGGAAGTAAAAGATGCCTGGTATTCCCAGTTCTCTACCTGATAGTATGAATTAAGCCCAACATAAGACATGAACATACCGGCATCTACATTGATACCATGGAGTACATTAAAGTGATACCCTGCATTAGCCTCTGCTAAATAACGGTATACATCTGCTAATTGGTATTGGCCCCTGTAAGGACTGTAATCGTTACGCGGCACTACAATGGAGCGCGTGCCAAATTGAGTAACAATATGCGCGCGCGCCTGCCTGTAGGTAAAATCTCCACCTAAGTAAACACCCGAAACCTGTATCTCATTATTGCGGGCCAGTGCCGTAGAACCTACCACTGTATTATCAATTGGATCATTAAAGGAATGCGTGTAATTCGCATCCAGCATCACGGTGGGAGTGAAATATTTGCCTGCAAGGGTTGTTTTCGAACGCCTGTCTCCACCATTCCACCATGAGCAGTCCATGCCTTCTAGAGGTTCACCTTTTTGCTTGTTCACTTTTATAGTGTCATCTTCTTGTGCTGATGCTATATATCCTGCTGATATAATTGCCAAACTAAGTACTAATTTTTTCATGATTTTTCTTTTTTGCCGATATAGTATATGCTATATCGATGCCATTTTAGGGTTGTTTTATAAGTTGTTATTTTTGAGCTATTTATAAAAAAAGTGATCATTCCTGCAATTTTCGACCGCTCCATTTTGAAAAGGCTTTTCCATTATGAAAAGATCATAATGTATTTAGGGCAATATTCAGTTTTAAAACGTTGACTCTTTCGGGACCAAAAACCCCTAAAAATGGATCTTCGGTGCATGTTTTAACCAGTTCATAGAGCTCTTGTTCGTTGCGTTTTCTTAACCGGGCGATGCGCGGTACCTGTACATTGGCTCCTTTAACCGAGATATGAGGGTCTAAGCCACTTCCGCTCGCGGTTACCAGATCGGCCGGAATATCCGATTTTTTAACTTCGGGGTTGTGGATTAAAAAAGTGTCGATGCGTGCCTGAACAATTGCCAGATAGTCTTCATTTGAGCCACCTTTGTTGGAGCCTGCCGAACCTGTCGCATTATAATCAACCGCTGAGGGCCTGCCCTGGAAGTAAAAATCTGAAGTAAATTTCTGACCTACGTTTTCATAACCAACAGTTAAACCATTGGCCACTGCTTTGTGGCCTTTTCCTTGTCCGGGTTCAATAATCCCTATTGCTGCAATAAACAAGGGATAGATCACAGAGCAAATAATGATGAGAATGCCTGATAATTTTAAGGATGGTAATAAATAAGTTTTCATGTTTTTTATTTTTAGTTATTAAAAGAATATTCCCACTCCAAGATCAATGAGTTTAATGCCAATGAAAGGAACAATAACACCGCCTAAGCCGTAGATTATCAGGTTACGACGCAATAATGAACTTGCTCCAATAGGCTTGTATTCTACTCCTCTTAATGCTAAAGGAATTAATATTGGGATGATGATGGCATTAAAGATGACGGCTGAAAGAATAGCGCTTTCAGGAGTTTTTAAATTCATAATATTCAATCCTTGCAATGCAGGAATGGAAGTAATGAATAAGGCAGGAACAATGGCAAAATATTTTGCCACATCGTTGGCAATGGAAAAAGTCGTTAATGTACCTCGTGTTATTAATAGCTGTTTCCCGATCTCAACTATTTCAATCAACTTGGTAGGGTCGTTATCCAGGTCCACCATGTTACCGGCTTCTTTGGCAGCCTGTGTACCGCTGTTCATGGCAACACCAACATCAGCCTGAGCAAGAGCAGGAGCATCATTGGTCCCATCGCCCATCATAGCCACAAGCTTCCCCGATTGCTGCTCTTTTTTAATGTAATTCATTTTATCTTCCGGTTTTGCCTCTGCTATAAAATCATCTACACCTGCTTTTTCGGCAATGTATTTGGCCGTTAAAGGGTTATCGCCCGTCACCATTACTGTTTTAACACCCATTTTTCTCAAGCGTTCAAAACGCTCACTAATTCCGGGTTTAATAATATCCTGTAATTCTATCACACCAATGATCCGTTCATTTTGTGAAACCACTAAGGGTGTTCCTCCATTCTCAGCAATTTCTTTTGCTTTTACAATTACTTCTTCAGGTACGGCATTACCAGCTTTCTCTGCAATATGCTTAATGGAATCAAAAGCGCCTTTCCGGATGCGGATCGTTTCAGAACCGTTAAACAAATCAATACCACTGCATCGGGTTTCGGCTGTAAATTTAACGAACTCAGATTTTTCACTATTCAATTCAGAACGGTTGATGCCCGATAGTTCAACAATCGATTTTCCTTCGGGTGTTTCATCCGAGAAGGAGCTCAAAGCACACAGTTTAATAAATGAAGTTCCATCAATATCCTTAATAGGATAAAAATGGGTCGCTTTCCGGTTACCTATTGTAATGGTCCCGGTTTTATCCAATAATAACACATCAATGTCACCGGCAGTTTCCACCGCCTTTCCTGATTTAGTGATTACGTTGGCTCTTAAAGCCCTGTCCATTCCGGCAATACCAATGGCGGAAAGCAAGCCGCCAATAGTTGTTGGGATGAGGCACACAAATAAAGAGATTAAAGCAGCGATGGTGATGGGTGTATTGGCATAATTGGCAAATGGTTTTAGGGTAACACATACAATGACAAACACTAAGGTAAAGCCTGCCAGTAAAATGGTGAGGGCAATTTCATTGGGTGTTTTCTGACGGCTTGCACCTTCTACCAGGGCAATCATTTTATCCAGGAATGATTCTCCTGGCTCTGTAGTCACTCTTACAATAATGCGGTCGCTTAATACTTTTGTTCCACCGGTAACAGAGCTTTTATCGCCGCCAGCTTCCCGTATCACAGGAGCGCTTTCGCCTGTAATGGCCGATTCGTCGATTGTTGCCAGGCCTTCTATGATCTCTCCGTCTGTTGGGATCGTATCGCCGGCAGTACAGAAAAACAAATTGTTCTTTTTCAATTGGGAAGAGGGTACAACTTCTATATCTTCTGAATTTGTTTTATTTGGGTCTGTTATTTTCTTTGCAGGCGTTTCCTCTCTGGTCTTTCTTAATGATTCGGCTTGTGCTTTACCACGGGCCTCCGCTATGGCTTCGGCAAAGTTGGCAAATAAAAGGGTTAACAATAAGATGAAGAATACTACTAAATTATAAGCCAAACTGCCCTGTAAGCCATCATTGTTAAATAGAATGCTAATGCAGACATATAACATCACCGATGTTCCTATTTCAACCGTAAACATTACCGGATTTTTAATCATCAACCTGGGATTCAGCTTAATGAAGGATTGTTTTAAAGCCTGGGAGATCAGTTCTTTTTGAAATAAGGATTTATTTTGATTGGAGTTCATACTGTACTAATTAATGAGTGTATAAAGTGAAATACTCTGCCAAAGGGCCTAATACAAGGGCTGGAAAGAAGGCCAGAGCGGCAATGATCATAATCACCGCATAGGTCATAATACCAAAAGTACCGGTATCTGTTCGTAATGTTCCAGATGATTCGGGGATGAATTTTTTCTTCGCGAGTATTCCCGCTATGGCTACCGGGCCTATGATGGGGAGGAATCTTCCAAGGATCAGCACAAAACCAGTTGTTATATTCCAGAACCCGTTATTATCTCCCAGGCCTTCAAACCCGCTACCGTTATTGGCGGCGCTTGAAGTGTATTCATACAGCATTTCAGAGAAACCATGATAGCCGGGATTATTTAGCCAGCCTACAGATGGGTCTTTGGTGTAGACATAAGAAGAGATAGCTGTCCCCACTAATATTAAGAATGGATGAAGCAAAGCCACTAATGTTGCAATTTTCATTTCCCGTGCTTCTATCTTTCGTCCTAAAAACTCCGGTGTCCTGCCGACCATTAAACCGGAGATAAAGACAGCGATTATCATAAAAATATAATAGTTTAAAATCCCTACACCGCAACCTCCATAAAAAGCATTGGTCATCATTCCCAGTAACTGCATGGTGCCTGAGACGGGCATGGAACTATCGTGCATGGAATTGACAGATCCTGTTGAAATGATGGTGGTTAACACGCTCCAGTATGCTGAGGCGCCTGCGCCAAACCGCACTTCTTTTCCCTCCATGCTTCCGGTACTTTGGTCAATACCCATTTTGGTAATGGCAGGATTACCGTTCATTTCGGCTATCATTGTCGGAACTAAAAAGGAGAGCATGCCAATGGTCATCACTCCGAAAATAACATAAGCCATTTTTCTCCGGTCCAGGTAAAATCCTAAAGCAAAGATCAAGGCTAATGGGATTAATACCTGGGCGATCATTTCCACCATATTCGTCAGGTAATTAGGATTTTCCAGCGGGTGTGCAGAATTGGCACCAAACCAACCGCCCCCATTAGTTCCTAAATGTTTGATCGCAATCATTCCTGCCGCCGGTCCACGCGATACATTTACAGTGTCACCCTGCAACGTATGAATGGTATCTTTTCCATCAAAACTCGAAGGTGTGCCGTTAAATACAAGAATGATGGCAATGATGGTGCTTACAGGCAATAAAATACGGGTTAATGACTTTAAGAAAATATCAAAGAAGTTTCCAAGACCCTCGGTAGCCTTTTCCTTCATGGCATTAAACACAACTATTAAAGCCGCTATACCTGTTGCTGCCGATACAAATTGCAAAAATGTAATCACTCCCAATTGGGTGAGGTACGTGAGACCTGTTTCACCGGAATAGTGTTGCAGATTGCAATTGACCATAAAACTGATAGCAGTGTTAAAACTCAGATCAGGACTCATGGAAGGATTGCCGTCTGGGTTCAGGAACAAGCTTCCCTGGGTTAACAGCATAATAAAAGCATAGACGAACCACAGCATGTTAATGGATAAGAGCGCAACTAAATGCTGTTTCCAATCCATTTGCTTTGTAGGATCAATTCTGCATAAACGGAAAATCCATTTTTCGAAAGGGGCCAATACGTCTAAAAAAGAGTGCTCTCCTTTAAAAACCTTTGAGATGTATTTCCCAAATGGGATAGCGAGTGCAACGGTGATGATAAAGGTGGCAATAACCCCGATTAATTCTGTATTCATTGTTTAGTAATTAGATGTTAAAATTTTTCGGGTTTTAATAGCACGTAAATCAGGTAAGCAAAAACGCCAATGGCTAGGATCAATAAGGCTGTCATGTTTCGTGTATTAAATGTTTTCTAAAAGGTCAATGCTCTTGGCGAAAAGCCAAAAGCATATTAAACCTGATGCGATGAGTGTGATTGATAAAAGCGTTTCCATTGAATTTTAAACGTTATAAGTAATTTGACAACAGGAGAGCAGGCGCTACCGAGACAATGCTTATTAAGACTTGCTTAACTGCATGTTTGAATAGTTGCTGCATTTCATAATCTATATGCAACTCGTCGTTAGTTGTCTTCTGTATTCTTTCATTAATGAATCTGTCAATAAACTTTTTACTTTTAAAGCTACCGGAGTCGTCCGGTCCAGGATCGATGAAATAGAGAATAAGTAGCCGTTCTCAATGGCATTTTTCACAGCGTTGTTTCCGTCTTTAAGCATTTTTTCGGCTACGTTAAAGCAGTGTTTCACTTCATTAAAATCGCCTTTGCTAACAAGGTATTTGGTAAAGTTGGCAAAACAAGTCATTGCTCTGTAAATGTTACTTACGTCTTCTGTTTTTTCAAGAGAAGGGTTTATTTCAGGTAATTCATTCCCTAAGAGGTCGAGTATGTCCGTTTCTTTTATCATAGGGTGTTTTATGGTTAAGTCAATTTTGGTTTTTAATAATTCAACAGTTGGGTTCATGGTATGTAATTTTTATTGTGAATGATTATTGGATGAATTGACAACATAATGCCAATTCTCATACCTGATTCCTGAAAGGTAAAAACGGTGGATTATTTAACTAAAAACCAACAGGTTATAAAAAAATGAGAAAATCTTAGAAAACAAAAAATCCTTCCAAAATGGAAGGGTTTTTCAAAATGATAGTGTCACTTATTTTTCGATGTGATACTCTTCCATTTTCCGGTAAAGAGTAGTGAGTCCAATGCCAAGCAATTCGGCAGCTTTTGTTTTATTACCTTTGGCTATAGCAATGATTTTAGCGATATGTATTTTTTCCATAGCGGCAAGACTTGTGATTGAATGATCGGCCACTGAGCAATCATGGTTTACTATTTCTACGGGTAACAGATCGCATGTAAGATGATTCCCTTCCGCCAAGATCACCGCCCGTTCTATGCAATTTTTTAATTCCCGTATATTTCCCCGCCACTCATATTTTTTCAGAAGAGAGAGAAAGTCTTTATCAATATGAGAGATGCGTTTTTTAAGTTTTATAGAATAAATGGCGAGAAAATGCTTCACCAATTCCTCCAGATCCTCTTTTCTTTCTTTGAGTGAAGGAACATTGATCTTAAAGGTGGCAAGCCTGTAATACAGGTCTAAACGAAAATTCTCTTTTTCGCTTTCCTTCATCAAATTACGGTTGGTTGCCGCAATGATTCTCACATTTACTTTTGTAGGTTTGGTGTCACCTACTTTTATGAAGGTTTGTGTTTCTAACACCCTCAGTAATTTTGCCTGTAGGTCAAGGTTCATTTCGCCCATTTCATCCAGGAAGATGGTGCCATCACTGGCCTCTTCAAATAAGCCTTTTTTATCTGCAAAAGCGCCGGTGAATGCCCCTTTTTTATGCCCGAACAGTTCGCTCTCCAGGAGGTCTTTTGCGAATGAGCTGCAATTAACCGCTATAAAATTCTTGGATTTCCGGTTACTGGCATAGTGGATGGCTTGTGCGAAGAGTTCTTTACCCACACCTGTTTCTCCTTCCAGTAAAACAGTTGAATCGGTTGGCGCTACTTTTTTTGCCATCAAAATGGTGTTTTTTATAGCTTCCGAATTTCCTACGATAATATCAAAACCATATTTTATTTCAAGCTTACTTTCCAACTCATAAATCCGTTTCTGCAGCCTGACTTTGTCCGATACCCTGCCTAAAGCCGGAATAATCTGGTCGTTATCATCCCCCTTCGTAAAATAATCAAAAGCACCTGATTTAATGGCCTTCACACCGTCATGTATGGTCCCAAAAGCTGTCATCACAATAATTTCACAAATTGGATTGATGGCTTTTATTTTTTCAATGGCATCAATCCCATTCCCATCGGGTAGCTTCACATCTGTTAGAACAACATCAATGGTTTGCTGCTGCATTGCCTTTAAGCCCTGCGCAATAGTATCGGCTTCAATAACTGTAAATCCTTCCAAAGAAATGATGCGTGTAAGTAACTGACGGAATTTTTCTTCGTCATCAATGATTAGGATGATTTGCTTTTGCATATGTATAAAATTAATAAAACAATCCTAACCAATTCGTTTCAAATTTAAAGATTTCGGCGTTTTTATTACCATAGGGAATTTTTCAATTTTCACCGAACTACTATCCAGGCCAAAGGCTTTTGCTTCACTAAGACTGAATCTTTTTAATAAGAAGTAAATATTGAGGATAAATTTTTCAAACGTAGGGAGGTCATTTTCGTAAGAAAGGAATTTTTCCAGCACAACAAACTTAAAATCACCAATCACGTTATTCTTATTCAACGATTCGTAGCGACTGGTAATATCAACTTCTCCGTTGATAACCATATCCTCCACAACCTTTCTGAACATGAGGTTAATTTTTGGATTCACCCTGAATCCTAACCTGAAATCAATCCGGATAATATCATTGTCCGCAATGTGCGTTACTTTATATTCCATGCGGTAAGGTTCGTTCATGACATCCACGTGCACAAACCAATACACATCGGCTTTTTTAGGCCTCTTTTGAAGAATGGAGTAAATAATTTTTGATTCTATTTCTTCCGGGTTATTGGCACTTGTCATATAAACCAGGTGCGTGGCATACTTTTGTAGGGATTCATCATTACTTAAATCGATCAGTAATTGTTTATGATCCTCAAACCTTACCATATCAACATAGCGTTTGCCAATTTTTTTGGCAAGATGCCATACTGTCATCACGATAATAAGACAAGATGCAATTAATAAGGTGATCCAGCCACCATGCGTAAATTTGCTTAGGTTTGCCCACAGGAAAGCGAACTCAATAATTAAATACATGGTAATAATAAAATAAATGAAAAGTACATTGTACCGCTTCATGTGCATGTAAAAATTTAAAAGGGTCGTTGTCATGAGCATACACAACACAATAGCTAAACCATAGGCACTTTCCATATTTGAAGACTCCCGGAAATGCAGTACTACCATAATGCAGCCAGCTAACAGAAGCCAGTTGAGCGAAGGAATATAGATTTGTCCTCTCAGATCGGTGGGATATTTCACTTCCACTTTTGGCCATAAATTCAAACGCATGGCTTCGTTGATTAATGTAAACGATCCGCTTATCAATGCCTGTGAAGCGATAATGGCCGCGACTGTGGCAATAACGATACCATAAGGCATAAAGGCTTCGGGCATAATGGCAAAGAACGGGTTACTGGCTTTCATATCGGCAAGCGATTGCCCCTCGTGCGCAATTAACCAGGCGCCTTGTCCAAAATAATTTAAAACCAGCATCGTTTTTACAAAGATCCATGATACACGGATATTGTTTTTTCCGCAGTGTCCCAAATCAGAGTATAAAGCCTCAGCACCTGTGGTGCAAAGGAAAACTGCTCCCAGGATCAATATGCCTGATGGATGCGTAGCCAGTAATTTATATGTATAATAAGGATTTAAGGCCGACAAAATGGACCAGTTGCCTGATAATTGATAAATACCCAAAACTCCCAACATTAAAAACCAGGTGGTCATTAAAGGACCAAAAAACTTGCCGATAAAACCTGTACCAAACTGCTGAATAAAAAACAAGACAAATAAAATTCCAATCACAATAGGAACAGTATTAAGCTCGGCATTAAATACCCTTAAGCCTTCAATAGCTGCTGAAACGGAAATTGGTGGTGTAATAATCCCATCGGCCAATAAAGCACTACCACCAATAATGGCGGGTACCAACAACCATTTAAATTTACTGCGTTTGATTAATGTGAACAAAGAAAATATACCGCCCTCTCCGTTATTATCGGCACGCAGTGTCAGTATAACATATTTGACAGTTGTTTGTAAAGTCAGGGTCCAGAAGACAGCAGAAATTGCCCCTTTGACAATATCCGCATTGATAGGTGCTTTGCCTATAATGGCACTCATTACATATAAAGGTGATGTTCCAATATCTCCATATATAATACCTAAAGTGATTAATAATCCACCAAAAGTTACTTTGTTTATTCCGTGATGTTGGGCCATTATGTTCTCTTTTTTAAAAATCATTTTTTGCAATAAAGCGGTATCCAACACCCGATTCGGTAATAATATACTGGGGGTTATTAGGTTCCGTTTCAATTTTCTTTCTAAGTTGTGCTATAAATACACGAAGGTATTGTGATTGGTTCAGGTAGCCGGGTCCCCATACTTCCCGTAAAAGGTATTGATGCGTTAAAACCCTTCCTTCATTTTTTACAAATAATGTCAGTAAATCAAATTCCGTTGCGGTCAATTTTACTAATTCATTGTTCTTTTTTACAATACGTAAATTAAGATCAATCGTTAACTCTTTTATCTGAGTTTCCTGTTCGGGGAAATTAAAAGAGGCACCTCTCAAGGAAGAGCGTAACCTTGCCAACAACTCACCTGTACGGAATGGTTTTACCAGGTAATCGTTTGCGCCATTATCCAGGGCTTTAATAATGTCCTGTTCATCACTTATCACTGATAAAATAATGACTGGTTTTGGAAACCATTCTCTAAGTTTTTTAAGAACTTCATGGCCACTGTCATCCGGCAAGCCCAAATCAAGTAAGATAAGATCTGGTAAAAGAGCTCTGGCTTTTGTCAGCCCTTCCTTCGCGTTTAAAGCGCTGCTTACATTAAAGTCATTAGCTTTTAAGGTTATTTCCAATAACTTTTGAATTTGCACTTCATCGTCTATCACTAATATTTCTGGATTTCTCATACGTGTGTACCCGCATTCATGTAAGATAGTTCAGCCGGAATTTCAACAGTAAAGACTGCTCCGCCATCCGGCATGTTTTTTAGCGAAATAGCTCCTCCCATTGCTTCAACAAAGCCTTTTACAATGGAAAGGCCCAATCCTGTTCCACCCGTTTTTGAGTTTTTGAGGCGATAAAATTTTTCAAACACTTTTTCAATTTCATCTTCAGGAAAACCAAATCCGGTATCTTCTACAGTAATGACTAATTTATTATGCACACAGTTTATACGAACTGTGATGACTGCATATTTAGGGATGTTAACCGCGGCATTATGAACCAGATTATGAACGATTTGTGAAACCAGGCCATAATCCAGTTTAAATAAGGGAAGGTTTTCTTTTACAGAAACATGAACGGGTTTATTGTCAAGGCTGTCTTTTAATTGATTTAAAACATCATACACCAATTCGCTCATGTCGCACCAATCGTTCTTTGGTTTAATAAATCCCGATTCAAGGCGCGACATATTCAAGAGATTACCAACCTGCCTGTCCAAACGCAACGAGGCTTTTGAAATCTCGGAAACCAACTCATACTTGTTATGTTCCGTCAGCTTATCGGCCATGGCATTAAGGTTGTCTGCCGCACCTATTATGGTAGATATGGGCGTTCGTAATTCATGCGATAGAGAATTGAGTACCGTGTTGTAAAGTTTGAGTGTATTTTCTTTTTCTATTTTTTCATTCGCTTTTTTCTCAATCTTCCTGATCTTTGTTGTAAGCACAGCATTAACAAGAGCAATGGCAAAGTACATTAAAAACATTAACAGATCTTCGGCACTGGTGATAACGAATGTGAATTTTTGAGGGATAAAGAAAAAGTCCCATAACAAAGCGCTTAATACAGCGGCAAAAAGAACCGGCTTAACATCAAAAAACATGGCAACAAGAGTAACCATAAGCATTAATATTAATGCTACTACACGATAGCCAATGAAGTCCGATAAAAGATAACAGCCGGTCGCTATTATAAGCACAATAGTTGCGCTAAGGACGTACTGCCTGGTAAGACTTAATTTTTGGAACGGAAAATAGGACATGCTGCCTTTTAAATTCTGATACAAAATTACCAATACGGTTATAAAGATTTTATAAAGATTTGCTTTAGACCATGTAATCAATTAAATACCAGCCAATTGCCTTTAAATAATAAAAGCATTTCCGAAAATAATTACCTAATTTTGCGTCCGTAAATACAAGACCCTATGACAACACATGAATTCATTGCCGCAGCATTTCTGGAAGATGTGGGCAAAGGCGATTACTCTACGCTGGCCTCCATACCGGCGGGCACAAAAGGAAAGGCAGTACTTAAAATAAAGGAAGACGGCATACTGGCCGGTATGCAGCTGGCGCAGGATATCTTTCATCATCTGGAAGAAGATGCTAAATTTACTCTTTACAAAAAAGACGGAGACAGGGTAAGCAATGGTGAAACAGCGTTTACCGTTGAGGCCAGTGTGCATACCATACTGAAAGCCGAGCGACTGGTGCTCAACTGCATGCAGCGTATGAGCGGCATTGCAACCCTCACCAACAGGTATGCCGATAAAATAAAAGGTTATAAAACAAAAATACTCGATACCCGGAAGACCACCCCGCTGTTCCGCGAATATGAGAAGCAGGCCGTACGCATAGGCGGAGGGTACAATCTCCGCATGGGGCTGTACGATATGATCATGCTCAAGGACAACCACATAGATTTTTGCGGAGGTATTGAGCAGGCCATACAAAAGACCAATGAATACCTGGTGGCCAACAACCTCAACCTGAAAATAGAGATAGAGACCCGTAACCTGGATGATGTGCGCCGTGTTTTGGAAACAGGCAACGTGCACCGCATCATGCTCGATAATTACTCGCCGGAACTACTGGAAGAGGCTATTGAAATGATAGGCGGCCGGTTCGAGACCGAAGCCTCGGGCGGCATCAACCTCGATAACATTGTGTCTTATGCGCGCACGGGTGTCGATTATGTATCGTGCGGCGCTATCACAAATCGTGTGGTGAGCATGGACCTGAGTTTAAAAGCACAACTGGCATGACGAAGAAGCACCTTGTATAAAATCATGTGATAAGGATTTTTTTCAAGAATGAATGTATTGAAATTAAATGCCAATCAATTGCCTTAAATAATTAAACGAATTTCCGAAAACAAAAAAATGTCTTTCGACACTTTTTACATTTATTAGCGGAGAGGCGGATTAGCTCATTTTATTCGCTGATCCCGTTTTCTCCCTGAGTCATAATGCAAAAGACATCACGCTTCGCGTGTTGCTTTTTATTTTCCTCCATGTCCTGAAAACAAGTTTTTAGACATTCCAGAAAATAAAAAGGCGCCCTTCGGACGCCTTTTGCATTTATCAGCGGAGAGGGCGGGATTCGAACCCGCGATACAGTTTCCCGTATACAAACTTTCCAGGCTTGCTCGTTCGACCACTCTGACACCTCTCCAAAATTTGTGCGGCAAATGTAAGCCCTCTAAATGAATTATACAATAAAAATGTGGGTTACAGCCTAAAAATCCTCGTAGATCAGGTACTTTTTACGAATTTGTTTAAAGGCCGACAGCTCAGCTTTCCATGATGCCCTGATATCCTGGGGAGAAAGACTCTGGATAATTTGTTGCTGCAATTGTTCATTGCCGGCATGATAATTAAAGTTCTTGTCAAAAAAAACAGCCTGCTTGTTCGTACTGTTGTGGTACAATTGATTAAGCATGGTTAAATCAATCTGTTTCTTTTTTAGCAGGGTTTCAAATAATACCTGCGTATTAATGCCATAGCATACCGTATCCTGGTATTTTGGCTTTTTAGTAATGCGGTTTGATACAGGAGTGAACGTAAACGAAAACTCTTTCTTATCCAGGTAAGGATTTCCAATATACTGAAACGGTGCTTCAGTACCTCTTCCCAGGCTCACAATGGTGCCTTCGAACAAGCCAAGGCTTGGATACAACAACACAGCTGTATCATTCGGCAAATTAGGCGATGGTTTTACCGGCAAACCCGATACAAATTTTTTTCGGTCATAATTTTTTAAAGGAATGACAGTGAGCTTACATTTCACATTATTGGTAAGCCAGCCTTCACCATTTATCATTTGTGCAAATTCACCACAGGTCATTCCATAAACCAATGGCACATTGTGCATTCCTAAAAACGATTTGTATTTGTCTGTCATTACCGGTCCGTCAATATAATAGCCATTGGGGTTTGGCCTGTCAAGAATAATGAGCTGCTTGTTATTTTCAGCACAGGCTTCCATCACATAAGTCATGGTAGAAATGTAGGTGTAAAAACGCACTCCCACGTCCTGTATGTCATATACAACTACATCAATGCCCTTCAGGTCTTCCCTGGTTGGTTTTTTATGGGCACCGTAAAGCGAAACCACTGCTACTCCAGTCAACGCGTCTTTTGCGCTTTTCACTTTTTCTCCGGCATCGGCGGTTCCCCTGAAACCATGCTCGGGGCCAAAGATCTTTACTATGTTTAATTTATGCTTTAAAAGTGTATCAACCAGGTGCTTATTGCCAATAATACCGGAAGCATTAGTAACAATGGCAATTTTTTTATTTTTAAGCAATGGAATGTATAGATCGGTTTGCTGGGCGCCAGTGGTAATGGATGAATAAGGTTGAATACCTTGCTGGGAAAAAGAGAGACAAAAACTGGAAAAAAACAGGTATAAAAAGAAATAAAATCGCATATAATAGATTAGCTTTACACTGTAAATATAGCAATTTTGAATTTTTCACGCTACATAGCCACCCGCATATTAAACAAAAATAACGTTAAAGGGAGCATGTCCACTCCTATTGTAAAGATTGGCATTACCGGCATTTCGCTTGGGGTGGCCGTCATGATTATTACTATGGCAGTAGTAACAGGCTTTCAGCAACAGATCATTAAAAAGATCACCACGTTCACATCCGACATCCGCATCAGCGATTATGAGCAAAACCAGTCGTTTGAGCCTAACCCTATTGTGTTTGATGAAGCTACTTTAAAGCGTATAGCTTCGACCCCAAACGTAAAACACATACAGCCATTTGCAACCAAGAATGGGATCTTAAAAACAAAAACAGAGAACGAAGGCATTATTTTGAAAGGTGTTTCGGAAGATTATGATTGGAGCTATTTAAAGCCTTATATTTCCGAAGGACAGGTGCTTTCTATCAATAAAGATTCGGTAAGCAGGGACATTTTCATTTCGAAGGCGCTGGCAAAAAAGCTCAACCTTAAACTCAACCAAAAACTCCTGCTCTACTTCATGACCAAAAAAAAGCTCGTCGACACAACCCTGAGCGGGCAAAACTATGTTGATTATGAGCCCCGCACCCGGGTTTTTTATATTAAAGGGATCTTTAATACTGGCTTTTCCGATTTTGACAAGAACCTGGTGTTTGTTGACCTGAAACAAATTCAACGGTTAAATTATTGGGAACCAAACCAGGTAGCCGGCTACGAAGTTTATTTAAATGACTTTAATTTACTGGACCCAAGTATTGAAACATTGAATGATGTGGTAGGATATGATTATACCGTGGTGTCTACCAAAGAACTTCAATCCTCCATTTTTAGCTGGTTGGAAATGATTGATGTGAATGCCGTGATCATTATTACCCTCATGGTGTTGGTAGCCGGTATAAACATGATCTCTGCCCTGCTTATTTTAATTTTGGAGCGCACCAACATGGTAGGTATTTTAAAGGCTTTGGGGCTTGCCAATACAAGTGTAAGGCATATTTTTTTCAATGTTTCGTTACAACTTCTTATGAAGGGTTTATTGATTGGCAACCTCATTGGTATTGGCCTGTGCTGGTTGCAACTGCAATTCAAATTTGCCGGTTTAAACCCTGAAACGTACTACCTGGAACACGTGCCTATAAATCTTTCGGTTACTCATATTATCCTGATTAATCTTGGAACTACAGTGGCCTGTGTGGTCATGATGTTCTTTCCTACCCTCATTTTAAATAAGATCACCCCGGTAAAAGCCATTCGCTTTAGCTGATCTATTGTACAAGTATCTTTTTAACGACCACGCGCTCTGTTTCAGAATTATAAAAATTGAGGTAATACAATCCTTTGGCAAGCCCTGAGGCATTTAAATGTGCATCCCTGATATTTTCAATAACTTTCCCGTTAATGTCTACCAGCTCTACCTTACGGTAAATTAACTGGTCATACTGCAGGATAATGCTCTGTGAAACGGGGTTCTCTATTTTTAACACATGATTTTCGAACTCTTCAATTTCTTTCAGGCCTGCCTGAAGATCGATGTACACTTTAGTAAATACAGAATCGTTTGTACTGCTACCTCCCATACCCGATACATAAGGCCATACAACAACCGTAGTGCCATTTCCATCTGTTTGATATTGGTTGGCTGTTGATGCCACATCCGTAATGTTAAACGTATGGGTTGCTCCTGCCGCTAATGCGGCAACGGAATAAGAAGATGAGTTCCTGAATACATAATTGGGAATAGCCGCTGTACTGGTATTAATGGCCAGGTTAACCACCACGGTTGCCGTTAAAGGGACAGAACTATTATTATAAAAGTTACCTGAAACAGATATGGGTGTTCCGTTTGATACTGTATAGCCGGGACTAATTGTTAAGGTACCTGCTATACCAACAGAAACCTGCGCGTTAAAGGTGAAAAAGATGCCCGAGAAGGCAACAATTAGAACTATGTATTTCTTTAAACTAAACATCATCCCGGTTTTTATGAAATAAAAATAATACTATTAATTGCCAAATAAAAAATATATTTGCTAAAATATAACGCATACAAAATATGGATATATTAAAAAATACGATCGATTTGCTTAATAAAGAAGAGATTATTAACTATAAATTATATGCAAATCGTACGCAGTCAAATGAAAGCAGAAAAGACATCCTCTTGTTTGATCTGCTCAAAAAACATCTACCGGATACAGATGAGACTAAAATGGTTCAAAAATTATACCCGGATTCCAAGAACAAAAATAATTTTTACAGGCTCAAAAACAGGCTTCTTAATGAGATTAACAACAGCCTGGTTCAGTTTTATTGCTACGATAGTAACAGCCACGACATTTATAGCGAGTTAAGCCTGTATAAGATTTTTCATAAAAAGAACAACTGGCCGCTGGCAAATTACCATTTATTAAAGGCCGAAAAAAAAGCCACACTTATTCAGGATTTTCCGCTTTTGGATGTGGTTTATACCGAGCAAATTAACCTGTCTATCCAGTTTGGCGAAACCACACCCTCTGTTTTTATAAAAAAAAGAGAGCTAAACCAGAAAAAACTCAAAGAGGTTAGGGCCCTCGACGATTCACTGGCTACCATTATCTATGAATTAAAACGGAGCCAGAATTTCTCAAAAACAAAAGACCACACATCACAAATCCTGAACAAGGCCATTATACAACTTAATTCAAAAAAAGAATACAGGAATAACCTGGTTTTTAAAACCAAGCTCTTCAATGCCATCAGCCGGTTATTGCTCTCAAAACAGGATTATGC
Source organism: Bacteroidota bacterium (assembly GCA_048498515.1). GTDB lineage: Bacteria > Bacteroidota > Bacteroidia > B-17B0 > Aurantibacillaceae > UBA4416. Next base: position 36,098 of record JBEHXV010000029.1, on the reverse strand, counting down.
ATCCCTCGAAAAATATACGCTCGAAACTTATCACGAATTTATAAAACACCAGTACTTCTCCAGGTTAAATCATGAGATCAAACTCCAGATGCTGGCTTACATCAGCAATACCCTGTTTGTGAACAAAAAACACAGCCAATCGCTCGATTATCTTAAGCTCTTATACGAAGCTATGAAGGAGTACAAATCCATACATTATAATAACTATGTGTTCTTTTATTACAATTCATTGGTAAATAATTATACGGTTATTAACCCCGACAAAGCCATTGAGGTGCTAAACACCGCCAAGGAAGACAGGGTTATTACAACCCACCCTACTCATTTGGGTTACATTTACCTGAACCTGGCCGGCGCTTATTTTGATTTAAAACAACACAAGATCGCGCTGAAGAACATTATTAAATTATACAACCACAAATTGTTTAACACCATTGACAACAGCTTTAAGATCAAGATTCACATTACCGAGATTATTTTACGCATAGAAACACAGGATTATGAATATGCCGAAAAACTCCTGGCGGGCACTGTTAAAACAAATACACAGTTATTATTAAATAAAGAATACAAACAGGAGCTCGACTTCATGCAACTGCTCATGGAATTGATTAGAAAACATGGTTTTGAAAAGAACAAATACAGCAAGGCACTTATTACTGCATTTTGCAACAAATCTTACCCAAACAGCAGCTCATCAATTGTCAATTACAAGAAATGGCTGGAAGAAAAATTCAATTTGGATGCGTAAGATTTTAAGTCAATAAAATTACTAAAAATAGGCTATTTACTATTTATAACCGATTTGTTTACAGGATAAATTGGTATTTTTGCTTTTAAGGTTTACCATTCAAGGCTTAATTTTGAACCATAAACCCTTTAAAGCTATTTGCTATGAAAACAAAAAATCTACTCACATCAATTTTAAAAAGCTGCCTTGCGCTTTTTATAACGGGTAATGCCGTTGCTCAATGCAGCGCCTCGTTCACTGCTGTTGGAAATTACACCAACAATTGTAACACCTTCGAGTTTACAAATACGTCAATAGCCGCGCCCGGTGCCATTTACAAATGGGAATTTGGCGATGGCGCTACTCAAAGCATGGGTGCTCCGGTTAACGTATACCATGCCTATACTACGAATGGCGTATACTCTGCGACCTTAAGTGTATTTACTACCACAACATCCATGCTGCCATGCAGTACCATTTCTAACACGATTTCAGTTAATTGCGGTGGTCCGTTTGTTTGCCAGGCATCATTTACTCAATACTCTACTTCGCATACAGCTTATTTTACGGCAGCTAATTCGGGAGGCGGAGCTTTATACCGCTGGAGTTTCGGAGATGGGGCTGGTACAGGACTTTTATCTTCAACCACAACAAACCATTACTATACTAATGGCGGATCTTATACAGCCTCCTTATATGTATACGCACCAACAAACACCACCACACCTTGCGATAGTAGTTCGCAAACCGTAACCATAAACACAAGCACTGTTTGCCAGGCTGCTTACTCGCATACAAACAGTAACTGCGCAAGCGTTATCCTTGTCAATAACTCAACCGGAGCAGGTAGCAATTATTTCTGGGATTTTGGTGACGGGAATACCAGCTTTACCAACTCTACTGCCGCTTTCACACATGTGTATACAGCAAATGGCTCTTATGTGGTAAAACTGGATGTGTTTTCTTCAAGCAATACGGTAACGCCATGCAGCAGCGTACAACATACCATTGCTATTAGCTGCCCTTCCTTAGCGTGCCAGGCTAACTCACAATTTACCTTGTTTGCCGACACAGCTAATGTTGGCAATTATTTCGCTTACAATAACTCTACCGGCACCGGTACTCTTTCTTATGTATGGAGCTTTGGCGACGGCACCTCTTCCACACAACAATATCCTTTCCACCAATATGCTGTTCCGGGCCAATACGTGGTATGTTTACAGGTAACCTCAACTTCAGGCTTCTTAACCTGTTCCGATACGTATTGCGATTCGTCGAGTGTACATCGTATGGCAGCCGGTTTCCAAATGAGTTCTATTACCGTAATCCCTCAATCTGTTACTGGCATTAAACAAAATGAGCTCATAAAATCATTGGCAACTTATCCAAACCCGTTTAATGATGAATTGACCATTGAACTTGAGCTAAATGCCAGCACATTAAACATTAGCTACGAAGTGTATGATGCTTTAGGAAAGGTTGTTATGAAAAACAAGATCACCGATTCTAAAACACGTTTAAATACAAGTAACCTGAATAATGGCTTCTATTTCTTATCGGTAAAAGATGAGAACGGGAATACCCTCAGGTCTATAAAAATTGTGAAATAATTTTAAGGTTTTTAATTAGCGGGGCGCCTGTGCAGAAATGTGCAAGCGTTCTGCTTTTATAACAAAGCATTTTTCCCAGCTATCCATGCCGTGCTCCAGGCATTCTGAAAATTAAAACCTCCGGTAATACCGTCAATGTTCAATACCTCCCCACAAAAAAACAGGCGCGGAACCAATTTGCTTTCCATGGTTTTAAAATTCACCTCTTTTAAATTAATTCCGCCGGCTGTCACAAACTCCTCCTTAAAGGTTGTTTTTCCCTGCATGGCATACACATCATTACTTAGCACCTGGGCCAGTTTGTTCAACTGTTTCTTACCCAACTCAGTCCACGGCTTTGATATATTAATTCCGGCACGCGTTACCAGGTATTCCCACAAGCGTTTGGGCACCTCATACAAAGGCGTATTAACGATCAATGCTTTTGATTGTAGCTGTAAGCTCAATTCTTCTTTGATCTCTTCTTCATTGTACAGTCCGGTCCAGTTAACGGAAATGCCAGCATGATAATTTAATTTAAAAAAATCCTGCGCGGCAAAAGCCGATAGCTTTAAAACAGCCGGCCCGCTAAGGCCCCAATGTGTTATTAAAACCGGGCCGGTATACTGGTGTTTGGTGCCTGTTACTTTTATGGTCCCGGTTTTCACACTCAGGCCCATGAGTTCTTTAATATTACTTTGAGGCAAATTCAACGTAAACAAGCTTGGGATCAGTTCATCGATCTTGTGCCCTGCCTGCTTTAAGAACGCGTAATTCTTTTCCTGGTGATGACCGCCAATAGAACAGATCAGCGCATGGGCCATATAAGTTTGTTTGGTGGTTTTTACTTTTATACCGTTTTGATCGTCATGCTGATCCCGATAGCTATCGGGATGGTTCAACATCTCATGAAACCCTGAATCAAGTTTAGGGTGACGGTTACTTATCTCCAACACCTCTTCATTTAAATTTATATCAATCCCATGTTTTTGAGCTTCCGTCAAAAAACAATTGATAATGGTTTCGCTGCTATTGCTTTCAGGGAACATGCGCCCGTCCTGCTCTGTTTTTAATTTCACACCGCGTTTTCCAAACCAGTCAATTGTATCCTGTACAGAGAACTGTGAAAATACTTGTTTTAGCTCTTTTTCGCCACGTGGATAATTTTTCACCAGCTCATTATTTTCAAAACAATGGTGGGTCACATTACAACGTCCGCCACCCGAAATTCTTACCTTGGACAGGAGCTTACCAGACTTTTCGAGAATAATGACCTTAGCTTCCGGGAAATTAGCTGCCGCGTTGATCGCTGCAAAAAAACCGGAAGCTCCGCCGCCAATAACGAGTATGAGTTTTTGAGATGTCACCAAAGCGTAAACTTAAGAAAGTTTTGTGATAGTTTCATGGAAGAAAAAACTGCTTCCGGTTTGATGGAACCGGGAACTTATGCGTTAATTTTCTAATATTTTAACGTTCGGCATTTCAATAAAATTAATTACATTTACTTAAACAATTTATAAAAACACTATGGGATTATTTGATAAGCTGAGAAACGAGTTCATCGATATCATTGACTGGACAGACAATACAAACGACACGATCGTTTATAAATTTCCGCGTTACCAAAACGAAATTAAAATGGGTGCCAAGCTTACCGTACGCGAAAGCCAGGTAGCTGTATTTTTAAACGAAGGGCAAATTGCCGATGTATACCAACCGGGCATGTATACCCTAAGTACGCAAAACATGCCAATTTTAGCCACTTTAAAAGGCTGGAAATATGGTTTTGATTCACCTTTTAAAGCCGATGTGTTCTTTGTGAGCACCAAACAATTTACCAACCAGAAATGGGGAACCAAAAACCCTATTATGCTGCGCGATGGCGAATTTGGACCTGTGCGCCTGCGCGCTTTTGGTTCTTACAATTTCAGAGTGAATGATGCCGGCAAATTCTTAAAAGAAATATCAGGCACCGCCAGCGAATTTACCGTTGATGAGATCAACGAACAGCTTCGTAACCTTGCCGTATCGCGCGGCATGGATGCATTGGCTGAAAGCAAGATTCTTGTGTTGGACATTGCATCAAATACCGACGAGGTTTCGAAAGTGATCCAGGATAAAATTAAGCCTGAATTCAACGAAATGGGGCTTGACCTTACCAAATTTTTAATTGAGAACGTATCGTTGCCACCGGAAGTGGAAGCTGCCCTGGATAAAAGAAGCAGCATGGGCATTATTGGCAATTTAGGCGCTTATACTCAATTTCAGGCAGCCAATGCCATGGAAGATGCAGCCAATAACCAAAATGGCGGCGGCATTATGGGCGCAGGTTTAGGCGCGGGCATGGGGATGGGCATGATGAACCAAATGGGCAATGCCTTTCAAAACCAGCAATTTAATGGTGCTACCGGTACCAATATGCCTCCGCCGCCTCCAATTGTTCAATATTTTGTAGCTGTAAATGGCGCCCAAACAGGGCCGTTCAGCATTCAACAATTACAGGCCATGGCCGCATCGGGCCAGTTTAACCGCCAAAGCCAGGTTTGGAAACAGGGCATGGCGGCATGGGGAGCTGCTGAGGCGCAGGCTGATCTAATGACATTGTTCAGTTCAATGCCACCTCCTATTGTATAATTTACAGAACTATATTAAAATCCTCCTCTGCAAAAGCATGGGAGGATTTTTTTTGGTTTCTTTTTAGTACTTTGGCTTTCTAAATTCAAAAAAAAACATGCTTTGGCATATTGTTAAATATTACATGGGTTTTGTTATTGCAACGTACTTTAAACGTTACAAGATAAAAGGCGCCCATCACCTTAAAGTAAAAGGACCGGTTATTATTGCCATGAACCATCCCAATGGCTTTATGGACCCTATTGCCTTTACGGGCATGATCTATCCGCCACGGGTAAGGTACCTGGCAAGGGGCGACGCCTTTAAAAAAGGCATTGCTTCCATGCTGCTTGAGAGCCTTGGCATTATTCCTATTTACAGGATACAGGACGGCGGAAAAGAAGGCCTTAAAAAAAATGATGAAACCTACGACAGGGTAAACCAGCTTTTGAAGCGCCGGAAAAAGATCATCATTTTTGCCGAAGGGCTTTGTATCCAGGAAAGGCGCCTGCGTCCTTTAAAAAAAGGCGTACCGCGCATGATCTTTGGTGCTATGGAAAGCGGGGAAGTAAACGATCTTACCGTTGTACCGGTTGGCGTAAATTACGAAGCCCCATCGCAGTTCCGCACTGATTTATTGTTTAATATCGGCGAACCGATAAAGGTGATGGATTACATGGCTTCCTATAAAGAAGCCCCGGCAAAAACCATGAACCAGTTCCTTGCCGACCTGACTCCCCGTATGAAGGAACTCATCGTACACATTGAGTACCCGCAAACCGAGAAGGCCATTGAGAATATAGAAGCCATTTACAAATACAGCTTCTTTAAAAAAGAAAAATTAAGATCCTGTAACCTGGAGAGCAGTTTTATCTTCTCCACAAAAGTAACAGAGGTCATTACCAAAGCCGAAGAAAATTCGCCCGAAAAAGTAAAAGCACTCACCGAAACATCATCGCGCTATTTATCCGAATTAGAAAATTTAAAGCTAAGACCATGGTTGCTCGACCCTGCTAAACAACCCCAAATCAACTACGCGGCTTTGTTTTGTAGAATTTTGGTTATCGTTGTTACTTTTCCCCTATACCTTCGCGGTTTATTAGGCAATTACATTCCCTATAAACTTACCCATGCCATTACCAGTAAAAAAGTAAAATTGGTTGAGTTCAAAGCTTCATTCAGCATTGGCATTGGAGCTGTTTCCCTGTTACTGTTTTACAGCTTACAGTATTTCATTGCCTTAAGTTTAGCACCTAACTTCTGGTGGGCATTATTGGTTATCATGATTTCGGCAGCTACCGGTATGATCTGTTTGTGGCTTTCGCCTTTCCGTAAAAAAACCATGGGCATTTACAGGATTTTAAAGTTAAGATCAGGACAACCAGAGGTATTGAACAAATTATTGGAACAGCGCGATCAGATCATTAAACAATTTGAAGCACTGATTTGATAATATAATTAGTTACTTTTACATAACATTAAAAAACAAATTGCTCCATTCCCTCAGGGCAACTGAACCAAACCATTTTAAATGAATAAGGAAAACGTTGCTTTCAATTTAAAATTTCTTGCAGGTGGTGGCGAAATGGGGGAATTGATCCGGAAAAAAGACTGGGACAAAACACCTGTAGGTCCTCCCGAAACCTGGCCGCAAAGCCTGCGTACTACCTTAAGTATTATCCTGAATTCTAAATTCCCCATGTTTTTATGGTGGGGACCACAATTGACCTGTTTTTATAATGATGCCTACCGCCCAAGCCTTGGGCAAAATGGCAAACACCCTTCCATACTCGGGCAAAACGCAGAGGAGGCCTGGCCCGAGATCTGGACAATTATAAACCCCCTGATTGACCAGGTGCTTGCGGGTGGTGAAGCAACCTGGAGTGAAGACCAACTGATTCCTATTTACCGTAACGGGCAATTGGAAGATGTATACTGGACCTTTAGCTATAGCCCTGTAAAGGATGAAACCGATGCCGTTGCCGGTGTGTTGGTGACCTGCAGCGAAACCACCGAAAAAATAAATACCGGAAAAAAAATACAGGAAAGCGAAAAGCGTTTTCGCAATGTGGTTGAACAGGCTCCGCTTGGAATTGCCATTTTCCGTGGCCTTGATTTTATTGCCGAAATGGCCAATGAAAGTTACCTGCAGCTTATTGATAAAACTGAGGGAGAATTCATCGGCAAACCACTGTTTGATTCTTTACCGGAAGTAAAAGACATTGTACATCCTTTACTGACCAATGTTTTTGAAACAGGTGTCCCTTTTCATGCCCAGGAACTTGGGGTCATGTTAAACCGTTACGGTAAAAAAGAACAATCCTATTTCAACCTAGTATACCATCCGCTTCGCGAAGAAAATGGTGATATTTCGGGCATTATTGTAGTAGCCATAGAAGTTACAGGTGCCGTACTGGCAAAACAAAAAACAAAAGAGAACGAACAAAAGCTCAACATGGTGATTGATGCCAGTGAGCTTGGCACCTGGGAATTGGACCTGGAAACAAAAACCATTATCTATTCCGACAGGTACCTCCAGATCTTTGGTTATAAGAGCGGCCAGACATTTACACACGATGAGCTTCTGAAACATTTACACCCGGATGATTTCCTGGTGAGGAATGCCGCTTTTGAACGCGCCTTTGAAACCGGAATTTTCAACTATCAGTCAAGGGTTATTTGGGAAGATAAAAGCATTCACTGGTTCGAAAGCAAAGGAAAAGTTATCTATAACCCCGAAAATAAACCTTCAAAAATGATCGGTACGATCCGTGATATTACGGAAGAAAAAAATTACCGGCAAATATTGCAGGAACGTGAACAAAAGTTCAGGTTATTGGCCGATTCAATGCCGCAGTTTGTGTGGACAGGTGACGCCCATGGTAATTTAAATTACTTTAATAAATCGGTTTATAATTACTCGGGCTTAAGCCCGGAGCAGGTTGAGAAGGATGGATGGCTGCAAATAGTACATCCCGATGAACGCGATGAAAATATAAAACAGTGGATGCAAAGTATCGCTACAGGCGAGGTATTTATTTTCGAGCACCGGTTTAAACGCCATGATGGCGAATACCGCTGGCAATTAAGCCGGGCCATTCCGCAACGTGACGAGCAGGGCTCCATTACCATGTGGGTAGGTACCAGTACCGACATCCAGGATCAGAAATTATTTGCTTATGAACTTGAGAGAGAAGTTGAAGAACGCACCAAAGACCTGAAAAAACTTAACGAAGACCTTGTAAAAAGCGAGGCACGTTACCATTTAATGATTGACGAGGTGCAGGATTATGCCATTATTTATTTAAACCCAAAGGGTGAAATTGAAAACTGGAACAAAGGGGCTGAAAAAATAAAAGGCTACAGAGCCGAAGAAATTATTGGACAGCATTTCTCTGTTTTTTATACGGAGCAGGACCAAAAAGCGCACACACCTCAAAAACTGTTGAACCACGCGCTTACCAGTGGCAAAACAACGCAAGAAGGTTGGCGGGTGAAAAAGGATGGAAGTTTCTTTTGGGCTAGTATTGTTATTACCGCCATACACGATGAACATTCAAATGTTATTGGTTTTTCGAAAGTAACACACGACCTTACCGAAAAGAAACAAGCAAACGATCAATTAAAGATCAATGCCGAGCAACTGGAACAAAAAAATAAAGAACTGGAAAAAATGAACGCGGAGTTGCAATCCTTTGCTTATGTATCGAGCCATGATTTGCAGGAACCGCTCCGCAAGATCCAGACGTTTGCTACACGCATCCTTGATAAGGAATACCAGAACTTATCAGAAAATGGTAAAGATTACTTTAACCGGATGCAAAAGGCCGCTAACAGAATGCAAACACTTATTGAGGATCTCCTGGATTATTCGCGTACCAATACAGGAGAACGAATTTTTAAGAGTACCAATATTTCTGAGATCATTCATGAAGTGAAAAACGAATTCAAAGATACAATTACCGAAAAAAAGGCGGTGATTGATGTAGATGTTTCGCAACAGGTCAGTGTTATTCCTTTTCAGTTCAGGCAACTGGTGCATAACCTGATTGGCAATTCGCTTAAATTTTCGAAGCCCGACACAGCCCCACACATTAGCTTTAAAGGAGAAATGATTGAAGGCCGGGAACTTAAAAACACAGCCTTTATTGCTAACAAGCAATATTTCCATTTAGCGGTTTCGGATAATGGAATTGGATTTGAATCACAGTATAAGGACAGAATCTTTGAAGTATTTCAGCGCTTGCACGGAAAAACAGAATATAAAGGGACAGGTATTGGTCTGGCTATTGTAAAAAAGATTGTTGAAAATCACAATGGCCTTATTTTCGCAGATGGCGAAATTAATAAAGGGGCAAGATTTGACATCTATATTCCGCTTTAAGGCGCCGGTTTATTTACTTAGCCTGCATCAGGTTCCACTCCTCATCAAAACGGTACCATTTTCCGTCAATGCCCTGCCACGCGGCATCATTCACAACATACCATTTATTGCCATCGGTGCTGGCCATCAGCTTGTTCTCATAAATAAACAGGTACCTCCCCTGGTTATCCATCCAAATAACATTGCTGGCTGGTTTCCACTTTTTTTTGTTGGATGATAGTTTAACAGATCCGTTCTTTTTGTCTATTTTATACCACATGTTACTGTTCCCTTTCCACATTCCCTCAGTTGATTTTTCCCACACGGTACCTGCCGGAAAGGGAACCTCGCTGTTGTTTTTTTTGTAAGCCGCTGCCTGTAAATTTAAACCCAGAAGAATAGCGGCATAAATAATTAGTGTTCTCATGATGCTGTAATTTATACTTGTAAATGTTATTATAATTCAATGCCATGTAAACAGCCGCTTTTTGAAAGTAGTTGTATAAAAAACAACTCTTACTGTGGAGTAATAGGGACATGTCAAAAAGCGAGGCTCTTTTTTGGCATAAACATTTGTTATAAAAAACAGCTTACAAGTTAACGCCCATGGAAATTACATTAAAAGGGAAAAAAGTAGCGATACTGGCTACCAATATGATGAATGCCGGGACTAACCGGGTAGACGAAGAAGTAATAGTTGATAAGGGGCTTGTGACGAGCAGCTCACCAAAAAAACCTCTCCGTCTTTTACAAAAAATGATCGAAGAACTAAAAGAAACTCAGCACGAATAATATCCATACATATCCTCACAGGTTACAACACGTAATTTGTTTTTTTAACTAACAGCTTCCCTGACCGGAAGCTGTTTTTTTGTACATTTCGCACTTTTGGTATGTCACATCAAAAGCTCCAGTGAACTATGAAGTTTTTTTATCTTATTCTCTGCTTCTTGCCCCCTTTTGCTGTTATTACAGCACAGGAAAGCCTGCTAAAGGGCGACAGCCTCCTTTCTGATTTTCGCATTATTAAAACCTGCCTGGAAGAAAACCATCCACTCCTATTCGATCACATTTCAAAACCTACTTTTTACAACTTGTACGATTCGCTTGAAAACAATATCAGGCATGACCAGACCATCCATGAGTTCCAAAGCTCGGTTAACCGCTTGCTTAGCATAGTGGGTTGCGGGCATACTTATAGTTACCCGGCAGAAGATTCGAAAGACAAACTAACACCATTAAATGACCTGCCCTTTGATGTACTGGTAAGTGATAGCGCTGTTTTTATTTCAAAAATTTATGAAAAAGAGGCTTCGCTCTCGCCAGGCGAACAGATTATAGCTATTAATACCATTCGCACGAAGGACCTTATACGTGTCATTTATTCAGGCATGAGCTCCGACGGGTCAAATACCACTCATAAAGAATTTCTGCTACAAAACAATTTTAATCGTTACCTAAATGAAACACTTCATTATCCAAAATCATTGCAACTTACCACTCCAAACAAAACTCATCTTGTAAACTACCCTACTCTTTTTACCAGGCCGATTTCAAAAGAAGAAGTCCCTTTTTTTAAACCTCTTACGGAAGTAAAAAGTACCGTCTTACTCAGGCTCACCAATTTTGATGAAGGAAAAAGTACCATTAAAAAATGCTTCACTTACCTGGACAAAGCACAAAGCTCAAACCTGATTATTGACCTGAGAGGCAATGGCGGTGGGAACGGAAATATTGCTGCCTGTTTACTCTCCTATCTTTTAGATACAACAGCTACCTATTACCTCGATAAAAAAATGACTCCACTTAAATATCAACACTATTTTAAGAACAGGGCGGGTTTCTTACTCAGTAATCAATTCATCTATAAGGACAGCATTACCAAACGTTATTATTTTAAGGTGAAGCCAAGGGCCAGGAACCATTATAAAGGGAAGGTGTATGTACTGGCAGACGGTGGAACCTTTTCGAGTGCAGCATTTGCTGCTTCCCTGCTAAAACATAAAGCAAAAGCCGTTTTTATTGGTCGTGAAACCGGCGGCTCGGAATATGCCATAGGCGGCGGTGTTATTGGCAAACTCATCCTGCCCTATTCGGGGATTGCCATAAAGTTCCCTTTTTACAAATGGGATTTTAACTCGGCTCCAGTCAATACAGGCAAAGGCGTTATTCCTGATTTTCCTGTACAGCATAATGCCGGGGATATTTCGCAAAACACCGACCCGGATCTGGAAAAAGCCATTGAGCTGATAAGTAAAAAATAAGTACTTTAGTGTTCAATGATTAGCCTTACTACCTTACGCAAAGTTGCCTTATCGTTTCCTGAAACAAGCGAGCAACCGCATTTCGAAAAGACGTCATTCAGAGTTGGTAAAAAAATATTTGCAAGTTACGATGCCAAAAACAACCAGGCCTGTATTAAGTTATCGCTAAAAGACCAGGATGTTTTTTCGTTATACGACAAGTCTGTTATTTTTCCTGTACCAAATAAATGGGGCAAACAGGGTTGGACATTGATTGACCTGAAAAAAGTGCGCGCAAATGTATTTACCGATGCCATAACACAAGCTTACTGTGACGTGGCTCCCGAAAAATTATCCTCCCAGCTTAAAAAGAAAGGTTAGGTTGCAGGATAATGCAGGGTTATTTCATCAATTTATTTTAACATCCCCGGCCTTCAGCCACCTTCCCGAATCGAGTTCGGGACAGGCTCTTCCAAGGGAGAAAGGGAAACGGCGTAGAAAATGACGGATCGCAATGATGAAAGTTTGTTAAGGTCTCAACAGTATCTCTTTAGGAAAACTAAAATCCTTATTGAAAACAAATTCCTTATCCGATAAGGTCAGCAAAAAGGCAATGAGGTCAACTTTTTCATTAGATGTCAGCACAATTCCCTCTTTTAATTCCGCAGCCAGTGTCGGACTTTGTATTATCTCTTTTGTATAGTGGTTCAGTACTTCCGAAAGTTTTTTAAAACGGCCATCATGCATATAAGGATAGGTAAATTCAATATTACGGAGCGTTGGCACCTTAAATTTTAAAGAATCTGTTTGCCGGTGCGTAATCTTCACTTTTCCATAGTCCTTTAGTACCGTATCTACCATCAGGCCATTATTGGCGAAGCCATTGTTTGTAAACAAGGGTTCCGTGTGACAGGAAGCGCAATTTTTCTGGAACAGGAGGTAACCATTTTCTTCCTGGGCCGTAAATTTTTCCTCCTGCCGTTTTACTTTATCGTACTTTGAATTAGCGCTTACCAGCGTGAGCATAAACTGCGACAGGGCTTTGAGCGTTCTTTCGCCGGTAATACTGCTGTCGCCAAACGCGTTGACATACAATTGACGGTATAGTTTCAATGATTGTAATTTACCAACAAGTTCATTAATTGAGCTGCCCATTTCAGCCGGATGCGAGATGGGCGCCAGGGCCTGTACATCCAAATTATTAATGGCCCCGTCCCACATGAAGGAGTTTTGCCAGGCCAGGTTCATTAAAGCTGGCGAATTGCGGGTTCCAATGCTGTCATGGATGCCATGGCTCAGGGCATGGTCGACATGCGTAAAAGCCGAAAATTGTGAATGGCAACTGGCGCAGGAGATCTTACCATCTTTTGAAACAATGGGATCATAAAACAAAACCCTTCCTAATAAAATTTTTTCTTTGCTAAGTTTATTCTTCGAGAAATTGTAAACCGGTTTTGGCCAGTTTGCCGGCATCTTAAATAACTCATGAGTTGCTATGCCAAATGCCAGCAGCACAAAAACAGTTATAGCGTATCCTGCTTTTTTCATGGCTGCAAAAGGCTAAAGCAGGAAACAGCGGCCAACGATAGTTTGACGGCAGCGGCTCCCGGCGACATGATATGATCTTGTTTTCCGGGTTCGGTTGATCTTAAAAACTGCTTTACATCAAACCCGATCACAACCTTATCTTTTGGCCCTGTTGCTAAAGATACTGTCCGTAAAGCATCAAAAGGTTTTTGATAACCGCCAACATGGTATTGAAACTCCTTTTTAGGATTTTGGCATTGGTGATTTTTCCCTTCCAGTTTAAAATTAATGTACCCGCTTTGCCAGGTCCAGTACATTCCTTTTGTGGGGTCCAGGTCGCCACCCATGGCACCCGAAACGTTGGTAAGGCTATCAATGCCAAGGTCAAATGTGAACGTATTGAACCGAATAGTTCCAGGGACCGTCAATGTAAAACTATTCTTCTCTACAGCTCTGTCGTATAAGTGATAGCTTTCTTTCTCCTGCCAGGTTACCGAATCATTCATCGCCAAACGAAGATTGGAAATATAGAACCTAAATGTTTCAAACTTTAGTTCCTCTCCTGCCCCGTTCAAATAATTTGAATCAAGCGCCAGTTCATTGGAACCATACAAGGCCCTGACATCAACTATTACTATTTTATTTTTTTGCGCAGTAGCAATTAATTGCAACAAGCACATAGCAATAACACCTGCCGTTTTTTTAAGATCCGGCAGGTGTTTAATAATGTGTATGGTTTTTAAAAATATAATATTCAATTATTTTGCAATGATGATCTGCCGCGAAATTTTACTTCCGCTCTTTGCGGTTAAAGTTATAAAATATTCACCTGCGTAAACTGTCTTGGTATCAAAATAAACAATGGTACTTCCCTGCAATAAGGTTGTTTTATCAACCAGTCTTCCGCTTATATCACGTAATTCAACTTCATAATTTTCTTTCACCAGGTCAATCATTTGTATGGCAATGAGGTCGGTAGCCGGATTAGGGAATACATTTACTTTTATGTTGTTCTCTGTTTCGGCAATGCCTGTAGGCGATGCTGTATAAGTAGTCACCGTTTCGGTAATGGAAGTCACTTTTGCAGCCACTTTTGTTCCATAAAAGGTAGGCCCAACCAGGTATGGATAAGCGGAGTTCCAGTTTGCATCAACTGTGGCAAAATAACAGTAAATACCGGCAGGGTACTCAGGTGTTACACAAAAACGGCCGTTATGGTCATCAAGGTAATCGGGTGCAGTTGGCGCCGTGTAACCATAATCTTCCTTAAACGTTCCCAAAGGATAAGTTGCACTAACCGCGGGGCCCGAATAAGTAGTGGCCGCACCGGTATAATAAGTTGTTCTGGTTGTAATATTCCTTAAACTCCAGCTCGATTTCATGCGGACAATACCTCCTGACCCATCGGCATTTTTATAACCATAAGCGCCATACACCGGAAACCCATCGTAAGCAAAACCAATTAACGGGGAATGTACTGTACTGTCAATTGCATATAAGCCATCGGCATTGTACAAATTACAAACGGTTGAGATCACATTCAGATCTAAATTAAACGCGCTTGGATTTTGGTGATGGTGGTAATTACCCATTGCCGGATGTCCTTTAGAACAATCGAACCCGCCTTTTTCAGCAGGAACAGCATCCCTATTCCAGATCCCATCACCCATGCCGCCTAGCGGGCCTCCAGCTAATGCATTGCTCGAACTTTTCCAGGAGCAACCATCCCTGTAATCAAACATGGCGACGCCATTTATAAATACACCAATATTGCCTCCTGTAGTTGGCGACTGGGTACCTGTATTTTGAACAGGGTTTAAGGGGAATTTAAAAATAGCATTTTGATTGGACGCCTGTGAAGGGTTACCGTCCAGAAAAGGGCCTGTTACATAAGTAGGAATTCCCTGCGTTGTAGCATACACATAATTTGTCGAATACTTAACCGATTGCACATTGGCTGTGTAAGTATCGGTAATAGGTGTTGAATTTCCTGAAACGTAATGCCTGCCTTTAATGGTTGTGTTTTGTAACCACGAGCTGATAGCAGGGTTTGTTTGCCCAAATACAGCTGTGCCGGCAGAAAGTAACGATAGGGTAAAAATGTTTTTAAACATAAAAAATGATTTTGGTTAATACTCTATATCTTAATAAAAAATGACGGGACTTATTACGATGCAAGGTCGGGATTTTTTTATTTCCTGATTTTTATTCAACCTCAGGATTTCGGGTTTTCACCTATTGTCGTGACAGAAGATGTAATTCTCGATAAAAGTAGCCTTGAACTATTTTACAGGCGCGCTCATAAAATCAATGATCTCTTTATATGCTGCATTGTGTGGACCAAGGAACTGAAAGATCATGCCGGCATGGTGCCTGCCTTTTACCAGCACAAGTTTAGCATTGGGTTGATATGGCTGCAGTAATTTCATAAAATGAGTGGTGCCCGTTTTTATATTGGGATAGGTTTTTGAACCCATGAAAATTAAAAAGGGTTGTGTGGACTTATTAAGATAAGTCACCGGCGAACCTTTCTTCCAATTCTCAGGTTTATTGGTAAACACCTTGTAATAAAGTGTGTCGTTCATATTACCCGACTGAGAAAGGAATGTATGCATATCCATTCCAAAAGCGTCGTTCAAAACGATCCCTTTTATGGGATTATTTATATGTAATTCCTGAAAATAACGTTGGTCCATGGCAATGAGCGCAGCCAAATGCGCGCCTGCCGAATGCCCGGTGATAAACATCTGACTGGTATCACCGCTATACTGAGTAATGTGTTCCTTAACCCATTTTACCGCAATAGCCGATCGCATGGCCAGTGTATCATAAGTCGTTACCCTGTCTTTCCGGTAATTAATAACAACCGTTACCACGCCTTTTCGGGCAAAACCTCTTCCAAAGAACTTGTAAATGGATTTTTTACCGTGGATCCAGTTGCCGCCATGAATAAACACCAGTACTTTTTTAGCTTCCTTTGCTTTTTTGGGCGAATATACATCCAGTAAAAGGTTCTGTTGTTGATCGTAGACGATATTACTGGACCGTTTAACCTTGTATGGGTAACAACCACACAATAAGCACAGGCTTACCAATATTATAAGCAATGAATACTTCATATACATAAATATACAAAAAGTAGTGCCTGTAAATTACATGACCACTTTCAATTTTGCATATTTAAGCAGCAGGTTCTTTTCGCCACTATTCCTGAACTGGATACTGGCTTTAGCCTCGGGGTAAACCCCTTCAATGGCGGTGATTTCACCAATACCAAATTTCTCGTGTTCCACTACCGAGCCAACCCTTAAGTTCGCGTTAGCGCTGTTATCGGTTGGTGTATTGGTAGCGGCCATGCGCTTGGCCAAAGGAATTAATTTTTTAGGTGGCGAAAAACTGATAGGCTTCGGTTCTTCCTTCCGGTTCAGGTCAATGCCTTTATTTTTAAAATCAAGCGATTTAAAAGTGTCGCTGAAAGGTTTATTCAATCTTCCAAAGGCATCGTCACTAAATTTGTTGCTGGCAGCTTCCTGGGGAAATTCCACACAGTTCTCGTCCAGCTCATCAATAAAACGGCTTGGCTCGCAATAGATAATATTACCAAAACGGTAACGTGTAGTTGCAAAACTAATGGTTGCCTTTTTTTCGGCACGGGTAATGGCCACATAAAACAAACGGCGCTCCTCTTCCAGTTCGCTGCGGCTGTTCAGTGCCATTTGCGATGGAAATAGATTTTCCTCCAGGCCTACAATATGCACATAAGGGAATTCGAGTCCTTTGGAGGCATGAATGGTCATCATGGATACTTTATCCGCATTCTTTTCTTCCTCTCCTTCCTTATCCACATCCGTCAATAAAGTAATTTCCTGCATGAACTCATCCAGGGTTTTCAACCCGGCTGCTTGTTCCGGGTTATCAAACAATTCAGTCGGGTCAGCTTCCGGGCTGCCAATGGCATTTTTCAGTTCTTCTTCCTGTGGAGTACGCTCCTGCTCCACAAAATCCTTGATCCCGTTCAGCAACTCCTGTATGTTCTCATAGCGGCTCACACCTTCAGGTGTTTTATCGTTGTACAGGTCCTTTACAATACCACTGGTTACAGCAATATGATTAGCGCATTCAAAGGCATCCTTGTATGGCAGCATCATCGAAAAGGTTTTAATCATGGTGATGAACTCCGAGATCTTCGTTGCGGTGCCACTGTTGATACCCGTATTAAAATCTTTCAGATTATCCAATACCTGCCACATGCTGATATCGTGCTCCATAGCCGCCAGCATCACTTTATCAATAGTAGTTTGGCCTATGCCGCGTGTTGGGTAATTAATGATGCGTTTCAACGACTCATCATCGTTATGATTAATGGATAAGCGGAAATAGGCCAACACATCCTTAATTTCCTTACGCTGGTAAAAGGATACGCCTCCGTAAATTTTATACGGAACGTTCAGCTTGCGCAAGGCTTCCTCGAAGGAACGCGACTGGGCATTGGTACGGTAAAGTACTGCAAAATCCTTGTAAGGCGCCTGTTGCGTAAAATGGGTTTCGTAAATAGCGGCGGCTACTTTCTGTCCTTCTTCATTATCGGTATTTGATTTTATGATCCGGATCTTTTCACCTTCTTCATTATCGGTAAAAATATTTTTCTTGAACTGGTCTTTATTGATAGCAATAACAGCGCTGGCAGCTTTTACAATGTTTTGGGTGCTACGATAGTTTTGTTCGAGCTTAAAAGTTTTAAGATCGGGGTAATCTTTTTCGAAGTTTAAAATGTTTTGTATGTTGGCTCCACGGAAAGAATAAATACTTTGCGCGTCATCGCCCACCACACAAATGTTCTGAAACCTGGCGGCCAGCTGTTTCACAATAATGTATTGTGAAAAGTTGGTATCTTGGTACTCATCCACCAAAATATACTTGAACTTGCTTTGGTATTTAATGAGCACATCCGGGAAATCCCTGAGCAATACATTGGTATTGAACAACAGGTCATCAAAATCCATGGCGCCCGATTTGAAGTTGCGTTTTTGGTACGCCAGGTAAACCTGCCCCAACAAAGGTTTGTTCGATGAACGGTCTTCGGCCTGCGTAACGGGGTTATTGGCATACTGATGAGCGGAGATCAAACTATTTTTTGCGGATGAGATGCGGTTCAGAACCAGTGAAGGTTTATACACCTTGTCATCCAAATTCATTTGTTTTAAAATATCCTTGATCACACTTTTGCTGTCATCCGTATCATAAATGGTAAAATTGGAGGGATAGCCCAATTTCTCGGCTTCAAACCGCAGAATCTTGGCAAAGATGGAGTGAAAAGTTCCCATCCAGATGTTCTTCGCTTCCTTATCGCCAACAATCCTGGCAATACGCTCCTTCATTTCGCGCGCCGCTTTATTGGTAAAGGTTAATGACAACACATTGAAAGCATCGGTACCTTTTTGAAGGATATTGGCAATGCGATAGGTTAATACACGGGTTTTACCGGAACCTGCGCCGGCAATAATCATTACGGGGCCTTCGGTGGTTTCGGCAGCCAGTCGCTGCACAGGGTTCAATTCATTTAAAAAATCACTCATTTCCACAAAAATAAGCAATAAGCCTGTTTTTAAGCAGCGATATTTAAAAAATTATAAACGCTTAACCTAAATGCATTAATGCCTGTTTTTTCACATAAAATAGGGTTTTATATAGATGAACGGGTTGCAGAAATAAAAAATTGTTGCTTTGTTTGTTAAACCCATAAACGGAACTAAATTTTAAAACTATGGCAGGCGTTAACAAAGTAATTTTAATTGGAAACTTAGGAAAAGACCCGGAACTAAAATACCTGGAAGGAAACATTGCAAGACTGAATTTCAGCATGGCAACCAGCGAATTTCATAAGGACAAGAACGGAAACAAGATTGAACAAACAGAATGGCACAACATTGTTTTATGGCGCAGTATGGCCGAAAGCGGTGAGAAAATGCTGAAAAAGGGAACTCAAATTTACCTGGAAGGCAAATTGCAAACACGCCAGTGGATAGATAAGGATAACAATAAGCGGAACATTACGGAAGTGGTTGGCGAATCTTTCCTGGTACTGCAAAAGAAAGAGAATGGTACTACCACAACACATGGCAATACCGATGACAACAGTAATGTGAACTTTGATGACCTTGGCAAAAAAGACAATCTGCCTTTCTAGATATTCACAATCCACCGTTATAATATTTAACCCGGGCCTGGCGTCCGGGTTTTTTATTGACTACATTTGCAGTGATGAAGACACGCTTCCCAAAACCGTTTTTCGCTGTACTTTTTATAAGTATGGGATTAGTTTTATTTTCTTCCTGCGGCGATGATGAGGATGAAGTGTTTACACCAAAACCAAAAGGTTATTTCAGGATCGATATGCCTGCCAAGTCCTACAGGTTGTACGATAGCCTTTGCCCCTACAGCTTCGAGATCCCTACTTACTCTTTTATTAATAATGACAAGCACAAAGGGGCCGATCCCTGCTGGATCAATATCAATTTTCCGAGGTTCAATGCACAAATTCATCTAAGTTATAAAACAGTGACCAATAACCTGGATACACTTTTGGGGCAAAGCCGCGATTTTGCTATTAAGCACCAGATAAAAGCCACCGGTTTGGACGAAACTATCATTATTCGCGATAGCGCCAGCGTGTATGGCCTGGTGTATGACATTGCCGGTAACACCGCCTCCAGCCTGCAGTTTTATTTAACCGATAGCACGCATCATTTTATGCGTGGCGCCTTATACTTTAATTCGGTTCCCAACATCGACTCACAAAAAATTGTGGTAGACTATATCCGCAAAGATGTGATACACATGATTAAAACCTTTGAATGGAAAGGTGTTGTAGGGAAGAAAAAGAAATAATTACGCTGTCACCTTGAGCGGATTCGAGAACTGTTCCAATAAAAATTTCCCGATACGTATTTGCGAAAAGACAGCAAATACTACCCGAAAACGACATTACTTAATAATTTTAGAAAAATTTAGCTCAGCTGCTCAGTCTGACAAAATAAAAAATCAGCGTCCTCACAAAGCTACCCAAAGTACTGTGCCGCCTTTATGATCTGTTTGTGTGGTGTCCTGGTCTATGCTAATGCCAAACTCTGCCTGTGGAAACCATTTCTGTACCAGCTGATAGCCACGGTTGGGAATCTCAGGCACTGTACTCAGTGATTTCCAGTAATGCTGAAAGGAGAGATTATAGAGCTGGGTGCCTGATAAAATGCAGTTGGCTCCTACGTAAAGCCCTGGAATATAGCCGGCAGCCTGCACGGCAGCATACCAGGCCTGGCAATAGTCAATAACATTTTGTGCTGCTGTACCGGTTGCAACACCTTCCAGGTCGCACCATATGTTCATGCCTTTTGGCAAACCAACAGATGCGGCATTGGAAGCAGCATTGCCTCCATAAGTGCTGCCAAGGGCTGCTGTAGGAGCCCAGCCTTCGTAACGCACATGTTGTACCGCTATGAGCGCCAGGCCGGCATTGATGATGTTTGTTGCTTCGGCGTTGCTTAGGTCATTTGCACCCTGGCCATTGCCCAGTGCAAGGTAGCGGCCGCAAAATGAATAGCCGTTCTGCTTAAATTGTTGTGCAACAGCAGCACTTATTACTGTGTTGGCGTCGAAACCCAATAAACCGGGTGCGGCGGCTTTAACGGTACCAGGAAGTGTAGTTGACATGGTGTATGATTTTAAGTTAATCTATATGAAATTACGTCTTATTATTTATAAAACAAATTCAGGCGAGCAGGTACGCGTTAGTATTAGATAAAACCACAAACAAAAAACCAGTAATATAACCAGAACTAGAAAACAGGAGACCGCGCTTCAACTACGTTCAGCACGACACAAAAACTAACTCAACTGCTCTGCCAGCAATTCCATTTCGTGCTTGGCGTCTTTGTGATTGTAAATAATGTTGTTTACCGCATTGGTAATAGGCATATCCACATTATACTTTTTATTGATCTCGCACACGCATTTTACCGCGTAATACCCTTCGGCAATCATGTTCATTTCCAGTTGCGCGTTTTTTACACTATAGCCTTTGCCCAGCATGGTTCCAAACATCCGATTTCGGCTGAATTGGGAATAAGCTGTTACCAGCAAATCCCCCAAATAGGCCGAAGCTTTTGTATCACGGTCAATAGGATGCACAGCCGCCACAAAGCGGTCTATTTCCTGGATAGCGTTACTCACCAGCACAGATAAGAAGTTATCACCGTAGCCAAGGCCATGGCAAATACCGCCTGCCACCGCGATCACATTCTTTAAAACGGCCGAAAGTTCGGTGCCATAAATATCATCGCTGCTTGAGCATTTAATATAACGGCAGCGCATGTATTCGCACAATTCATCGGCATGTTTAATTTCGCTCGCGGCTAAGGTTAAGTAAGATAATTTTTCAAGCGCCACTTCCTCGGCATGGCAGGGGCCTGTAATAACCCCAATATTTTCGAAAGGTACCTTGTAAACAGTATTCAGGTACTCGCCTACAATCAGGTTATATTCAGGCACAATACCTTTAATGGCCGAAAAGACCACCTTATTATCAAAAATTGTTTTTGGCAGCTCTTTTAATGTATCGTTAATAAAAGCGGATGGTACTGCTAAAATAATGATATCGGCCGTTTGTATTGTCTTTAACAGATCGGAAGACAGTTCCAGTTTATTCAGGTCGAAATTAACAGAGCTCAAATAACGCGGATTGTGAGTATATTGTTTTATAAAATCAATATCGTCCTGGTGCCTGAAGAACCAGCTTATTTTATTGGCATTATTGCAAAGAATTTTTACAATAGCGGTTGCCCAGCTCCCACTTCCTATTACTGCTATTCGTTTTCCGTTTGTCATATTTATTTAACCGCTGCGAGCGCTAAGTTTTTGCACAGAGAGCTCAGAGGGTTGTTAAATTTAAGTATTCACAATATCACTGTCACTTAGTATCTCAAAACCTTTTAAAGCCTGGTAAATGCGCACTAAAGTTACCACATCTTTAATGCAATAGGTCACAATGCGTGCAATGTTTTTTTCCTCGTAATACACCTGGGCTATCTGGCTGCCATCAATATCATCTTTCGGAGATGGAACGCCAAACACATGAGCCAGTAAGTTCAGGGAAGTAAAGTTTTTAATATCGCCAAAACGCCACATTTCCATCGTATCCAAATGCTTTACCTCCCATGGTTTTAATCCCTGCAATTGCAATAATTTTGGAAGGGGGATGCGGTTCACCAATAAGCGGCGGCATAAGAAGGGATAATCGAATTCCTTACCATTATGCGCGCACAAAAAGTGTTCTTTGGTATTAAAATGCTGGTCAAGCAATTTCGAAAATTCTGTCAGTAATTCTTTTTCATCATCACCGGCAATGGCTTTGGTCCTGAATTTCCCTTCTGACATATAGCCCAAACCTATGCATACTACTTTTGCAAACTCGGCATAGATACCAGCTTTGGCATATTGCTGTTCGGGGTCAATATCCTTGCTGTATACCCATTTTTTATTCCACAGGTCTTTCTCCGTTTCCGACAAAGCCTTGTATTCATAACAAACAGGCACCGTTTCAATATCTAAGAACAGGATATTTTCGGTTTTAATGATAGGATTATTTTCTTTCATACTTTCTAAAGGTATAATCAAATTCATTTTTTTCGTCGGCGTCATGCGCTTCTTCCCAAACCAAATGAAATTGCGAAAGGTCTATTTCAGGAAAATACACATCGGCTTCCAATCTCACATTAACTACGGTAAGATAAATGTTATCCACCAGGTCCATGGACTGTGCAAAGATCTCACCGCCTCCAATAATAAACACCTCGTTCTCGGCATTCATTTTCACTAAGGCTTCATCAAGGCTTCCAACAACAATAAGGTCAAATGCTTTATCAGCATTAAAGTTCTTATCACGTGTAATAACTACATTTTTTCTTCCCGGCAAAGTTCGACCTATCGATTGAAAGGTCTTGCGGCCCATTATTACCGGGCAGCCCATGGTAGTGGCTTTAAAGAACTTCAGATCGGCAGGCAAATGCCAGGGCAATTGATTTCCTTTACCAATACCGTGGTTTAATGATGCTGCTACTATGCTTGATAAAATCATAATTAATTAGATAATTTGACAATTAGTCTATGAGACAATGATATGAGCTTTATAAAAAACCAATTATCAAATTGACTCATCGTCTAATTGACTCATTAATACGCTAAGTCCTCAATAAAGAAAAAGAATACAACGGCTGCTACCCACTCTTTTTTCACGCCTTTGCAATCACCGATCTTAGAACCGTTCTTGTAAATATCACCGTCCGATTCTATTTGCCCGATCTTGCTGCCGTTCTTGTACACGTCCCCATCACTTTCTATCTGCCCAACTTTGCTGCCGTTCAGGTAAATATCCCCATCTGATTCAATTTGTCCTTTTTTGGAACCATTCACATATACATCCCCATCGCTTTCGATGTTGCCTTTTTTTGAACCGCCAATGTAAACATCTCCATCACTTTCAATCTCTCCTTTTTTACTTCCGTGAATGTATAAGCTTTGCGCTGATACCAGGTTGTAGCTAAATGCTAAAGCAAGAATTAAGATTAGTTTTTTCATGGGTTTATTGTTTTATAAATTTTGATTGTTGTGTCCTGCCTTGTTTATCCTTAATTTCAATAATGTAGACACCAGATTCAAACTGCGAAACATTTATAGATTCTTTGGTATTATTTCCATTCTCAATAAGTTTACCAAAGGCATCAAACACTTTGTAACTAACAAAATCCTCGGGAGTATTAATTTGAAGAGATGAAACAACAGGGTTGGGAGAGATCTTAAATGCGTTTTCACCATTCTTCCCGGAGTCATATACCGATGTAATATTACAAATAGAAAATTGAGTATCGTACATGTACGTTGGTTCAAAAGGACAATCGACATAATTTGTTAGGGTAAACCTGTCCGAAAATCCAACGCCCTCAATCAGGTCTGTATCAAATGGACTGGAGCAAGCAAAATGGATCCTTTTATAATAAGATCCGCAAATCAAAACACTGTCAAATGACTGAACAATGCGTCGTGTATTAAAATCCATTCCTTGCGGGTTTGTAAACGCATAGGTATCGTTTAAGGTATCTCCAATATTCAGATTAAAATCATACCATAAGCTATCAATATTTGCGCCACCTGTTACATCCAGGTAATATACTTTTTTGTTAGCAACATCATTCCTGTATCCGAAACTAAAAGTAGCCGGCCCGAATGGAATAACATACGTCGTACCATTCCATGTAGGATAACCTGTGTTACTGGCAACTGTTACTTTTTTATAAGTATAGCTACCAACAAGAGTATCGCCCAAAGCAATGTACTCTTTCCATGAGTTCGTTGCACCTGTAAAAGGGCCTAACGGCCCGTTCGAATGAACAAGCCATCTTCCATATAGTTGAGGAAATGGCTTATATACATTGGATTGAGAAAACAGGTTATGACAAACTATTAAAAAAATAATTACAAGTTTATATGCTTTCATATTTTTCATAATAGTTGCATTAAGGTTATAAACCTATTTTCTGTATTTTACTTCAACGTTATGTAGCTCAATAATTGGTTTTAGGAACTCTTCCAAATCATAAACGCAAAGCTGTGAAGCGGCATCGCATAAAGCGGTTGACGGATCAGGGTGCGTTTCAATGAACATCCCGTCAATACCACTGGCCACGCCTGCTCTTGCCAGTACCGGTAAAAACTCACGGGCACCTCCTTTTTTGTCGGCACTTGGAATACCATATTTACGAACACAATGCGTTACGTCGAACACCACAGGGTAACCAATATTGTTCATGTGGAAAAAGGCACGTGGATCGACAATCAGGTCGTTATAACCAAAGGTATAACCACGCTCCGTTAAAATGATCTGGTCGTTGCCACTCTCTACACACTTTTGTACCGGGTGTTTCATGTTATCGGGTGCCAGGAATTGCCCGTGTTTAATATTTACTACTTTTCCTGTTTTGGCAGATGCTACCAGCAACGACGTTTGCATGCAGAGGTAAGCCGGAATTTGCAATACATCGCATACTTCCGCTGCTGCCGCTGCCTGATCGTGTGAGTGAATATCGGTTAATACCGGGAAACCAAACTGTTCTTTGATCTTGCCCAATAATTTTACGCCTGCTGCTAAGCCCGGACCCTGGTAATACTCCAGGCTGCTGCGATTGTCTTTAGTGAACGATGATTTGTAAATGATCTTGATCTTTAAACGTTCCGATACCTCTTTCAACTTCTCGGCCGTTTTCATCATAATGATTTCATCTTCAATCACACAAGGGCCCGAGATAAGGAACAACTCATCGCTTCCGCAATTGATGTCGCCTACTTTTACTATTTTTTTTGACATGTTCTTTTTTGTTTAACCGCAAAGCCCGCAAAGAATTGCAATGACCGCAGAGGTTGATAAATTTAGTTTATAATCTCCTGAAAAGATCTTTAATATAATCCATGGTGGCAATTTCCTTGTAGTTGTCGCCAAAAGCATGGTTCCACATAAATGGCAGGTTATAAGAAACCTGGGCCATCGCCGTAATGGTTTCTTCGCTCCAGTCCTTACTTAAATTTTGTGGCAATACAATTTTATGCTTTTCAATCATCTGCATAAACTCGCTATGCCCTTTGGTGTAAATATCGCCCAGGTGTTGAAAAATGATACAATTGGCATAACAGTGACGTGTGCCCAATATTTTTGACAAACCATAGCTAATGGCGTGGCACACGCCTACTTCGCTGTACGTTAAACTTAAACCACCCATGAGGGAAGCCACCATTAGTTTATCATCGTTCTCAGGTGTTTGCCCGGCGGTGTCACCTAAATATACTTCGCGGCATAGTTTTAAGGATTGCTCCCCATAAGCAAGGCTAAACGCGTTGTTGCGTATTCCTGTTTCCGATTCGATGCAATGAATGTAAGTGTCCATACCGGTGTAAAACCACCAGTCGGTTGGTACCGACGCAATCAATTCAGGATCAAGGATGACCTGGTTAAAAACAGTCCAGTCGCATTTTAAGCCCAGTTTTTTTTCGGGGCCGGTTAATACAGCGGTCATAGACACTTCGGCTCCTGTACCCGAAATGGTTGGTACCCCCAGGTGATACACTCCCGCTGTTTTAATGAGGTTCAAGCCCTGGTATAAGGTAGATGAACCAATATTGGTAAGCATTAACGATAAAGCTTTGGCAATATCCATAATACTTCCGCCACCAATACCTATCACGCCGCTTGGCAAACCTTTTTTGGCAAGGATCTCGTCGCGCAATGTGTCAATCTGTTCGGTAGTTGGTTCATGCGGATCAACGTCAATGTAATAAATTAAATCTTCGGGTTTGTTTTGCAACTTGTTCGATAAGTCTTTTCCCTTAAAGTAATTATCGACAATGTATACAAAAAAATTATTATTCTCATGACGAATCGGCGCTACTGTTTCTGCTAATTGGGCAAAAGAGCCTCGGCCATAAGTTACCCTGTCTATATTCTTAAAATTTTTGTGAAGCATTTCTGGTTAAGCGTTAACAGGGTTCATAGCTTTGGTCACACACTCTGAAATTTTTCCTGCCAGTGTTTTCATATCTTCTTCCGTCCATTTGTATTTAATACCAAACGAGATCAGGCGACCGATCACCTCTTGTGTTTTAGGCAATTGCAGGTTCTTATAATCCTGCGGCGCTCCCAATACTTCTACCGGTAATTTAGATACGGTGCGCATTTCTTTAATGTGATCCCACTGATTGATGAAGTGGTACATATTTTTGAACCAATAATCAAAACCAACTACGCCTGTCGCTTTCATTTCATCTACTACGCGTTGAGCAGTAGCCGTATCAGGCAATAACAAATTTAAACAGGTAGCAGAGTCACCATCCGGATCGGCCAGTTTTGCAAAAGAAATGCCCGGTGTCTTGGATAACAAGTCGGTCATGAATTTTTTATTGGCACGGTTCTTTTCTTTTATCTGCGGAACGCGACGTGTTTGCGCCACGCCAACAGCCGCATGCAATTCGGAAATGCGGTAATTAAATCCCAAATAAGGATGCTGTTCCATGCCACGCACCGCACCAATATGGTCGTGACCGTGGTCGCTGTATACATCGGCTTTTTTATAGGTTGTTTCATCGTTGGTTACCAGCACGCCGCCTTCGCCGGCAGTAGCAATTTTAAAGAAATCGAAAGAGTAACATCCGGCCGCACCGAACAAGCCTGTGGACGTTCCTTTGTAAGACGAAGCAAACGATTGCCCGGCGTCTTCCACCAGGATGAGCTTATGTTCTTTCACTACAGCCATAATGGCATCCATATCGGCCATGCCGCCGCACATATGCACCAGGCAAATGGCTTTGGTTTTTGGGGTAATGGCTTTTTTAATGCCTTCGGCACTCAGGCATAAGGTTTCGTCAATTTCAGCAAACACCGGTAAAGCGCCTACAAATAAGACAGCTTCAACAGTAGCCATAAAGGTAAAAGGCGGCACAATCACCTCATCGCCAGTACCAATGCCACTTGCTGCTAAGGCGGTAGCTACAGCTGTAGAACCACTGCTTACCGCATGGGCAAACTTTGCACCGGTTATTTTTTTCACTTCAGCTTCAAAATCCTTCGCTTTCCAATGGTTATTACGAAGTGCGTCGTGGTTATAACGGAACAATACTCCGGTTGATAACACATCTTCTATTTCCTTGCGCTCTTCGGCGCCAAATAATTCAGTTCCAGGCATTTTTTAGTTTTTTATGTTGTTTGATTTAATGTTTAATAACGTTTGTTCGCTCAAATTCTTATACCAAAAAGTATATTTTAGTTTGGCAGGAACTGGTAGGAATTGATATCATCAATCACTCCAAAATTAATGGAAGAGATCTTTCCGTTTTCAAAATAGCAGTCAAGGCCGGCATCATCAAAACCGAGACGTTTTTCGCCCCATTCCTGTTGCTCGGTATCGGTCAATGTATAGCCATTGGCTTTCATCAGGTCAATGACTTGTTGTTCTTTTAACGAAAATATCTTTTCTCCGTACAAAATAGTGTCCTCACAATCCACTTCCACACTACTGAATTTTTTAAAGTTCTTATTATCAAAGAATAAGGAAAAACCAAGGTCCCAATAATGCAATACAGTACAGGAAGTTTCCAGGATATCGTCGTCCAAAACCTGGGATTCTTCCGGTTTTCCAAAAATTGATTCGGCTTCGGCAATGGTTTGCCCAAAATTGAAATTAGAAAAGCCTTTTAGCAAATTAATCTGTGGTTTAAAGTCCATAACAGCTTATAAAATTAATGTAAAAGCCCTGTAAAAACAAGCCTTTCAAAAGAATTAAAAAAATAAATAAAAAAAGTTTTGCTAGTTTAAAATTGCTTTATATATTTGCAGCCCGAAAAGGTAGAAACGTTCTTATTTTCATGATTCCGTAGCTCAGTTGGTAGAGCAATACACTTTTAATGTATGGGTCCTGGGTTCGAGTCCCAGCGGGATCACCAAAGAACGGCGAAAACCCCAGTATTTACTGGGGTTTTTTCGTTTCTATACCCTTCGGGGTAAACATAGGGTAAACATTTGCTTTTTTACCCCCATTTTTATTCAATCGCTTTTTATTGCTTTCAATAATACTTTATCTATACAGCATCGTGCTATTATTCACGCTCTAACCTGCTGTTTTTTAACCCCATTGGTGTAAAATATATTGATGCGGTGCAAACGCATCCGGGGACATTATTATACAATTCCCCTACTCTACTTTTGTCTTGTCAATGACATCTATTCGCGATATGAGGGACTTGGCCGCATTGAAAAAGCTACTGCAGGGCTTTGAGATGTGTTTAAACATCACAATTAAAATTCCTAAAAAAATGGCAAGACAAAAAGGTATCATCAAGTTAAAAGGGAAGATCGGAGATCTTTCTTTTTACAAAACTCAGGATGGCCATTTAGCTCGCGAAAAGGGCGGCGTTGATGCAGATCGCATCGCAAAAGACCCCGCTTTTGTTCGTACCCGTGAAAACGGCGCAGAGTTTGGCTCATCCGCCTCGGCTGGAAAAATGCTGAGGACTGCCCTCTTCTCTATGCTTCAAACCGCTTCGGACAACCGTGTAGTTTCCCGTTTGACTAAAGTAATGACCGACATTAAAAACTTTGACGCTACCAGCGCCAGGGGAAAACGTAATGTTGGCACTGCGATAGCCGTACCTGCTGCACTGGCTGTTTTGAAAAACTTTAATTTCAATAACCGTGCGGTATTGAGCAGCATCTTGTTTCAACCTTATGTGGTTACTCCCGCGACGGGTGTAATTACCATCAACGGTTTTGAGCCGGTGAACCGGCTTAACTTCCCTAGCGGGGCTACTCACGTGACCCTGAAAGGTGCCTGGTTGAACCTTGACTTTAACACCGGCGTTTTTGATCTACAACCTTCCAACATTATTAATCTTCCTATTGATGCAACTTCGACTAATGTTGTTTTAACTCCCGCAGCTGCGCCAGCAGGTGCCGGAACAAACATCTATGTGTTGCAGGTTGAATTTTACCAGGAGATCAATACTGTTCAGTATTCACTTAAAGACGGCGCTCATAATGCTTTGTGCATTGTGGACATCGCTTAAAAAAGGTTGAACAATGGAGAATACCGGAAACAACAAAGGGCTTTTGAAAACGCTCGCAGAGCGCTCGAGGGCTGAAACACCTCCGTTCTTTAAAAAATTGAAACTTGTAGGACTAGCATTAGCCGCCGCTGGCGGCGTGCTGGTTGCCTCACCGGTTGCTATCCCGGCTGCGCTGGTAACCCTTGGTGGTTATCTGGTTGTAGCGGGTAGTGTAGCAACTGCGGTGAGCCAGGTGGCAGTATTGAGTGAAGAGGAACAATTAAAAAAAAAGTAATAACCATTAAAATCAAAATCACTATGGACACCACAGCTGATAACAACAACGAACAAGCAAGACACGATTTGTTTGTGCGTGTGAAAACAAAGAAATCGCCGAAGCACCTGAACCTGCGCGGCGTGAAAGACATCGTAAAAATGCTTTCTGTTGAAGTTGACGAAACGGAAACTGAAGACAGCGAAACGACTGAAGTGAACATTCACTTTCAATCGCGCGCAGGAAGCAAACTTACTAAAGCCGATGCCGGAAAATAAAAACGAGTATTAATTTTTAAAATTTATCCAAATGGAAAAGAACACAACAACCATCGAGTTTGATGTAAAGGTAAAAACCTACGACATGAACAAAGGCGAATTAATTGACGCTATTGCCGCCGGCAGCAAGCTTACCAAAGCTGATGCGGGACGCGTGAACGTTGAGGAATCGCTGATCCTGACCATTGAGCAGGTAGATGGCAGCAACTGCCCTAACATCATCCTTGAATCGCATACGAAAGCGATTGATGCTACTGCGTAACCACTAAAAATTCAATCATTAAAACAAAAAGATATGTCAACAACTAATCATATAGCGAGCGGAACGGTGATAGGCACTGTAAGCGGCACGGCGCTAACCTTAGTAGTGAACGTTGGTTCATCGGATATAATTAAGACAGTTGTTTTAGCAGCGTTAGGCGCGCTGGTTAGTTTCTGCGTATCGCTCGGTTTGAAATGGTTGGCTAAGCGCATCAGGCGCTAAGGGGTTATCCTTTGCATTAATTACAGGAGCCGTCCCGAGAGGGGCGGCTTTTTTATTGGGTTTGTTTTTGATTACTGGCTCTTTTATTTCCTGAGGGATAACAGTAATGGTTATGGAGTTTTGCGTGTGTGTAATGGTCACGGAATGGCCACAAAGGAAACCTAATTCCTGGAGCCATTTGCCGGACAAGCGTATTTCGGGAAATACAACGTGATTGCAGCTGCGCCGAAAGAACTTAGGCAGGATCTTTAACTTACGTTCGTTATTTGGCATTGGCCCTCCTTTTGAGCTTAGTATATATATTTTGTGCTAAGGCATCGAGAATTTCGTGAAGTTTTGTAATATGGATGGAATCGGCGTGTTTAAGTTGCGATAAATAAAACTCAAAGGTCCGATCATTTTTTTCATCCATCTTAAAACCGATTAACATAAAAATGGTTTCGCTGAGTTGGAGCTCGTAGCGGTAATCGGATGATTCCAAACCAATGTTTTCTAAACCGGAGATCAGTTTATTATGTATCAAATCGTCTTTTATAAGGGAAATGATGAGTTTTCTGTTATTTATTGTATTCATGGGCTATACTTGCTAATCAGCACATTTTATATTGAATTTCAATACAAATATATATCAAATTATAATATTTTACAATATGATTTTATATTATAATTTAACACAGTTTATTAACAGAAAACAATATGGCCAGTTCAGCGAAGAAAATGAACAGAATTAAAGACGTGTTACAAGCACAGGGAAGATCGCAGACCTGGCTTGCGGATCAGATTGATAAGAGCTATGTTGTTGTCACAAATTATTGCAATAATAATAGCCAACCAAGTATAGCTACTTTGCGTGATATTGCGAAAGCGTTAGACGTTGATGTGAGGGAATTGTTAGTGCCAACAAAATAGCAGGGTGTGGCATTAAACATTAAAGTAGATTTTGACAATTGCTATGAGGCCGAACCTCTGTCGGCAGATTTGCGCCTGACCCGCTTTGAAACAGAATTGATTGATGAAACCAAGGCTCCTATTGGTGTATTGATTAGCAGCCAGGCTCAGCACTTGCTTCCTAATGTATTTAATCTTGCCTTTGGCCCGCTGGATGCGAACAATGAAATTGATGACCAGGCTAAGCTCACACACGCGGATCATTCAAAGGTTTTTTCAACTATTATTTTATCGGCTCTTACTTTTTTGAATGCCAATCCTGATAAATACCTTGGGATTGATGGGTCGAATAATGCGCGGGCTTACATGTATTTCAGGATCATCCAAAATAACTACGATACACTCATGCAGTATTTTGATATTTATGGTGTGAAATATTATGTGAGAATACTTAGAAAAGCTAAGGATGCGGATGACGGGCATCCTGTAGACCCTAATGATATTACTGCTGTGCCTGCAAGGGTAGAAAAAGGGGAAATAGTAAGGGCGGAAAAAATGTACAATTATTTTATCTTTAAGATAAAGCCGGGACTGTAGAAAATGGTGCCATAACAGGTAATAAACGTGAAATTTTTGGCAATAACTGTGAAAGGAATGGGAAATAAGTAGGAAATAGTGAGCAAAAGTTGTACATTTGTATAAGAATGAAAAATAGTGTTTTAGATAAAATTAATGCCCTTACTGAGAAAGCCAAAGAAAAAGGTAATGAAAATGCTATGAAAGTACATTTAGCATCGGGCGCTATTGACTCTTTAAGTAAAGCTATAAAAACAAAAGAACAAGCTGATGAGTTTATGAGAAACTTAAAAGCTTTATAAATAAAGGTTATTAATTGGAAAAGCCGGATCTGAATAGATCCGGCTTTTTTTGTGCCATTTTTTCAGGGCTTTTTATTTGGACTGAGGTTTGATAAATCCATAGTAGAAAGGAGGTGTTTAAATTGAGCAAAAAACCAAACCACAATGCCGATATTGGCAACGCTAACAAAGGAACCAGCGGCACGAATAAGACTTATGATAAAAATCAAGGTAATCGTGGTAAGCAAATCCAGGAGAACGGAAAGACTGGAGGAAAAAGCAAAAAGTAATTTTTGAGGGGCGCAAGCCCCTTTTTTATTTTTGATATTGAAAATTGCGAATCTTCGTAAACTCGATTTGCTTTTCTTTTTTTATTTTGACAGTAAATAGCTTGTAACTAATCCATGAATACTCTCTAAATCATAAAAATCGAGTTTAAACCATTCTCCTCTTTGGCGCTTATCGTGGAAATGCTTATGCAATTTCTTCTCTATTGAAACTGGACCACACCAATAAGTAATCATTTTGATCTCTGGCTCCTGAGCCTGTAAGGTCTTTTCCCTATAAGCTGCATTTTTGCTGCTGCCGATTTTGAAGCGATTGTTTCTGGTATTTAGTATTAAATAGATATATTTTTCTGAATCGAGCCGTTCTCGCAATTTGTTGTCCCCAAAAAAGCTTTTATAAAATGAAACTTTATCTATCATCGTGACATTATATAATCCCTTCTTTTTAATTAATGTAAAAACCGGATTATTGAAACTTGCGAGCGTATTTGAATCAATTGACATATACCCTAGCTTTTCAATAAAGCTCCGAACCTGCATTTGGAAAGTATTAAATGTATCTATAACATCCAATTCAGGGTGATGAAATGCTAAATAACGCGAGTATATAAACGTAAGGCCGTCGCGTTCTTCATCATCAATATTTAACTTAATAGTATGTCCCTGTAATGTTGTAGTGCCATTAATATATACTAACTGAAAGTTTTTATTTGAAAGCTCTTTGTCAACTACTATCGAAAGAAACTGTTTACGAAGTCCAACAATTACATTATTGAAATCTCCACTATTTAATGCCTTATTCATGTTAATTATCTGTTCAGGCAGCAAAGAAAAGCAGCGTTGCTCAAAGAGTATGTCTATTTTTTGTCGATATGTAGATTGCATTTTGTTATAATTATTTGACTGTGGATGCCATCCAAGGCACTGTTTCTGATCTACTTGAAATAAAAGGAGCGGGATTGCACCTATTTATGTAGATTCCTTTATGATCTAAGACAAATAACAAAGAAAGTTCAATATACCAAATTGCTAAGTTCAGAACCTGATATTTAACTTTATTATCAAGTAAGGTTAGTTTTCTCCTTTTTTCCTCTTGACCATGCACTAGTGCATTGCGTATTTGAACTATCGCTTCCGGACCGTCAATAAATTCAATATTTGATTTTAAGTTCGGCATAGAATCCGGTATAGCCGAATCTATTTTCAAATGAGAAAGTATTAGACGTATTTTATTTGAAGCTGAAATATTTTCTGCATCTTTTCCTATCAACAGTTTATGTTTTTCTATTATAAGCCAGTTATAGATTAATTCCAGATCAGTTTGAGCCATTATAATTGAACCTTCCGAAAATCCCGATTGACTGTTAGCTTCTATATACCAATGAATTGCTGTTATTAGAAAATTTTTATGTTTTTCTTCTTTCCATAAGATGCTGAAATTTTGCCATAAATCATTTAAACCATTTATAGTATGTTTATTTGGCCAAGTAGGAACAAATTTATCTTGGTCGATAAACCTATCACTATAATCTGTCCAAATAACTTCGTTATCATGAATACCTTCTAAGAAAAGCGGCGAACAGCGCTTGCCGTTTATAAAACTCAGAAAAGTGGAAAGAGAATAAATTATATCTTCTAAATCATTGTATGAAATGCTTCCTTTTATTTTTGATATCTCACCATGATAAAGAATCAAGTAACCACCCTTTGATTGAAGCTTCTTATTCATACTATCAAAGTCATGTCTTTTGTCTAAAATAATCTCATATGCGTCATTTTTGAGTATAATTCGGTTTAAGGTTACTTTAATACTTTTCTCTGTTTTTACTTTTACAGGTATTCCTCTGAAATTAATAAAATTTGGAAGAGAAAATTTTACTTTAGACACAGGTATTGTTTTATCACCCTTAATGGTTGTTGAAACCATACAACCTTCCAGCTCTTCTGTTCCTGTAGACATCAATGCTGTATTATTAATAAGACAGTTACCAATACTTTCATTATTAATATACAATTGGAATGTATTGAATACATTAATTACTTTGTAATATTCTCCAACTGTTTCTTTGATGGTACCCTTAAAAGTTGTACCTGCGCGTGGAAACCATTCGAAAACAATTTTCCCTTCTAGTTTAATACTTACATCGTCTATCCTTAATTCAAATAAGCCAATATGTATAGGTATATGTTCATTTGGCTCATCCATAATTATAGAATGAGATATTATTTCAGGATGATCTAATTCATCCTTTAGTTCTTTATCACTCATAATGCTTTTGGATTATTATGCAATTTACGAATTTCATAAATAAATTAGGTAAAAACAGCCTTAACGCAGCCCGAGCGACCAGCAGGCAAGCCAAATTATTAGCAGCCGGTGGACTGGCAGCTACTGGAATGAACGACCAAAGCGATAAAACCCAAGGCAACGGAACGAAGTGAAGTGCCAGGGTTTAGCGACGGGTAGTGAATGAAGTGGCTGACCAGGACAAAGAAGGCTGCTGTGAGGAAGCACGTGCAAACTGCAAAGGGCATGACAAACTTTTAACCCGCGGTGCGCTGGCCATTGGGAAGCGAACGCGGTTAATGCAGCTTATGCGAAAAGCCTTGAAAAAATAACACTGAAGCATGGGCTGCTTTGGTTTGGCGTGATCCTTTGCTTTGCGCAAGCTGACGAACGCCGCTTTACCTGGCTACCTGTTAATATATTAGGGCCTTTAGCATATCCTTGAATCTTTTATTGAAAGATAAAAACAAAGTCTAATCGAAAGAATGTCAATTATTTTATCGAAACTTTACGTTTGAGAAAACCAGCGGAAAAATCAAATACTTTTCTTCTTTCTTCGTCCGTAGATAGGAAATAACGTTTAAAATGAGTGTTTTTTGTTCTTATTCTTTTTGAAAAAAAATGAAGCTCTGTATTTATTTCAATTGAAACAGCATTTATATCAAGTTTATAACACTCATCATAAGAGGAGTGTTTTATGTTCGGAAAATTCTCTTTATATTCAATATTGTAGCGAGGGCGAAAATAATTTATCAATGCTGCTTCAGTAAGTTTGATGCGTTGTGTTGGAGTAAGCATCGCTTTGTTTTTTATAAATTTCTTAAATCGAGCTAAGTCTTCTTTTTCGTACTTTTTTTGTGTGCGAACGGAATTTCTGACTTCTATAACACTATCCTGAACAAAACAACATAAAACAATGTAAACTTCCTTATCAGGGCTTTTTGAAATAACGTCAGAGTATATTGTCTGTAATGTTTTATGATTAATTAGACGATCTATTGCTGGTTTGGCTGAAGACTTTGTGGTACGACCAATATATAGAATTT
>JBEHXV010000028.1:0-65742 GCA_048498515.1 Bacteroidota bacterium | reverse complement strand
AACTGTTGCAACCCGCAGGCGCTGCTGTTCCACCTTTTTGAGGAGGTGTATCCACGCAGTTATCAGACGCGTTGCACTGGCCATTGTCGCCCCAGATATGGTTTAAGTTAAAGCAGTGACCAAACTCATGGGTTCCGGTCCTTCCTTTATTAAAAGGAGCACTAGCTGTTCCCATAGTTCCGGTAGCAGTATAGTTCAACACAAGCCCCCAGGTATTACTGAGAGTTCCTGTTGGAAATTCGCCGTATCCCAATAATGAGCTTCCAAGGTTACACACCCAGATGTTCACATAGCGTGTTACATCCCATGGATCATCTCCACCCGTAGCCGCGCTCTTTACTTTATCATCTGTACTAAAAGAGGTGGTGGAAGTTGATTTATGGATAACCCCCGTTGTTGGGTTGCCATTCGGGTCGCGCTGTGCAAGGCAAAACGTAATGCCCACGCCACCCGCAACAGTCCTGAAAGGTGTTGGCGTATTAACACTATCCGCATTTAAACGCTGAAAGTCATTATTTAATACAGAGAATTGTGAAATGGCCTGCGCATCGGAAATGTTTTGAGCCGCTGTATTATATACTACGTGAATAACTACAGGAATTGTAATGTTCACATTCGTTCTCATGGTTGCGAACTGGTTGCTTTGAATATACTGATCCAGCATCTGGTTATACATGATGCGGTCATTCTCATAATTCTTTCGGGTTTGTTTCATGAATTCGTGGTGATCCATGGTTCCACAGGTCCTACCGGCAGGGGCCTGGCCAAACGTTATTGCTATTGAGGAGATAATAACAATAAAAGTGAATACTAATTTTTTCATAGATTTTGTGTTTAGATGTTATGAAGCTATAATTCTTATCTGATAATTAAAAATTATCCAGATGAATTTTGAAAACTTTTATCTAAAAACTTTAGACATCATTCCTCCTTCGAAAAGCATTGACAAATAAGGAATCCAGATGTTTTAACAAATAAAAAAATTGTTAATAATTGTAATTTTTCATAAAAAAACTGTAGCCATTTTGTAAAAAAATAACTCAGTATTAAAAAAAACCTCTAATGCTTTAAATTAGTTTACTAAGCTTTTACTATTTCGCAGTTTTTAAACTGATCGTATTCCCTTTTTATACAAACACTACAACTGCTGAGCGGTTTTTTAGTAATCTGATTAAATCTGTTTATTGAACAATTTAACAGCTGGGTCATAAACAAAAAGCCCCGTCACGTTTCATCGTGACGGGGCTTTTATAAAGATGCGAACTATTATTTCGTGATAACGATGCGTTGAACAGATTTTTCTTTTCCGTTGCTAACCGTTACAAAATAAATACCCTGGTTTTGAGCGCTCATATCAACCGATACCATTCCATCGGTAAATGATTTATAATTGTTGGAATAAACAGTTTGACCTAAGGTATTGGTTACATTAATAGTAATATCCTGGGCAGTAGGCAATGTCATTAAAACATTGAACACACCATTGGAAGGATTCGGCATAATGTTAATGTTATTACTTAATACACTGTATTCACCTACTTTAGTAGCGCAGGTAACAATCGGGAAGATAGCCATGTTGGCATCAACTCCCCAAACAGATCCCATGTCATTCCATGAGTTATCGCTCCACATTTCCCATGATGTGTTAACGGTTGCATGGAAGTCGTTCATGATAACCGCTGTATCGCCTGCGGTGGTAGGTGTGGTTACCGATAAGAAGAAACCTGCAGCAGGTGCCTGAACCGGTGAGCTGAACGTAAATCTATACGGTTTTGCAATAGCAGTAGCATACGTTACGTTAGGGTCGCCCGCTAAATAACCAATGTTATTGGTAGCTGTTACAGCCGAAATTAAACCTAAGTTAGCCGTTGCAGTAGCAATACCTGTTGTGCCTGTAGGTCCGTTTGTTAAATCACCGTTATACATTTTTAAGTTAACTGCACGGCTTGCTGTACCGGTTGTTCCCATTGTACCGCTTCTGTAAAATACAACTACCGCACCTGTAACCCATGCCGGACCAGGTGTTACCATGCTGTAACTTGTTGGAGCAAAGAAGCTCGCTTTTTCCTTATCATCATAGCAGTTTGAACCGTATACATAACCTGCTTTAGGGCTGCAACCTGATGTTTGTGTATCAGCACCCGCTGTACCAACATACATGGTATCATTAGCAGCTACGTTGGTTACTGTTGCCGAACATACCGCAGGTGTTGTGCAGGTAGAAACAGTAATGGCGTTTGTTTTTGTACTTACCGCAGTTGTTCCGCTTTGAGCCGACAAGGTAACTACATAAGAACCGTTATTGGCAAACGTAATGGTAGGACTTGCCGCGTTAGCGTTAGGGTTGAAAACAACACCTGTAGAAGGCGATGCCGACCATGTATAAGTAGGAGTAGGGTTACCTGTTGAGTTATTTGAAACAGAAACTGCCGCGCCGTTGCAAGCTGTGTTGGTCATGGTAAATGCCGCTACAGCAGGTGTCGGAGACCCGGTGGCACATAAACCATGCGTACCTAAAAATTTACGGTAAGTACCGTTCGACATGGCTGTTTGCGCACGGGTACGTTGATCTTCCGTGAACATATACATATATGTATCGTTAGAGTAATCCATAAAATTCATGAACATTTCGCCATTGGCGCCATTAGGTGTTGTATTATTTGTTCCTGATGGTGAAGTACATGAATTGGCTTTTCCAGGATAGCTGTTCAATGTGTAGTTCTCTGAACTAGCCGGAGGTGTATCCAGGCAGTAGTCCGTTAAACAAACACCATCGCCCCAAATGTGGCGTAAACCTAACCAGTGGCCAATTTCGTGAGTTGCAGTTCTTCCTTTATTATAAGGAGACGATACTGCCCCTGTATTTCCAAAGGCCCTGCCCCAGCACCATAAACCGTCTGTTGTAGCGGTTCCTGTTCCACCCGGGATCCCGGTTAAACTTGAAGCCGCCGGGAAAGTTCCGTAACCTAACAAACCTGTAGATGAGTTTTCATCGGTTACCCAAATGTTCATGTATTTGGTAGGATCCCAAATAGTAGCCGGTTTAATATAGCCATCCATAAATGCCATAAATGTTGCAGGCGAGTTATAGTTCGCTGCAGCCGGATTTTTAGAAGGGTAAGTAGATGACGTTGGAGTAGTGATCGCTGTATAGTTTACACGGTCAATACCCACTTCGGACATGGCGTTACCATTTTTATCAATAGTAGCCAAACAAAAGCTAATGTTGAAGTTTGAGATCTTAGGGCGTCCATTCCCATCCTTGTTAGCTGCCGGTAAACCCGCAGCAGTAGCATAAGCCGTAAACGCCGAAGCAGGGTAGTTACCAACATTTAAACCTGTACCGCCAAAGTCGGCGTTTAAGACTGCAATTTGAGATACAGCCTGTGCATTGGAAATGTTAGGGTAAGTACCCACTGCCTGTCCACCATGTATAATATGTATAATCACCGGGATGGTATAGTTTGCCATCACACGGTTGTTTGCCTGATCCTGGTTTAGTTGTGCAATTAATTGCTGAAATTGAGCTTCCCATTGCGCATCAGGCACAGCGGTAGCACAACCACGTTTTTCAATGTAAGTTTGATCCATTGGATCAGGAGCCAACTCCTTGTTAACTGGTATCACTTTTCTACCGGTTTGAGCTGTTGCAGTCGAACAGATCAAAGCCATGTAAGCCAGAGGTTTTGTAAATTTAAAATTCATGTCGTTCGGTGTTTAGTTGTTTATTTTTTAAATCTAGTCCAATTTTTTCGTTTTCAAAAAATTATGCGATAAAATATTCCTGTTTTTTTTATATGTTAATTTTTGAAATTTTTATAGACGTAAATAAAAATATAATAGACGAAAAAGGAAATTAACAAGATAAAATCAATTTGTTAAAGCGCTAAATAAAGCCAAAAACGGTAGGTTTTTTGTAAAAATCGGGGGCTGGCCCTCTTTTCCAATCAAAAATTGTCTTCACCTGGATGCTCTCCGCATTTAAAGTCAGGTTTGTTGCTACCAGTAATTTTGTGTTTGGATTCAGCATTTTTAAAAGGTCCTCAAACAAACTTTCGTTGCGGTAAGGCGTTTCAATAAAGAACTGGGCTTGCTTGTATTTTGCACAAGTCAGCTCAAGTTCCTTGATACGCTTGATCTTTTGCGGTTTGTCGATGGGCAGGTAGCCGTTAAAGGCAAAATTTTGCCCGTTAAACCCGCTGGCCATAATGGATAATACAATGGAACTGGGGCCAACCATAGGTACTACTTTTATGCCTTTTTGGTGGGCCATGGCAATAACCTCCGCTCCAGGGTCGGCAATTCCGGGGCAACCGGCATCACTCATCAATCCCATGTCGTTTCCTGCCAATAAGGGCGCTAAGAACGAACTTAGTTCTTCTTTTTTTACATGTTGATTTATGAGCGAAAACTCTGCCTTACTAATGTCGGGGTAAGCGCTTTGCTTTAAAAAAGCCCTTGCTTCCTTGGCATTCTCTGCAATAAAATAGGTGAGAGAACGGAGCAGCTCAAAATTTCGTTTCGGAAGCACGTCTTCCAGCTGGCATTCGCCAAGGCTTACAGGTAAAAGGTATAAAGTGCCGTAATGTTGCATTTAGTGTTTGTTAAGGTGTATTTTTTTATCGGGGTTCATCAGCAGTACATTATCATCTATCATGGCATTCACCGCTTCCGTTAAATGCACGGCATTGATGTGCTTTAACTTTGAAATGATCTTTTCGAAGGTAAAGCCTTCATGCATTAAAAGCAACCTTACCTGTTCCTTGATCGTTTCAAGGGAAGTATGCTGATGTTTGTATTTTTCAATACACACATCGCAAAACTCGCAGTCCTTAAATTCGCTTTCATTAAAATAGGCCAGCAATAAACGGCTGCGACAAATAGAGGTTTCGGTGACATAATTAATGACACTGTTGATCCGCTGCAATCCTTTTTGTTTCAATACAGGATAATTAACGAGCTGAATGCTCTCAAATTTAAGGTTGAGCCTGTTTTGCAAAAAAATGAGCTTTGGCAGGGTTGTTTGCGGAATGAACGAAATGACGCCCTGTGTGTTTAAATTCTCAAGCTGTCGCAGCAACTCATCTTCCGAGATCTTTGCCCGGTAAGCCAGGTCTTTCTCTTTAACATGGGCATACTGTTCAAACAAACCGCCATAACTCCTGAGCAATGCTTTTATAAGAGGTTCATATTTTGGGAACTTTACCTGGTAATTATACAAATCATCTTTGCCCATCACCATCATCACTTTCGACGGTTCATAGCCACTGTCAAGGTAAGACAGGTAAGCCTCCTTTTCAAGGCATTTAATGGCATTGTATAAGGTAACAGGTTTTAAATTATAATTCCGCGATACATCATCTATGTTAAAACTCACCGACAAACCTTCCCCACTTTCCACAGGTACCTGGTAGTAATTATATAAAGCCTGGTAAGTTTGTTTTATCTGTTCAATGCTGGGAGTCTTTTCTTCAAACTGTTCTTTCAAAGAGTCAACGTCATTCTGATTAAACAACATCACGGCATAGGCCGGTTTTTCATCGCGCCCTGCCCTGCCCGCTTCCTGGAAATAAGCCTCAAGACTTTCGGGCAGATCGAGGTGCACTACAAACCTTACGTTAGGTTTGTCAATACCCATACCAAAGGCATTGGTTGCCACAATTACCTGCGCTTTGTTATCGATCCAGTTTTGTTGTATTGTACTTCGGTCGTTGGTTTTAAGGCCGGCATGATAAAAAGAAGAGGAAATGCCATTTTGTAGCAACCAGCGACTAATCTCTTCAGTTTTTTTGCGGTTACGCACATACACAATCCCCGAACCGCCAATATTTTTAATGATCTTGAGCAGGCGCTCATACTTGTTCTCTTCTTTTTGCACAACATAGCGAATGTTCTTTCGCTCGAAGGATTGCTTAAAAACAGCCTGGCTCTTAAAGTTCAGTTTCAGCTGTATGTCCTCTATCACTTCTTTGGTAGCACTTGCCGTTACGGCAATCATATTTACGTTAGGGAAATACTCCCTGAGCTCCGCTATCTTTAAATAGCTGGGCCTGAAATCGTAGCCCCATTGCGAGATACAATGCGCCTCATCAATAGCAATTAAACCAATAGGCAAATACGAAAGGCGCTGACGGAATACCTCGCTTTCGATGCGTTCGGGCGAAACATACAGGAACTGAACATGACCGTAGGCTGAGTTATTTAGGGCAATATCTATTTCCTTGGCATTCATGGCCGAAGTAATGGCCACAGCACTGATGCCTTTGTTCTTTAAATTCTGCACCTGGTCGTTCATTAAGGCAATGAGTGGCGAAACCACCAGGCAGGTACCACCCATCACCAGGCCGGGAATTTGGAAACAAATGGACTTGCCCCCACCGGTTGGCAATAAAGCCAGCGTGTCCTTCTGGCTTAAAACCGACAGGATAATATCTTCCTGCAGGGGCCTGAATGAATGATGACCCCAGTGTTTTTGTAAATAAAAATGAATATCAGGTTTGGCTGACACGCGTTAAAAAATGTTTTTCTAAAATACTAATTATTTGTGGTTTGAAAGCAAATAGCAATAATTTGGCATCAATGAAGATGTCCTGAAAAAATAATATCTTTAATGAATCTTTAAACTATTTCGCTTAAAGTCTGTTTTGTTACCATATGACCTGTATAAAAAAGATATTCCTTTTGTTTGTCATTACCATGTTGGGCTCCTGTGCCCTGTTTCAGCCATCGGCCGAAAAATTAAACAAACGCGCTTTAGCAGCCCACAAGCAATATGATGCGGTTATCGTTCCCGGCGTTCCCT
This sequence comes from Bacteroidota bacterium, assembly GCA_048498515.1. Taxonomy (GTDB): domain Bacteria; phylum Bacteroidota; class Bacteroidia; order B-17B0; family Aurantibacillaceae; genus UBA4416. The sequence continues at coordinate 58,940 of JBEHXV010000028.1, read as the reverse complement.
TTATCCCTCCTCAATGGGATATGACCATGCAAATGCGGGTGCTATGGTCGGTACATTTATATAAAAGAGGCATCACCAAAAAAATAATCATGAGTGGCAGCTCGGTTTATTCGCCTTACGTTGAAGCAAAGATCATGAAATTGTATGCCATACAATTGGGTGTTCCCGAGCAGGATATTATTGTTGAGGACAAAGCCCTGCACAGCACCGAAAATGTATGGTATGGTTATAAATTAGCTAAGTCGCTGGGTTATGAGAACATTGCCCTCTCAACCGATCCTTTTCAAACGCGCATGACCTACCGCTTTGGGAAACGCCGTCTAAAGCCACTAAAATACCTGCCCGTTATTTTCGATACCTTAAAAACACTTTCGCATACAACACCTGTTATTGATTACGCCCCTTTAAAACTCGACAGCACATTTAAGCCCATTACCGAAACACAAAGCTTTTGGTACCGCTTTAGGGGAACCATGGGAAAACACATTAACTTTAAAGAATAAAAAATCTCGGATTGCTCTTAATTACACAAGTCTAAGGAACTATGAATAATCACGAAACTTTTTTTAATGAATTAAAAAGAAGAGCTGATTCATTGAACTCTGACCCTGCAAGAGACAATGAATCGAACAGACATGATTTATTAATATATCCAGTTATAACAAGTCCTTTTGCATTAGGATGGAATTCTACTGATTTGATATCTCAGGCATCTATCCAAGTACCTAATAAAATTCAAGAAAGTCATATTTTTCGTAATGCTATTCCTAAAATAAGGAAACCAGACATTTTAATACTCCCAAAAGAACTTCAAAAAAATGTTGCTGTTATTGAAGAAAAAAAGAAACAACAAGATTTAGCCGCTTTAGCTGACCACAAAATACAATTAAGCGAATATCAAGCTCTTTATGAATGTACTTGGGGAGTTTTAACGGATGGTGAAAGATGGATCATTAAAAAGAATTTTGAAGTTTATCATACATTTACGTCAATTGATGAGTTAATAAAAGGGATAAAAGACTTCAAAAATTGTATTGGAAGTGAAAATATCATAAAAAGATATAGGAGTTTTGGCACAATGGATATCGTTATTGTTTCGCCGACAATGCCAAAACTATTAGATTACTCACCAAAGTTTGAAAATATTCCTGTTATTGTTTGTGGGGTAGAAAATGGATTAATCACTTCTAATGGCTCAGGATTTGAAGAGTTTGGAACCCTAAGAGAGGCAATGGCTAGATATCCTGATTTGCATCCAGAATTGACTACAAAAAGATTTACTTGGGCCATGAAAGAGCTTAAAAATGGGGAACTGACTAAATTACGATTCGAAACTTGGCCAGCATATCAACTTTATTCTACATAAAAAAGCTTCTTCCATTTCTGGAAGAAGCTTTTTTGTGGGTCACCGTAACATACTTAATTAAAGAGTATTATAAGGGATTTTAGTTTATAAAAAAAATTTACTTAATAACTGCGATCTTTTTTGTAGAAACAGAGTTACCCGAATACATTCTCACAAAATAATTTCCGTTTGGCATATCAGCCAGGTTTACTTTCACTTTTGATTCAGGTGTTGAATTGGTTAAAATAACATTTCCCAACACATCCAGGATCTCAATTTTAGAAAGCTCAGCTGTGTTTTTGCTTTCAATATACAAAACACCATCATGGCTTGGTACCGGGTAAACGTTGAAGTTTGAGTTCAGGTCGAAGCTGATTTTTCCTAAGCCTGTTGTCATAGAAACGCTTCCATCAAACACCACATTGTCAATACTAAAGGTACCTGTTCCTGCTTCGCTGTTCCAGCCGTAAAAACGGAAAGTAACAGGAGAACTGCTTGAAGCGCCACCGGCAATAATTGAACTGCCATTTTGAGCCGAAGTTATTGCGTCGTAATTCCAGAAGAACTCATTTGCACCCATAACCGACAGGTTTGTACCACTGGCTACAGCAGCCGGCAAATTATTCATAAAGCCATCAACACTTGCTCTCACGGCATAGCTCCTGATACCTGTTCCCGAACGCTGAACAGTAAAGGCAATAGAATTAAGGGATACCGTGTAGCCACTTTGAGGTGTTAAAGTAACCTCATAGTATTCGCCTGTATTAATGGCACCTGTCATGGCCGAATACACATCGCTGCTTGCTACAGCTCCGGTTGGCCAGCCAATAAAAGAAAAACGCCCTGTAGCGTTAGCGTTAGCCGATGGGGTACCCACCGCCATAAATGAACCGCAGGTTAAACCTGTAACCGTTGGAGGTATTGTAGGATCCGTAGTACCGGTAACACTGGTGGTTGCAGCAAAATCATAAGTTGCCGTGAAGGGTTGGGCCGAAGCCATAAATCCGGCAAAGATCAAAGTAATTGAAAGTAGTTGTTTAATCATGTTTTTATTTTTTAAATTAGTACTCAAAAGTACAAAAAAAACTCCATTTTTGTATTATGAAATCGTTAAAACACGTTATTCTTTTATTGCTGTTAAGCACCCGTATCTTTGCCCAGTCGGAAGAAGGCCTTGTTAAATGGCTTACGATTAAAGAAGCGCAGGAACTTAACAAAAAACAACCAAAGCCTTTTTTGGTGGATGTGTATACCGACTGGTGCGGCTGGTGCAAGCACATGATGAAAACCACTTACTCCAATCCCAATATCGCGGGCTATATCAATTCCTTTTTTTACCCGGTAAAATTCAATGCCGAAACAAAAGATACGATCGAATACAACGGCAAGGTTTACAAACCCACCTCGCCCGCGCCAAAAACACCGCATGAGTTGGCCATCAAATTTTTAGGCACAAGCCTTAGCTACCCTTCCACTATTTTTATCTCCAATAATTTTGAGTTCAATTTACTAACGCAGGGATACCTAGAAGATAAAAAGATTGAGCCCCTGCTGGTTTATACCGTAGAGAATGTGTTTAAGACAACAGTCTACGACGATTTTGCCGCGCAGTTCAATCACACATTTTACGATACCGCTTTTGTAAAAGGAAATGTAAAACTGTACTCACTTAGCGAAATAGAAAAACTGCAAAAAAAGAAACCCAAAAAAGTGCTGGTAAACATTTATGCCTCTTTTTGCAACTCATGCAAAGTGCAAAATGCCACCACCATTAAGGACACTGCCATTGCCAACTACATCAACAAACATTACTACATCATGAACTTTGATGCCGAAAGCAATGACACATTGATGTTTAAGGGAGAAAAATGCTACAAGCAGGTCATAGGCGGCTATCCGTTCAATTCTTTCGCGCTTAAAGCTACCAACAACCGTTTACAATTCCCCACAATTGCCGTATTGGATGAAAAAGAAAATACTCTGGATGCGCTGAGCCCTTTCCTGAGCCCGGCGGCTTTGTTACCCATTTTAAAATACTATTCGGAAGACAAGTTTAAAACAACCAGCTGGCCCGATTACATAAAAGCCTATAACGAAAAAAAGAAGTAGGAACCTACTTCTTTTAAAATCTAAAATTCGAATTTATACCCGATGCCCTTAATGGTTTTGATATAATCATCGCCCAGTTTTTCGCGAAGCTTGCGGATATGAACATCTATCGTTCTGTCGCCTACCACCACTTCATCGCCCCATACCTGCTCCAAAATGTATTCGCGCGTAAATACCTTGCCTGGTTTGCTGGCCAGTAAGGATAACAGTTTGAATTCTTTTTTTGGAAAAGAGATCTCCTGCTCGTCTTTATAAACTACATATTTTTCCTTATCGATCTTAATACCGCCCAAATCGATCTGCGAGGTTTTTTGTTGTTCCGGAGAATACCTTCTTAATAAAGCTTTTATCCTGCTGATGAATACCCTTGGCTTGATTGGCTTTGTAATATAATCGTCCGCGCCCACCTCAAATCCTGCAATTTGAGAATAATCTTCATTCCTGGCGCTTAAAAAAGCGATCATCACATCCTTAAGGGTTGGAATTTCACGTATTTCGCGGCAGGTGTCAATGCCATCCATTTCAGGCATCATTACATCCAACACGATCAAATGCGGAACTTCTTTTTTAGCGATTGCGATTGCATCCCTTCCATTTAAAGCGGTAAATACCTGGAAGCCTTCTTTTTTTAAATTATAGCTTAAAAAATCAAGAATATCCTGCTCATCATCAACAAGCAAAATCTTATATAAACTGTTTTCTGTGCTCATATCTTTCTGTCGCTACAAATTTAGGCTTAAACCTTCACACAAAGGTTAAATAAATATTAAGAAATAAGGCTATTTATTCAACGGATTTAATATTCCCGTAATATTAAAGCTTTTATTTCTACGAAACAGTTTTTTTAAGAGACGAACTTCCAAAAAGCATTTGGATCAATTATCTTACATATGAAACAAAACCGGAAAACGGATCCTTAATAATTACTTTACAAAGTACTGAGTAATTTAGCGTATTAATTACATAAAAAACAGTATGGCGGTTACCATTAAACAATTGATCGATAAGAATAAAAAAGCCTATGACGGGACTTGCTTCATTGAATCCATTAACCTTTCCTACATATTAATCAATAAAGCCCTCAAGCAAATTGTAAAAGACGATCTTCACCAAGAGCATATCGACCAAAAAATAAAAACATCCAACTTAATCTCACACATCAAGAAGGAACTCGATACAAATCCGGCTATTAAAACAAAGGTTTCCAAAAAACTCATCAAAGACATCGTTCTCTTCATTGCCCTTTATAAAACCATTGCCAAAGAATTGAAATACCAGTTCCCTGAAAAAAAGATCGCCGAAACAGCGCAACTGGGAATTAACTGTTGCATTATTTTAAATACAAGCCTGGTTAAGATCAAAAACAATAAAGTGGATTAATGTTTCCACAATGTTATGCTTTAAAAAAGTCGACAGGCAATTACTTTACCTGAACGGGTAATAAATTTAACCCGACCAATTTTGTTTCCAAAAAATCATGTGTAAGATTTGAATTGTTTTTGCCCTAAAAGTCATTACCGATTTAATAATTGCCTAATGTAGGATTATCCTGCACTTCACGTTAATAGCCGAAATTTGCGGTCTTATATGGATATTAACACACTATTTCCCGTTACCTTAACTGAGCTTGAAAGCAGTTTGGTGTATGCGCAAACCATACAAACCGGGCTACTTCCAAAGGCAAGGCATTTCAACAAACTATTTAAAGATCATTTTGTTTTTTATAAGCCGCAAAATAAAATAGGCGGCGACTTTTACTGGCTTACTTCCAAAGACGATACACTTTATTTTGCGTTGGCCGATTGTACAGGCCACGGTGTTTCGGGTGCCATGCTCTCGGTATTGGGAATTAGCCTGTTGAATTATGTTATTCAGAAAAATTTTGAGAAGGTTGGCGACTACCTGAGCGAGCTGGATAAAAAATGGATAGAAACATTTAATAATGAGCAGATGGAATCACAGTTCAATAACGACTGGATGGAGATCACCTTAATTTCTTATAACACCAAAACCAAGGAATTTCAATACGCCTGCGCCGGTGGCGAATTTGCCATTCACCAAAACAATTCCATTAAATCTTATAAAGGAAACAGTTTCCCCATTGGCGGCTGGCAAATTGAAAAGAACAGAACCTTTGATACCTTTTATATAAAACCCGAAAAGAACGCGAAGTTTTATTTTTTCTCCGATGGCATCAAACACCAGTTCGATGGCGACAATACAAAAAAATTCAGCCGCAAACAATTGTTCCGTGTGCTCGAAAACCATTCCGCTCTTCCCATGCAAAGCCAGCATGAGCTCCTGGGATTTGTTTTTAACGATTGGAAGCAAAACACCAAGCAAACCGATGATGTAACATTGATCGGCTTTGAAATATGATTCGACGATTCAATGTTAATTAAATATTAAGAAATGAAATTTTTTCTTAATCTGATTTAATATTTACGTAACATGAAATTCATGTTTCAATGAAGTTGCGGTTGTTTTTTTGCGGTGTAAAATTTTATACCACTAACATGTCAAAAATAACACTACTCCTCCTTACGTTATTCACACTAAATACACTATGCACCGCGCAAAACGGAAAAATTGCGGGAAAGATCATCGACGGAAAAACAGGCGAAACCTTACCCGGTGCAACCGTTATGATTGAAGGTACTACAAAAGGTACATTGAGTGATTTTGATGGAAATTATATCCTGTCGGGATTACAGCCAGGCAAATACACCATTATTTCAAGCTATGTAACCTACGACAATAAAAAATTTGTGGATGTTGTTGTAAAAGCAAACGATGTTACGGATTTTAATATTTCCCTCGATCAGTCGACCTCCCAAACCCTTGGCGAGGTGGTGGTGCAAGCCGAGATGAATAAAGAGAATACCAACACACTGCTTGTCATGCAAAAAAACAATGCCAGTGTAAGTGATGGTATTTCGGCCGAAGCAGTTAAAAAAACGCCTGATAGAAGTACTGCCGATGTTATTAAGCGTGTGAGTGGCGCTACCATCCAGGATAATAAATTTGCTATCATACGGGGCATGAGCGACCGTTACAATGCGGGGTTCATTAACGGTGCACCCCTACCCAGTTCGGAAACCGATAAAAAAGCGTTTTCGTTCGACATGTTTCCTGCCAGCATTTTGGACAACATTGTGATCTTAAAAACAGGAAGGCCCGATATTACAGGTGAATTTGGTGGTGGTGTGATTGACATTACCACAAAAAATATTCCCGAAAAAAACGCGTTAAGCATAACCATTGGAGCGGGCGATAATTTCCAAACAACATTTAAGGATTTTAAAACAAGCAAGAACAGTGGTAAATATGACTGGATAGGAATGGACGATGGAAGCCGCGCCTTACCAAAAGATTTACCTCAATCGGCTTTTATCACCATCACCAATAAAGACCAGGGTATAGAAAACGCGAAATTGTTCAATTACAACTGGGGATTTAAAAACATCAAAGCCCTGCCAAACTTAAACTTCCAGGGTTCTTTATCCAATGTAGGCTTAAAAGGCAAATTCGGAAGTGTGGTAGCCCTTTCATATAACAGTAACAACAGCCGCACATTTACCGACAGGCAAACCTATAATTACTCTGGTTCTAATTACGATATGAGTAAAATAAACGATTATCACGACACCACGTATTCCAGGCAAATATTAGCAAGTGCGTTATGGAATTTATCTTATAAAATTACGCCTAATCATCAAATCTCTTTAAAAAACATTTACAGCATCAACTCCGAAGACCGTGTTATTACGCGAAGAGGGGCTCTCGATGCGACTGTCAACAACTGGTCAACAGCAAACGTGAGGTGGTTTACTCAAAACAATGTGTATTCAGGACAATTGATCGGCGATCACTATTTTGAAAAACCAAAAATAAAATTCAAATGGAATGGAGGCTATAGTAATATAGAAAGGGACGTGCCAAATTTGAGCCGCATCTTACGTACCAAAACGTCAACGGAAGAGAACGACGATACACCTTATATGGCAAATATTGTTAATGGTATTGTTATTACACCGGCTTCGGGAGGTTCCATGCTGTTTTTACACACACTCGAAAACATGAAAAGCCTGAGAGGCGATATCAGCCGAACGTTTGTGATAGGAAAAACAAAACACGATGTTCAGGTGGGTGGAAGCTCTATTTTCAGGGAAAGAACGTTTACAGCGCGTTTATTGGGATACAGCTATTACACCAAAGGGATATCAGTACTTCCTAACGGTACGTTAGCTGCATTGGACGATGAAACAATTTTTTCGCAGAACAACCTGGGCATTGTAAATGGACCTGGTAAATACGATGGCGGCTTTATGGTGGTAGAATCTACCACACCATCCGACTCATATCATGCCTTCTCTTATACCAATGCCGGGTATTTAATGCTTGATTCCCGTTTCTTCGACAGTAAATTGCGTTTTGTATATGGCGCCAGGTATGAGTCGTACCGCCAGGTATTCAACAATCCATCCCTTGCAAAAGATACGGTTGTAAATGATATATTGCCATCCATCAATGCAGTATACGGTGTTACACAAAAAATCAACATCCGTGCCGCTTATTACCGCACGGTAGCCCGCCCCGAATTTCGTGAGTTAGCGCCATTCCAGTTCCAGGATTTCACCACGCAATTGGTCATATCGGGTAACCCTGATTTGAAACGTTCTTTGATGGACAACTACGACCTGCGTTTTGAATGGTTTCCAAATGCGGGACAAATTGTATCGCTATCCGGATTCTATAAAAACATTGATAATGCCATTGAACAGGTGGTGGATTTAGGCGCAGCCGGTGGATTTGCAGTGACCTATGCCAATGCCAAATCGGCACGCAACGTGGGAGCAGAATTGGAAGTACGTTTTAAACTGAGCAGCTTCACACATAACGGCGACTCTTCACGCTTTTTATCAAGTACAACCATTTTTGCCAATTGTGCTTACATTCAATCACAAGTGGATAATTCCAATTCCATTGGTAGTACAATACGTCCGCTGCAAGGACAATCGCCATACATCATCAATGCAGGTGTTCAGTATTTAGACGAAAAGAGTGGCTGGGGCGCTGCTGTATCGTATAACCTCATTGGCCGTAGAATTATCATTGTAGGAGGGGCTACCAATCCTACCATTTGGGAAAATCCCCGTCATGTACTGGATTTTCAAATTTCAAAAAGCATCAAAAAATTTGATATTAAACTTAACCTGAGAGATGCCCTGGCGCAAAACTTAGTGTTGTACCAGGATATGGATGAAAACGGGAAATTTACCAAAGGCTCCATTGAGGAATCAAAAAAACAAGCGCATTCTTATTCCTACGACAATATTTTTGCTAACACCAAACTATCGCCAACTTTATCCCTCTCGTTAACATACCGCTTTTTCTAAAAAAGATACACATTGTTTTGTTTGATTAAATCACTGTTCATTAAGGGCAGTGATTTTTTTTATGACATAACATTAACTTAATGTAAGTGTAAGGTAAAGGTAAAGTTTGTTTAATGAAAACTCAAGATACACAAGATAGCTTTGTGCCGTTAAACACTCTAAAATATAAATCTAATCAAAATGAAAAAAATTTACTTATCAGCCGCTGCATTATTAGCCTGTGGGATAATCAATGCACAATCTCCATTTACATGGGATGTGACCTCATATAAAGGTGCTTTTCCTGTTACCGATGGTACAACAGGTACAAACTCAAACGACTGGACTGCCGGTTGGACAAATTATGACTGTGAGAACACAGCTTACCCTGCTCCTACAATGACCTTATCAACAGATATTACAAATAATACTACCTGGCATTCCAACGATGTAATTTATCTGGGCAATTTCGTTCATGTTACCGGCGGTGCCGAATTAACCATTGAACCGGGCTGTCATATTTATGGTGCGCCATTTGATCCGGTTTCACATACCTGCGGAGTATTAATCATCTCTAAAGGTTCTAAGATCCATGCTGTAGGTACTAAAACAAATCCTATTATCTTCTCTTCAGCTCAGCCTGCCGGAAACCGCCAAAATGGCGACTGGGGCGGTGTAATGCTTTGCGGTAAAGCGCCTGTTAACAAAACTTCGGTAGTAGCTAATCCGGGTGAAACAGATCAGGGTTGGAATGTTATGAAACTGGAAGGCTTTTTTACAGATGATGTAAAACGTCACTTTGGTGGTATTGATGCTAACGATAACTCAGGTGAGATCCAATACACACGTATTGAGTTTGCTGGTGTATCATTAAATCCTTCTGTTGCAAACAGCGAGATCAACGCCCTAACCATGGGTGGCGTTGGTAAAGGTACTCAAATTCATCACGTACAATGCTCATTTGGTGGCGATGACTCTTTTGAGTGGTTTGGTGGTTCTATGGACGCTAAATACTTAGTGGCTTACAGAGGTTTGGATGATGACTTTGATACTGACATGGGCTTTAATGGTCGTATCCAATTTGGATTAGGCATCAAAGATCCTAACATTTCCGATTACAACTTAGCCGGTGGCGAATCGAATGGTTTTGAGTGTGATAACAATGATTTAACAGGTTATAATGCCAATGTACCTTCTCCTGCAAACGGTTCTATTGACTGGGCAAAATTACATACCAAAGCTGTTTTCTCTAACATGACCATGGTTGGTCCTTATGCCGATGGTACAGGTTACGGTCAGGATTTAACGTCTACCAACCCTGCTATTGCTGCACATAAAAACGGTGCTCACCTTCGCAGAAACATGGCTCAAACTGTTGTCAACACCATCTTTGTAGGTTATAAAACAGGTTTACGTTTTCAAATTGCCGGTACCAAAGATAATTTAGATCCATTCCAGGCTACCTATACAGATAGTTCTGCTACTTATGCCAACAACTACATCGTTGGCAGCAAAGTTGCTAATTTCCAGGGTGGCGATGCTGATTTCACACAGGTATGGTATCATACTTATGTGCCTTTACACAGCATTGATACAACTAAAACAGTATCCGACATTAAATTTGTAGATCCCAATTTTGATGGTTTGGATGATGGTGGCGGTGTAGGTCAAACTCCTGACTTCCGTTTACAAGCTGCTTCTGTAGCTGCTTCTGGCGCGGTTTTCACTGATCCAAACATTTATGGTGGGTTCACTGGTGTGAAAAACTTAACAAACACGCTTGAAAACTCGTTTGTTGTTTACCCTAACCCCGCTACAAAAAGTACAAACCTATCGTTTGCTTTAGTTGCTGACAATAAAGTATCAGTATCTGTTTATGATGTATTAGGTCACCTGGTTTCAAATGCGGTTAATGAAACGTCTTTTGAAAAAGGCAACCACAGCATCAACATCAATACGTCTGACTTATCAGCGGGTATTTACTATATCTCCTTAGAAGTTAACGGATCAAAAGAAACCAAGAAATTAATCATCAATCAGTAATTCTTAAATAAGTAAAGGCACGGACCTCGGTTCGTGCCTTTTTTTATACATGACAAACTCCTTTAAGATAGTTATCTGCTCCAATTCCGAATCACAGGTAAAAAAGTCAATTGAGTACCTGGAGGAAAAATCCTACTCTGTTTTTCCTGTAAAAACCGATTCCGAATTATTTTCCTTGCTTAATAATCAAGCCATTCACCTGGTGATTATTGAACTTGATTTCAGGTATAAGGATGGCATCAGCCTGACTTCTGATATCCGCAACTTAAAGGGAATTGAACAGCCGTATATTATTATCTTTTCCAACAAACAGGACGATTACATACAGATCACCGCTTTCAATTCGGGCGCCGACGATTTTATTGTAACACCCATAAAGCCCATCCTGCTCGAAGCCCGCATTGCAACTTTAAAGAAGAGAGTCTTCCATAAGCACACGGATATTATCCCTGAAAAAGAGCCGGGTAAACTATATGTGGATAAAGAGCAGTACATGATCATTACACAGGAAGGAAAGATCAGCCTTCCACGAAAAGAATTTGAAATGATCAGCCTTATGTACCACAATACACACAAAATATTCACCAGGCAGGATTTTGCCAACCTCATCTGGAACGATCCGAAAGTAGCCAACAGCCGTACCATCGATATCCATATCCGCAACATCAGGAGAAGGCTTGGCAACGACATTATTAAAACCTCAAAAGGCATCGGGTATATTATCAATACCGATTTAATCTAACAGGACAACTATATGGTCCATGTCCTGAATAGAGCTTCCACACTATTCCAAAAAATGCATTAATATATTAGGCACTGAATCCAAAGGATTCAAATGTTTATAGCTACGAAATGCAATATTAGATTATTCGACCCCGTCGGGGTCGTACACTTTTATTGTAATACTTCTATAAACATTTGACCCCGCCGGGGTCGTAAATACTCAATGTAAATTTTAATTTAACATTATTCCTGTTTTGTAATTACATCATGTAAACTAATAATTATCTGAAATACTCTTTCTCCTGTTTTCCATAACCCTGTTCTAACATTGGAAAATATTTTTAACCGTTTTTTCATTTTGGCTTAAGTCAACCATAAGGCATTGCCCGGAGATTTGCCGTAAAAAATTGAACTCTATGAAAAACACACTACTCAAAAAACTAACCTTCATCATTCTACTCGCATTATGCTCTGTCATCAGCATAAAGGCGCAAAACCCGGGACTCATCATCAGTGAATTTTCGGCTAACCCGCCAAGTACCGATTCACCGTATGAGTACATTGAATTCAGGGCAACAAAATTTATAGACTTTTCCCTTACTCCATACTGTGTTGTTGCCTGTAATAATGGCAATGCAACCTCGGCCGGTTGGATAGCCGGAGGTGCTTTATCTTATGGTTTCAGCATTACTACCGGTACGGTAAATCCAGGAGACGTTGTTTATGTTGGCGGAACATTAATGGCGCCAACAGGAGTAAAATTAAGAGTTATTAATACAGGTACAACTGCCGGTGATGGTTTTGGAACAGCCGCGTCAGGAGGTATTGTTGGGAACGGTGGTTCAAATGCCGACGGCATCGCCGTATTTGCAAGCAATATTGCTTCGCTCACAAATAGTACGGTTCCGGTAGATGCTGTTTTTTACGGTACAGCTATAGGAAGTGCCACTGTTGCAAGTGGCGGTTACCAGCTTCCTGTAAATGATCTTTATAACGGTGGCAAATTATCCGGTAGCAGTTTCTTTGGTCCCGATCCCGGTTCAGGTGTTAATGTGATAGCAAGCGGCACTTTTGATACTCTTACCAATACCTACATCACTAACCGTACCTGGAGCACAGGTTCACTGACCGATGGAACGTCAAGTGTTATTCTCGGCTCAGTTCTGCCTCCGGCCAATTTTGGTTTTTCAGCCGATAATCAAACCGTGTTAGAGTCGGTAGGAACCATTACCGCCAACATTGCCATCAGTAATTCAAATGCCAATCAATCATCAGTTGAAGTAGCCATTATTCCTTTTGGAACGGCATTGGTTGGCTCCGACCTGGCCTATACAACCCAAACCGTTACATTCCCAGGGAACTCCACAGGTGTAAAAACTCTTAGCATAACGGTTAATGACGATGCTTTACAGGAAATTTCAGAGTACTTTGTCATCAGGTTGCAAAACCCTGTAAATGCTACCATTACTGGAAACAAAGAACAAATTATTTTCATCAAGGATAACGATCATGTAACACCATCGGCTACTAATGAAGTAACCATGACCCATGTATCCAGTTTTTCAAATGGCGCTTTTGCCACAAACTCCGCCGAAATTGTCGCTCATGACCCAATCAGTCAACGCATCTTTGTAGCCAATTCCATTGGCCGTAAACTGGATATCATTGATTTTTCCAATCCGGCAGCCATGAGCTTATTTGCCTCTATCGATATTTCATCGTATGGGAACATTAACAGCGTAGCGGTTAAAAATGGCATTGTTGCCTGTGCTATCGAAAACAATACACCTGAGCTGAATGGCTTCGTCGTATTCTTCAATACCAATGGCGTTTTCCAAAAACAAGTAACAGTAGGTGCTTTACCCGATATGGTAACATTCAATCATGCCGGGACACGTGTCTTAACAGCCAACGAGGGGCAACCAAATACAGCGTATACTATTGACCCCGAAGGTTCGGTAAGCATCATTGATATCTCAGGCGGTATTCCATCTCTTTCACAATCAAATGTAACTACTGCTTTATTTACTTCCTTCAACAGCCAGGTGGCTTCTTTAAAAGCGAGCGGCGTTCGCATTTTCGGGCCCGGCTCAACCGTTGCACAGGATATGGAGCCCGAGTATGTTACCATTTCCGATGATGACATGACAGCCTATGTTGCTTTACAGGAAAATAATGCCTTCGCTTATGTCGATCTGACCACTAATACAATTACCGATATTAAACCATTGGGCTTCAAAGACCACACCAATGCAAATTACGGGATTGATGCCACCAGCAGCGGCAGTAATATCAATATCGCAAACTGGCCGGTAAAAGGTGTATTTATGCCCGATGGCATGACCCATTTCTCGGTAGGTGGTGTTGACTACTTAATTACCGCCAATGAAGGCGATGCCCGTCAGTATGGTTCATATGACGAAGAGGCAACTGTTGGGGCTGCTACTTACTCTTTAGATCCCGTGGTTTTTCCTTACGCTTCCATTATGAAGAACAATGCCGCTTTAGGTAAATTGAAATGCACCAATACCTTAGGCGATACCGATGGCGATGGTGACTTTGACGAGATTTATACATTTGGCGGCCGTTCTTTCTCTATATGGAATGCTACAACCGGAACATTAGTATATGACAGCGGTGACGACCTGGAAGAATTGACTGCCAAAGATCCTGTTTATGGCGCGATCTTTAACGCGAGCCATGATGATCTTGTTTTCAAAAAAAGAAGCGCCAGCAAAGGCCCAGAACCAGAAGGGGTAGCCGTAGCAACTATTGCAGGAAATCTTTATGCTTTTGTAAGCATGGAAAGAATTGGTGGTTTAATGATGTTCAACATCAACAATCCTGCCGCCCCACAATTTGTACAATACGTTAACAACAGGAGCACCACAACCTTAACCGGAGACAGGGGTCCTGAAGGAATTATTTATGTAAAGCAATCCGATAGTCCAACCGGGAAAGCATTAATTGTTTTAGGAAATGAAGTGAGCAGCACGGTTTCTGTTTATGAAATTGCCTGTCCTACGGCTTCTGCAACTATTTCCGCCAGTGGTTCTTCAACCGTATGTGCCGGTGAGGTAGTATCCATCAGTACAAGCACCTTATCAGGAGCAACTTATACATGGTACGATAACGGTTCGTTAATTAGCGGTGCCAATGCTGCAACCTACACTACCACTGTAGCTGGTAACTACTCAGTAAAATTGAACAATGTTGGCTGCTCTATCAATTCAAATTCCTTGACAATTAGTGTGGAGGCTTTACCATCGTTATCATTAACAGCAAATACAAACAGCATTTGTTCTGGTGAAACGGTGACTTTAAGCATTGTCGGTGCATCTACTTATACCTGGACAGATAATTCAACCAATGCGACTTATTCTGCCACTCCTTCAACAACTACAGATTATAGCGTAACAGGAACCGGTAGCAATGGCTGTGAAGACATGGCAACAATTACCATCACCGTAAATACAACGCCAGGTGTAAGCATTAGTTCAAACACACTAAGCCTCTGCGCGGGAGAAACAGTATCATTAACCGCGAATGGCGCCGATAATTATACATGGCAGGATAATTCGACCGGACAAACGTATACTACTTCTCCTTCAACAGACGCCACTTACAGCGTAACCGGTGAAACGGTAAATGGCTGCTCAAATACAGCAATGGTAACTGTAACGGTAAATCCTTTACCGGCCCTTTCTGTAAGCACATCAAATACCCTGATCTGTGTTGGTGAAAATGCCATTTTAACCGCAAGCACCAGCGCTTCCAATTACCTCTGGTCGGATGGAGCCATGACGATGAGCACTTCTGTTTCGCCAACTACAACAACAGATTATACTGTGACGGTAAATGATGGCCTTTGCTCGTCAATGGCAACCATTACCCAAAACGTTAGTTTATGCACGGGCATAGCGGGAATAACAAACGAAGAAACCCTGAACCTCTATCCAAACCCGTTCAATCATTCATTGATAATAAACTGGGAGAATTATTCGAACAAGGAAACAAGCATTACAGTATACAATACATTAGGTGAATTGATCTATTCTGAGAAAACAACAGAAAACAAAGTAAGTATTGATTCAGGAAACTGGAAAAACGGAACGTACTTTGTAAAAGTAAATAACCATGTTTTGAAAACAATAAAACAGGATTAAACAATTTAAAGGCTTATAATAAAAAGGGCTCACATGTATTGTGAGCCCTTTTTTAAACCTTAGAATTTTCCTGTTAAACCTTTATTTCTTTTTCACTGTTTTTTTGCCCGCGATTGGTCGTGAAGCCTTTTTAACAGGAGCTTTTTTAGGAGCCGGTTTTGAAGCTGCCGGCTTTTCTGTTTTAGAAGCAGGTACTTCAATTTTTAGCGCCTTCATGATCAATTCCTGGTTGCTAAGGATCGTTCTCAGCATCTCTTTACTTTCTTTTTTCATGGGATTTAGTTTATATATGTAAACATACAATGAATTTCCTAAAACATCCATTAAAATTTACAATATAGGGCCTTAATTAACAGTAACTTTACATGAAGGCCCTTTTAAAGCGTTTCAAAAGAAAAAACGATTACATCCAGGTTGTTTTTTTCGCAGTGCGATAAACCTTCTTTAAAAGATCGATAAAGATCGGAATGATGCTCTTCCGTTTTTTCATCATGTACAGTAAATACGTTTAGCAACTGGCTGATCTCTTCTCTGCTATAACTATTGATATAGATATCGTCTGCTTCAAAAGGAGTATCAAAGATCTGTTTTGTTTCATGCATTCGCGATAGGTCAAGAGAGGAACCATTTTCTCGCAATAAGGTGTTTATTTTCCACCAGCTATCACCATATATGTATTCCACATTGGTTTCGCTAAATTTTTTGCCCAGGTAACTGCAAATTACCAGCAAGGCGTAACCATAATCGTTCCAGTCACCCTTTAGCCCACGCCCGTCATCGCCTTTGATGAGGCCGAATAATTTTGAAGGCTGAACGATCCTGTTCTCTACCGGGACATAATTAAAAATGATGTCATATAATTCTCTTTTGAAACTGTGGTCTTCATCAAATTTGAGATAAGCATCCGATGACAAGACATTGTTTACTAATGTTTCATCCTTACTGCCAAATACTTTCTTTACACGGTCTATATTTACGCCAATAGGTATCGCTATTCGTCCCATACATTAATGATATATAACTTTTGTGGTAACCGTTTTATCGCCGCTAATGATTGATACAAGGTAAACCCCCATACCAAAAGGCTCCAGGTCCAGTTCCGTTAATCCTTCAGTGCCTTCAAGCTGGTACACCATTTTTCCAATGCCATCGAATACTTTTATAAAAGCGCGGTTGCTGCCGGTAGCGATCTTTAATTTTCCTGTTTCGTTGGGGTTAGGATATACTTTAATGTCTTCATCACGACCTATTGAAACAGGCTCTATTTGAGAATAAGAGAAGGTGCGATCAAAATCCATTTGTTTTAAACGGTAATACGAAATGCCTTTTTTAGGATCAGCATCTACGCAGCCGTAGCTTTTCTTTTGAAAACTTGTACCCGAACCTTTTACCCGGCAAACTTCTTCAAAATTAACAGCGTCGGTACTTCGCTCCACGCTAAAAAAGTCATTGTTTACTTCTGTAGCAGTGGCCCATGTCAGCTCAACATTTTTATGTCCATCGTATTGAGCTGAAAAACTCAGCAACTCAATAGGCAAAGGCGACAATTTGGAAGCCAATGTCCAGGGAGAAAACGTAGTGACATTAGGAACCGTTACTGAATTACTTGCTACGTTTTGTGTCTGGCCCGGCAAAGCCGCTTGCCACAATGAGCTTGGCACGTTCCATCGTTGCGCTTCGTAATCCGACGGCTCACCTGCATCCCATTCATTATCGCCATAAGTAAATGTGAGGTTAGCCGTACCCGACGCTCCTGTTTTATCGATCTGCCAGAAACGGTTTACAGTATTCGTACTGTTATCAACACCGGCAGCATCGTCCACATTACTGACATTTTGTGGTGTTGTAGGGTATGGCGTATTATTCGAAGCCGTTGGGTAAGTCGAAACCGTGAGATCATCCACATCACCAGCAGTAAGGTTAAATGTAAATGGGATGTAAAAATTAGCAGCGTTAATAAAAGGAAAGATGTGCGCGCCGGTATTATTTTCAATAGCCCAGGTAACTTTAGAACTGTTGTTTGTCTTTTCACTGACAATTCCTCCCGAAGTTCGGGTAGCGGCCTGTTCATTCGGGTTCCAGATCTTTATTGTTTTTCCGTTCAGGTCCAGCTTACCTTGCGTAAACGTTAGCAACGCGTTTGTTCCTCCTTCAATATCCTTATCAATCCATACATCATCATTCATGGTTACCGTTCCTGAAGACTTATTGATATCCAAAGCATAAAATGCCTCTTCACCCGCGGGGTCGGCAGTAGAAATACTTTGATTGGCAGTTCCCATAAATTTCACAATACTGTTTCCTTCTTTAAAATCGCTTTCCACACCATTGTTTATCCAGTTACCATACAGTTCAATAGTGCCATCCGCTGTTCCTGTTGTCCCATCGCTAAAATCCAACCCGTCAGTAGAGGCGATGGTTAAGTTACCGTTGATAGTTAGTTTTTTGGTAGCGCTCCCTTCTCCTTTAATTTGTTTCGACCCTGTGCCATTAATCGTAAGGTTGTTACAAGTGGGGTTGGTGCTGGTATTAATTACAATGTCTTTATTACCTGTATTATTTGAAGGGAATGTAACATTAGTGGCAGCGGTTGGTATCGTCCGGTCGTTCCAGTTACAGGCGTTGAACCAATCAGTGCTCACATAACCTCCCCATAAACCGGCAGTTCCTGGAAAAGAATAACCGGTGGTAGTAGTCGTTAATTTTACATCATCCAGGTAATAAACCTCATCCGCACGATCGGTATTGGAAACTGTTTGAAAAGCAATGGATGTGGTACCGGCCGGTACATTATAGGTGAATGGATTTGCCACGGTAGTAGAAACCCCGGCAGGATTGGTTGTGTACATCCATCCATAATTTCCGGAACCTGTAATGGTCCCCACGGTTGTAAAAGCTCCTCCATTTAAGCTTACCTGGAACAATAATGTTTCGCCCGCGTCAAATCCCTGACCCTGACTTGAACATAGCACATGGCACCTGTGGGATACCGAAAGTACAACACCGGATAAGCAAGAAATATTAACGGCATTAAACGCAACTACTTTTCCGTTCGCCGCATTGTTGCAGGAACCTCCGCTTGAAGCGCCATTGATGCAGTTAGCACTGCCGCTGCCACAACCTGTGCTGCCGCCACCGGCACGCATGCTGTTTGAACCTGTTTTGGCATAACCCGCGCCGTAGTTTCCGGCACCAACAATTACCTGGCCCGAAGCTGTATTTTGCGTTGGAGCTGTATAAGCCCAGTTATCAGCAGCAGTTCCTTCAAATCCCTGGAAGACAATGGTTGTTTGTGAAAAACCACAGGTGTAAAAGAAAATGAATGCAAAAAGTAATCCTAAATATGTTTTCATGATATGGAGCTAAGTGATAATCTTCTATCAAAAGTAGATCATGAAAGGAAAGTTATCATTCACACAACATTAAGGTTTAATAAAATAAATCCTACACATTCATTAACATTGAGGCGCTATAACACTACAAGCCATTTAAGCGGTTAATCTCTGCCTGGTAATCATTAATAGGAAAATACCCGTGCTCTTTAATGATCTTTTGTCCGCTCAATACCAATTCCGACATAATCAGGTCATAGACATGGGAATTGGGTTTGCCATTAATGTATTGATACAAGGGACGCGTTAATACATAGTCACCTCTTTTTACTGCAGCTACTTCATAGGGCGAATAAGCAGGAGATCCGTGAATATAGATCGGCATGGCCCATATGTTGCCGTTTGGCTTTCCGTTCTCATCCATCAGGAAGCCCACACCGGCATAACCAATCCCATCAATATTATTCTGAACGGCCTTAACGATCTCCGCGTTGCCATGCAGGTGTTGCATTTTAGCGGAATATGGCGCCCTGATAAATTTGTCTTTCAGGTAAGAATAGGTTCCCGACAAACTATCCCTTCCATAAATAACAATAGGCCTGTCGGGGCCACCAACCTCTTTCCAGTTAGAGATCTCACCTGAGAATATTTTTGTCAATTGCTCTGTCGACAAACTATCAACGCCAAGTTTCGAATTGGTAATAATAGCCAGCGCGTCAACCGAGAACATAACAGGAACAGGATTTACACCATTCTTACGCGCCCTTATAATTTCTTCGGGCTTCATTTCACGGGATGAATTGGCAATGTCGGTTTCATGATTAATTAATGCTTCTATTCCAATCCCGCTTCCGCCACCCGAGAGATCAAAAAGCACTTCATGATGTTCATTTTTAAATGCCATGCAAAGATCTTTTACCATTGGCAGTTCGGTATCAGATCCTTTTATAATAATGGTATTTCCACGGATAATATCTGTTAGTTCAGGGTCCTGGACCTTATGTTCATTTTTGCAGCCAAAAACTATAAAGGCCATTGAAATTGCAATTGGTAAGTAGATACGTTTCATAGAATAATTTTATACAAAAATGGGATTGCAATATTATGTGTACATGACTAGAATGTTAGATAAACCCTCATTAGACCAATAGCAGGAAAAAATCGATCAATTTAATAAGTGCCTCCAATCATACGGCGGTTCAACTTCTCATCGTTAAACTTAGGAAGCCGTGCCGGTTTTCCGGTAAGACCTGTTGTATCTGTTAACGACAACATAAATGCCTTAAGATCGGATATCTCATTTTTATTAAGTTGTAATGAATCAAAAGGCAATGTTTGATGGGGAATATTAATTCCAAGGCCTTGCCCTCCTCCATCGTTATAAAACTTAATAACGTCATCCAGCTCTTTGTAAATGCCATTATGCATATACGGCGCTGTTAAAGCAATGTTTCTCACAGTAGGTGATTTAAAGGCGTATTGATGAATGTAGGATTTTGATACAACCATGCGTCCTTCATCCTTATCAATCGTTTTACTACGCGAATGTTCGGGCACGCCAATAACTTCATACTCTGTGTCATTGTATACAGGAGGAACCAGGCTATTGAACAAGGGAAAAAAATGACAGCTACCGCAAAGTGCTTTTCCTGAAAAAATAGTATATCCATTAATTTCTCTGGCGTTCAACTGTTTATAATCGCCTTTGATGTATTTGTCAAAACGGCTGTTCATTGAAATGAGTGTCTTTTCATATTCTGCAATGGCTTTTAAGATCCCATAATAACTAATTACTGTATCAACCGTTCCTTCATAACACTTTTTAAAAAGATGTTTATACTCTTCGCTTTGATTTAATTTAGCGATCATTTCACCAATGGAGGAGTTCATTTCCCTTTGATTATGCAGAACATCGTTAGCCTGTTGTTCCAATTGCCTGGCACGACCATCATAAAAAAAATGTTTTTGGAAAATAGTATTTAGCAAAGAAGGCGTATTTCTTGTCAGGCTACTGTCATTTATAAAACCTCTACCCTTTTGCAAACCATCACTAAAGGCCATATCGGGTTTATGGCACGAAGCACAGGCCCTTTGATTGTTCCCCGAAAGGATAGGGTCGAAAAACAGGAAATTCCCTAACTCGACCTGTAATTCGTTACCATTAGTATCTACCGCCTGAACCGAAAAATAATTGAGATTAAAAAAGTCTCTTTCAAATACTTTATCGCTTTTTAAGTCAATGGCATAATTAACGGGCGTGTAAGGAAATAAGTCTGAACGGTGAAGTTGTACGAGGTACTTGTACACAGGCTTTATATAATGCGTAATAAAATACAACCTGTTAAATGCATCATAGTTTTTGTGCGTTGAACAATAGCTTTCTGCCTGCCTGATCTTAAATACCAAGGCTTGTTGTGTTTGAACAGGATAACGCTTATCAGGATAATTTTTTTTGATCGCTGAAAGCAGCCCTTCGAAACTTTGTAATACATGGATGCATTCGGTGATGTTAGTCTTAGTAAAAGTGGCATCAGCTCCATTTAAGGATAAGCTCCCCATTCGGATAAGCTCAAATTGCATCATATCAAGGATTTGTGAATCACTGATAGTAAGCTCAGACAATCGTTCATCAAAAGTTTTGAATGCGGAGGATAAAAGTGTTAACTCATCGAGAAGGGTTTTTCGATCCATAACATCCATCCCAAAAAGTTGCTCCTCTATAACCTGGAAGCCATGCGGTTCTACAATACGCTTCCCTATCTCGGGTTCTGATTTTTTTACCAGTGGACCATTAATGAAATATTTAACATCAAATGGCGCGCAGTATTCTATAAACAATTCAATATGCTTATAATGATTACGCAATACAAAATAATTGGCTCGCAAGGCCTCTGAGTTTTTATGAGCGGAGTCGGAATTTGTTAATACAATACACGTGTCAAGCAGAGTTGTCAATTGCCTGATGTGATTCCTGACATATGTTTTGCTGGCAGATACATCAGCGGTGTTCTTAAACTGGAAGAAGGAACAGCTTAAAATGACAACCAGGCATAAAATAACCGCAACTGGCTTCTTCCTGGGGAGCTTTCCGTCCATTAATCAGATGCTTTCACAAATTTAAAAAACGAAGCCTCATGATCGATCTCAACCGAACCATTATATACTCCTTGTGACAAAGCATTGATATCAAGAGGCAATTGATTATTATACAGATCGCTTTCATTGAAATTAAGTTCATATACTTTTTGTCCTGTCAAATTGTATAATGTTATTTTTCCTGTTTTAACCTTGTATCCTAAAAAGCTAAGCACTAATTCACGTTGCGCAGGGTTTGGAAATACATTCAGTAATTTAGCAGTACCCGAAACAGTGCTAAGTCCTGTTGATATGTTCCTCGGGCAATTAGGTGCCATAATGCCGTAAACAGAATTTCGCGGCAAGCTGGCCGAATTATTGGTCCTTAAAAAACGCTCCTGGTCATTCACGTACATCGATTTTGCATAACTGTAAACACCCGAAGATTGATCTAAGGTATTCACGTAATACCAGTCGGTTTGTGTTCGTGTTTGGTTCACATCCATTATCATAAAACCATGTTGTGATAGATCGGCATATTTGATGTGCGAATTCGACGCTTGGATGGCTGCAGCTCCTAAAGGAATATTAATTCCGGGAGAGGTCACGCTCGGTCCTACAAACTCAACGCCCGCCGAACCGGCACCGGTAGAACCGTTGTATGTAGCTGTAGGCAGGTCATTTGCCCAGGAAGAATGAATGTCGCCTGTTATGGCTACCACATTTTTTATATTATGACTGAGGATGTAATTCAAAACCCTGTTTCGTTCTGCCGGATAGCCATCCCACTGATCGCCATTAATGGCAGAGCCAAACACTTTCAGAGGCGCAATCATGACCTGCTGGGTCAGTACTTTCCATTTAGCAGCTGACGAATCAAGCCTGTTGCTCAACCAACTGAACTGATCGGTACCAAGTAATTGCCTGGTAGAAGCGGTAACCGTTGCACCACTGGTACCGCTTTGTAGATCACGTCCATGCAGACGTGTATCCAACATAATAAAATCAATTAAATTACCATAGGTCAGTTTTCTGAAGATCTGGTAAGGATCGGCGGCACCCGCTTGTTGCCTGATTGGCAGCCATTCAAAATAAGCCTGCTTTGCATTTGCTTTCCTAACCGCAAAAGGTCCTTCGGTAGCCGGTGTGTGATTTTCCGCGCCATTCATCCAGGCATCGTTTGCTGTTTCATGATCGTCCCATATGGTAATAAAAGGAAACTGCTGATGTAATTTTCGCAAATCATCATCCAAATGATAGGTAGAATACCTCTGGCGGTAATCGCTTAACGATAAGATCTCGTTAGCCGGAAGCCATTGCCTGTTGGCCGTTGCATTGGGTGAATAACCCCCGGTTTCATATTCATAAATATAATCGCCCAGGCATATCACCGCGTCAAAGTCTGCACGATTCAATAACACTTTATACGCGTTAAAAAACCCAGCTTCTAAATTGGCGCAGGATACAATGGCAAAGCGTAAACTATCGGCATTTGTGAGAGCTGTGGTTCTTGTTCTCCCTCTCGGCGACTTTTTTCCATTGCAGGTAAACTCATAATAATACCAGGTGTTTGGGCTCAAATTTGTCACATCTACCTTAACCGTATAGTCCGCTGTATTATCAGTAATAACACTACCGCCACGAACGGCATTGACCATTCCCGTATCGGTTGCCACTTGCCAGGATACTACAACCGGGTTGGACGAGATGGTATCAGGCGTTACCCTCGTCCAGATAATGACCTTATCGCTCATTGGGTCGCCCGAAGCAACACCGTGATAAAAAGGCGCCAAACAGGGCTCAAGCGAACCGATGCGCGAACTTTGCGCGTTTAATTTTAAAAATGCGAAGAAGAAAAGAAATATAAGTAATGTGAAAAAATACCTATTGCCTAATAATTTTGTAATCATAGCTGATTTTATTGATGGTTGTTTTTATAAAATAGATTCCCGGAGTCAACTCAGACAGATCGAGTTGCATACTGCGGCTGTTGTGAAGATCGTTGGAAGAAACAATTTTGACGATCATTCCCAATGTATTAAGAACAATAATATCATCTATGTTCTCAGGTGTTTCGTCATATTTAAATTTTACTGTCACATAGTCAGAAAAAGGATTTGGAAACACGGTGAGTGCAAATTGCTCTTTAATGGCCTCGTTAACATTGGTAACACCACATATTACCTGGTATGTACCACTGGCCGCGTTTGTGAAACCGGTTCCGCCATTTACAGTATAAATTGGATTTACAGTAGACGAAGCGCATGTAGGAACCACCACTTTGATCCTCCCGCCGCCTGCAGCGCCACCTTTATTCCCCGCATTCCCGTTACCGCTAATAATGGTTTGGTTCCCGCAAAACGGGCCACCCGAATAGTTAGCGGTTGTGCCGTTTCCTTTTAAACCACTGTTACCGCCATTGCCCCCTGCGCTTTGTAATGTTCCTGTGATAGATGCTACTGTTTGTGATTCGATGTAAATGCCGCCACCCGATCCGGCACCACCTCCACTACCCGCTCCTGCACCGCACGATAAAGTAGACTCTCCTGAATCGTCACAACCATCCGAACAGCAATTGGGCGACACACCACCATTACCTGCATCTCCACCGTTAGCGCCATTCTCGCCATTCACCAAAATTTTTCCGACAATGATGACAGAATCTGTTGCCGATAATTTCACAAGTCCTCCGCCATTTCCTCCTTTGCCGCCTGCAAGCCCAACACCATAGGAGCAACCGCCGCCACCGCCACCGGCTCCACCTGATCCCATATCAATATCGGTTCCTGAAGCGGTTCCGTAAATGGCTCCTCCGACACCACCAACACCACCATTACCCCCATATACAATGTAACCTGTAGAGATGTTAACGCCTGATGTTGTATATGTATTGGTGCCGTTTCCACCGTTTGCCGCGGTTGTTCCTGTTCCTCCGTAAGCAGCGCCGCCACCACCTCCTGCTCCGCCTGCGCTGCCAATCATGCCGGCTTCATCGTTATTGTTTAAACATTGTTGCTTTGGACCTGAACCTGTTTGTCCATTTTGCCCCTGGGTTCCGGCACCTGGCCCCGAACCGTTAGCTCCGTATTTCCCGCCTTCTACTACTACAATTCCGGTATTATCTTTATTACTGCAAGTGTTTATCGCCGTTTGATCTCCGGTTAAACTGCTGACAACAGTTCCGCCCAATCCACCGGTTCCGCCCACATTTCCTGCATAATTCCCATCGATGGTTCCTTCGATGATGATTTTTTGAGCATTGATTACCAGCTTACCGCAGGCACCGGATGAATAGGCCTTAACGTATACCGTTACAAAAGGAGCTACCCTGAATGTACCACTTACATTATACGTACCTGATAAGATGATGCTTGAATTAACGATAAAATCGCCTGGAACATTGGTCGTACCGCATTGTCCTCGTAATGCATAAACCGCAGGCAACAAAAAGATGAGGAGGAGTAATTTATTCAACATAGAACTTATAACTATTTTCATGGGTATCGGTTGAGATTTGAAGGAAATATATTCCGGACGAAAGTGATGAGGGGAACCTAAGCACGTTTTTTCCACGAGAAAGTTCAATCACTTCATTCATAATTGTTCGACCGTTTATATCAATGAGCCTTATAACCGGCGAGAGCTCATAACTACTCTCAATGGTAAGCACTGAAGCAGGGGATTGAAGATAGCTTGGGTAAATTAAAAACGGTTTTTTTGCGGCTTCATCAATACCGGTTATACAATTAGGGTTTGAGATCACGGCAATGTTAAAGGTATCCTTAATGCAACCGGCCAAATCCGTAGCATATACCACGGTACTGACCGGTGTGCTGAAAGAAATGGAATCGGTTTGCTGTCCGGAAGGAAACCAGTTTACCTTGTCGGGAAATGTAGATTTAAGCGTCACCAATTCATTTGGGCAAACCGTATAGGTTTTGCTGCCACCGGCGTTCTTTATAATGGTAAACGAATCGAATACGGTACCGGTTGATGTGATGAACTTTCCTTCCAGTTTATTGTCTTTTACGTCTACAGCCATTGTTCCGTAAACTGTATTGGTATATTTATACATTGCAGGGTGGGGCCATCCTGACGAAGGACTTGAATCGTTTTTACCCGAACAGCCGCATACAACATACACAGTACCTTTATGAGAACTGGTAGTTTGTGTTTGCTTGTTATAGGCGCAGCTTGAGGGATAGCTTCCGGAAGTATTATCTTTTTTCATAGCTGGTGTCAGGGTGTTTGAATAACCGTAATGTCCGTCCATTAAATAAGACCGCTCATACACATGGCTGTGTCCATTCAATACGAGATCCACACCTTTTGCTTCCAGGATCGGGATAATGTTTTGCCGCATTTCTACCAGTTCGCCATCCAGGAAATTTGAGTTGTCGGAGTTATGACTCCCTTTTGTATAAGGAGGATGGTGGCAGTACACAATGGTCCATTGCTGTGTGTTGGCTGTAAGGTCGTTTTGAAGCCAGGTTGCCATGGCCCCTGTTGAGGACCTGCTGACATCATAAGAATCAAGAACAACAAAATGAATGTTCCCATAATTATAAGAATAGTATTTCTCAGTACCCGAGGCCAGGCCGCCACATTCACCATTAGCCGGTAACGTAAAAATATCAAAGTAAGCCGGTGACGGTGAGAAAGGAATATGGTTATTATAATCGTGGTTTCCCACTGCCGGCCATACAACTGTATTTTTTAACTGATTTTCATAGGTATTATTGCTAAATACATTCGATTGGTACTCGCTGTCAAATCCACCATCGTAAGCGTTATCACCCAGCCAGATCCAACCATCAATGTTTCGGTCATTATAAGTTAAAAAAGCATCCCTTGCCGCGCGCTGGTCATTGCCACCTGTACCGGCATCACCAATCACCCAAAAGCGGTAATTTCCTTTAGCGCCATAAGCCGGCGCTGTACGAAAATAAAGATCGGTAGAACCGGTCAACAATGTAGTGGTGGTTGTAGAGAGAGAATAATAATATTTGGTGTAAGGCAAAAGACCTGTCAGCTTCACTTCATGCGTGGTGCTGGAAACCGTATTGGTGACCACCTGTGTTAAAGCCCCCTGCGAGGTACCGTAATTAACTTTAGTGGTAGTAGCCGTATTGGTTTTCCATTTAATGATGACACTGCCTGGAGTAGACTGTTGCAAATAGGGCCCACGCGAAATGGTTTGCGCCACCAAATAATTAAAGCATGAAACTACAAATAAGGTGTATAAAATTTTCATGCCGCTAAATTATGGCACGGCCTGCAAGTGCATATTAATTCAGAAACAAGAAAAGATTAAGAATGGAGAATGAAAATTTAAAAATTACCTTAACATCAAATTCAAAATTTAACAAAGGATATACATTGAAACCATAAACCGGTTATACATGCATATCTTCTGTTTCCTTTATTAAATCCTGTTTGGTGGGATAAGTGTCAAATAGCAACTCCAATGTTTCATACACGTTGTTTGCTTTTATCCTGGGGTCTTTGTCCTTTGAAGAATACCATTTATCCACTATGTCGGAAAAATTGGAGCCAACATCCTCTAAAATAGTGATCCCCATTTTTTTTAAGGCCGCTGCGTTGCATTGCTGCTCATAATGGTTTTTGATGGGAATACTGATGAGCTTTTTACCTAAATACAAAGCCTCAGAGGGTGTTTCAAATCCTCCGCCTGTAATTAAACCGTGACTGCTCAATAAGCTTTGATTGAATAACGCATTGTCGATAGGATAATAGGTTATATTTTCTTCGTTGCGGATCGATTGTTCTTTTTCAAGGAACCAGTGAAAACGAATGTGTTTTAACTTATTAAATGCCTCCAATAGGCAATGTTTTTGAAAAGAAGGCAAATACACGCTCACATGACCAAGGTCTTGGGGCTCCGAATTAATAAATTCTTCTTTCACTACCGGTGGTAAAATAAATTTATCGTAGGGCTGAAAATGAAAACCAATATGATTGGTAGCATGGGCATAATGTTTCAGTACCGTTTCTCCTACTATGCTCTTTTTGTCTGGGCGTGGGGTCAGATCGGATTGAAAGCTGGCCTGGTGACCTAACTGAACGGAAGGTAATTTTTTTAATTTACAGGCTAGTGAGGTTACAAAATCAAAATCGTTGATGATAACATCGTATTTTTCCAACGGCAAAGCTGCGGCATCTTTATACAGAGAATAAGGTTTTATGTTTTTAAAGATGCTCCAGTAATTAAGCCCTCCGCATTTACTGTAATGCAGGCTACAACCGGCGCTACGGTACTTAACCGGCAAAGGAAAATTCAGGTTGGCATTATTACCGCTGATAAAAAAATCAACCTCACCAAATTGCTTTAAATAGGGATAAATTTGCTGAGCGCGGCTAATGTGCCCGTTACCTGTTGCCTGAACTGCGTAGAATATTTTCATAGAGAGATGATGTGTTTTTATGAAGCAAGAATTTTAGTGACAATATCCTGTTGATCGTTATTTTCTTTCGCGTAAATAAGGTCAATGTAATTCTGGTCGTAATTAAAGATCTCCCATTTTCCATCATTGTACTCCAGCGCGGTTAAATTTTCTATCCAGTCGCCGCTGTTCATATAGGTCACGTTTCCATTCTGCGTTTTTACGTCTTTTATTTGTGGCATGTGAATGTGACCGCAGATCACATAATCGTATTTTTTTTCGATCGCTATTTCTGCCGCAGTACTTTCAAAATCCTGCACAAAGGCAACCGCTTTTTTAACGCCATCTTTTACTTTTTTCGAGATGCTCATTTTTTCACGTCCTACCAACTGTAAAACCCAGTTCACAAAGCGGTTTATTAAAATAAGCAGGTCGTAGCCTTTTCCACCCAACTTAGCCAATAGCTTGGCATATCCTTTGGTACTGGCATCAAACACATCACCATGAAAGATCCAGGCTTTCTTGCCATCAAGATTCAACAACAACTTGTCCACGATTTCCAGATTCCCTAACTGCAAATCGGTATATTTTCGAAGCATTTCATCGTGATTACCGGTAATATAATACACATGGGTGCCATGGCTTGCCATTTTCATGATATGGCGAAGCACATCCATATGCGAAGAAGGAAAATAATTCTTAGTGAAATTCCACATGTCAATAATATCGCCATTAAGCACCAGTGTTTTGGGATTGACTGTTTTAAGGTAGTGGAGAAGCTCTTTGGCATGACAACCGAATGTGCCTAGATGTACATCACTAATGATTAAAAGCTCCAGTTCTCTTTTGCTATACATTATGAGTTTTTACAAATGTATGGGCAATACATTACCTGAATGTTTTTTATACATTAAGAAACTAAAAAGAAAAACTGATTTGCCAGCTCGGAAAAGTTAACACATGGATTAGTGCTGTAAAGGCCTTTTTTTGATCATGCCACCTTTGGTATCTTTTACACTGTTCATTACTACGAAAGCATTGGGATCGATTTTTTCTATCTCTGTATTAAGTTTATTCAACTCCAAACGAGTAGTCACCGTATATATAATGTCTATATCCTGCCCTTCGCCACGTTTTCCAAAACCACGTTTACCGCTATAAACGGTTACGCCACGGCCCATGGTATTAATAATCATTCCCCTGATCTCTTCGCTGTGTGATGAGATAATGGTAACACCTGTATATTCCTCAATACCTTCTATCACAAAGTCAAGGGTTTTAGATGCGGCTAGGTAAGTAATCAATGAATACAAAGCGGCTTCAATGGATAAAAAATAAGCGGCGGCGGAAAAGATAATGATATTGATCCCGATAATAATATCGCCCATGGTGGTACCGAACTTCCTGCTCAGGTATATCGCCAGTACTTCTGTACCGTCGAGTACCGCACCACCGCGCACAGATAAACCAATTCCCGAACCCAGGAAGAAGCCACCAAAAACAGCCACCAGTAATTTATCGTGGGTAACCTCAGGGAAGTGAACTGTTAAGATACATATGGCTAGTCCTGTGATCCCCAATGCGGTTTTAACAGCAAATTGTCGTCCAATAATGGTGAAGGCTAATATGACAAAGGGAATATTAATAAGAATGATGAGAACATATAAAGGAATACCGCTTAATTCGCTGGTTAAAAGAGAAATGCCTGTAACGCCTCCATCAATAAAATTACTTGGCAATAAAAAACTTTCCAATCCAAAGGCGGCTGAAAAAATACCGAGTATGATCAGGAAAATATCTTTTAATAAACGGCGTAAATGGATCTGGAACTCACGGAAATCACGGGCAGCTTCCAAACGCGAAGTTACTTCCTTATTCTTAACTCTGTATCTAAGTATTGCTCCAACAACAACACGGGTCAAAAACGAACGCATACATTATTAATTACCTGCTTCTACCAGTTTTTTAATCTCAACCAGAATAGGGTTCCAGCCTTCTCCGTTATTATACGATTCCTTGTATCTTCTCTCGCCATCCGCCACTTTATTGTAATCGCCCTGGGTCACATTCAAAATGGTTTCATTACCCTCACTTTCCAACTCATACCTTACTGTAAGATAATTTTCCGGAATATCTTTCATCGTTGCATTGTTCGGGTCAAATACGGTATAAACCAATTTTTTTCCTGGTGCTATTTCCAGAATGGATCCTTTAACCGCAACCAACTCCTTCCCTTCATAGTTCATGCGCCACAATAAAGAGCTCCCTACCTTCCAATCGGAAACCGTTTCGCAACCAAACATGTATTTCTTTGTTTGCTCAGGGTCAACCAACGCTTGCCAAACGGCTTGTGCGGCCGCATTAATGGTAATGCTGTTTTTTATTAGTAATTCGCTCATACACTAAGGTATTACAATTTATTTTCCCGCAGCCGCGGCACTTTTTGCTTTAGCGTCTTCCAGTATTTTCTGGCATTTCACTTCTGCCTCATCCAATACTTTTTGGGCCGATTTGTCTACTTGTTTCTTGGCTACTTCCGCTGTTTTTTTAGCCGCTATTTTCGCGAGCGGGTTCTTCACTTCTTCTACCTGTTTATCGGCGGCGGCATACCCTTCTGCTTTTAACTTATCAGACGCGGCTTGTGCTTCGGCCCTTATTTTATCAACCTGGGCCTGGGCATCGGCTAATATTTTCTGAGCTTCTTCGTTGGCCTTATCTTTTACAGCTGTCACTAACTGTTCTTTCACCGCTTCGGTGGTGGATTTACCATCCGCTTTTGTACCGGTTTTAATGGTAGGTTTCATAACGGTTCCACCAAAACCAACATTTACTTTTATGTTTTTAGGAACAGTTAAGTTTGTACCGGCGGCGGAGTTTGCCTGACCCAACAAGCCTGAAACCATTGAATTTGCCTGTGAACCAAACATTTCGGTAGGCACATCCATTTTCCAATTGTAGTCAATGGTTTGATCGAAGCCGGTAGAACCGGTGATCTCCGCGTCAATTTTATTTACTTTTACTTTAACCGGGTTTCTTAAAGCAATACGCCCGTCTTTAAATTCATAGTCAGCTACTACGTTTTGAATGTCCAGGTTTTTTAGCTGTTCAATTTTTAAGGCTTCGCCCAGTTTTACAAACGGAGGGAAACCGCCAACCGATACACTGGCTGTTTTAAACACACCATTACCATGCAAGGACGATAAGATTGGCGACATGGATTGATCCAAATCGGCTTTAAAGTTCTCTAAAGTAGCTGTAAACATCCCTTTTGCATACTGGCCAATCGGTGCGATTTTTTGTACTGTATTGAAGGTGCTGAACGTTTTCTGAATATCAAAATTATCCACCTTAAAGTTCATGCTTACCGTTGGTTTTTTAGGATTGGTGGTTTCATAATAACCGTTCATTAATACATTGCCTCCTAACAAACCAAGTTTCAGATCGGTCATATCTACTTTTTTCTGGCGAACCACAATGTTACCAACCATGTTATCGATCGTTAAATTATCATACAGCACTTTGGCAAAATTGGCATTCAGGTTAAAATCAATGTTACCAGGCACTTCAGCCACACCCATGGCCGCCGTATCGGCTGCTGCCGGCTGGGCCGCTGTGGTGGAGCCGGTAGAGCTCATTAACTGGTTTAAGTCCATTAAATTGGATTGTACATTGAAGGTTCCTTTGATGAGGGAATCTTTAAAGACATATTGCATAAAATTATCGATCCTGCCATTTGCCCTTACATCCGATTTGCCCATCATGGCATCAAATGCCGACAGTTCAACATACTGGTTTGTGAAATTCATTTTCATGACATTCAACATCACATCATAAGGAAGCGTGGTGGTTTTGTAATTCATTTTATCAATTTCAAGGCTACCGGCCATCTTAAACTTATCGTATTCCTTACGGTCAAGGCTGCTCATGCGACCTGCCGCCGAAATGTCCGCTTTCACGGTACCGCTCATGTCGTCACCTTTTTCCAGGGGAACAAATTCCTTAACCGACGATAAGTTAATTGTTCCTTTCACTTCCGCCGCCAGGTCAGGATCAGAGATAGGCGTTTTTACGTGCGCCCACATATCAATAGGATTTCCGGCCATTTCCAGGTGAAATTTGTTCACATCAATAACCGTTGCGTCCAGGTAGTCTTTAGGATTTGCCACGTGTACATCAATGTTGATATTGTTTACCGATTTTGGCAGGGAAGGGTATTTGAACATGGCATCGGCAATGCCTAAATTAATATCAAAACTTGGGTAAGTATTCTTCGTACTGTCTTTTTCGCTATGCATGGTGCCTTTTACAAAACCATTCAGCTTCAGGTTTCCTTTGGTTTGAACGCTGGCAAAATCTTTACTGTAAACACTTGGAATGAGTGATAAAATGGATTTGAACTCGGTTTGTTTAGCTGCAAATTTCATATCCATGCTGATGTCTTCTTTTGGCATGGCTACAAAACCATCAAAGGATAAACCAAGATCGTTTAGCCCCAGTTCATTTTCTTTGAAAGCAAATTTCATGTTAGGCATGTCCATGTCCAGGTCGGCCTTGAAATGCGTTTTCACTTTTGTTAGGTAACCTACACCACCCATGTTATACGTTGTTTCGGCAATATCCAGTAAGTTGCTTAACACAAATACATCCTGTGTAAAATCACCGCTCATGGTATAATTCAGGTCTTTTAAAACAGCCTCCATGTTCCCCTGCATGTCATTGTAAGTAATGGTGGCATGTTTTATTTCAAGCGATTTTAATTGAAGCGCAAATTTAGTGGCACTGGTATCTGCCGGAGCGGCTGCAACCGTATCGGCACTTGCTTTGGCAATATCCCAGTTGGCTTTGCCATCGTGCATCACAATGCCATTTATTTTTGGTTCATCTACCACTACTGAGTTTATCTGGTATTTATCGCCACTGATGACACTTTTGATGTTAAGGTCAAACGACAACTCTTTAATATAAGCCAGGGTATCGCCGGCAAAAGGTTCTATATTAACAACACTTACATTTTGGATCTTGAACCTGAAATCAGGAAAAGAGCTGAACAGGGTCAGATCAAAGTCACCAAAATCCACCTTGGCATTCAGGTTTTTATTTGCCTCATCTTTTACAAGCTGTACCAATTTGTCCTTAAACAAAAAAGGCGCTGCAATAACTAAGATCAGCAATACTAAAAAAGTAATACCGCTCCATTTTAAAATACGTTTAAAAAGGCTTTTCTTTTTTTTAGGTTGTTCTGTGCTCATAACTTTATATAAGTGTTAATATGACGAAGATAGTAAGAAAGTCCTAAAACAGTACCCTGTTTGATGCCTTAATATTAAAATACTGTTAAAAATAATGAGAGTTTCTTTAAGAAATTTAGCACAAGATAGCCGGATTTTTGATTTAAGTAAAGGAATCCGAAGGATTCCAATGTTTATAGTACAGTATGCTTTATATAACATTCGACCCCACCGGGGTCGTACAAAAATTGGTGACAATGTTTCTATATACATTTGACCTCTTCGAGGTCGCCAATATTTATTACACAAAACCTAGTTATTTGAGCTTTTAAACCTCAGCTCAAAACAGGTGCCGTTATCATTTGAAAAACTAAAATTACCGTCCAGCTGCTCGCTCAATGCTTCAATAACAGTTACACCCAACGATTGTTTTTTATTATACTGAGGAGGCAGGCCCGGGCCATTATCTTTTACCGTCATCACAAACTCGTTACCAGCCTGTAAAAAAGCAATGTCAATTTGCCCGTTGTCCCTGTCGTTAAACGCATGTTTGTAGCAATTGGTGAGCAGTTCGTTTAAGATCAGGCCACAGGGAATGGCGGCGTTTACATTTAACGAAGCCTGGCTGATAGTCGTGTTTACTTTTACAGAGCCCGAAGCGGTTGGATAAGAAGCGTTGATCTCATGAATCAATTCATGAATGTACTCGTCAAACTTCACATCGGTTAAATGATGACTATCGTACAGGCGGTTATGGATGAGGGCCATTGACCTTACGCGGTTCCTGCTTTCCAGCAAAACATTTTTAGCATCTTCATGAAGGTTATCGCTGATCTTTAAACTGAACAGGCCCGAAATAATAGCCAGGTTATTTTTCACACGGTGATGAAGCTCGGCAATAAGTACATTTTTTTCGGCAAGGGCATTTTTGATCACCTTTTCCGACTGCTTCCGTTCTTCGATACGTTGTATGTACAAATAGTTTTCCTTTAAATTATTCTGGATCATGATATAAACAAAAAATCCCGTTGACGCAGCACTAAATACCAGGTTAAACCTGAACATCTGCGAACGCATGGCATCGTTTAAAAACTCACTTCTGAACAAGTTGTAGTTTGTAGCCGCGTTTATAAACAAAAATGAAATAATGAGCAGAAAATGAAACAGCATCGCTTTTCTGTCTTCCCTCATATCAAATACAAAGGCAATGGCAAAGATGAGTGGAAAATGATAAAGGTAAGTTCCTGACAAGAGCCCTGAATAAGAATCGAAATAAAAAATAGCGATACTTACAATGGTAAACAGGAACGTAATGGCTATCCGGTGAAGGTATTTTTTATTCAGGTAAAAGCCAATCAGGGTCACCACAACCAGGCCTTCAATGAGCAAAGCCGAATACAGATCGCCAAGTACATAATTATTAATACCGCTAAAAACGAACACAAATATGGCCACCACACTGAACTGGTTGGTCAATGTGATCCGTTTTACCAGGATGTCGTCGTACTCTTCACGAATGCCAATGGAGGAGATGGCATCCCATGTCTTACGCAACATAAAGCTATTTGCTCAGGATTTTAAATTCCGTTCTCCTGTTTTCCTGCCTTCCGGCATCCGTATCATTGGTTGCTACCGGCATGGTTTCGCCATATCCTTTGGCCACCAATCTATCGGTAGAAATGCCTTTGCCTATCAAATAGGTTACAACCGATTGTGAACGCGACTGCGATAATTTTTGGTTATAATCATCGCTACCTTTACTATCGGTATGGCTGCCCAATTCAATTTTAAGCGTTGGGTTTTCTGTCAGTAATTTAATTAAACGGTCCAGCTCGTTGGCCGACTCCGGACGAATGGTTGCTTTATCGAAATCAAAGAAAATGTTCTTCAATACAATGGTTTGGCCTATTTCCACTTTTTTCAGGTCAATGTTTTTTTCCACCTCCTGGTAATCGGCAGAGGCAGGTAAATCAAAGTTCTCGGAATGGAACAGGTAGCCCTCACGTTTAACCGCAATACCATAGTTTTTTCCGGAAGGAAGCGATACTAAATATTTACCGGTAGTACTGTTTGATTTAAATGTAGCAATCACCTCATTCAAGGTATTATCAATTAACTCAATGGTTCCTTCCAAAGGTGCTTTGGTTTTATCGTCACGCACAATACCTTTCAATACGGTCATTTTTGGTCCGGCAACAACTAACTTCTCCGCTTTAAAATCGCTTACCGGTGCCGCAACGCTGGCCAGCAAGTTATCTTCGTTCAGCATGGCAGGTTGTTTTTCAGGGCCTAATAAGGTAATACGGTAAATGTCCTGTCCGCCATAACCACCGTTATTAGCGGTAGAATAATAGGCATGAACTCCATTGGCCGCCATCTGGAAGAATACATCATTGTCGGGAGAGTTTACCGGGTAGCCTAAATTTTCGGGCTTGCTCCACACGCCGTTTTCCAAGGTTGTTTTAAAAATATCATATCCGCCCATGGAGTTGTGGCCTTTGGAACTAAAGTACATGGTCTTTCCATCAGGCAACATAAATATGGCATCTTCATCATATTCGGTATTTAAAACAGTACCTACATTTGTAGCGCTCTCCCATTTGCCTTTCTCATTTACTTTCGACATATAGATATCATGTCCGCCAAAACCGCCTTCCCTGTCGCTTACAAAATAAATGGTCTTTCCATCGAACGAAAACGTTGCACTTGGCTCGTGGTATTTTGTGTTAATGGCTTTACCCATATTATCGGGCTCGCTCCATTTATTTCCTTCCAATGATGAGATGAACAAGTCGCCACCGCTTTTTTTACCATTAAAAGAAATCAGTTTTTGTCCGTCGGGCGATAAGCATACTACTGCGTCATGCTCGTTGGTATTGATAGGCGCACCCAGGTTAACCGCTTTGGTCCACGATTTACCACTGCGATAACTTACCCATACATCCTCAAAAGGTTCCGCCAATCCCTCGTCAATACCACCACCGGTTGTGCCAGCGCGGCGTGAGGTGAACATCATCACGCTTTCATCGGCCGAGATCACCGGTGTATAATCGTTATCGGGCGAGTTAATGCTTGTACCCACATTATCAATAAATACACGAATAGGGTTTTTCATTAATTCCTTTCCACTCTGGCACTCATAAATACGTTTGTTAACCAGTTTCATTTCCGCATCGTCTTTTGGCGAAACGGTTTTTTTATACGACTCATACTCCGCAATGGCTTTGTCCCACTGCGTATTCAGGTGATAACCATAGCCAAGGTAAAAATGAATTTTTTTATCGATGTTAGGGTTTAACTGGTAGGCTTTTTCAAGATAAGTCAGGCATTTTGCTTTTTCGAAAGAATAGGTGTAACAAACACCCAGTCGGAAATTCAATAAATCAAAATTAGGATTAAACGCCTGTGCTTTGAGGTAATACGGTAAAGCGGTACGGTAAGCAAAGTCACCCAGTTCAAACTGTTCGTCACCCATTTTTAACTGCGCTTTCGCTTCTTTGTATTCGTCTTTCTTATCAGGGAAATTGCTTTTTTCAAAAGGAACATTTTGCGCACGCAAAATAGTTGTAAAACCAATAATGGATAGTATGTATAAAGATATTTTTCGCATAAAATTTAGTTTAAGGATTAATCGCAGATGCCTGCAGCATAAGATTTACCAATGTTCATTCCCAGTTCAGCAGCCTTCTTCCAATCGGAGCAGGCACCGTCATCATCCCTCAGCATTTGTTTGGCAATGCCCCTGTTAAGGTAAGCGGCCCCAAGCATGGCATCAGCCTGAATCGCTTTTCCGGCCCATTCTACAGCCGCTTTGTATTCTCTCTTTTTAATGTATACCGAAGCCATGTTATTCATAGCCGATGTATAATTTGGCTTTTGTCTTAGCGCAGCATCAAAATCGGCAATGGCGCCCGCATAATCATTCGTATTTAATTTTGCAGTGCCTCTGTTGTTTAAAGCCACATAATAATCAGGTTTTAAAGCAATGGCTTTGTTATAGGCATCAATGGCACCCGTATTATCGCCTTTGTTACGACGGCATGAGCCAAGGTTGTTGAAGGCGAAAAACAATTTAGGATCGAGCGCTACCGCTTTCTCATAATCGGTAATAGCGCCGGCATCGTCGCCCAGTTGCTTTTTGGCCGAAGCCCTGTCGTTATAGGCATAAGCGTAATCCGATTTTGATTTAATGGCTTTATCGTAGTCGGAAATAGCTTCTTTATACTCTCCTTTTTCAAAGCGAAGCTGCCCGCTTAAATAAAAGGCTTTGCCATAGTCTTCATCCACAAGCGTTGTTTTATTTAAATAAGCCATGGTCGAATCCTTCTTATTTAAAGCGTAAAAACTTTGGGCCTTACCAAACAAGGCATCCGTATATATTGGATTAATACTAAGGGCTTTGTTATAATCGTCGAGGGCGGCTTCGTAGTTCTTTGAGTCGAACCTTGCAAACCCACGGTTATAATACGCTTTATCAAAATTGGGATTAAGCTGTATGGCTTTTGAAAAATTATCGATTGCCGCGTTGTTATCTTTTTTGGTCATAAACTCCAATCCCAGGTTGTACGCATTCTGGGCTTCCTGTTCAGGGGTCATGGCAGTTTTTACTTTCACAGTGTCTTGTGCGGATACATTTAAACACAGCAAACCGAAACTCACGATCATTAGTTTTCTCATATTCGTAATAGTATTAGATACGAATTAAAGATAGTGAAATAATTGAAAAATTGGCTAATTGTTAAAAATTCACGTAATAATCCCGGGTAAAGTGTTTGTACTCGGCCGTATACTGGTGCCTCTCTTCCTGCTCAATCACCAGGGTGGTTTCCGAGAACTCGGAAGGGGTAAACTCAAATTGCATGAGATGCCGTTTGTCGGTATCTTTATCGGCCCTCGACTTTACCCGCAATAATTTGGAAAGGTGAAGTCCTTTTTTTTCGGCCAGGTCCCTGAACTTTAAAGCCTCCAGGCTTGGCAGGATCAGGCAGAACTTGCCTTTTTCGTCCAGCAACTTCAAAACGCCATCCAGTAATTCCTCAAAAGGCAGCACATCGGCATGGCGGGCCTGCGAGCGCTGGGCATCGGTTGATTTTAAAGATTGCTCAAAATAAGGTGGATTGGAAACGATGAGGCTGAATTTCTTATCCGTGGTTTTGGCATAATCCTGCAGGGAGATTTGCGTCACATTGATCTGGCTGGCGAATTTACTTTCCGAAACGTTTTGCGTGGCCTGGGCAACCGCATGTTCGTCAATGTCAATAGCTTCTATGTGAGCTTGTGATTTCTGGGCTATCATCAGGGCAATAATCCCTGTTCCTGTGCCAATGTCTAAAATTGTTTTGCTCCCGTTAGGAATAACCCAAGCCCCAAGCAATACAGCGTCTGTGCCTACTTTCATGGCACATTGATCCTGCTTTATAGTGAACTGTTTAAAAGCGAACGACGTGTTTGGCATAAACCATGTGATCTCGTTTTGAGTTGTATAAAGTTAAAAACAAAAATGAAAGTACAATGTTTTATTTAAGTTAACGAATTATTTTTATAAAAAATTAGCAATAAATGGGCAAACACTGGATAATGATCCTTGCAATTTTGCTGCCAGTATGGGCATATACGCAAAATAACATCGATGCGGTTTTGGAAAGCTATAAAAAAGACAAGGACCTGGCACATGCCAGTTATGGGTTTTGCATCATGGATGCCGCTACCGGTAAAGTGATTAAAGAATACAATTCGGAACTGGCGTTGATACCTGCCAGTACTATGAAAATAATGACCACCTCAGCCGCACTGGGGATTTTGGGAAAAGATTATACGTATAAAACCAATTTTTATAGTTTTCAAAAAAAAGATTCTGCCAGCGGGGCCGCGACGGCTAACCTGGCAATAAAAGGCAGTGGCGATCCTTCTTTTAACTCTTCCTATTTTTACAACAGCGATTCCGCTTTCTTCAACCCCATCATTCAAAAATTAAAAGTAAAGGGATTAAAAAAAATAACGGGCAATATTATTACCGATGCCTCCTGTTTTGATAATGTCATTCCTTCTAGCTGGATTTGGGGAGATATTGGCAACTATTTTGGGGCTGGATCCAATGGGCTTTCGTACAGGGACAATAAATTTTCTTTGTTTTACAACAGCGGGGCACTTAATTCAAAGGCCACACTGGAAACTATTTCCCCATCCTATTTCTCAAAAAAAGTAAGCGTACAATCCAATGTCATTGCTTCAGGCTCGGAAGATGATGCCTTTGTATATGGCGATCCGGATGGTTATTCGCGCAAAGTAACCGGCACCATTCCTCCCAATAAATCACACTATGAAGTGGAAGCCGAAATGCCATCTCCCCCCTTATTCTTTGCCGATCAGCTACAGAATGAGTTGAAGAAAACTAATTTATCGGCTACTGATGTGAAATTGATCTGTACCGAAGACGCAACTTATAACTATTCCAAAGACCAATTGGTATATACTCACGTTTCTCCACGCATGGAAAAAATAGTGTATTATACCAATACCAAAAGTAATAACCATTACGCCGAAAGTCTTTTAAAAACAATTGGTGCCGTAAAATCAACCAAACAAGGCACTACCGCCAACGGTATTACTGCCGTGGAAAATTACTGGAAAGGACGGGGCGTTGACATTAGCGGCCTGCACATGGCCGATGGCAGTGGGCTTTCGAGGGCAAACACCATTACTACAAAAATACAGGCAACGGTCTTATCAAAAATTTACCGCGACAGCTTGATGTATCCTGCGTTTAATAATTCGTTGCCGGTTGCCGGAAAAAATGGGAGCATGACCAGTTTATGCAA
This sequence comes from Bacteroidota bacterium, assembly GCA_048498515.1. Classification (GTDB taxonomy): domain Bacteria; phylum Bacteroidota; class Bacteroidia; order B-17B0; family Aurantibacillaceae; genus UBA4416. Next base: position 18,319 of record JBEHXV010000028.1, on the reverse strand, counting down.
AGGCACTTTTGCCGAAAATAACCTGCGCGCCAAAACAGGTTATATTAACAGGGCACGTGGCTACTGCGGCTATGTAAAAACAAAGTCGGGAAAAGAATTGGCTTTTTCGGTATTGTTTAATAATTATGATTGCAGTGCGAAGGAGATGAAACTGAAGATTGAGAAGTTGTTGGTGGCTTTGGTGGAATTGTAATGGCGATATTGTCACCCCGAGCGGAGTCGAAGGGTTGTAGGGCTTCGACTCCGCTCAGCCTGACACGAATTAAGAAACTACTTCTTGAATAGAATCCAAAATGATCTTACAAGCCGATCTGATTTCCTCATCCGTAATTACCAGTGGTGGCGCTATGCGCATACTATGAGAATTAAAAAGGAACCAATCTACGATCAAGCCATTTTTGACACAGGTTTCAATGATCTTGAAATTCAGGTCCGTGTCTTCAAAATCAAGCGAGAGCATGAAGCCTTTGCCCTTGATGATTTTAATAGCAGGATGAATTAACAAAGAACGAATGAGTTGAGATTTTCGTTCAACCTCATCCATCAGTTTTTCCGACTGAATGGTTTGCAAACAAGCCAGGGAAGCCGCGCAACAAACCGCGTTGCCACCAAAGGTATTGATGTTACCTAAAACAGGATCGTGTGTAAATTCGTTCAGTAATTTTTGTGAGCTGATAAAGCAGCCTATTGGCAAACCACCACCCATGCCTTTTGCCAGCAATAAAATATCGGGCACAATACCGGTTTGTTCAAAAGCAAAAAAAGTTCCGCTTCTTCCAAAACCATTCTGGATCTCATCAAAAATTAATAATGCATTATGTTGGTCGCATTGAGTACGAATGGTTTTTAAAAACTCATTGCTTGCTATTGTATAACCGGTTTCACTTTGTACAGGTTCCAGGATCACGGCAGCGGTTTTGGAACTAATGTGTTTGCTTGCTTCTTCAATGGAATTGTATTCCAGGATCTTCACGTCAGGCAGCAAGGGCCTGAAAGCCTGCTTGAATTCTTCATTGCCCATTACACTTAAAGAACCATGACTACTGCCATGGTAAGCACCTTTAAAGCAAATGATCTCGGTACGACCGGTAACCCGTTTCGCTAATTTTAAAGCGCCTTCGGTTGCCTCGGTTCCGGAGTTGGTATAAAAAACAGAATTGAGGTTTTCCGGTAAAAGCTCTGTTAATGCTTTTGCGAGTTGTATTTGCGGGGACTGTACGTATTCGCCATATACCATCAGGTGCATGTAGGTTTCCGATTGCTGTTGAATGGCTTTTACGACATTGGGATGGCAATGCCCTACATTGCTGACAGAGATCCCCGAAATAAAATCAATATAGGATTTGCCATCGGCATCGTATAAATAAACGCCTTTGGCTTTCACAATCTCAAGGTCCATAGGCTTTGGAGAGACCTGGGCCACGTGATTTAAAAATAACTGACGGTTGGAGATTTGCATTGCTTAAGACACAAAGTCCTGTCGGGTTTTAGAAACCTGACAGGACTGTTAACTAAAAGAAATCGAAAAAGAACATCACAGCTGCCTGCTCCTTATCCACTCCGCTGGCTGAACCAATAATGCTGCCGTTTTTACGGATATCGCCATTTGATTCCACTTTCCCAACAATGCTGCCATTGATCCTGACATCACCGCTTGACTCTACTTTCCCAACAATGGAACCATTTTTACGAATATCGCCATTGGATTCTATTTTACCTTTCACACTTCCGTCAACACGGATATCGCCGTTCGACTCAAACTTTCCTTTAACACTGCCATTAAGGCGCACATCGCCGTTTGATTCAATTTTGCCAAAAATGGAGCCACTTTTTCTCAGGTCTTGCGCGCTTACAGTATTTACAAACAGGCAAGCCATTGCTGCGATGATTAAATGTTTAAATTTCATGGTTTTAATTTTTTAATTGATTAATGATTAAAGGTAATGATCCATTTGATACTACACTAAAATACAGGATTATTATTGATAATTTAAACTCAGACCTTCGATCTTTTTCAATTTATCTTCACATTCTTCGCTATTGGCTTTGCGCACCGAAAAACGAATCTCACAACGCGTATCAAACTGCTGGCCGTTGATCTTACAATCCAGTTGTTTCAGCAATTTCATCACATCATTCAACTGCTCAAAGGCAAATTGAATGCTGTAGCCGAACAGGATCTGCTTTTCAATGATCGTGGCCGCTTTAATGGCTTCGGCTGCCGATGTTTTATAGGCATTAATTAATCCGCTCACGCCCAGGAGTGTTCCTCCAAAATAACGCACCACAACAACCAGCACATCTGTAAGATCATTTGATTGCAGTTGCCCCAGGATAGGCCTGCCGGCTGTATTCCCCGGCTCTCCATCGTCATTCGCCCTGAAATTCAATTTATCGGCTCCTAAACGGTAGGCGTAGCAATGGTGATTAGCTGTATGGTATTCCTTTTTTAATTGTACCAGGATCTCTTTGATCTGTTTTTCGTTTTCAACAGGATAGGCAAAGGCCAGGAACTTGCTGCCTTTATCTTTAAAAACAGCTTCAGCCGGTTTATCAATAGTAAAGTATGTGTCGCTAAAAAGCATGGGGTTTATTTCAGCAAGGTTGGCAGCAATCCTAAAATTAAAATAGCCATTAAGCTTAAGGCAATGCCGATCCAGTTTTTGGAAGATAATTTTTCTTTGAACACTAAAACGGAAATGATCGTAGAAAACGTTAAGATGCTTAAGTTATTGATGGGGAACAAAGCCGATGGTTCCAGGATATTTGTATTTAAAGCTGCAATAATAAAATACATGGTCCCAAAATTAATGGTGCCTAAAATGATGCCGGCAGGGATTGCCTGTAGTTGAAATTTTTCTTTTTTTACGGTGAGTTTGTAGGTGAGAACTATGGCTCCAAATACAAAAGCGGTACCAAAGATGGTGGACAGGAAGGCATCAAAATCGTTGGCGCTTAACAGGAAACGCTGCGCATAATTGATGGATGAATCGATGATGCCACTGCATATAAAAATAACCAGGGGAAACAGCCACCACCATTTTTGTTGCGCCTGCCCCGCATTTTCCTTATGTGATACGAGGTAAACAGAGGCAATGGCCAGGATAATACCGATGATTTTTGACAAGGATAGCTTATCGCCGTAGCACAAAATAGCAATAGATATAGGAATGACTACCGCCATGCGGTTGGCTACCTGTGCCACCGAAATACCCGAACGGGCTGTGGTTTCGGCAATAACAAACAAGCTGCTGACAAAGACAATACCCAGGCCAATGGCAACAAAGATCCATTTTTGATCAAAGATGGTTAAAGGCGTAATGCCCGAACTGGTTGTAATGAAACCAAGGGTTCCGGCTACCACATAATTAATAATGATCGCCTGGAAGGCATTAATGTTTCGTACCGCAATAATTTTAAAGGAGATCCCAAACAGAGTTGACACTAAAATAGAAAGGAGGAGAAAAAACATATCAGTGTTTTAGAAACGTGTATAAAATGTCATTGCCTACTTTTGTAGCGGCGCCTTCTTTCAAATCAATTTCGGGTGCTGCAATACCGGTTCCGAATTTTTTATCGGGGTTCACAAACACCCTTGCTTCATCCCATAAGTTCTGGTTCATGAAATGATAAATGGTATTGGTGCCTCCCTCCACCATAATGCTTGAAATATTGCGGGAATAACAATAATCCAGTACAGCCTTTATTTTGTTTTTCCAGTCTATTTTCACAAACTCCACATTTTCAATCATGGCATTTCCAGCGCTATTAAATACAATGGTTTGAGCATCCTTGTTAAAAATATTCAATCCTTCCTTAAAACTGGTATCGCGTGCCAGCAAAAGCCTTACCGGGTTTTTGCCCTCCACCATACGTACTGTTAAGTATGGATTATCGGCCAGCAATGTATTATAGCCAATTAATATAGCCTGTTCCTGCGCCCGCCATAAATGTACCAGTTCCATGCTTTCTTTTCCCGTCACCCAATTATCTTCCCTGTTTTCGGGTAAAGGCCAGCGGCTAATAAACCCATCCCCGGTCTGGGCCCATTTTAAAATAATATAAGGGCGTTTTTTTTCATGAAACGTAAAAAACCGTCTGTTCAATTCCATATTTTCCTTATTTAAAATACCATATTCAACTTCTATTCCCGCATCTTTTAATCTCTGAATCCCTTTGCCGGCTACTAATGGGTTAGGGTCCAGGCTTCCTACCACTACTTTCTTAATGCCTTTGGTCACAATCAGATCGGCACAGGGGGGGGTTTTTCCAAAATGGGAACAGGGCTCCAGCGTAACATATAACGTGCATTTTTTCAGCACTTCATCGTTTAGCTGCTTAATTGCATTTGGTTCAGCATGGGGGCCGCCGTAAACTTCATGTAATCCTTCCGCAACGATCCGGCCATCACATACCAAAACACAGCCAACCATTGGGTTTGGGGCAACTTTTCCCAAGCCCCTGGCTGCCAGCTGAAGACAGCGCTGCATGTATGTTTCGTGCGTTGTGATAAAGTGCCTGTATCCTGCTTTAAAGTTAAAACATTAATTTCAAATTGCCTCAAAATATAGCGGTTAATTCGTTATTTTTATAGCATGTTAAAATCAATGACGGGCTTTGGAAAAGCCACTAAAGAATTTGAAAATAAAACCGTTAATGTCGAGATCCGTTCGCTCAACAGCAAAAATATGGATCTTAGCTTAAGGCTTTCATCTACTTACAGGGACAAGGAACACGAATTAAAAAGTGAGATCACCAAATTGCTGGAACGCGGGAAAGTTGACCTTTCCATTTATGTTGAACCAAAAACAGAGGAAACACCGGTTGAGATCAATACCGATCTGGCGAAATCATATTACATAAAACTAAAGCAACTGGCAACCGAATTAAATGAACCTACAACTAATTTGTTGGGACAGGTTTTAAAAATGCCGGATGTGTTGAAATCGGAACGTAAAGAGCCTAATGAGCAGGACTGGAAAGACATACACAGTGTTATTTTAATGGCTGTTGAGGGTTTGAATAAATTCAGGGAAGATGAAGGACAGTCGATTGAACGGGATTTTGAAACACGCATCGGCATTATTGCCGACTCGCTGGAAAAAATAAAAGAACATGATGCCAGCCGCATTCAGAATATCCGCGATCGCATTAAAAAGAACCTGGATGAAGTGGTGGGAAAGGACAAAATTGACAACAACCGTTTTGAACAGGAACTCATCTATTATATTGAAAAGCTTGACATTAATGAAGAGAAGGTTCGCCTGAAAACCCACCTGGATTATTTTATGAAAACCATGAAAGAACCGGCGGGTGGAAGAAAGTTAAACTTTATAGGTCAGGAAATTGGCCGTGAAGTGAACACTATTGGTTCAAAAGCCAATGATGCCGAAATGCAGAAAATGGTGGTACTGATGAAAGATGAGCTTGAAAAAATAAAAGAGCAAACCAATAACGTATTGTAAGATGAACTTATTTAAACTTTCGGGCATATTGAGTTTGGTATTTGGCGCGTTCAGTTGCCTTATTTTAATAATGCCTCATTGGCTGTTCTTCTCGTTGCTATCAGCCATTATTGGTTTTCTATTTGCAACCATCAATGTTTTTTTAAACGCGAAATACGAAATAACCAAAACATCATTTTCCATTGGATATATTGGAATGATCCTCTCTTCGTTCCCTGTGATCTTTTTATTAGTACTCATTATCAAAGGCCACTAACATGTCTGCTATAAAAAACTACCTGTCACTCGTTAAATTCAGCCATACCATTTTTGCACTGCCATTTGCCTGTATTGGCTTTACGCTTGCATTGCTACAGGGTTATACATTTTCTTTAAAACTGTTCCTGCTGGTTTTATTATGCATGGCAACTGCCCGGAATTCGGCCATGGCCTTTAACCGTTATATTGACCGTAAATTTGACGCGCTGAATCCGCGTACTGCGGTACGTGAGATTCCGGCAGGAATTATTAATCCCCAAAATGCCCTGTTCTTTATCATCGTTAACTGTTTATTATTTGTAACCGCTACCTGGTTCATCAACAGCATTTGTTTTTTCTTATCGCCGGTTGCTTTGTTTGTTATCCTGTTCTACAGTTATACCAAACGCTTTACTCCTTTGTGTCATTTGGTGCTGGGCGTGGGGCTTGCCCTTGCTCCTATTGGCGCTTATTTGGCAGTAACCGGTGTTTTTGCCTGGCTTCCTTTACTGTTCTCATTTACGGTGTTTTGCTGGGTAAGCGGCTTTGATATTATTTACGCCTTGCAGGATGAAACCTTTGACCGGGAGCATAAACTCAATTCCATCCCTGTGCTTCTGGGCACTAAGGGCGCCCTGCGCTTTTCGGAAGTGTTGCATTTTTTTGCCGTTGTGTTTGTAGTAACGGCAGGTTTTATAGGCCATTTTAATTTCCTGTACTGGATTGGCACCGTTTTGTTTACCAGCTTAATCATTTACCAGCATTCCATTGTTAAACCAAACGACTTATCGAGGGTTAATTTAGCTTTTGGGGCTACCAATGGCATTGCCAGTGTCGTATTTGCCACATTCACCATCACCTCATTTTTCATATAGCAATGAGAAGATTGATCAGATGGTCTTTTATCGGCCTCGCTTTCTCCTTTATATTAATTCTTATCTGTAATTACTGGATCAGTTCTTCTACCAAAAGTCAATTGTATTCGGATGCGGAAAGTATTCCGGCACGCAAGGTTGGTCTTGTGCTGGGCGCCAGTAAAAAAACAGTACGAAAAACAGATAATTTATTTTTCACCTACCGCATGCAAGCGGCTTATGAATTATACAAAGCGGGCAAGGTGAAATTTTTATTGCTAAGCGGCGACAACCATGTGAAAGGCTATGATGAACCCTCGGATATGCGCGAAGCACTCATTGCGTTGGGCGTTCCCGATTCCTGCATTGTATTGGATTACGCGGGATTCAGAACCCTGGATAGCGTGGTACGCTGCGACGAAGTATTTGGTGAGGATTCAATTACTATTGTGTCACAAGAGTTTCATAACCAGCGTGCCTTGTTCATTGCCAATAAAAATGGAATTAATGCCATTGGCTTTAACGCAAAGGGAGTGCATCAAAACTACTCTTTTAAAACACGCGTCAGGGAATATTTTGCAAGGATTAAATGTGTGCTGGATGTGTATGTGCTGCACACTTCACCAAAGTTTTTAGGCGACAAGATCACGATCCAATGATCTATCTTCCGTACGTGTCGTAATAACTATCGGCATGTTTTTCATAGCGTTTAATCAGTGTAATGTTCTTCTTCTCAATCTCGGTCAGTTCATTGGTTACATCTGTCGACACTGGCACATACCAACTCACATTATGATCGAAAAAATAACGCATTTGCCTGTTCTTAAACGAATAGCCGTGGCGGGCATAGATCGCATTCCGCATGACTTCCAAATCGCGCTTATACATATTTTCCACATCCTCTTTTTTAAGCAGTACAACCGAAGCATTTAGTTTCCCGGCATCCGTAGTAATTTGTTCATGTTCTTCGGTATCGTTCCTGTATGAGTTATACACCTCAACGGAGAGGGCTTCCAAACCTAAATTGGGATCGTATTTAAAATCAACTTTTTTCAAATCATAGGAACGCTCGCTTACCGCCAGTGTTTTATCATTTGATTTCCAGCTTCCCCTGATGTTTTCTTCTTGTGGATTAAGTGTGAAGGTAAATACACCGTCATATTTGTCATCACCCGGTTCTTTGCACACCGCTATGTACAATTCATTTTCCTTTTTGAATGATCCTTTAAACGGCCTGATATTACCGGCTACTACAGAATGTCCAAACAGCATATCATCCTTTATAGAATCGAGGGAAATATTGATCCTGTTTTCCAACATGGGATTTTTTTCGGTATTCATTTTTTGCGCATCGAAGGAACCCACGTAAAAGGCCAGCACTACATTTTTAGCTTCCGAGCTTTGTTGCTGTGCTTTTGTTTTTTCGTCAGGACTGTCTTTTTCTTCGTTGCTGATATCCTGAACTTTTTCAGTGATAACATTATTGTTGGCTTCTTCCACAGAAGTAGTGCAGGAGTATAAGGCGCTTACAAGCGCCAGGCTAAGGAGTGTTTTTAATTCCATGTTTTAGTTTGTTAAAGATAAGAATTTCTGCGATCAGTAAGTTTAAGGTCCAGCCCAGCCATGCCACCACCTGGTAAACATCCATGGGTTTTGGATGGAACAAAGCTACTAAAATATATTTCCAGGCCCTTAAGGTAATTGCCGACAAAGCCAGGGCAAAGCTCCTTATCATCCAGATGCGGTGAGAGGCTATTTGCCTTTTTATAATACGCAAAATAGCCACAATGGTAAATACAATCCACAATATGGCCAGCAAACAAAAAGCTATTTGAGAGCTGAGGCCGCCATTGGCATAAATACCAATGATGAAGCCCGAAGGACCTGCCAGGAAAACAGTAACAATGGCATACAACCAGCCTAACTGCCGGTGTACTTTTGGGTATTTGCGACGTATGGCAGGCGAAAACTGCGTATATCCTGCCAGTAAAACAAACAGCGCACTAAACACATGAGTGAAAAAAGCAACGCGGTAATGCAGCAAATGAACATAATCCTGCTTAATGGATAAAAAAGCCACATCGGTATTAACCGGCCAATATTGCAGCGTGATCTTTATCATTAGCCAGAAAAAATAAGAATAAATAACAAAAAGCAGTATGATGAACAGCTTCAAAAGTGTATTTTTAGTGGTGCTTAGGGATCGCATTTCAGAAACCTAATTTAAGATTATTACCGTTGCAAATGAAACGATTGAGGAACTGTTTGTTATTATGCATAAGTGTGCTGTTTTTTAGCTTCACACTCACTAAAGATCAGGTTACTTTAAGTTACAATTTCGACGTGCCAGCCTCAAGCCTGGTTTTACCGCCCGTGCTTCATGAAATATCAGGACTCACTATCATAGATACAACAACCATTGCCTGCATACAGGACGAGGACGGCATCCTGTTTTTATACGACCTGAAAAACAATGTCCTGAAACAACAATTCACCTTTGGTCTTAACGGCGATTATGAGGGAATAACACGGGTAAAAAACACCTTGTATGTTTTAAGGAGCGACGGTGTATTGTTTGAAATAAATAATTACCACTCGGGCAAGCTTAAAGTAAAAACTTATGGAACAGGCATTCCGGCAGTGAACAATGAAGGACTTTGCTACGATTCGCTAAATAACCGCTTATTGATTGGCGCCAAAGGGAAAATAAACAAGGATGCCATTAATAAAGACAAACGCTTTATTTATGAATTCAGCCTGGCAACAAAAATGCTGGTCAAAGAACCGGTGTTTACCTTTTACACAGGGCAGATCAATGCCTTTGCAAAAAATAATGGCATCACACTTCCAAAAAGACAAGCAAAAACAGGCAAGGTGATTGAAACAGGCTTTAAATTAAACACTTCCGAAATTGGCATTCATCCCCTAACCAAACAGTTATATGTATTGTCGGCTACCGATCATTGCCTGTTCATGTTTAATATGAATGGAAGCATTGAAAAGGTTGAACCGCTGAATTCCGTTTTATTCAATAAAGCCGAAGGTTTATCATTTTTTCCTAACGGCGATCTTTTGGTTTCGAATGAAGGCCAAATGAATAAACCAACCTTGCTTAGGTTTAATTATAAATAGTTTGTAGTTTAGTATAAGAACTAATCTTATGACTAAACTTTCTGAAACTTTGGCAATTGAAAAGCTGGGTCGTTTAAGATCATTGCTTTTTCAATTTGATGGAACGCATGAGGAAGAGAAAATCCACTTGCTGGATGAATTGTTGTTGCATAACTATCCGAAACCAGATGTGTTCAAACAATTTCATCAGCTGTTAATGGGTATGATGGCTTATCCGGGGTCTGAAAAATTATTGGATAAAACAGAGAAAACGATGATGGCCTTACTGGCACAAGTTGAAAAAAATACGTCGCTGCAACAAAAGTTATCAGGCACTGGTTTATGGCATACAGCCATTGAATGCAATTTTTCTTATAGCAAAGCACACTATCTCACTCAAAAATTTCCATACCAGATCAGCATCCATAGTTCCTCATCAAGCATCGAAACCCAAAAAGGAGCCTTAAAACTGTTATTACCAAATGTGGAGTATTCAAAAATTCATGAAGGTGAAAAAGATCTTAAAAAACGCATATCAGAATTTAAACCCAAAAATGAACAAACTGATCTTGAATGGATCTTGGATCTGATTGAACAATCGGAGCACGATAGCAGAACAAAAGCCTTTATTTATAACCAACTTGGCATTTTTGTTCAATGGCAGGTTAGTAATAAAACCGACTCGGTGAGTTTTTTAAGAGGCGCCGCTTTGCCGGTTTATTATCATACAAAACCGATTGATAAAAAAACAGACTTGAAGGAGATCCTTAAACAAAAACTTCCGGCTCCTGTTAAGTTAAGCCTTCAGCAAAAACAACAACTCATTCATTCGGCAAAAATGACCCTGGCTTATTTATACCGGGAAACGGAACCATTTACCAATGCCAATGAAGATGACATCACACTATTTCAGCTTGACAAAGGACTATCGATTGCCTTGTTTGGAAGTACTGTTGATAAACGCTATTCGCTAGAATCGTACATTGGCTACCTGGTCCTTAAAAATAACATCCCGGCATCATATGGAGGTGGTTGGATTTTTGGTGAGCGCAGCCAGTTTGGGATTAATATCCTGGAAAGTTTCAGAGGGGGCGAATCGGGTTTAATTATTTGTGAGTTGCTAAGGGTTTACCACCATTATTTTGGAGTGACCCGTTTTGTGGTGAAACCTTACCAGTTTGGCCTGCATAACATGGAAGCCATACAGACGGGCGCTTTCTGGTTTTATTACAAACTTGGTTTCAGGCCGGAAAACAAGGAATTAAAAGAACTGGCTTTGAAAGAAGAACTGGCCAAACAATCCGATCCTAACTATAAAAGCGAAGTATCTACCTTAAAGCGTTACACCAAAAGCAACCTGGCCTTAACGTTTACGGAAGACAGTTATCCGGAGTATGATTGCGAAGAGCTGAGCAAACACATAACTGCTCACATCAGGCACCATTTTAATGGCAACAGGCAAAAAGCGATGGCAGTTTGTTTTAAGTTATTGAAAGAACATTCAGGAATTGATATGAAAGGCTGGAAGACGGAAGATATTGATTATGCCAAACAGGTTTCTGTTTTGTTTTGTTTAAAACCTGATCCGGCACAATGGATAAGGAAGAACAGCAGGAACATTGCACGCTTCATTCAGTTAAAATCCGCTAAAACCGAATTGCCATGGATAAAGCATTTGCAACAATTTAAGGCTTTTTGGAAATAAATACTCACCGCGGAAATACAGAGAAACAGTTTATTTTAATAGACTAAATAATCTGTCAGTAGCGGAGTCGAGAACAAATGGGAACACTTCTCGACTCCGCTCGAAGTGACAAGGATTTACTTTGGCGCTTTGATCTTTTCAATCAGGTCTTTTGTGGCTTTATAATCATCCTTGGTATAGCCGTCTTTTTTAGCTACTTCAATAGCCTTATTGGCCATTTGTAATGCCTGGTCGGTTTTTCCTGTTTTATATAACAGAGCGGCATACGTATCCATGTTAGCATAGCTCTGATCTATCTCAACCGCTTTTGCAGCCCAGGATTCCGCTTTCGCCAGGCTTGGTTTATCACCTACCTTTTCATAAAACTCCCAGGCAATGCTGTTCAGCATATTTGGGTCGCTGTTATAATAAGTGTCTACATTTTCCACCGCCAGCTTAGCGTAAGTTGTCCAATCATTATTTTTTTGTGCTAATCTCAGGTCCGATTCAAAGAACACACGGCTGGTGCCCTCTAAATTCATTGCCGAGATCTTTGCTTTGGTTTCATTATATGCTTTCTCATCAAAAGGCTTGGTACGAATGATAGTTACTAATGTGTTCTTGGTCACATTGTCTATCTTGGCGTTTACTTCCTTAGCAGTATATAAGTGTTCAAATTTGTTTTTATTGGCCACCAGGTAAACAAATTCCTTATCATTTATATTATTAATATGTTCTTTAATCATTTCCCAGTTTTGCCTGCTGCTCAACTCTTCTTCTTTTTGCAGTGAAAAATACTGGGAGATGGCTCCACCCGGATCAAGACAGGTACTGCTCATGGCTGTAACATATTTAGCCAGGAAATCTGAATTTTGTTTATTGCTTTCATAATTACTTGCATAATATGAAAAGCGTTTTTCGGGATCCTTTGCTTTAGTAGCTTCGGCAATAAAATCCGATGGCGACATGTAGCCCGCTATCCGGTGTACCAGCTTTCCGTTGCCATCAATAAACAATAAATTAGGGTAGCATTGCACCTCATATTGTTTTGCAATTTCAAGGCCTTCGCCTTTTTCCATGTCAATTTTAGCATTTACCAAATTGGCATTAAAGTAATCGGCAACGGTATCATTGGTAAACACATTCCTTGCCATGAGCTTGCAGGGACCACACCAGGTAGTAAACGCGTCAACAAAAATGAGCTTGTTTTCTTTGAGCGCTTTGGCTTTTATTTCGCTAAAGCTGCCATGCTCGAAATTAATTTTACGGTTTTGCGCAACGGCCTGTACGGTCATTACCGTTGCTAGTGCTAGTGTATATACGTGTAATCTTTTCATCGCCATCTGTATTTAATTTAGAAACTTTTCTTCTGTATTTTTTCATGTGTTTTTGGCACTTCCATTAAAGCGGCCGATCCGTACCAAAGAGTGAGCTCAGGTTCCAGATATTTTTCTTTAATGGCGGTATCTCCTTCCAGCAACTTTTTGGCTTCCTCAATACTGGCGACATTTAAGATAAAAATGCCCCGGTGATCTCCACCATTATTAAACGGGCCGGCTACTGCCAACATACCATCGGCCGACATTTTTTGAATATTCTTCATATGGCCTTCAAAGGCTTTTGATTGCGCAGCCTTGTCGGTTGATTTGTTTGTACCTGTTTTCAGCATTACAAACACATAGGTTTTCATTCCGTAATCATCAGCCTTTAAGCTTTTTGCCAGGGTGGAGTCGTAAGTTGCTTTTTGCGCTTTTACAGCTATTGGCAGGATAATACTAAGGCAAATAATTGCAATTGCTTTTTTCATATTATTGAATAATCAAATCGTATTTGTATAAAAGCCGTTCAAGATCTTCCGCCCTGAGCCTGGCTTGTTTCATTTTGTTCATTTCCGGATCGATGGAAAAATTAGTAACCTTTGTCAGATCAACACCGCTTAAATTAGTTTGGTTAAAAATGGCCTCATAAAGATCGCAATTAACCAGCTCTGCTTTCACCAGATCGGCCATGGTAAAATTAACCGAATGCATTTTACAGTTCTCGAACCTGCTTTTGTTCAGTTTTTTACTATCAAACGAAGCATAGTCCATGTTGCAGCCTATGCAATTTACCGCGAATGCAAAATCCTTTGCCTGGAAAAAATTAAGACCCAGCAATTTGCAGTCGATAAAGCTTACATCCTGGAACTTGCAATTATTGAGCTTGCAATTGCTTAAATTGCATGAGCGAAAAGTGCATTCAATAAAATTAAGCTGGGAAATATCGGAAAATGTACAATTCACAAATTCGCAATAGTCATAGTCCTCCCTATCGGACGGTTGAAGTGCGAAATTAACATTGGATATGATTTCCGGCGACTTTACTGATTTACCCATGTTCCATATAGTAAATGGTGTTTTGTAACACCGCATTTTACTATAACAAATAAAGAAAGATAAAGCCTGAAAAACAAACCAAGTTTTTATTTATAAATAACAGTGGGGCTTAAATTTGTTAAAATAAGCTAAGCAATACCTTTTTCGGGAATTCAGAGCATTTAACCACACAGAGACATAGGCTTATTGTTTGGGCAATCATCCCTATGTCTCTATGTGGTTAAATGTTTTCTCTAAAACAAACTCAACTGCGTATCGCCGGCTTTGTAATTGAAATCGGAACAATTAAACTCAAAATTATCGGCTTTATTCATAAAGCGTGTTTTTGAAAGTTTGAAGAGCTGCATAATGGATTCGGCTATTTTTCCTTCGCCCCTCATCCTTACTCCCGGCCTGCTGTCGTTTACTTTTCCGCCGTGGCAGTCCATAATTTGGTTCCATACCTTATCGGCCCTGTCAGGAAAATTTTTCACCAGCCAGTCTTTAAACAACTGCGCCACCGTACCATTAAGACGTACAATGGTGATGCCGGCCGTTCTTGCACCCGCCTTGGCCGCCTGCTCTATCACATTCGGAATCTCATGGTTATTGATACCCGGAATGATGGGGGCCGTCATCACACCACATGGAATTCCGTTATCGGCCAGTGCCTTCAAGGTTGCAAGGCGTGTTTTGTAAGAGGCTGTTCTTGGCTCCAGAAGCTGACGAACTTTCTCGTCCATGCCAGTAATGCTGACCATCACATGGACAAGGTTATGCTTCGCCAGTTCTGAGAGTAAGTCAATGTCCCTTGTAATTAATGAATTTTTTGTAATCACAGAAACCGGGTGCTTGAATTTTAAGCAGGTTTCCAATATTTTACGGGTTAAACCCAGCTCGCGCTCTATGGGTTGGTAACAATCCGTATTTCCCGAAAGCATGATGGGTTTCGGTTTCCAGTTCTTTTGGCTAAAATGCGTTTCCAGTAACTCCGCTACATTTTTTTTAACAATAATCTTTCGCTCAAAATCAAGTCCCGCACTGTAACCCCAAAATTCGTGCGAGTTACGGGCATAACAGTAAATGCAGCCATGCTCACAGCCCTGATAGGGGTTAAGGGAATAAACCGCCCCCACATCGCTGCTTTCTACTTTATTAATAATGGTTTTAGGATAGGTAAAAATAAGCTCGGTTTTTTCTTTTTGGAGAAATTCCTCATCCAGCCCTTCTATATGCTCCTGCACGTAGTGTTGCTGCTGAAATTTAGTGTTAGGATTAAGCTGGGCTCCCCTTCCTTTGAAATAGTTATCCTTAACCTGCTCCATTAGTTATTGTTTTATGCAACAAAGGTAACCTGCATTAGTAGCAATTGGTTGCTATAAATTATAGCATTTCATTTAGTTGGAAGATTTATTTTAACAGTTCGTCTCAAAAACAGGTGTGTTTTTGTAATATCTCTGTAAAATTGAATTTAATTGCCTCAGTTCTTAAAAAAGTCTTGACATTTCATCAATAATCATATAGCTTTAATCTTAACAAAACCAAATTCCATGAACAAAGTCTACACCACTATCCTTGCATCCTTTGTGTCATCGCTCATGTTTGCCCAGCAAAACAGCATGAACATTGAAGGTGCCAAAATAGATTACATTTCCAACAGGACCAACCTGCCACTACAGGTAAGTTTTGACGGGAGTAAACATTTATCTGACACACAATTTACAGACTGGATGAAAAAAGAGTTGGTAAGAAGCGAAGAAAGCTCTTTTACCTCCATCAAAACACATATTGACCAGCTGGGAATGAAACATAACCGACTGCAACAATATTATAAGGGCTATAAAATTGAAGGCGCCATTATTTTAAGTCATAGTAAACATAACGAGGTTGTGTCGTTTACAGGCGATTGGTTTAAGGATATTACTGTGCAAAATTCTGTTGCTATTACTGAACAACAAGCCTTACAGGCGGCTTTAAATAAAATAGCGGCTAAAAAATACAAGTGGGAAAACAAAGAAGAAGAAGCCCACATGAAGCTGGCGTTAAATAATCCAAATTTCAGCTACGCTCCTGTAGGAGAAGTAGTAATTCTTCCTGTTATCTCGAAAACAAAAACGGTGACTTATCAGTATGCTTATAAATTCAGCATTTATGCAGAAGAACCTCTTTATAAAGCTAATGTATTTGTTGATGCCGCTACAGGAGCTATTATAAAAGAACAAAATCAAATTTGTACAATTGATGCCGTGGGAACCGCTAATACAAAATACAGCGGCACGCAAACCATTACTACCGATAGCTACACAGGCGGTTACCGTTTAAGAGAAACTGCACGTGGAAACGGGATCGAGACCTATAATTTAAATAATGGATCCAACTACGGCGCGGCTACCGATTTTACCAATACTGCCAACAGCTGGACCATTACTACAAATAACCAGGCGGCTACCGATGCGCATTTTGGCGCCGAAGCAACCTATGATTTTTATTTCCAAACATTCAACCGAAACAGTGTGGATGACAATGGCTTTAAACTATTAAGCTATGTACACTATAGCACTAATTATGTAAATGCCTTTTGGGATGGTTTACGCATGACTTATGGCGATGGACAGGTATCGCAGGGTTTTACAATTATGACGGCGCTGGATGTGTGCGGGCACGAGATAACACATGGCGTAGTGGAAAATACCGCCGGGCTGAATGGCGGAGAAGGGGACGCCTTGAACGAAGCCTTTGCCGATATTTTTGGAACCTCGGTTGAATGGCACGCCAGGCCATCGCAACACGATTGGTTAATGGGCAAGGATATTTCAACCACCGGTTCAGCCATTCGCGACATGTCGAACCCAAAAAGTTTACAACAGCCCGATACTTACATGGGTCAATACTGGGACAACAATGATGAGCCGCATACCAACAACGGGCCTTGCATTTACTGGTTCTACCTGTTATCGGTAGGTGGCAGCGGTACTAACGATAATAATGATACTTATAATGTATCTTCCATTACCATGACATCGGCACAGGCTATTGCCTACAGGGCTATGACCTATTACATGACACCGGGTACCGATTACGCCAATGTACGTGCCTGCACTATACAGGCTGCTAAAGATTTATACGGTGCCTGTTCGAATGAAGTGATACAAACCACCAATGCCTGGTACGCGGTAGGTGTTGGAGCCCAATATGCCCCGGGTGTAATAGGACCGGACTTTGAGGCCAGCCAAAGTATTTCCTGCAGCTTGCCAATTACCATTAATTTTGATAATACAACTTCTGCAGGCTTATCCTTTGCCTGGGATTTTGGTGATGGCACTACTAGCACAGCAACAACTACAGCCCACACCTACACCGCTAATGGCACTTACTCTGTTAAGCTGGTGGCTACAGGCTGTATTTCAGGATCGAAAGATTCGCTCACAAAGAACAGTTACATCGTCATCAATTCACCTGTACCTGCCACTGCAAACGACGAGAACATTTGCTCCAACACATCGGCTACCTTAACCGCAACTGGTAACGGAAACATTAAGTGGTACGATGCCGCAACAGGCGGTAATTTATTGGGCAGCGGAAATACCTATGCTACTCCACCATTAGCCAATAGTACTACCTATTATGCCATTAACTCGGTGACACAGGCGCCGGTATTTGGCGGGCCGGCAACCAACACGGCATTTGGGGGCGGCTCTAACTTTAATGCCAATGCCGACCGGTATTTAATATTTGACGTGTTACAGGCCTGTACTTTGAAAACCGTGAAAGTGGTTTCGGGCGGTGCAGGCAACAGAACCATTGAATTAAGGGATGGGGCAGGAACAGTGTTACAATCAACCGTAGTGAGTATTCCTACAGGGACACAAACCATTGCTTTGAATTTTAATTTAACACCGGGTACTGACTACCAGCTCGGCACTTCCACTTTGCCAAACATGTGGCGTAACAATAGCGGATCGGGTTACCCATTCAATGTTGGCGGGTTGGTGAGTATTACCGGCGCTGACGCAGGAAACAGTTATTACTATTATTTTTATAACTGGGAGGTGCAGGGGGCAGATTGCCAAAGCCTGGCAACAGCCGTAACAGCCAGCGTAAGTATTTGCACAGGTTTAAATAGCGCAGTCGCTGAAAACGGTGTTCAGCTTTATCCAAATCCGGCAGCTGATAAATTGACCTTTAACCTGAACGAAGAACTTGTGAGCTCTACAAAAAGTATTGAAGTATATGATGCCTTGGGAAAAATGGTAATGATTGTTCCCGTTACATCGAGCCAAACGCAGATAAACGTTGCTGAGCTTGCAAAAGGTGTTTATACCTGCCGCCTGGTTACTAGCGAAAATCAAACCATTGTAAAACGTTTTGTGAAAGAATAGAAAACACTTAGTCCGTAAAAAAAGCCTTATGTATTGCTTACATAAAGCTTTTTTAGTTTATGTCAATGTGTATTAGAATAATGTAGGGTTAAATTAATCTATTTCTTTTTTCTTAGTCAAAAAAGAAACAAAAAGACAAGTCAAAACGATCGCAGCCCGCTCTTTTAATTTTTAAGTTTCGCAACTGAAAAACACTGAAGGTTTTTCAGGCTCAACTAAAAAAATTAAAATTCAC